>NZ_JBIVLI010000001.1:0-656345 GCF_044751205.1 Streptomyces sp. NPDC088732
GGGGGTCTTTGGCCGCCCGGGCCCCGGGGGGCGGGGGGGCCTGGTTCGCGGGGTCGGGCGGGGGGGGGGCCGGGGGGGGGGGGGCGGGGCGGTCCGCGGCCCCCCCCCCCGGCCGCGGTGTCAGCTCCCGTACCCGAAGGCGAACACGTGCGCCGTGCCGTCGGCGGTCGCCGGCAGGGTGATGCTCGCGACGCGCTTGGCGGCGTCCACGGGCAGCTTCACGGCGAACACATAGGTGGCCACCTTGTCCTGCTTGCCGCTCCCGGTGTTGCGGTAGGCCGTCGTGACGGCCGTGGTGTTGCCCGGGATGGGCTTGCCCCCGCCGCCGCCCAGCGTCCAGTCGGAGAAGCCGGAGCGGATCTGCGCCGTGCTGCCGTCGGCGTAGGTGACGGTGAAGGTGCCGGTCGCGCCGGCCGACGAGGCGTTGGTCGCCGAACCCAGGAGGCCGACGGACGCCGTCCCCGCGGGCGCGGCCAGCGGGACGGTCTGCCCCGAGGCCTCGATGTTGTCGGGCTGCCCGGCGGTGGTGCTGGGCCAGGTGTAGGTGATGCCGTCGGCGGTCACCGTGCTGCCGCCCTCGATCCCGGCCGCCGCCAGCGCCTCCTTCGAGTACGCCCAGCCGCCGCCGTCGAAGCCGCCGTTGTACTGGCTGCCGTCGGGGTGGACGCCCTCGTTGGTGTAGTACGGCCACAGCGCGCCCGGTTCCGCGACGGCGACGTGCAGCACGGTGGTGCCCAGGTCGGTGCCGGACGCGGTGCTCAGCGAGAACACGATGTCGTACGTGCCCTCCGCGCCGCCGCCGGTCACCGTCACCGGGTGGGCCTCCTTCGCGCCCGCGCCCAGGGTGAGCGAGCCGGACGTGGTGTCCATGGAGACCCCGGACGGGACCTGGGCGGTCCAGCGCACGACCTCCTCCTTGGCGCCGATGTTGGCCAGGTCGAGCGTGCCGCTGCCGCTGCCGCCGGGGGCGAGCACCAGTCCCGCGCCGGACGGGCCGGAGCCCGCGAGCACGGTGCGCTGGCCGGTGGCGTCGGACGGCGGGGCCGCCGAGGGAGCCGAGGCCCAGGCGGTGTTGGGGCTGGTGCCCAGGGTGAAGTCCAGGGTCGCCCCGTCGCTCAGGTCGGAGAAGGGCAGCCAGGCGGCGTCGTGCGCGCTGCCGTCGACGCGCAGCGACTGCACGTACGGCGCGTCCGTGGCGGCCTGCGGCGCGTTGATCCGCACCGTCCTGCCGCCGCCGAGGCGGATCTGGGCCTTGGGGAAGACCGGGCTGCCCAGCACCAGGGTGTCGGTGCCCGGCGTCTGCGGGTACATCCCCAGCTCGGACCAGACGTACCAGGAGCTCATGGCGCCCAGGTCGTCGTTGCCGAACTGCCCGACGGGAGCGTTGAAGTACAGCTTCTGCTGGGCCTCGCGGACGGCGGCCTGCGTCTTCCAGGGCTTGCCGAGGTAGGAGTACTCCCAGGGGATCTCCACGCTCGGCTCGTTGCTGAGGTCGGCGTTGGTGCCGCCGGGGTGGGCGATGTCCGACAGGAGGCTGTCGAGGTAGGCGTCGTAGGCGTCCGCGCCGCCGCGGGCGGCGATCAGCGCCTTGAGGTTGAACGGGATCATCGGGGTGTACTGCGCCGAGGTGCCCTCGACGAAGCCGTTGGAGGTGCCCGGCGAGAAGCCGGTGGCGTAGGCGCCGGAGACGTTGCGGGCCTGGACGTAGCCGGTGCGCACGTTGAAGACGTTCTGCCAGTCCTGGGCGCGGGTGGCGAAGGTGCGGTGGACGCCGTCCCTGCCGAGGGACTTGGCGAGCGCGGCGATGGCGTAGTCGGCGCTGTCGTACTCGAGCTGCGTCGACACCGGGCCGTAGAAGTTGCAGCAGCCCCAGTTCGCGCCGTCGATCGGCAGATAGCCCTTGGCGTCGCGGACCGCCTGGCCCGGCCGGTCGTTGTTGGGGGTGGTGGCCTGGTGGACGAGGTCGTCCAGCGCGTCCTTGGCATCGAAGTCGCGGGCCCCGAAGGCGTACGCGCCCGCGATGATCCCGGCGGCCGGGTCGCCGACCATGACGTAGCTCTCGCCGTTGTTCTGCGCCCACTTGGGGAACAGGCCGGTCTGGTCGAAGCCGTTGACCATGGAGGTGACGACGTCGCTGGTGGCGTCGGGCGCGACCACGGCCATCAGCTGCGTCTGGGAGCGGTAGGTGTCCCAGCCGGAGTAGTTGGCGTACTGGGCGTGGCCCTTGCGCACGGTGTGGATCTCGCCGTCCATGCCGGCGTACTCGCCGTTGACGTCCGAGAAGACGTTGGGGTGCAGCAACGAGTGGTACAGCGCGGTGTAGAACTGCACCTGCTGGTCGTGGCTGCCGCCGCCGATCCTCACGCGGCCCAGCACCTTGTTCCACGCGTCGTGCCCGGCCTGCCGGACCTTCGCGAAGTTCCAGCCCGGGATCTCGGAGGTCAGGTTCTTGGCGGCGTTGGCGTCACTGGTGTACGAGATGGCGACCTTGGCCGTCACGGCCTTCCGCGTGGTGGTGTCGAAGGTCAGGTACATGCCGTTGGCGCCGGTGACGGGCGGCTTCGCGCGGGTGCCGGAGCCGGGGGCGGCACTCGGGGCGGCGGTCTCCGAGCCCTTCGCGGCCGAGGCGGCGGGGCCGTGGCCGGCGCGAGGGCCGGGGCGGCCCGGCACGGTGAAGTGCCGCTCCTTCTGCGGGCCGCGCGTCGCCGGGGACGCGAGCGACTGCTCGGGGGCGCCGAGGCGCAGGGACTTCGCCTGCGGGTTGACCGTGCCGCCGACCCAGGTGCCGCTGCTGGTGAAGGGGCGGTCGAAGGTCATACGGAAGTGCAGCGTGTAGGTGTTGTCGGCGCCGCAGAAGTGACCGCTGGACACCGCGCCCGACACCTCGTGGTCGTTGACGACCTGGGCGCGGGTGTTGTCGATCTGCGTGGCGCCGCCGCTGAGCTTGAGCAGCAGGTGCGAGTCCGTGCTGCCCGGGAAGGTGAAGGTGGCGAGGCCGGCACGGGTGGTGCTGGTCAGCTCCGTGGTGATGCCTGCGTCGTCGGTCAGCCGGTAGTAGCCCGCCTCCGACTGCTCGTTGGCGTGGCTGAAGCCGGTCGAGGTGGCGCTCAGGTCACCGGTGAGGGATCCGGCGAAGGGCAGCACGGGCACATCGCCGGCGGCGGGGCAGCCGGGGCCCGAGATGTGCGTGAGGCTGTAGCCGGAGATCTTCTTGTCGTTGTACTCGTAACCGCCGCCGGAGGGGCGGTTCGGCGTGGTGTCGGGCCCCCACTGGAGCATGCCGAACGGCACGTCGGGGCCGGGGAAGGTGTCCACGGCACCCGACGTTCCGATGATCGGATTGACCAACGAGGCCGGGTCGTCGACCCAGGGAACGTCGGCGGCGGGCGCCGCGGCCGCGGCCGCCTGCAGCGGTCCGGCCGCGAGGCTCAGGACGGCAAGCGCCGCCAGCGGGACGCGCAGGCGCCGTGCGCGCGGGAGAGGAAGAAGCTCAGGGAACTGGGGAAGATGAGGGCTGCGAGTCAACAGGTCGCGCCAGGGTCTTGCCATCACGTGCCTCCACAACCGGATCGCCTTCACGGATGACTGAACGTGCGTCGCACTACGCACGACCACGTTGTCCGGCTCCTGACAACGTTGCCAGCGGGCATGAGTGAAACGCCTCGCCTGAATACCTGTCAACACCGGGCCCGCGATGCTCACGTGAACCACACGTGCGGGCGAACGGATCGCGCCAAACGGAGTTCCGGGACCGCGCGGCCGAAATCAGCCACGCCTTATCCCGGGCATTACCCGCGAGGCGGCACAGCCTCGGTCAATGCGCCGAACTTGGCCAGCTTGGCCCGATCCTCAAGGTCCGTGCGCGGCACGATGACCTGATCGCACCGAGCATTCCGATGGGTTATCTGCACGTTGAACGTGGGATATGCGGGCCACCACTGCCCGGCATCCGCGGCATCGTGCTCCTGATGCGTGATCCACGTCGCCACCAGGTCCTGGTCACTGGTCGTCAGACGTTCCATCAGGCTCTGCCGCTCAAGAGGCCACGTCGTGCGCTGGCCGGTCGCCCCCGCGCACGAACCGGGTCGGACGGCCTCTGTGCGCCCCCCGTCCGTCGACACACGCTCAAGCGGCGCCGCGGCGAAGTCCGTCGTGATACGGAGAAGGTCGAAACGGTCGGCCGGCGCGAACGCCACCAGGGTGGCCTGTGTCGATTCACCGGGCTCGAGCACAACATTGTCCCAAGTGAGGGGCCCGGCCTGGATCAATTCCGGCGGCAATGGCGGAGCAACGGAGTTGTATCTGGCCGCGGGGCCGGGGCCGTCCACGACCGTCGAACGCCAGGCATCGTCGTCAAGGCGCCCGCGCGGTGGGGCAGAGATCTTTTCCGTCGTCACTCCCGTGATCTCGTAAAGGGACGCGATGACGTCGGCGCTCGATTTTCCCTTGTTCTCCAACGTCACGGAGGCAGTGATCTCCAGCCGCCCGTCACGGCGTCGTATCTGGTCGAACGACTGGTGGACGCTCACCACGGTGGGCTCCATCGACGGCTCATAGCGCGCCGAGTACCAGAATTGCGGAAAGGACAAGGCAGCGGCCACAAGTCCGCTGAGGGCCGCGATGACCGCTGCCGCCAACGTGGCTCCGTGCTCATTGGAGGGCCCCGCGGCCCTGCGTAGGCGGACCGACATCCGACGCGCGCGAGTCCGGGCGACGTCCATGTCATGGACCAGTACAACGCACGTCGCCGCGAAGGAGACCATGACGATCACGAGCATCGTCACCAGGTGCCACTGAGCCACCAGGTCCGACGTGATCGACGCCAGCAGCCAACCGTCCACGAGGAGCAGAACACACGCCGCGACGACGGCTGCCGCCCAGCGCAAGGCGCCATGCGGCCGAAAGCAATGGGCTATGGCAGCCGCGGCCGACAGACAGGCAACGGCCAGCGCCCCTCCTGTCGTCCGCGCGTCGAAGCCGTTCGCCGTGAAGAGATCCAGCAGGCCGACCGCGCCCAGCAGTACGGCATACGTCGTGACCACCCATCGCGCCCACCGGGACACCGTTTCGGGTATCCGGGCACGAGTGCCCCCGTCGGTCGTGGTCACCGCCCCGGCCGTCGTCCCACCCTCGGATTCCGCCGTCATGCGCGTTCCCCCTCCCCCGTGCCCCCTACGTGCCCACGTCCGCTTCTGGCGCAAACGTTGCTGCGGGGCCGTCGGCACCCCACGCCGCGGCGCACAGGGCGCAGTCGACTTCCGCTGTGTAGGTGGCGGCGGCGAGCCAGGCGTCGGCGAAGTGGGTGGGGTCGGTGGGGAGGAGGCGGCCGAAGGCGTCGCGGTCGCGGGTGGCCGCGCGGGCGTGGAGGCGGGTGAGCAGGTCTGCTCCGGTGGCCAGGCCCGCACGGCGCAGGCGGTGGGCGTCGGCGGGGACCGTGGAGGGGAGGGCGAGAACGCGGCGGCCGCCGGACACGGCCTGGTGGACACGGCGGTGCAGCAGGTGCAGGGGCGCGTCGTCGAGGGCCGCGGCGGAGACCGGGGCCGGGGCGGTGGACAACGGGGGGAGGTCGGCCCGTTGGAGGCGGTCGAGTCCGGCGTCGAGCCGGGCCTCGGGGTCCGAGGGGTGGCTCAGGGCGAGGAGCCGGGCGCGGGCGTGCGGCGCCGGGTCGAGGCGGGCGACGACGCGCAGGCGCAGGCCGGGGGCGTCCGCGAGGAGCCGCAGGTTGTCCCGGTACGGGAGGGCCGGGTGGTCGTGGGCGGCGGTCAGACGGAGCGTCAGGCCGGCGCAGTCGGCGAGCAGGCAGTCCCCGCCGGTCTCGCGCACGGTGCCGGTGAGGGTGACGTCGAGGAAGAGCAGGCCGTCGCCCGTCGCCAGGGCGCGGGCGGCCTGCTCGGCCGGGGGCACGGCCCACAGGCGCGCCAACGGCTCAGCGGTCCAGGCCGCGCCGGAGGCCCGTACCGCCCGGACACCCGCGCCCGCGCCGAGCCGGCCGGTGGGCGAGACGGTGGCACCGGAGACGGCGAGTCCGGCGCGGGACAGCTCGCGGTGGGTCAGCGCGGTGTCGCCGATGCGGACGCTGCGGTCGGCGGCGCCGGTGGCCCTTCCGGGGCCGCCCGGGAGGACGTCGGAGACGGTGTACAGGCGGCCCTCCGCGTCGGCGGTCCATGTGACGGCGCCCGCGTGACCGCTCGCGGTGAGCACGGGTTCGGAGAACAGGCCGTAGAGCCGCAGCGAGCCGTCCGGGGTGTAGGGCTGGCGTGCGGTGCCGCGCACGGCGGCCAGTTCGGGGCCCGTCGCGTGCGGCACGCGGTGCGCCGGGCCGAGCAGTTCGCGCAGCGCCTCGACGAGTTCGGCCAGGCGGTGGGCCGGGTCGCCGGAGCGGGCGGCGCGCAGCCTCGTGACGACCGAGACGGCGGCCGCGGCGATCCTGGGCAGTCCGGCGATGCGGGCGGTGTGCGCCGCCCGCAGCAGTTCCGCCTGGGGCACGGCGCCGGCGCCGTCGATGCCCGCCTCCAGGACGGCGGCGGCCGCGCCGCGCACAGCAACGGCGGCGGCGCACTGCTCCGGGGTGGCGGTGTCCGGTGCCTCCGGCGGCCCGGCGTCCCCGGCCGCCGCGGCGCCTTCCGGCCGCGTGTCGCCGGCACCGGGTTCGGCGACCGGCGCGGCCGAGGCCGCGGCGGCGCGGTGGACGCAGTCCGGGGCGAGCAGGCATCCGCAGCGGATCGCCTCGGCGCTCGTCACCGTGCCGCCGGGGGCGTGCAGTTCGAGGTCGGTGTCGTCGTCGATCGCGATACGCAGTGTGTCGCCGTCGCCGTCGCGGACGACCGGGCGGTCGGCCAGCTTGGCCGCGCCCGCGTCGAGACGTTTGCGCAGCCGGGGCGACAGGGCCGCGACGAGTTCGGCGGTGACGGCGGGCGCGACCGGGGGCAGGTTCGGGTTCATGCGATCTTCTCCCCCACCCAGCGGGCGAGTTCGAGGGGGCTGAGGGCGGCCACGGGCATGCCCGCGGCGACGAGCTGTCCGGCCACGCCGGTGGAGTAGCGGGGGCGTCCCGCGTCGTCGAGGCTGGCGCAGCCCAGGACGTGGCACCCGGCGCCGACGAGGGCGCGGACCTCGGCGAGGAGCCCACCCACCGGGTAGCCCTCCTCGAAGTCGCTGACGACCACGACGAGCGTGCGCGACGGGACGGTCACCAGCTCGCGCGCGTGGCGCAGGCCGGCCGCGATGTGGGTGCCGCCGCCGACGCTGACCTCCAGGAGCAGCGACAGCGGGTCGGTGACGTGGTCGGTGAGGTCGATGACCTCGGTGGAGAACGCCAGGAAGTGCGTCGACAGGGTCCGCACCCCGGCCAGCACGGACGCCGTCAGCGCCGCCCAGATCGTGGACGCCTCCATCGAGCCGGACACGTCGGTGACGAGGATCAGCCGCCAGTCGGCGGCGCGTTGCGCCCGCGTGCGGAACACCGGGCGTTCGGGGACGACCTGGACGGTGCCGTCGGGCGTGCGGCGGGCGGTGGCGAGGTTCGCCCGCAGCGTGCGCGGCAGGTCGAGGCCGCCGCCGGGACGCCGGCTGGGGCGCGGGACGACGCTGCCGTGCAGCGCGGGGCGCAGGCGGGTGGCGAGCTGTCGCGTCAGGGCCTCGACGAGGCGGCGGACCAGGGGCCGGAGGGCCGCCAGCCGTGCCTCGGGCAGGCCTCCGGCGTGCGCGAGCACCGTGCGCAGCAGGTCCACCGAGGGGCGGACGCTGTCCGGGTCGAGTTCCGTGAGGGCGTCGTCGCGGCCCGAGGCGGCCGCCGCGGCGAGGACTTCCTCGCGGATGCCGGGCCCGAACAGCGCGGCCAGTTCCTCCGACCACTCGCGCACCCCGGGGTACGCCGCCTCGCGGCCCCCGCCGCTGCCGCCCGCCATGTCGCCGCGGCTGCCCTCGCCGCGGCCGCGGCCGTACAGCTCGTCGAGCGCGGCGGCCAAGGCCGAGGCACGACGCGGCAGTTGCTCCGTCCGGCGGCCGAGCACGAGCCGCCAGCGGTCCGCGGCGCCAAGGGTGCGGCCGGGCGGGCCGTCCGCCGCGCGGGGCGGGAACGCGGGTTCGCCCGGTACCGCGTCGTCCGTCTCCTCCGGCGCCGGGGTGTGGTCCGGGAGCAGCAGGCCGAGGCGGTGGAGTGCGGTGCGGGCGGTGAGGTCGGCGCGGGTCCACGCCGCGAGGGCCAGGGGGTCGGCTCCCGCGGTGTCGGCGATGCCGCTGACGTCGAGACGTTCCTCGACCGTTGTGAGGAGCCGGTCCCGCGCGGCGGGGCTCAGGGTGTCGAAGCCGCCGCGGAGCGCGGGGAGCCGGTCGAGGAAGGCGCGGTCGGAGAGGCCGGCGACCCGGTCGAGCAGGGGTTCCAGCGCCGGGGCGGCGGCTTCGAGGAGCGGGCCGGCCGCGGTGAGCAGGCCGGTGAGGCGGGCGCCGAGGGCGGCGCGCGAGGGCGGGTCGGTCGCGGCGTCGACCCAGGAGGCGACGCGGGCGCCGAGGTCCTGCGCGGGCTCGTGGCCCAGCAGGACGCGGACGGCACCGGCGGCGCCGCGCATCAGCGGCGAGCCGTCGGCCGCGAGGCGGGTGAGGGCGTCGGCGAGCCGGATGCCGCCGAACCGGTCGGCGCGGTGGGCGAGTTCGAGCAGCGCGTGGGCGTCGGCGGGTTCCTCGGAGCCGGTGAGCCCGTCGACCTGGCGCACGGCGGCAGACGTCAGCAGGCCGGCGACGGCCTCCGCGCGGGCCGTGCGGTCGTCGTCGGCGCCGAGGCCGGCGATGTGCCCGCTCCGTACGCGGTCCAGCAGCGCCAGGCCGCCGAGGAGTTCGGGCAGGGAGCCGCTGCCGGGCAGCACGTCCGCCGCCTCGGCGAGGCGTTCGTCGGTGAGCGCGGGCAGCCCGCACTCGGCGGCCTCGGCGAGCCCGCGCAGCGTCTGGGCCGCGGTGGGACCGCCGTCGTCCGTCTCCGACCTGCGGCGTTCACGGAGCACGCCCTCGGCGGCCTGGGCGGCGGTGACCCCGCGGGTGCCCGCGGCCGTGAGCATCGCGGCGGTCGCGGGTGTCCAGCGCACCTCCCAGCGGGTGGTGAGGGCGTCGGCCCCGCCGGCGCCGGTGACGTCCTTCGGCTCGGCGTACGGCACACCGCACACCGCCAGGCGCCGCAGGAGCAGTTCGCGGCGGCGGTCGAGGTCGGAGCGCAGCGGGTCGAGCCGCAGGTCCCGCGCGTCGGTCGCGGCCGTTCCCGGCTCCGGTCCGGGCAGTCCGAGCGCGGCGGCCTCGGCCTCCACCGCGGGGCCGAGGCCGCTGCGCGGGGCCCTGGGGGCGGGCCGCCCACTCCGGGTCCCAACGAGGACGTTTTCCATGGCCCGCGCGACCGCCCGGCCCCGCCCGTACGGCTCGCCCTGGGCGAGCACGGTCTGCACGGCCTCGACGAGTTCTCCCCGCCCTGCGGCCGGCAGTCCGCGCAGCCGGGCGAGGTCGCCCGCGAGCCGGCCGATCTCCCGGGCGTCGGCCGGGCCCGACGGATGGCCCAGGGCGCGCAGTTCGGCGCAGATCCGTACGGCGGTGCGGATCAGCGCGGCCTCGAGGGCGTCGGGGTCGCCCGCCGCGTCGAGGACGAGGTGCTGCCACTCCGGGTCGCGGATACCCGCGGGGTAGCCGGACCGCTCGTCCAGCAGCGCATAGGTGTACGGGATGAGGGAGGTCGTCCAGGCGCGGGCGTCCTCGCGCGCCGCGGTCCCGGTGTCCTCGCCCGCCGCGGACACGTCTTCGGGTGCCGCCCCCGGCAGCAGCGCCGGGGCGTGGAAGGCGCCGACGACCACGGCCGCGCGGGCCCCGCCGGCCATGGCCTCGGCGAGCCGGGACCGCATCCACGCCTCGCGCCGCAAGTCGAGTGCGGGGACGCCGCCGGAGGCGGCCGCGTCCTCGCGCAGGGCCCAGCCCGTCAGCAGCGCGGCCCGCCGCAGGGCCTCGGGCGGCGACCCGGGGGCGGTGGCCTCGACGAGGCGGTCCCACAGGTCGTCCCCGGGGCGCCCGGTGACGCGGTCGCGCAGGGCCGCGTGGAGACCCGGCCCCCGCTCCCCTGCCGTCGCTCCCGGTGCCCCCCGGCCCGCCGCCCACGCGCGGTCCGCGAGCGGCAGGTCGCAGGCGAGGGCCGGGACGCCGTGCCGGGACGCCCAGCGCACGGCGGCCAGTTCGGGCGAGAAGTCGGCGAACGGGTAGAAGGCGGGGCCGCCGCCCGCCGCGTCGCCGGGGGCGGCGGCAAGGGCGACGGGTGCCCGGGTCTCCTCGTGGGCGAGCCACGGCAGCCATTCCTGCATCTCACCGGGGAGTTCGACGAGCACGACGTCCGGCTCGGCCGCGTCCAGCAGGGCGGGCAGGGCGGCGGCGAGCGACGGCGCGTGGTGGCGCACGCCGATGAGGTACGGCGCCGCCGCGTCCGTGAACGCCGCGAGAGCCGCGTCGGGGGTGCGGGACACGGTCGTCAGCCCTCCAGCACGGTGCGCAGTTCCCAGAGGGTGCGCCAGGTCGGGGAGCCCTGCTCGGCACGGCGCCGGACCGGCCCGTCCCAGTAGCCGAGCAGCCGTGCCGCGTCGGCCGGGTCGTCCTTGCGCACGACGCCGAGCAGATGCCCGGGCAGCAGGCCGAGCACGTCGCGGTCGCCGGGGAAGTACGCGGCCGCGAGGGCCAGCGCGCCCGCCACCGAGACGGCCTCGGCGGTGCTCATGACCGTGGAGGGGCGCTCGACCTCCCAGCCCTCCGCCGAACGCCCTTCCCTCAGGTCGCGGAAGGCGGTGACGAGGGCTTCCAGGACGGCGTCGTCCACCTGGTAGGGCGCCCCCGCGCGTTCCACGGCGGCACGGGACTGGCTGCGCACGAGCGCGGTCTCGGCGTCGAGGTCGCCGATGGGGCCGACGGTCTCGAAGTTGAAGCGGCGCTTGAGGGCGGCGGACATCTCCGAGACGCCCTTGTCGCGGAGGTTGGCGGTGGCGATGAGGGTGAAGCCGGGTGCGGCGTGCGCCAAGGCATCCTCGCCGCCGGCGAGTTCGGGGATGGCGATGCGCCGCTCGGACAGCAGGGAGACCAGGGAGTCCTGCACCTCGGGCAGGCAGCGCGTGACCTCCTCGACGCGGGCGACGGCGCCGCGCGACATGGCGGTGAGGACCGGCGAGGGCACGAGCGCCTGCCGGCTGGGTCCCTGGGCGAGCAGCAGGGCGTAGTTCCAGCCGTACTTGAGCTGGTCCTCCGTCGTGCCCGCGGTGCCCTGGACGACCAGCCCGCTGGTGCCGCAGACGGCGGCGGACAGCAGCTCGGAGAGCATGGACTTGGCGGTGCCGGGCTCGCCGACGAGCAGCAGGCCCCGTTCCCCGGCGAGTGTCACGACGCAGCGTTCGACCAGGGCGCGGTCGCCGACGAACTTCCCCTCGACGACGAGGCGGCGCGGGACGTCCTCGGGGGCGCCGGTGTCCTCCGGCAGCTTCAGCGGCTGTCCGTTGCTGCCCATGACGAAGGTGACGACGGCGCGCGGGGTGAGCCGCCAGGCCGGCGGCCGGGGTCCGGTGTCGTGGGCGGCGAGGAAGGCCAGCTCGGTGGCGTACCGGTCCTCGGGCGGGGTGATCTGCCGCCGGGCGGCTGCGGGTGCGGCGGCGGCGAGGGGTGCGGTGGTGGTCATCGGCGGCGGCCCTTCCGGGTGGCGCGGGTGGTGAGTTCTTCGAAGGCGGGGGCGTCGCCGTCGCGGACACGCTCCCAGGCGGCGGTGAACAGTTCGGGCACCGGGACCAGGGGCACGGTGCGGACGTGGTCGCGGACGGGGTAGAGGCGTTCCTTCCAGGTCTCCACCGGCAGGGCGGGTGCCTTGAGGTCGCGCCAGCCGCACGGCAGGAAGAGGGTGCGCCCGGCGCGCGGGCGGCGGGCCTCGACGACCAGGCCGCTCGCGGCGAGTTCCGTGCGGGCCTTCTTCGTACGGGCGGGCTTCCAGCCGGTCCAGCGGGCGCAGTTGCGGTCCGTGGGGTCGGGCAGGGCGAGCAGTTGCAGGTAGAGCACGGCGGCGTCCTCACCGAGGCCGTGGGCGGCGGCGACCTCGGCGACGAGGTCCGGCACGGTGAGGGTGGGGTCCTGGGCGTGGCCGGCCGGGGCGTCCGGGCCGGCGCCCGCGGCGAGCGCGCGCTCCAGTCCGTCCCCGAGCGCGGCACGCAGGCCGCTCAGGCCGCCGTGCCGCGGTCCGACGAGGCCCTCGACGAGGCCGAAGACGGAGTCGTCGGGGCCCGTCAGCCCGGCCGGGCGGAGGAGCACGGTCTCGGTGTCGCCGTACCAGGGGCGCAGCACCAGGGCCTCGCCGACGCGGGTCAGGCCGTGGGCGTCGGCACCGCCGGTGGCGGGCAGCCCGTACGCCTTGCGGAGCGGCACGGCGGTGGGGCCGCCCTTGTCCGTCCACTCGATGTCGGCGTCGATGAGAAGTCCGGGGTCGGCGAGCCGGCGGCGCAGCGCGGCCAGGCCCCCGGGGAGGGCGGCGCGCAGCGGATGCCCGTACGGCAGGCCGTAGGCGAGCCCCGCCAGTGCGGCGACGGAGTGCGCGATGTCGTGCCGCCGGGGCAGCGCGGAGGGGTCCTCGGGAACGAGGTCGCCGTCCTTGCCGGGCCGTTGCACGGTGGTCCGGCTGAGCCACGGGGTCCGCGCGGGGTTGAGGACCGCCTCGGCCGCCGGGGCGGGAACGCCGGTGAGTTCGCCGGCCACCTCCTCCGGCAGGCGGACGACGTCGCCGAGCCGTTCCGCCCAGACGCGGCCGGCCGCCGCGATGTCGGGCCCGGTGGTCCACAGTGCGGCCGGGTCCTCCGGCAGCAGGGCGCCGGTCAGGGCCGCCCGGTCGTCCCGGTCGAGGGAGGACAGCAGCGCCTCGGCGAAGTCCTTCTGACGCGGTTTCAGGCCGATGGCCGCGAGCGCCGCGCCGTCCGGGTCGTTGGGCAGTCCGGCGAGCAGCACCGCCGCCTGCGCGGCGCCGAGGCCGCCGCCGGTCGCCGCGACGAGCGCCTCCGGCCCGTCCTCGCGCCAGGGCGCCGCGCCCTTGTCCCGCAGGAGCCGGGTGAGTTCGTCCAGCCGCCCGGCGGGCAGGTCCGGGGCTCGGCCGGTCTCCTCCTCCAGGGTGAAGTGGGCGACGGCGCCGAACGCTCCGGACGGGTCGTGGTCCAGGGCGACCCAACGGACGTGCTTGCGCTGGCCGTCGACGTTCTTGCAGGCCAGAATCACCACGGTGCGGTCGCCGCGGCGCAGGACCTGTCCCGCTCGCTGCTGCTTGTCGTGCTTCTCGCCGAGGACGACCTCGCGGAGCCCGCCGCCGGGCGCCGCCAGCAGTCCCTCGCCGATCGCGTCGAACAGCAGGCACAGCGCCTCGCGCTCCGTCGCGGGGACGGCGGGGGACGCCGCGCGGAGGGCCAGCGGGCGCAGCCCGCCGAGGACGGCCGGCCACGCCAGGCCCATGGCGGGGACGATGTACTCGTCGCTGGCCCAGCCGCCGCCGGGCGTGCCGATCCTGTCCCGGCCGGGCAGCGGTTTGCCCTCGGCCGGCTTGCCTGACAGGACGTGGTTGACGGAGCGGATCTGCCGGAGCGTGCTCCACTGCACGTCGCCGGACCACCACGAGTAGGCCTGGTCGGCGATGCCCGCCAGGGCGCCGCGCAGGGTCTGGTCGTCGCCGTGCTCGGGGCTGTGGTCGGCGAACATGCCCTCCGTGCGGTTGCGGGACCGCGGCGTCGGCTGCTCCTGCGGGGTGACGAAGCCGACCACCCCCTCCAGGTGGCGCACGACGTTCTGCACGAGCGCGGTCACGCCGGTGAGGAGCGGGCCGTCGGCGAGGGCCGGAAGGGCCTGTGCCACGGCGGCGCGTGCCACGGCGGTCGCGGAGGGGCCGGTGTACTCCTTGGTGCGGGCCGCCTCCGCGCGCCGTTCGGCCAGCGCGCTCGCGGTGGCCGTCAGCACCTCGGCGGCCTGCGCGTCGGTGAAGGCGCGCAGCGCGTGCGAGCCCTTCTCGTCGCGCGGGCGCAGGGCGTGCCAGAAGGGGAGCGGCGGAACAAGGCGCGTGCCGGCGGCGAACTCGGCACCACTGCCGCAGACCGAGAGGTCGGCGAGTTCGTCCGTGCCGGTCGTGTCGCCGGCCGCGTGGAGCGACACCGTCTGGTGGGTGAGCGCCACGATCGGCTCGGCTCCGCCGGGAAGCCGCAACGCGCCGAGCGGGATCGTCCGGGACCAGCTGTTCCTCTTCCGCACGGGGAAACCGACGGTGCGTCCGTCGGGCGTGCCGGCGGTGCAGCGTGCCTCCGGACCGGTGCCCTCGACCCGGACCCATCGGCCGAGGACAGTTCCGTCGGTGCCGAACGGCGTGTCCTCCAGGCCGGGTTGCAGCGGCAGCACCTCGCAGTCCTCCTGCCGCAGCCGGGAGTCCTCGCGGATGCCGGAGCGGAGGAAGGCGGGCAGCGAGGCACGGCCGTGGGTGCCGGTGGCCGGGTCGTACTCCACCCAGACCTGCTCGCGGCCCTGCTTGCCCTGGCGCCAGAAGGAGGTGCCGTCGCCGAGGACGGGCCGGCCGGGCGGCACCACCGTGTCACCGGCGTGCAGGGTCCGGCCGCCGGTGGCGCGGCCGCCGCCGGGGAGGGGGATCGAGGGTGCGCCGACGCTCGTGTCCCACCACGTCGGAACGGTGTCCCCGCCGAGGGTGAGGACGTCGGCCGGCCGGGCGGACCAGTAGCCGCGCTGCTGGTCGCCCTCCCGCCAGATGACGAGGAGTTCGCCGTCGGTGTAGCGGAAGGACGGCTTCTGCCAGCGGTCGAGCCGGATCGGGATCCTCAGGTCGTGTTCGAGGAGGATCTTCTCGGGTCCGACCACCACGACCTTGTGCTTGCGGGCGAGCACGAGGGCGGGCCAGGCCTCGGTGATCGAGAGGGAGTGCTCCCCGGGGGACTTGCCGGCGGCGGCGTCGAGGAGTGCCATGGCCTCCTCCAGGGCCGGCCAGCCCAGTTCGTCGAGGACGCCCTCGCGCAGGGTGCGACCGAGCAGCGGCGCGATGTCGTGACCGGCGACCCGGGCGACGGCACCGGGGTGGACGCGCTCGGCGACGGACCGGAAGGGCCGCATGCGGGTGAGGGCCGTCCGGGAGGCGGGCAGGCCGCGGGCGCGGGTGAACTGTTCCGCCGCCTCGTCCAGCCAGTCGTGCAGGACGGTGCTGAGCACGGGGTGCGCGGCCAGGGCCTCCAGCACCGCTGTCTGCGTGCGGTTGTCGCCGAGTTGGCCGATCCCGTGGTGCAGCAGGAGCCGCAGGCGCGTGTCGGCGCCGGTGGCCACGAGGTCGCGGCGTCCGGTTCCGCGGTCGAGCAGCCACGGGCCGAGCGGCAGGTGGACCTCGGCCGGGTTGTCGGGGACGGTCAGCGGGACGCCCTCCGCCGCGCACAGGTCCAGCAGGTCGAGTTCGGCGCCGGCGCGCCAGCGGGCCGCGAAGAGGTCGACGGGACGTGCGTCGGCGCGCAGCCTGGGTGCCATGCGGGCGACGAGGGCGAGGGTGGACGCGGAGCGTTCGGAGCTGGGCGAGCCGTGCTTGCGGTGCGTGGCCCAGCGGGTCAGCCAGTCCGCCGCGTCGACGTCCGCGGCGGCGTCACCCGCCTCCCCGGTCAGCAGGGTGTCGGCGCCGGTCTCGGCGAGCAGCGCGAGCCAGAACTCGTCGTGCTCGGGGCCGCGGCCGAGTCCGGTCGGCATGATCTCCAGCAGCCGTGCCCGTACGGACGGCTGCCGTTCGGCGAGCACGACGAGGGTGGGCCGGTAGGCGGTCCAGAAGGAGCCGGGCGCGCGGACGACGGCGGGCGAGGCCAGCAGGTCGGCGACGAGGGCGCACTCCTCGGTGACCCGGTTGAGCCCGGCGGCCTTGAGCAGTCCGCGGGCGTCCTGCGGCAGCGAGGCGTACGGCGGCATCCCGGCCGCGCAGCGCTCCACGGTGAGCTGGCGGAACTGCCGCCAGGCCTCGGACGGGTCGAGGCGCCGGGCGAGGTCCTTGACGTGCTCCTTGAGCGCCTTGACGGTGAGGGCGCCAGCGAAGGCGAACTCCAGGAACACGGAGCGCTGGCGGTCCTCGTCGACGGCGAGGCCGTGGACGCGCTCGGCCGCACGGGCCTTGCCGAAGAAGGCGGCGGCATACGTGGTGTTCTCGTGCTGGAGGAAGACCCGCGCGGCCTGCTCGTAGAAGGTGGGCAGGAAGTGCGGCACGGCGCGGCCGAGGCGTTCGGCCAGGGCCTCGAAGCCGTCCTTGGCGGCGCCGGCACGGGACTTGGCCGTCCCGGCGAGCCTTTCGATGTCCTTGACCAGGGCCAGCGCGTGGTGGCCGTTGGCCGGGTCGTTGACCAGGGCCCAGGCGGGGAAGCCGAGCGTCTCGCGGCGCACCTGGCCGACCTCCGGCGTCTCCGGTTCGCGGGTCAGGCCGAGGAAGTCCAGCGCCAGGTCCTCCGCCTCGCCGAGGGTGCCCGGGACGAGGCGGACGACGACGCGTCCTTCGAGCACGGGGTGCGTGTAGCCGCGCACGGTGAGGGTGTCGGCGTCCTCGCCCGCGGTGGTGCCGAGGGGCAGGATCGCGCCGGCGTCCAGCAGGGCGGTGGCGGTGTTCCGGTCGTCGGTGGTCATGCCGCCTGCTCCTCGTCCTCGATGTCGCGGCCCGCATACAACGCGGCCGCCATGCGCATGCCTTCCGACCAGGCGACGGGGCCGACCTGACCGAGCCTCAGGGCGCGTCCCGCACCGTCGGTCCAGGACAGGGGGCCGGTCTCGGTCTCGCTCCAGCCGTCGTAGTCGCCGATCCAGATCCGGGCCTCGACGGACCGGCCGTCCTCGAGGACGGGGCAGACCGCGTGCCCTCCGCGTACGCGGTAGCCGAGCGAGGTGGCACGGCCGTGCAGGAAGCGCAGCTCCTTGAACGTGCCGCCCGCGTAGTCCTGGACGGCGGTGCCTTCGTGGTCCAGGTCCGCGGGGCGGTGCCAGACCTCGCGGAAGAGCTGCTGCGCCCGCTGCTCCACGCCCAGTTCGACCGCGAACTCGCGCAGGTCCTCCAGGTCGTCCAGCAGGACGGGGTGCGGGATGCGGACGAGCTCGGGGGCGATACGCACCGTGTCCCCGTCCAGGTCGACCAGGCCGAGCCCGCGCTCCTGCCCGGCGTCCCGCAGGAAGCCGGCGACCTCCCCGTCGGCGCCGGTCACGACGACGTCCCGCAGGGCCGCCTGCCACGCCGGGTCCGGCCACACGGCCGCGACGACCGCGATCGGCACGGGCAGCGAGCGCACCATCCACCGCTCCACGTCGGCCAGGCACTGCCGTTCGTGCCGCTCCAGCCACTCGGTGAGCTGACGCAGCCCCACCACCACCGGGTCGTCGGCCAGTTTGCCCGGCACGGACTTCAGCCGGCGGCCCGCCGCGTTGCGGCACACGACCTTTCCGTCGTCGAGGGAGACCTCGTAGTCGCCCGCCGTCACCCACCCCATCGTGTGCCTCCCTGCACCGGGTTGATCAAGTGACCGGAACTGTAGGCGGGGCCACTGACAACGCCCTCGCAACCCTGTGGACAGCGGGAAACGGTCCCGCGCGGCCGGCTGCCGACAGGCTGGCCGAAGTACGTGCGCCACGCACCCGGTTGCCCGGCGCGCTGTCGGTGGGCGCGCCTAGACTCCGTCACATGACCATCGCGACAGCCTCCGTCATCGAGGACCTGGCCCCCGGCGGAGTCCTGCGGGCCTCGATCAACCTGGGCAACCCTGTGCTGGCGCACGGCACCGGGCGCGAGCCGGGCGGCGTGACGGTGGACATCGCGCGGGAGGTCGCGGCGCGGCTGGGCGTGCCGGTGGAGCTCCTGTGCTTCGACGCGGCGCGCAAGTCGTACGAGGCGATGGCGACCGGCCGGGCCGACCTGTGCTTCCTGGCCGTCGAGCCGGCGCGCGAGGCCGACGTGGCGTTCACCGCGCCCTACATGGTGATCGAGGGCGTCTACGCGGTCCCTCGGGACTCCGCGATCGCCGCACCCGCCGACGTGGACCGCCCGGGTGTGCGCGTCGGCGTCAAGCGCGGCTCCGCGTACGACCTCTTCCTCTCCCGCACCCTGCGCCACGCGACCGTGGTCCCCGGGGACGAGGGGGTGGAGGTGTTCGTGGCCCAGCAGTTGGAGGTCGCGGCGGGCATCCGGCAGCCGATGACCGCGTTCGTCGCGGACCGTCCCGGCATACGGCTGGTCGACGAGCGCTTCATGGAGATCCGCCAGGCGGTGGGCACGACCAGAACCCGGCGGCCGGAGACGGTCAGGTTCCTGCGCGAGGTGGTGGAGGAGCTGAAGGCCGGCGGCTTTGTCGCCGAAGCACTGCGTGCCGCAGGGCAGTCGGAGACGCTGGTGGCACCGCCGGCCTGACAACCGACTGCTGACAACCGGCCGCCGACCGACCGCCCGGCCGCCCGGCCGCCTGCGACGCGGCGGCCGGGCGGAGGGGTCGTCAGACCGGCGTCGCGGCGAGCGCCACGATCCGGTCGGCGGCGGCCTCGGCGCCGTTGCCGGACCGGATGCGGTCGCCGAGTTTCGCGGCGGCCTCCCGGTGCGACGCGGAGGTGAGCAGATCCGTGACGGCGGAGCGGATCGTCCCGGGGGAGGCGTTCGCCCGGACGACACGGGCGGCGCCGTGCTCCTCGACCACCTTCCCGATCACCGGCTGGTCGAGCATGGGGTGCATCGGCATGACCACCAGCGGCAGGTCGTGCGCGAGCGCCTGCAGGGTGGTGCCGTGCCCGCCGTGGCCGACCACGAGCGAGACCCCGGGCATCACCTCGGCGTGCGGGAGGAACCGGTGGAGTTCGGCGTTGCCCGGCGCGCGCAGCGTCGCCGGGTCGACGGCGTGACCGGTGGCCACCACGGCGTGGACGGGCAGGTCGGCGACGGCGTCCAGGATCGCCTGGAGGGCGCGGGCCTGCGGCGGGTAGTGGATGGTGCTCAGACTCACCAGGATCCGCGGCTCCTCGGTCGCGGCGGGCCGCGCCCCGGTGGGGAGGACCGGCCCGGTCCAGTGGACGTTCGGCGGCAGCGGGCGCTGCCGGGCCGGGTCGAGTTCGGGCAGGGTGGTCACGAGGACCTCCTCCGCGGACTCCCACAGGCGCACCGGGCGGTACCCCCTGAACGCGGCGGCCAGGGCGAGCGGTCCGCGACTCCAGCATCTGACCAGGTACGCGTAGAAGGTGTGCGCCAGCACCACATGGCGGAGACCGGCCTCCCGGGCGGCCCGCAACGGGGCGAGGCTCAGGCAGTCGATCACCGCCAGGTCGACCGGCTCGCGGGCCACGGACGCGGTCAGGTCCCGGCCGGGTCCGGCGTCGGTGAACATGGCCAGGTACCCCACGGGGCCGGTGCGCGCCGTGGCCGACCAGGGCCGGGCCGTGGTGAAGGCCTCGAAGCGGAACCCCGCCGCCTCGATCTGCTCCCGCTGCTGCGGGTGGCCCAGGAAGCGGACGGTGTCGCCGCGCCGGGTGAGCTCGGCGGCGATGCCGAGGGCCGGCGGGACATTGCCCCCGCCCTCCCAGGTGACGAACAGGATGCGGGCCATCTCAACGCTCCTCCCCCACGGTCCCCAGGACCGCGTCGATCATGAACCTGACCCGCTGCTGCGCCTGTTGCCGGTCCAGTCCCCGGTCGCGGCAGAGCAGCTTCCATGTGTAGACATCGGTGGCGACGGCCAGCAGGTCCGTCACCAGTTCACGGTCCGCGTCGCCGCGGCGGGCGAGCTGGGGGGCGAAGACCTGCTCCACCCAGGCCCGGTGGAGCAGGCGGCCCTGGTCGGTCACCGACCGGACCCGTGGGTCCGCCGCCTCCTCGCCGAGCAGCCGCAGCACCATCTCCCCGCGCAGCTCGTAGTGGTCGAAGAGGACCTCGACCGCGGTCGCGACGTCCCCCACGGGCGCCGCCCGCTCCTCGCGGACCTCGTCCTTGACATACGCCGTGACGGCTTCGAACAGCCCGTCCCGGCTGCCGAAGTGCCGCAGCACGGTGCGCACGCTGACGCCGGCGCGGGCCGCGACGTCGGCGACGACGATCTCGAGCGACTTGGTCTCGTTCGCCAGCTCGAAGGCCGACCGCATGATCCGGCGGCGCGTCTGCGCCGTGCTCTCGGCCCGGGCCTTCATCTCATAGGTCCGTTTGTTGTCCATCCGGCTTCCAGTGGACCACCGGAGCAATTTCATGTCAATCGACGTGACACCAAATTGCGGGCGGCTTCCGGCCGAAGTCCGGGGGGCGCACCGCCTGTCGCACGGCCCCGGCCGCGGCACACGGCTAAGGTCGCGGCATGCCAGCCGTGTTGGTCAACGGTCTGCCCGGCGCCGGGAAGACGACACTCGCGCGAGCACTCGCCCGCGAACTGCACCTCCCCCTGCTGAGCAAGGACTCCGTCAAGGAGACCCTGGCCGACCACCTCGGGGCCCTGCGCCCGGCGGACTGGGCGGCACGCGAGTGGAGCCGGTCGCTCGGGGCCGCGGCGGCCGAGACGTTGTGGACGCTGCTGGCGGAATCACCGGCGGGGGCGGTCCTGGAGAGCCCGTGGCCGGCGCGCACCCGGCCGTTGGTGGCCGCGGGCCTCGCCCGTGCCGGGATCGGCGAGGTGCACGAAGTGTGGTGCGCGGTGCCCGAGGAGACCGCGCGGCGCAGGTTCCGTGAACGGGCGTCGCTGCGGCACCCGGTGCACATCGACGGGGCGGGTTTCTCCGAGGAGGACTGGCGGTCGTGGGCGGAGGACGCGCGGCCGCTGGCCCTCGGCAGGGTGCACCGGGTGGACACCACGCGCCCGGTGGACGTGCCGGCGCTGGCCCGCGCGATCACCGGCGCGTGAGGACCGCGGGCACGCGCCCGCGCGCCCCGCGCGTTCCCGCCCGGTTGACGCAAGGGGCTGCGCGAGGGCGGCGCGCCACCGTAGCCTTCCCGTGCGAAGGCCGGTCCGCGAGGGGGCTCCGGGGGCCGCGTTGAAGGGCATCTCCCGGGGCGTCCGCACGGCGGACCGCCACCGCCCGCAGTCGCACACCATCGTTTTCGGGGTCCGCCGGTGCCGTCCCGGCCGAATTCCCGACCCGCCCCGCCCGCTCCGGCCTGCCCCGGCACGCGCCGCGAGCGTACGGCGTCCGGCGTCGTCCCTCCCGGCACACCGGGGCGCCTCCTGGCGCCGCACCCCTCCCCATGATCACCTTCGTCAGCGGGTGGCCCGCACCCTCACCGTCCACGAGTCCGGTGCGCCGGCCGGCGCGCCGGGCCGACCGAGGAGCCGTATGAGCATGCCCCAGCCCCGGCAGGCGTCCGCCCGGACGTCCGGGGCGCAGGAACTCCCGTACTACGAGGACTTCTCCCCCGGCCGCGGCGCCCTGCCGCCGCGCGCCTGGACGCCCGCCTCCGACGCCGCCCGGCTGAGCCTGAACGGCAGATGGCGCTTCCGGCTCTCCCCCGCCGCGGAGGCGGAGGACACCGCCTTCACCCGCCAGGACTTCGACGCCTCGCGCTGGGACGCGCTGCCGGTGCCCTCGCACTGGCCGCTGCACGGCCACGGCGCGCCCTGGTACACCAACGCGCGCTACCCCTTCCCCGTCGACCCGCCGCGCGTCCCCACCGAGAACCCGACCGGCGACCACCGCCTCGCCTTCGCGCTGCCGGACACCTGGCCCGCGGACGGCGCGTGCGTGCTGCGCTTCGAGGGCATCGAGTCCTGCGCGCGGATCTGGCTCAACGGCGAGGAACTGGGCGTCTTCAAGGGCAGCCGGCTGCCCGCCGAGTACGCGGTGGGGCATCTGCTGCGCCCGGTCGGCAATGTGCTGGCCGTCCGCGTCCACCAGTGGTCCTCCGGCAGTTACCTGGAGGACCAGGACATGTGGTGGCTGCCGGGCGTGTTCCGTGATGTCACGCTGCTGCACCGGCCGGAGGGCTGCGTGCCCGACTTCTTCGCGCACGCCGCGTACGACCACACCCGCGGTGCGGGGACGCTGCGGGTCGACGCCCCGTCCGCGTGCCGGGTCACCGTGCCCGAACTCGGCGTCGACATCGCCGCCGGCGAGTCCGTCACGCTGCCCGTGGAGCCGTGGAGCGCGGAGGTCCCGCGCCTGTACGCGGCCGAACTGGCCGGCGAGGGCGAACGCGTGCCGTTCCGGATCGGCTTCCGCACCGTCGCCGTCGAGGACGGCGTGCTCACGGTCAACGGCAGGCGCGTCCTCTTCCGGGGCGTCAACCGGCACGAGTTCCATCCCTCGCAGGGGCGGGCCCTGGACCTCGCGACCATGCGCGAGGACGTGCTCCTGATGAAGCGTCACAACATCAACGCCGTCCGCACCAGCCACTATCCGCCGCACCCCGCCTTCCTGGAGATGTGCGACGAGCTGGGCCTGTGGGTCGTCGACGAGTGCGACCTGGAGACCCACGGATTCGGCGAGGTCGGCTGGGCCGGCAACCCCGTGGACGACGAACGCTGGACGCCGGCGCTGCTGGACCGCGCCGACCGCATGGTCGAGCGCGACAAGAACCACCCCTCCGTGGTGATCTGGTCGCTCGGCAACGAGTGCGGCACCGGCCGGGGCCTGTCCGCCATGGCCCGCCGGATCCGCGAGCGCGACCCGGACCGGCCGATCCACTACGAGGGCGACCTGTCCTGCGCCGACACCGACCTGTACTCGCGGATGTACGCCGACCACGCCGAGGTCGAGTTGATCGGCCGGCGCGAGGAACTCCCGTGGGGCGACACGGACCTGGACGCCAGGCGCCGCGCGATGCCCTTCGTCCTGTGCGAGTACGCGCACGCGATGGGCAACGGGCCGGGCGGACTCGCCGAGTACCAGCGGCTGTTCGAGAGCCATGAGCGCCTCCAGGGCGGCTTCGTGTGGGAGTGGATCGACCACGGCATCGCCCGCCGCACCGCCGACGGCCGCCGGTGGTACGCGTACGGGGGCGACTTCGGCGAGGAGCTGCACGACGGCAACTTCGTGTGCGACGGGCTGCTCTTCCCCGACCGCACGCCCTCCCCCGGCCTCGTCGAGTACAAGAAGGTGATCGAACCGGTCCGCATCGAGGGCGACGCCGCCGCGGGCACCGTGCGCGTCACCAACACCCATGACGTCGCGGACCTTTCGCATCTCCGCTTCACCTGGACGTACGAGGTCGACGGGGTCACCGCCGCGCAGGACTGCCTGACCGTGCCGCCCCTGGCGCCCGGCGAGTCGACCGAGCTGAAGCTGCCCGAGCCGGCCGCGTCCGATCTGGCCGGGGAGGCGTTCTGGCAGGTGCGGGCGGTCCTGGACCGGGACACGCCGTGGGCGCCGGCCGGGCACGAGGTGGCCTGGGGGCAGTGGCCCGCGCTCGTCCCGTCCACCGCGCCCGCCGCCGCGCGGCCCTCCGCGCGGCACACACCGCGGGCCGCGGAGGGAGGCGTCGTACTGCTCGGTCCCGGCACCTTCGACGCGGCGGGCGGGGAGCTGCGGCTGATCGACGGCTACGCGGTCTCCGGTCCCCGGCTCGACGTGTGGCGGGCCCCGACCGACAACGACGAGGGCGCCCCCTGGCAGCCCGACGAGCGCTACGGGCAGTTGTGGCGCGAGGCCGGACTGCACCGCATGCGGCACCGCGTCGACGAGGTCGCCGTGGAGGACGGCGGACTGACCGTGCGGACCCGGGTCGCCCCGGCCGCCAAGGCGTTCGGGCTGCGCACCGTCTACCGCTGGACCGCCGACGGCGACCGGCTGCGCCTGGAGGTCGACGTCACCCCCGAGGGCGTGTGGCCGCTGCCGCTGCCCCGGCTCGGCGTGCGCCTCGGCCTCTGCTCCACGCTGACGTCGGCCGAGTGGTACGGCGGCGGCCCCGGCGAGGCCTACCCCGACACGCGCGCCGCGTCCCGCATCGGCCGCCACACCGCGTCGGTCGACGCACTGCAGACGCCCTACGTCCGCCCGCAGGAGAACGGCGCCCGCGCCGACGTGCGGTGGCTGCGGCTGCGCCGCGAGGACGGCACGGGGCTGGCCGTCGAGGGCGCGCCGCCCTTCTGGTTCACGGCCCGGCACTGGACGACCGAGCAGCTGGACGCCGCCGCGCACACGACCGCACTCGTGCCGGGCGACACCTTGTGGGTCAACCTCGACCACGGCCAGCAGGGCATCGGCAGCCAGTCCTGCGGTCCCGGCGTGCTCCCGCAGTACCGCCTGGACGCCGCCCCCGCGTCGTTCTCGTTCACCTTCTCCTCTCTCACCGGCGGCCACTGACGGCTGCGGGGCGCCGCCGGACAACCGAACGGCCGTCCGGCGGCGTCCCCGCGGGTGCAGGCTGGACGGGCCGGCCCCGTCGACGTCAGGAGCAGCGATGAACGCACCCGCCACCGCATCACAAGTGGCGCGGACCGAGAGCGTCCGCACGGCGGTCTACGCCCATTTCGCCGCCACGGGCGGCGCCCCCACCGTCGCGGACCTCGCGGCCCGGACCGGCCTGCCCTCCTCCGGCGTACGAAGCGCGCTGGACGCCCTGCACGACCACCGCGACCTGGTCCTCGACCCGCGGGAGCCCGAACGCATCGTCATGGCACACCCCTTCGCGTCCGTACCGCTCGGCTTCTCGGTCATGGGCCGCGGCACGCTGTGGTGGGGCGGCTGCGCCTGGGACTCCTTCGCCGTCCCGCACCTGCTCACCGACGAGCCGGACGTCCTGGTCGCCACCCGCTGCCCGGCGTGCGGCACTCCGCACGCCTGGGTGGTCGGGCGGCAGGCCCCGCCCCCGGGCGACCAGGTGGCCCACTTCCTCACGCCGGTGCGGCACATCTGGGACGACGTGGTGCACGCCTGCGCCCACCAGCGCCTCTTCTGCTCCGCCGCATGTGTCCACGACTGGCTGGAGGACACCGGGCTGACACCCGGTTACCTCATGGACCTGCCCACCCTGTGGCGGCTCGCCCGCGGCTGGTACGCGGGCCGCATGGAGCCGGGGTACGTCCGGCGCGACCCCGCCTCGGCCGCTTCCTACTTCGCGGACGTGGGTATGCGCGGGCCGTTCTGGGGCCTCGACGACTGACCCGCCCCGGCCCCGGGACCGCCGCGGCCGGGGCGGTCACCACGGCCCCGGCCGGCGGTCGGGGCGCCGGGCCGGCTACGCCGTGGCGGTGTCCGCGTGCGGGGCCGCCGTACCGGGCCCCTCGGCGAGCGCGGGCCAGGCGCGGCCCGCGCCGCCCGTGGCGACCGCCCGCCACCAGGGGTCGAGGGGCAGTCCGGCGGCGGGCTCGAAGGGCTCGCCGGGGCGGGGCACCGCGACGCGCGCGCCGGCGGCGCGAGCGGCGGCGACCGTGCCCTCCGCGGGTGCCTCCCACGGGTGCGGCGCCAGGTTGAAGGTGCCCCAGTGGATCGGCAGCATGAGCTCGCCGCGCAGGTCGCCGTGGGCGCGGATCCCCTCCTCCGGCGTCATGTGGATGTCGGGCCAGAACTCGCTGTACGCGCCGATCTGGACCATCGTGGCGTCGAAGGGGCCGTAGGAGGCGCCGATCTCGGCGAATCCGGGGAAGTAGCCGGTGTCGCCGCTGTGGTAGACCCGGTGCTCGGGTCCGGCCACGACCCAGGAGGCCCACAGGGTGTGCTGGGTGTTGCGGATGGCCCGGCCGCAGAAGTGCCGGGCGGGCGTCGCGGTCAGGGTGAGGCCGCCGACCTGCGTGGACTCGTGCCAGTCCAGCTCCGTCATCCGGTCCGCGGGGACGCCCCAGCGCTCCAGGTGCGCCCCGACGCCGAGCGGGACCACGAAGCGCGTGCCCGTACCGGCCAGTGCTTTGATCGTGGGCATGTCGAGGTGGTCGTAGTGGTCGTGCGAGATCACGATGGCGTCGGCCTCGCCCAGTTCCCGCAGCGCGACCGGGGGCCGGTGCAGCCGCTTCGGCCCGATGAAGGAGAAGGGGGAGCAGCGCTCACCCCAGACAGGGTCGAAAAGGACGCGGTGCCCGTCGATCTCGGTCCAGACCGTGGAGTGGCCCATCCAGGTGAGCCGCAGGCCGGACGCGGGCGGTGCCGCCAGGTCCGCCAGGGTGGACCCGTACAGCGGGATGTCGCCGGCCGGGGCGCGGCGCACCCGGTCCTCCTTGCGGAAGTACGAACGGGCGAAACGCAGCATGGAACCCGAGGGCGCCGTCCTGGCGCTCACCGGGTTCGTGAAGACGCCGTCGGCGAAGTGGGGCGACCGCTGGATGCGCTCCATCCTTTCCCCGTAGGGATTGTCTCCGAAAGCGGGGATGAGACGGGCGAGCGGAGAACGCTTCGGACTGGAGCCGGTCACGGCACCTCCCTGTAGTCGGCGGTCACGGTCGCGCCGTGACCGTGGGTCCCGGCAGCACCAGTATGTACAGCGACAACTCCTACATCGGTCATTCCAGTTCCGCGCCCCGTTCTCCGTTGCGTACACGTCCTGTCACGGGGCGCGGACCCGGTGTGGCTATCCCGCGGCGCGGGGCTGGCCGTAGGCGCGCTCCACATGCAGCTTCAGGACCAGGCGTTTGTCCTCGACCATGGCGCGGCGGTAGTCGTCCCAGTCGGGGTGCTCGCCCTGCACGGCCCGGAAGAGGTCGATGAGTTCCTCGACGGTCGCGTCATTCCGGTCCGCGGCGACGGGGGTGAGTTCGGCCGTGCCCTCGGCGACGGTCCACGCCCAGCGGTCGGGGGTGGTCACGTGGTAGCTCGCCCGGGCGTCGCGCCGCAGGTTGCGGGTCTTGGCGCGGTCGTCGGTGAGGGAGACCCGCAGCACGCGGGTCGCCGGGTCGTAGTGGTGGTTGACGTTGGACAGCTGGGGACGGCCGTCCCGCTTGATCGTCACCAGGACGCCCCCGTTGGTCTCGGCGAGCAGTCGCAGCAGTTCCGTATCGCTCATGCCCGCCTCAACGACCGTCCGGGAGCGAGGATTCCACGATCGCGCCGTCCGGGGTGAGGCGCGCGCGGTGCGTCGCCCCGTCCGCCCAGACGACGGCCACCTCGTGCCCCGCGGAGCCGGCGCGCACCTCGGTCCGGACCAGCGCGGAGAGCGGTTCCGGCTCCGGCGCGCCGGTCAGCCGCGCGGCGCACACGAAGAGGTCGCCGCGCGACCGTCCGTCCCCGGTGGTGACCCCGGCGGCGGCCGGGACGACGGCGTGCGGGGTGCACGCGGTGGCGGCGGGCGGCAGCGCGGGGGCGTCGGCGAGCCCGTGCAGCGGCAGCAGCTCCGAGCGCAGCCCCTCTCCCGCCGCCCAGCCGGTCTGCCGTACGGCCGTGCCCGGACCGGCACCGGTGACCAGGTGGACGCGGACCTCGGCGGCGCCGCGCGCCAGGACGACGGCGACGACACGCCCGTGCACGTCGCCCTCCTCACCGGCGACGGAGCGCGAGGCGGCCCAGCCCCGGCCCGCGCCGAGCGGGACGATCCCGGTCCGCGCGGTGACCGACCCGTCGGGGCGGACGAGGCCGAAGTGGTTGTCGGGCGGGTCCGCGGCGGACACCGGGGCCGTCGCGCTGGAGTACGCGAGGCGGGTGTAGTGCGGGTCCCAGCGGACGTCCTCGCTGCCGTGGTTGTGCAGGCGCACGACACCGTCCGCGACGGTGGACTGCAGCAGCCAGTTGGGCGCGGGCAGCGCGGTCAGGGCGTCGGAGCGCTCGGCGGGCGCGGGCTCCTCGCCGGCCGTCCACACCTCGTGGTCCGCGGGGAGCAGCAGCCCGAGGAAGCCCTTGCTCGCCCAGTACGGGGACGCCGGGCCGGAGTAGCCCTGGAGCACGGGCGCGTACGGTCCGTGCCAGCCCAGCGACAGCAGCCCGCCGGGTCCCGCCGCGCCGCGGTCGAGGAAGTGGCGCAGGGCGCCGGACGCCAGCCGCCGCGTGGTCCCCGGGGCGAGCGGGGTGTGGCCGGTGAGGGCGCCGAGCCACAGGGGGCAGGCGGTGGCCATGCGGTAGGTGAGGGAGCGGCCCTGGTGCACGGGCGAGCCGTCGGCGCCGAAGAGCCGGGCGTAGTCGGCGAGGTGGACGCGCAGCCGCTCGCCGTAGCGGTCGAGGCGGTCGGCGTCGCCGGAGAGCCAGGCCTCCAGCACGGGGTACAGGTGCAGGGCCCAGCCGTTGTAGTAGTCAAAAGCGCGGCGGTCGCCGTCGGTGTACCAGCCGTCGCCGACGTACCAGCGCTCGATGCCGTCCAGGCCCCGGGTGACGGCGTCCTTGTCGCCGAGGAATCCGGCGACGGTGACGGGGAACAGCTCCCAGTTGCAGGCCCAGGGTTCGGCGGTGACCGCGCGGGACAGCCACGCGGTGGCGCGCTCGCGCACCGCGTCGTCGAGGCGGTCCCACAGTTGGGCGCGGGTCAGGCGCAGGGCGAGGGCGATCGACGCGGCCTCGACCAGGGGCTGGCTGCGGTCGGTGACGACCGGCCAGTCCTCGGGTCCGTCGCCGCCGGGGCGGGCGGTGCCCGCGGCCAGGCCGTCGGCGTAGCGGTCCAGGAGCCCGTCGGGGTCGGCGCCGCCGGCTCCCGCGACGCGGATCGCGGCGAGCAGGAAGGTCCGGGCGTAGCCCTCCAGTCCGTCCGAGCGCACGCCGGAGCTGCTGGGGCGGCCGCCGGGCAGGTGGTACAGCGCGCGGCCCGGGGTGGCGTGCGGGGCGACGGCCACGAGCAGCCCGTCGGCGACGGCCTCCCAGTGGGCCCGGGTCCATCCGGTGTGCGGGCTCAGGTCCCGGTCCTCGGGCGGCAGGGCGAAGGGGTGCGGGGGCGCGGAACGCGTCACGGGGGTGGCTCCTCTCCGGCCGCTGGTGGGCCGTCGTGGACCCTACCCGCAGGTGCAAGCGCTTTCTAGACCGCGTGCGGAACGCCCCCTCACCTCAGCGCACCGGGTCGTCCGTCCTCCGCCCCAGGTAGGTCAGCGGACCGGGGTCGACGACGGGGATCTCGTGGAATCCGAGGCGGTCGTAGAAGGCGCGCGCCGGGGTGTTCGCCGTGACCATGCCCAGGTGCACGGCATCCGCGCCACGCGCCGCGAGCGCGGCGAGCAGACGCGCCATCAGCTTCCTGCCGAAGCCCGCCCGCTGGTACTCCGGCAGCAGGTCGATGTGCAGATGCGCCGGGTACTCGGAGAGTTCGGGCACGACCATCCGCTCGGGCCAGTGCAGCAGCCGGGCCATCTCCTCGTCCGCGGTCACCGGCACGCCCTTCGGCCGCGGGTGGCGGTCGGAGACGACCGGCAGCCAGGCGTCGCGGAAGCGCCGTACGAAGGCCACGGTGTCGGCGGCGCCGACGATGTAGCCGACCACGCGCGTCCCGTCGTCCACGACGAAGGCGAGGTCCGGCTCCAGGTGCGCGTACGGGCCGGCGAAGATGTCGGGCAGCAGGTCCTGGTCCGCGTACAGGGCGCGGGCGTCGCCGCCCTCATGGCCGGTGCGCACGCAGATGTCGTAGAGGTCGTCCCGGTCCTCCGGGCGGTAGGGGCGAATGGCCACCGGTGAGGTCATGCGGGCATCATGGCCCTTTGGGAGCGCTCCCACAACCCCCTGGGCGCGGAGCGCTAAGCTGAACAAAGGGCCCACCGACGCGGCCGAGGGGAGATCGCCATGGCCCCTGGCACCGAGACACCCGCCGTCTCCCGCGGCCCCCACCTGCTCTACGCCGAGGTCTCCCGCGGCACGGGCACTCCCGTCGTCCTGATGCACGGCTTCCCCGACAGCTGCCGTCTCTACGACCGTCTCATGCCGCACCTCAGGGACCACGCGCCCGTCGTCCGCTTCGACTTCCTCGGCTGGGGACGCTCCGACAAGCCGCCCGGCCACCCCTACTGCGTCGCCGAGCAGGAGGCCGACCTCGCCGCCGTCGCGGACTCCCCGGCCACCGGGCTCCGCGACCGCCGGCTGATCCTCGTGGCGCACGACGCCTCGGGCCCGCCCGCGATCGACTGGGCACTCGCCCACCCCGGCCGCGTCGCCCGGCTCGTCCTGCTCAACACCTACTACCACTGGACGCCCTCCCTACGGCGGCCGCCGGCGATCGCGCTCTACTCGACGCCGCTGCTGCGCGCCGGGGCCCGCGCCGTCGCCCGGCGCCGCCCCGACCTGGACCGGCGCCTGTTCGCCTGGCAGGTCGGCTCGTTCATCCGCGACCCCGTGGTGCGCGAGGCCAGCGTGGCGCTCCTGTACGAGGAGTTCCCGGCCGCCCGACCGGCCTTCTGGCGCCTGAACGCCGAACTGCCGCGGGCGATGCTGAGCCGCCGCCGGCGCATCCCGGAACTCCAGGACTTCCAGCCGCGCGTCCGCGTCGTCTTCGGCGCCCGGGACCGCTGGCTGAACGCCCGCGTGGCCCGCCAGTTCGCCGTCCTCTTCCCGCACAGCGAACTGCGGCTCCTCCTGCGGGCCGGCCACTACGTCCAGATCGACGAACCGGCCCTGGTGGCGGGCGCGATCACGGCCGCCTGAAAGGAACTCCTCACAGCTCGCACCACTCGCCCGGATCCCCCACCGCCCCGGTCCGCACGAAGTCACGCACGACGGCCCACGCGCGATCGACGGCGAGGACGAAGTCGCCGCCGAAGGCGGCCAGGTCGTCCATGACGGGGACCTCCACCACGGCATCGCCCCCCACCGTGCCGTCCCCGGCGAGCAGGAACGTCTCCTCGGCGTCACGGAACAGATGGACGACCGCGTGCTCACCCCGAAAGCCCAGGGCCAGCAAGGGAAATCCGCTGCCCGGACGACGGACTTCGAGGTACCCCTCGCCTCGGGAACGCAGCGCGTCGAACCGGTCCTCCAGCTCGGTCGCATGCGAGTTCCTCTCCGCCGCGTCGAACCGCCGTGATTCCCACGCCGTTGCCGCCCACACCACGTTCATTCCTGCGCCTCCGGATTGTGGCAGCCCGCACCCGCGCGAGTGCGCCGGGAAGGAACCCACCCGGGTCGCGGAGCCTTTGGCCATGGATATTCTCGGGCGATGTCGAATCGGTCAGTGGCGGCGGGAGTCGGTCTCGCCGGAGTGATGGCGCACTGCGGCGGAGACCCGGTCGCCGCCGTGGCGCTACTGGTGGGGGCCATGGCCTCCGCACCGGCGGCGCCGGAGCCCTATGCGGCCCTCGCGGAGTTGTGGCGGGACCGGCGCCCGGAGCTGAAGGAGCGCCTCGAAGGGGACGGTTCCCTGCGCTCCGTGCCGGCGCGGGCGTACTTCTTCTTCCTCGACGGGGAGATGGACGACGCCGCGATGGCCCTCGGCTCGGTCACAGGTGTGCGGCCCGACGTGGCGTGGGGTGCCGCGCCCTGGTTCGGCGACGCGCGTTTCCTCGGCGCGGTGAGCGCCGAGGCGCTGGCCGAGGCGTGCCTGCGAAGCCTGGACCACGGCCCCGACCTGGACACCGACGCGATGCGGGAACGGTTCGCGCCCTGGTTCCACGCCCTCGACGTGGTGTCCGAACGGCATCCCGTCCCGGAGTCGCTGGCGGCCATGGCCCGGCTGCCCCGGGCCTGCGGCCGCCACGACCTGGCCTTCGCCCTGTGCGACCGCGCCGATGCCGTCGAGCGGGTCATGTGGACCGAGGTCGCCCGGGCGGCCACCTGGCGCGCGATGGGCGACCTGGACCGGGCCGCGGCCGCCTTCGAGAGCGCCTTGGCCCTGGAGCCCGCCAACTGGTCGCTCCACCTCGACCTGGCGGACGTACGCGCCGAGCAGGGCGACTTCGCCGCGGCCGCGGCCCTCGTCGAACGGGGCCTGGAACACGAGCCCCACGAAATCTCCCTGCGTGCGGCCGGCGCCGCCTACCGCACGCGTCTGTCCGGCTCGTCCGACGACCTGAGGGCCCTGATCGCCCTGGCGCCGGAGCTCGTGAACACCGCCTACCGGAACCTGCTGATCGACTACGCGTGCGCGGGGCCGGAGTTGCCCCCGCCGCTCGTGGCCGAGGCCCGCCGCGTCCGCGGGAGCTGACCCGGCTGCCGGGCAGCCGGGTCGGGCCCCGGCCGGGAGTGCGCCGGGGCCCGGTCCGTCAGCTTGCGGGGCACACCTTCCACGCGAGGTGGTAGGTGGTCCTGATGCTGCCGTCCGTCGAGTCCATCGTCATGAAGCTCGTGGTGCGGGAGGGGTCGGACGTGCCGGCGGCGACCCGCAGTTCGGTGTTGATGTTGAAGTTGCGGAGTTCGCCGCAGGGCGCCCAGACCAGGGCCGCGACGTCGACGCTGTCGGTGGCCTGCCAGTTGTCGTCCAGGGAGCCGCGGAAGGTGTGGCTGATGGCGCTGGTGTCGGGCGAGCCCTGGAAGTAGTAACTGGCCTTCTCCACGCCGGAGGCGCCCCGTTCCAGGTGTGCGAAGCCCCGGTAGTCGGCCGCGGCGATCGCGTAGGTGAAGCCCTGCGGCACGTGCACGTTCAGGTTGAGCTGGCAGTTCTTGCGGAAGTCGGTCGGCTTGGAGCCGACGCCCACCTGGGCCACGTACTGGCTGTACGTGACGGTGAACGCCTCGTTGTCCGGCGAGACGGCCACGGCGGCCGTGCCCGCGGGGCATCCCGAGCCGTTCACGGTGGCGACGTCGATGACGATGCGGTCGGGCGGGGGCGGTGTCGCACCGTTCGGCTCCCAGGCCAGGGGGCTGAGAAGCGATGCGGCGGCGACACCGCTGAGGGTGATCGCACGTAACGTCATTGAGGGGTTTCCTTCCGGTCGTCGAAGGATGGCCGACACCGGGTCCTGCTCCCCGTCCGGTGTCGCGTACACGACACCATGCGTCACAGGACGCGTACAGAATCCCCATGGAATTCCCACAGGAATGGCCGAGCCCCCGTGCCTCTGGCCGGAAGGAACACGTCCGCATCCGGCCGGGCCCCGGCGGCCGGAACTCGCCCCGGCTCAGGGCGGGTTCACGGCCGCCCCACCGTTCCCCCGCGTCACGACCGCACCAGGTCCGCCGCACAGCAAGCGGTACCACTCGCCCGCACCGGCCGGCTCCGGGCCGCTCCCCCGCCGGCCGGCGGGCCGCGCGCTTCCCGCCAGGTACGGCGGTGCGGCCCTGACCGGCGGACGACACCGTGACGTCAGCGGTCCCACACCCCCGCGGCGGCGGCCTCGCGGGCAAAGTCCCGGAAGTCGCGCGGGGCGCGGCCGAGGACCCGCGCGACGTCGTCGGTGAGGTGGGCGTTGCGCCCGTCGAGCAGTTCGCCGAAGAGCTGGGTGAGGAAGCCGACCGTCTCGTCCGGCAGCCCGAGGGCGGCGAGTCGCGGACCGTACGCGCGGGGCGCGACGGCGGTGTAGCGGACGGCGCGGCCGGTGGCGGCAGCGATCTCCGCCGCGGCTTCGGCGAAGGTGAGCAGGCGCGGGCCGGTCACCTCGTAGGTGCGGCCGGTGTGCCCGTCGCCGGTGAGCGCGGCCACCGCGACGTCGGCGATGTCCCGTGCGTCGACGAAGGGTTCGCCGACCGCGCCGGCCGGGAAGACGATCTCGCCGTCGCGGACACCGTCGAGGAACAGGCCCTCGGTGAAGTTCTGGGAGAACCAACTGGCCCGGATCACCGTGCAGTCGACGCCGCCGCCGCGCACGGCGTCCTCGGCCGGCCGGGCGAGGTCCTCGCCGCGGGCGGACAGGAGGACGAGGCGGCGCACTCCGCTCGCGGCGGCGAGCGCGGCGAAGTCGCCGAGCGCGGCGGCGGCTCCCGGGTCGCCGATGTCGGGGTGGTAGGCGAGGTAGGCGAGGCTCGCGCCGTCGAGCACGGCCTCCCAGCCGGCGCGGTCCGCCCAGTCGAAGGGCGGTTCGCCGGAGCGGGAGGCGGTGCGCACCGCGAGGCCGCGGGCGGTCAGCGCCCGGGCGACGTGGCGGCCGGTCTTGCCAGCGCCGCCGAGGACGAGGGCGGTGGGTGCGAGGTCCGATACGGAATTCTGCGTCATGCCCTCAGTGAAGCGGCCGCCCAGTGAGACGCACCATGGCCGATCCGCTCCTCTCCATGCGCGAGCGTCTACGCTGACCCGTATGGACGCACTGACGGGTCTGCTGGACGGACCCCGCGCGCGGGGCGCGTTCCTGCTGCGCATGGTCATGGAACCGCCGTGGTCGGTACGGATCGAGGACCGCACCCCGCTGTGCGTCATGACGGTCGCACGGGGCGGGGCGTGGATCGTGCCCGAGCAGGGCGAAGCGGTACGGCTCGGCCCCGGTGACGTCGCCGTCGCGCGCGGCCCGGCCCCGTACACCGTCGCCGACCGGCCCACGACCGCACCGCTGGCGTGGATCCTGCCCGGCGAGGTGTGCCGCACCGCGGACGGGCACGACCTGGCCGACACCATGGCGCTGGGCGTACGGACCTGGGGCAACCAGGCCGACGGTGCGGACGTCATGCTTGTCGGCACGTACCAGCTGCGCGGCGAGGTCGGCCGCCGCCTGCTCGACGCCCTGCCCCCGCTGCTCGTGCTCCCCGCCGGCGACTGGGAGAGCCCGCTGCCCGCGCTGCTGTCCGAGGAGATCGTCAAGGACGAACCGGGGCAGGAGGCGGTCCTGGACCGGCTGCTGGACCTCCTGCTGATCTCGGTGCTGCGCACCTGGTTCGCCCGGCGCGGGCCGTCGGCCCCCGCCTGGTACCGGGCCTTCGCCGACCCCGTGGTGGGCCGGGCGCTGCGCCTGCTCCAGAACAACCCCGCGCACCCCTGGACGGTGGCCGGGCTGGCCGCCGAGGCCGGTGTCTCCCGGGCGGCACTCGCCCGCCGCTTCGGCGAACTCGTCGGCGAACCCCCGATGGCCTATCTGACCGGCTGGCGTCTCACGCTCGCCGCGGACCTGCTGCGCGAACCGGACGCCACCCTCGGCGCGGTCGCCCGCCGGGTCGGCTACGGCAGCCCCTTCGCGCTGAGCGCCGCCTTCAAGCGGGTGCGCGGGATCAGCCCCCAGGAACACCGCGCCACCGCGGCCCGTACGGAGTGACACTGGAAGGGGCTCCCGAAGGGGTCATGTGTCATGAACGGCTCGATCCGGATGGGACAGGTCTACGGGGTACCGCTGCGGATGCACTGGAGCGTCCCCGTACTCGTCGTGCTGCTCGCGTACGGGCTCGGCCGTGACACCCTGCCCGCGTGGATCCCCGGGCTGTCCGCCGGCGTCTACACCCTGGCGGCCGCCGTGGGCGCGGTCCTGCTGATGGCGAGCCTGCTCGTGCACGAGATCGCGCACGCGAGGACGGCCCTGCGCAAGCACATCTCCGTGCAGGACGTCACCTTGTGGGCGATGGGCGGCATGACGCGCATGGACCGGCCCACCTCGGCGGGCACGGCCTTCCTGGTCGCGGTCAGCGGGCCGCTGGCCAGTCTCGTCATCGGAGGCGTCGCGCTCGGCGCGGGCATCGGCGTGGCGGAGGCGACCCACCGCTCCGTCCCCGGGGCGCTGCTGGTCTGGCTGGGCTGGGCCAACCTGCTCCTCGGCGTCTTCAACCTGCTGCCCGCGGCGCCGCTGGACGGCGGACGGGTGTTCCAGGCACTGCTGTGGTGGCGGACCGGGGACCGCGACCGCGCCGACCGCGCCGCGGGCCGCGGCGGGCAGGTCGTCGGGGTGCTGCTGGTCCTCGGCGGCTGGCTGGCGTTCGCCCGCGGCGTCCCCGGCGGCCTGTGGCTGGCGCTCGTCGGGCTGTTCATGGCCCTCACCGCGGGCGCCGAACGGCAGCGCGCCGTCATCGGCTCCGCCCTGCGCGGCGTACGCCTCGGGGACGCGATGTCCTCCCCGGTGGCCACCGGCTCCGACTGGCTGGCCGTGGACCGCTTCATCGACGAGGTCGCCCTGCGCTCCCGGCACTCGGTGCTGCCGCTGCTCGACTTCGACGGCCGGCTGTCCGGGCTGGTCTCGGTGCGGCGCCTGACCTCCGTGCCGGCCGAGCGCCGCGCCGAGGTGCGGGTCCGCGACGTCGCCGTCCCGCTGTCCCAGGTCACCACCGGCTCCCCGGACGAGCTCGTCAGCGACGCCCTGGAGCACCTGCGGTCCGGCGCCGCGGGCGTGCGCGTGGTGGTCGTGGACGGCGGCCGCCCGGTCGGCATCGTCACCGGCGGCGACATCTCACGGCTGGTGCAGCGCCGGCAGATGGCGGACGGCAGCCGGGCCGCGTGACCGCGCGGGAACCGCGGGGACCGCTGCGCCGGGGCCGCCTCTGGGCGACCATGGAGCCATGCTGCTCGCGGAGATCGCGCGTACGTCCCAGGAGATCGCGGCCACGTCCGCCCGGTCGGAGAAGGTCGCGGCGCTCGCCCGCCTGCTGACGGCCGCCGACCCCGACGAGGCGCCCGTGGTCATCACGTACATCGCGGGGCGGCTTCCGCAGCGCCGCACGGGCGTCGGCTGGAGCACCCTGCGCGAACGCCACGAGCCGGCCGCCGAGCCCCGTCTGACCGTCGCCGAGGTGCACGGCACCCTGGACCGGATCGCCGCGGTGACCGGCAAGGGCGCCACCGCGGAGCGCAAACGCCTCGTGGCGGAGCTGATGGGCGCGGCCACGCGCGAGGAGCAGGCGTTCCTGCTCGGGCTGATCGGCGGGGAACTGCGGCAGGGGGCACTCGACGCCCTGGCCGTCGAAGGGCTCGCGGCCGCCGCCGGAGCACCCGCGGAGGACGTACGGCGGGCGGTCATGCTCGGCGGCTCGCTGGGCGCGGTCGCGCGCTCGGTCCTGGCGGACGGGCCGGACGCCCTGGCCGCGTTCCGTCTGGAGGTCGGGCGCCCGGTGCAGCCGATGCTCGCCCAGACCGCCAAGGACGTGGACGAGGCCCTGGACCGCCTCGGCCCCTGCGCGCTGGAGGAGAAACTCGACGGGATCCGCGTCCAGGTGCACCGCACCGGCCCCGGCGTCCGCGTCTACACCCGCACCCTGGACGAGATCACCGACCGGCTGCCCGAAGTCGTCACCGCCGCCCTGGAATTGGCGGTGGACGAGGCCGTCCTCGACGGCGAGGTCATCTCCTTCGGCGACGACGGCCGCCCGCGCCCCTTCCAGGAGACCTCCTCCCGCGTCGGCTCACGCCTCGACGTCGCCACCGCCCGGGCCGCCCTGCCGGTGGCACCCGTCTTCTTCGACCTCCTGTCCGTCGACGGCCGCGACCTGCTGGACCTGACCACCGCGGAACGCCACGCCGAACTGGCCCGCATCGCCCCCGGCCCCCGCCGCGTCCGGCGCCTGGTCGCGGCCGACCCGGCCGACCCCGCCACCCGCGAGGCGGCACGGGAGTTCGCCACGCAGGTCCTGGAACGCGGCCACGAAGGCGTCGTCGTCAAAGCCCTCGACGCCCCCTACAGCGCGGGGCGGCGCGGCGCCGCGTGGCTCAAGGTGAAACCTGTGCACACCCTGGACCTGGTGGTCCTCGCCGCCGAATGGGGCCACGGCCGCCGCACCGGCAAGCTCTCCAACCTCCACCTCGGCGCCCGGCGCCCCAACGGCACGTTCGCGATGCTCGGCAAGACCTTCAAGGGCCTCACGGACGCGATGCTCGCGTGGCAGACCGAACGCCTGCAGGAGCTCGCCGTCAGCGACGACGGCTGGATCGTCCGCGTCCGCCCCGAGCTCGTCGTCGAGATCGCCTTCGACGGGCTGCAGCGGTCCTCCCGCTATCCCGCGGGGGTCACGCTCCGGTTCGCCCGTGTGCTGCGGTATCGCGAGGACAAGTCCGCCGCGGAGGCGGACACGGTGGACTCCGTCCTGGCCCTCCGGTAACGCCGCGCTGCGCTGGCTGCCTGGGTTTTTCCCCGCCCTCCCGCCCGTGTGCCCGGCGCGGTAAGTGCGGGCCCTGCGCTGCGTGCGTTGTGGAGGTCGGCGCCGCTCCGGAGTCCGTCCTCGGGGCTCGCGGTCTACGCCAACGTGTTGCGCACCGCGGTCTCCGCTCGTCCCCTGCGGGCGGACCCCGGCGCACCCCCTCCCGGGGTCGTTGGGGCGACTTTCGGCCGGTGGGGGTTCAAATGAGCACTTGCAGCGACCCCGGACCGCCTCCTCGCCCACCCACCGGGGATCAGGCGCATGCAACTACGGAGGGGGCGGGGTCGTAGGGGTGGCGTTCTGGACTGTGGAGCATATTTGGGTGCACAACCCGGAGCGATCAATCCGAGTGCCTGAGGCACCTAAATGTGCTGTCCAGAATGGCAGCCCCGGAGGCCCCGAACCCGGCCCCCCAACAACGCGCGTCGGGGCGCCCAGACTTCACAGGGCACACGGGCGGGAGGGCGGGGGAAAAACCTGGCAGGATCAGCCTGCCGAGAGGACGGCCTCGAAGACCGCGTAGGCACGCTCGTCGAAGAGCACGAACCGCACCTCCTCCAGGGCGCCCCGCGCCCCCCGCACCCCCCGCACAGTCTCCAGCGCAATCCGCGCCCCACCCTCCAGCGGCCAGCCGTACACCCCCGTGGAGACCGCCGGGAACGCCACCGTACGGGCGCCCAGCTCGTCCGCCACGCGCAGCGACTCCCGGTAGCACGAGGCCAGCTGCGCCGAGCGGTCCTCCGTGGCCGACCACACCGGGCCGACGGTGTGGATGACCCAGCGGGCGGGCAGCCGCCCCGCGGTGGTGGCGACGGCCTGCCCGGTCGGCAGTCCGCGACCGTAGTGGGAGGCGCGCAGTGCGCGGCACTCCTCCAGGATCTGCGGACCGCCGCGGCGGTGGATCGCGCCGTCGACGCCGCCACCGCCCAGGAGCGAGGAGTTGGCGGCATTGACGACGGCGTCCACAGCCTGTTCGGTGATGTCCCCCTGGACCAGGACGATGTGTGTCATGCCGGTGATCCTGCCACCGCGCGCGGCCCCGCGCCCCGCGTTTTCCGCCGGGCGATCACCAGTCGCAGGGCACCTCGAGGTCGAGCAGCGAGTCGCAGAACTCGGCGGGTTGCTGCGGCCAGCCCGCGTCGTGCCAGTGGGCGATGCGCCAGCCGAGCCGTTTGGGCCACAGGGGCAGGTGCCGCAGGTCCGCGACGGGGACCCAGACCGGGGCGGCGCCCTTCTCCAGGTCGAGGGAGGACCGCGGGCCGATGGTGCCGGCGACCTCGACGAGGAAGTAGTGGCCCGGGTGCGAGCCGCGGTGGACCCGGTCGACACGGGCGATCTCGCGGCCGACGGTGCCGGTGAGCCCGGTCTCCTCGGCGAGCTCGCGCACGACCGCGGCCTGCGGGGTCTCCCCGGGCTCGACGCCGCCGCCGGGTATCTCGTAGTAGTCGCCGCGGCGGTGCCGGTAACGGATCAGCAGCATGTGCCCGTCGCGGATGATCACTGCCCCGGCGCGGGTCCGCTTGGGCGGCCGGCCGACGGGCTCCTCCAGGACGAGCCGGCCCCGCCACCAGGGCGGCCCGTCCCAGGAGCGCAGGATGGCCTCCCACGCGGTCCACGGCGCGAGCGGCAGGTGCAGTGCCTCCTGCCGGGTGAGCAGCCGGGGCGGGGCGGGGGCGGGCAGGGGCGGTGCCGCGGCGCGGAAGTACAGCTCGGTGCCCGCGGTCGCGCGCACCTCCAGGCAGGGTGAGGCGTCGATGCGGGCGTCCACGCCGAGGGCGCTGCGGGCCGCCTCCCGGGCTGCCGCCGCGGGGTTGCCGCGCGGCGGGACGGGTGCCAGGGGCAGGGTCAAGTCGTCGTGCACGGCGAGGTGTTGGTCGTGGAAGAGGATCACTCCTGCACTCAGTGAGGACATCTGGCCGACGCTAGCAGCGCCCGCCGTCACCGACAGCGCGAATATTCCGGAAGGGGGCGGCCTCCTCCGCCCGGCCCCGCCGTCTGGTGATCGGCCCCGCGTCGTCGCACCCTGGAGGGGAGGAGGCGACTGACATGACACGTCCGGTCGGTATTGACCTCGGCACCACCAATTCGGTGGTCTGCGCGCTGGAGGGCGGTGAGCCCACCGTCATCACCAACACCGAGGGAGCGCGGACCACGCCTTCCGTGGTGGCCTTCGGCAAGGGCGGCGAGGTCCTCGTCGGCGAGATCGCCAAGCGCCAGGCCGTGACCAATGTGGAGCGCACGGCGCGCTCGGCCAAGCGGCACATGGGTGACCCCGACTGGCGGTTCCCGGACTCCGGCGAGATCGACGGCAAGCGCTTCACCGCCCAGGAGATCTCGGCGCGGGTGCTGCAGAAGCTGAAGCGGGACGCGGAGTCGTACCTCGGCGAGGACGTGACGGACGCGGTGATCACCGTCCCGGCGTACTTCGACGACGTGCAGCGCACCGCGACCAAGGAGGCCGGCGAGATCGCCGGGCTCAAGGTCCTGCGCATCATCAACGAGCCCACCGCCGCGGCGCTGGCCTACGGCCTGGACAAGGAGAACGACCAGACGATCCTCGTCTTCGACCTGGGCGGCGGCACCTTCGACGTGTCCCTGCTCGACATCGGCGAGGGCGTGGTGGAGGTCAAGGCCACCAACGGCGACACACAGCTGGGCGGCGACGACTGGGACCAGCGCATCGTGGACCATCTCGTCGAGCGCTTCAAGAGCGGCTACGGGCTGGACCTGTCCCAGGACAAAATGGCGTTGCAGCGCCTGCGCGAGGCCGCAGAGCGAGCGAAGATCGAGCTGTCGTCGTCGACCGAGACGACCGTCAACCTGCCCTACATCACGGCGTCCGCCGAGGGTCCGCTGCACCTGGACGAGAAGCTGACCCGCGCCCAGTTCCAGCAGCTGACCGCGGATCTGCTGGAGCGCTGCAAGTCGCCCTTCCACCAGGCGGTGCAGGACGCCCGGATCGACGTCTCCGACGTGGACCACGTGATCCTCGTCGGCGGTTCCACCCGGATGCCGGCGGTGACGGACCTGGTCAAGTCGCTGACGGGCAAGGACCCGCACAAGGGCGTGAACCCGGACGAGGTCGTGGCCATCGGCGCGAGTCTCCAGGCCGGTGTCCTCAAGGGCGAGGTCAAGGACGTGCTGCTGCTCGACGTCACCCCGCTGTCCCTGGGCATCGAGACCAAGGGCGGCATTATGACCAAGCTGATCGAGCGCAACACGACCATCCCGACCAAGCGCTCGGAGATCTTCACCACGGCCGAGGACAACCAGCCGTCGGTGCAGATCCAGGTGTTCCAGGGCGAGCGCGAGATCGCGGCGTACAACAAGAAGCTGGGCGTGTTCGAGCTGACCGGGCTGCCCCCCGCGCCGCGCGGGGTGCCGCAGGTCGAGGTCTCCTTCGACATCGACGCGAACGGCATCATGCACGTGGCGGCGAAGGACCTGGGGACCGGCACCACGCAGAAGATGACGGTCACGGGCGGCTCCGGGCTGCCGAAGACCGACATCGACCGCATGATGCGCGAGGCCGAGCAGTACGCCGAGGAGGACCACAGGCGCCGCGAGGCCGCCGAGACCCGCAACACCGCGGAGGGCCTGGTCTACTCGACCGAGAAGCTGCTGCGCGACAACCCCGACAAGGTCCCGGCCGATCTGCGGTCCGAGACGGAGGCGGCGGTCGCGGACCTGAAGGAGAAGCTCGCGGCCGAGGGCGACGACACGGCGGCCATCCGCACCTCGACCGAGCGGCTGAGCGCGACGGCGCAGAAGATCGGCACGGCGATGTACGCCCGGGCCCAGGCCGAGTCCGCGGGCGCCGGCCAGGGGGCCGAACCCCCGCCGTCCGCCGCGGGCGACGACGGCGACGGCGACGTGGTGGACGCCGAGATCGTCGACGACGACAAGCGGGAGGGGGGCACGGGATGAACGGCGCCGCCCCGCCGGAGGGGACGGGTGAGCTGCGTGCGCGCCTGGCCGAGCGCACGGCGGACCTCAAGCGGCTGAAGGCGGAGTACGACAACTACCGCAAGCGCGTGCACCGGGACCGCCTGGCGGTGCGCGAGATCGCCGTCGCCAATGTGCTGCGCGGCCTGCTGCCGGTCCTGGACGCGGTGGACCGGGCCAGGGAGCTGGGCGAGGTGACGCAGGGGTTCGGTGCGGTCGTGGAGGTGCTGGAGACCCGGCTCGGCGAGCTGGGCCTGCGGTCCTTCGGCACGCCGGGCGACCCCTTCGACCCGGTGCGGCACGAGGCGGTGGGCACCGCGGGCGGGGCGGAGGGGGAGGGCCCGGTGTGCGCGGAGGTCGTGCGCCCGGGTTACCGGGTCGGCGGGCATCTGCTGCGCCCGGCCGAGGTGGTGGTGGCCAGACCTGCGGCCCGGCGCGCTCAGGTGCACCCTGGAGGCATGGAGACAACCCACAAGGTGGACGTCGCCCCGCTCGCGGAGGACCACCGCTACCGGCGGGTGCACCTCCGCGGCCGTGGCTGGCAGCAGCTGGAGCGCGAGGAGTTCGAGCTGCGGGTGCGCGACGCGTTCCCGGACATCGATGTGTCCGATCCCCAGCAGGTGCACTGGGCCGACCACCCGGGCGAGTGGCCGGACTGGCGGCCGGGCGAGGCCTGACCGCCGGGGGCTCAGGCCGCCGCGAGCAGCGACACCACGCGTTCCACGGCGAAGGCGTAGCCCTGGATGCCGCAGCCGACGATGACACCGTCGGCGCGCTGCGAGAGGTAGCTGTGGTGCCGGAAGGACTCGCGCCGGTGGATGTTGGAGATGTGCACCTCCACCACCGGCAGTCCTTCGCAGACGTTCAGCGCGTCGAGCAGCGCGATCGAGGTGTGCGTATAGGCGGCCCCGTTGATGACGATCCCGCAGTGCCCTTCGCGCGCCTCGTGGATCCAGTCCACGAGCTGCCCCTCGTGGTTGCTCTGGCGGCAGTCGACGGAGCCGCCGTGGCGCGCGGCCGTCGTCGCGCAGAGGGCCTCGACGTCGGCGAGCGTCTCGGGGCCGTAGATCTCCGGCTGCCGTTGCCCGAGCAGGTTGAGGTTGGGACCGTTGAGGACCATGATCGGCGCGTGGGCGAGAGTGCGGGTCATGGCCCTCAGGTCTACCACGTCGTCACCCGAAGGTGACGGCGGCGTCCATTTCCCACACCAGGACTTCCGCGCCCTCGGCGCCGGCGGTCAGCCGCTGGCCCTCGGACCCGGTGACGCGTACGGCGTCGCCCTTCGACAGCAGGCCGGCGCCTTCCAGCGCGACCTCGCCCTTGGCGACGTACACGTGGACGAAGGGCGCGGTCGGCAGCGCGAGGCTCTGGTCCGCGGTCATGCGGGAGGCCCGCAGGGCGGCGTGCTTCTGCGCGATGGAGATGGCGCGCTGGTCGCGGTCGCGGTCCATGCCGGAGGCGACGGTGACCCAGCCGCCGCGGGCGAGTTCGTCGTTGATGTCCAGCTGCTCGTAGCCGGGCTTGATGCCCTGTTCGTCGGGGAAGACCCACATCTGCACGAAGTGGACGGGGTCCTTGTGCTCGGCGCCGCCGGTGATCTTCCAGGAGTCGTTCTTCTCGCTGTGCAGGATGCCGGTGCCGGCGCTCATGCGCTGGGCGAGGCCCGGGTAGATCACGCCGTTGTGGCCCTCGGAGTCCTGGTGGACGAGGCCGCCGTCGAGCACCCAGGTGACGATCTCCATGTCGCGGTGCGGGTGGGTGTCGAAGCCGGTGCCGGGCGCGACGACGTCGTCGTTGGAGACCAGCAGCAGGCCGAAGTGGGTGTTCTTCGGGTCGTAGTGGTGGCTGAAGGAGAAGCAGTGGTGCGAGTCGAGCCAGCCCGCACGGGTGTGGAACCGCTGTCCTGCGCGGCGGACATCCAGCTGGGTGGTCATGGGGGTCTCCTCCTGCGGGGGGCGTGCGTACAGCCGGGCTAACATGTTGAATTCTAAACTATATTCCCTGGATGCCGTAGCTCCGCAGTTTGCGGTAGACCGTCGCACGGGCGATACCGAGCGCCTGCGCGGCGCGCGCCTTGTTGCCGCCGTGGGTGCGCAGCGCGTCCAGGATCGCGTCGCGCTCGGCCCGCTCCAGACTGCCCAGCCGGCGCCCGCCGGCCGCGCCGCGCACGGCGTCCGGCAGTTCGTCGGGGCGGACCGGCGCCGTCAGCCGGCGCCGGTCGGCCAGCTCGCGCACGACCAGCCGCAGCTCCGCCACGTTCCCCGGCCAGCTGTGCCGCTCCAGGACCCGCCTGGCCTCCACCGTCCAGGTCAGCGGCGGATAACCGGGCGCGGGGCGCGGGCTCAGCGCGGCCAGCAGGCCCGGCAGGTCCTCGGGGCGCTCACGCAGCGGCGGCAGTGTCACGGAGCGGGCCGCCAGCCGTCCCAGGAGCCGGTCCACGCACGCGCCGCCCACCGGGTCCCCCGGCGTGGAGGTGGCGGTCAGCGGCATCCGGGGGAAGCGGTCCAGCAGTGCCACCAGCAGTGCGGCGGCGCCCGCGTCCAGCGCCTCCAGGTGCCGGACGAGCACCGGCACCGGGGCGTCCATGGCGGCCAGCCGCTCCACCCACTCGTGCGCGGCCCCCGCGGTGGCCTGGGCCGCGTCGAGCTCGACGGCGTCCGGGCGCACGGCGCGGGCCACGCCGGTCTTGCCGGTGCCGGGCTCACCCGCGATCAGCAGCGTGCCGGGTGAGTGCCCGAGCTGCACGGCACGGGCCGCCGCGGAGCGCCAGGACCCCGAGGCGCCGACGAGCCCCGGCAGCCGCGGGTCCGGCACGACGGGCGGCGGGGTGCCCGCGTCGCCGGTGGGCGTGAGGACCGCCACGGCGCCGATGACCTCGCCGGCGTCCTGCACGGCGCGCAGCCGGGCGGACCAGCCGCCGCCCGGCAGAGGCAGCTCGCAGCCCTCCGCGCGGCCGTCCCTCACCATGCCCCCGGCCCGCCGTTCCAGCAGGTCCAGGGCTTCTTCGGAGAGCCTTCTGGCGGCCTCGGCACTCACGAGCCGCGACCTGCCGTCGGCGGCGACGACCGCACGCGCCTCCGGCCGCTCGCGCAGGTAGGCACCGAGCAGCAGTGCCTCGTGCGGTGTATCGGATTGAGACACGCCGAAAACCTCCCGCGGGATCACCATTCGTTTCGTTGCCATTTCAATTATCCGTCAGGGAGCCGCTTTGATGGAGAGCATCGAAACCGATGTGCTGATCGTGGGGAGCGGGCCCGCCGGGGCGACCGCCGCGCTCGCCCTCAGCACGTACGGAGTCCCCAACGTCGTCGTGACCCGGTACGACCGCCTGTCGGCGACCCCCCGGGCGCACATCACCAATCAGCGCACCATGGAGGTCCTGCGCGACCTGGGCGTCGAGCAGGAGGTGATCGCCAAGGCGACACCCCAGCCGCTGATGGACAACACGGTCTTCTGCACCAGCATCGCGGGCGAGGAGCTGGGCCGCCTGCGCTCCTGGGGCAACGACCCGCTGGTCCAGGCCGCGCACGAACTCGCCAGCCCGACCCGCATGTGCGACATGCCGCAGCATCTCATGGAGCCGGTGCTCGTCGACGCCGCCGTCGCCCGCGGGACCAAGCTGCGCTACGGCACCGTCTACAAGTCCTTCGTGCAGGACGCGGACGGCGTGACCGTGACCGTGCAGGACACCCTGCGCGGCGACGAGTACACCATCCGCGCCAAGTACCTCATCGGCGCCGACGGCGGCCGCAGCCAGGTCGCCGAGGACGCGGGCCTGCCGATGGACGGCAGGATGGGGGTGGCGGGGAGCATCAACATCCTCTTCGACGCCGACCTGTCCCGCTGGACCGCCCACCGGCCGGGCACCCTCTACTGGGTCCTGACCCCCGGGGCGACGGTCGGCGGCATCGGCGCGGGCCTGGTGCGCAACGTCAAGCCGTGGAACGAGTGGCTGATCGTGTGGGGCTACGACGTCGAGGCCGCCCCGCCGGACCTCACCGAGGAGTACGCCCTGTCGGTGGTCCGCCGGCTGATCGGCGACGACGACCTGCCGGTGACGATCCGCTCCACCTCGTCCTGGACGGTCAACGAGATGTACGCCACGACGTACTCCAGCGGCCGGGTCTTCTGCGCGGGCGACGCCACGCACCGGCACCCGCCGTCCAACGGACTGGGATCCAACACCTCCGTCCAGGACTCCTACAACCTGGCGTGGAAGCTGAAGCTGGTGCTCGACGGCACCGCGGCGCCGTCGCTGCTCGACAGCTACACCGCCGAACGCGCCCCCGTCGGCAAGCAGATCGTCACCCGCGCCAACAAGTCCATCGGCGAGACCGCCCCGGTCTTCGAGGCGCTGGACCTGCTCGCCCCGCAGAGCCCGGAGCAGCTCGTCGCCAACATGGAGGCGCGCAAGGAGGCCTCGCCCGCCGGCGAGAAGCGCCGGCAGCGGCTGCGCGAGGCGATCGACTTCAAGCGCTACGAGTTCAACGCCCACGGCGTCGAGCTCAACCAGCGCTACTCCTCGGCGGCGGTCGTCCCCGACGGCACCGCGGACCCCGGTTTCGACCGGGACCCCGAACTCCACCACCAGCCCAGCAGCCGCCCCGGCGCCAAGCTGCCGCACGCCTGGCTGACCGCGGGCACCCGCGCCCTGTCCACCCTGGACCTGGGCGGCCGCGGACGCTTCACGCTGCTCACGGGCATCGGCGGCGAAACCTGGGTGGCGGCCGCCCGCGCCGTCGGCGCCGAGCTGGGGCTGGACATCGGAACCGCCGTGATCGGCCCCGGGCAGGACTACGAGGACCCCTACGGCGACTGGGCGCGGCTGCGCGAGACCGGCGACACCGGCGTGCTGCTGGTCCGCCCGGACCTGTACGTCGCCTTCCGGCAGACGGGCGGGGCGGGCGACGAGGCCGAGGCACGGTCCGTGCTCGGCGGGGCGCTGCGGCGCATCCTGGGACGGGACTGACAAGGAGCCACGATGGACTTCACCGAAGAGAGCGCGACCCCGGCGGTCGTGGAGAGCTTCGCCGGCACGCCCGATCCGCGGCTGCGCGAGATCCTGGGCAGCCTGACACGCCATCTGCACGACTTCATCCGCGAGGTCGAGCCCACGATGGAGGAGTGGGAGTGGGGAGTCGACTTCCTGACCCGCACCGGGCAGAAGTGCGACGACACACGGCAGGAGTTCATCCTGCTCTCCGACGTCCTCGGCGTGTCGATGCTGGTCGAGACGATCAACCAGCGCAAGGCCGCGGGCACGGCCGGTGAGCCGGTCACCGACTCCACCGTGCTCGGCCCGTTCCACATGGTCGACTCGCCCGAGCGCGGCTTCGGCGACTCGATCGACATGATGGGCACCGGGCAGCCGTGCGTGGTGACCGGGCGGGTGCTGTCGGTGGACGGCACCCCGCTGGCGGGCGCGATGGTGGACGTGTGGCAGGCCGACGGCAACGGCTTCTACGACGTGCAGCAGCCGGGGGCGCAGCCGCAAGGCAACGGGCGCGGGCTGTTCACCACCGACGAGGAGGGGCGCTTCCGCTTCAGCACGGTCGTCCCGGCGCACTACCCGATCCCGACGGACGGCCCGGTCGGCGAACTGCTCGGCGCCACCGAGCGCCATCCGTACCGGCCGGCGCACATCCACTTCATCGCGGCGCACACCGGCTTCCAGCCGGTGACCACGCACATCTTCGTCGAGGACAGCGCGTACCTGGACTCGGACGCGGTGTTCGCGGTGAAGAAGAGCCTGGTGCAGACGTTCACCGAGGTCGACGACGCCGCGCTCGCGGCGGAGTACGGGGTGAAGGCCCCGTTCCGGCTGGCCGGCTTCGACATCGTGCTGCGGCCGTCATGAGCGCCGACGGCCTGGACTTCGTCCACGAGTCCCTGCCGATGCGGGTCGTCTTCCGCGCCGGGTCCGCCACCACCGCCGTCGCCGGCGAGGCGGACCGGCTCGGGCTGACCCGTGTGCTGGTGGTGTCCGGGCGGCACGGCCTGGACACCGCGCGGGCCGTCGCCGACTCGCTCGGCGCGGCCTGCGCGGGTGTCCACCCGGGCGCGGTGATGCACGTCCCGGTGAAGGCGGCCGACGAGGCCGTCGAGGCCGCCCGGGACGTGGACGCGGACGGCCTGGTCGCGGTCGGCGGCGGCTCGGCGGTCGGCCTCGGCAAGGCGGTCGCGCTGCGTACGGGACTGCCGCTGATCGCCGTGCCGACGACGTACTCCGGCTCGGAGATGACGTCGGTGTGGGGACTGACCGAGGACGCCGTCAAGCGCACCGGTCGCGACCCCCGCGTCCTGCCGCGCAGCGTCGTCTACGACCCGGAACTGACGGTGTCGATGCCGCCCGCGCTCTCCGTCACCAGCGGCGTCAACGCGATGGCCCACGCCGTCGAGGCACTGTACGCGCCCGATTCCACGCCCATCGTCTCGCTGATGGCCGAGGAGGGGGTGCGGGCCCTGGCCGGCGCGCTCCCCCGTGTCGTCGCCGACCCGGCCGGTCCCGGGGCCCGCGGCGACGCCCTGTACGGGGCGTGGCTGTGCGGCGCGTGCCTCGGCGCGACGACCATGGGCCTGCATCACAAGCTGGCCCACGTGCTCGGCGGCACCTTCGGCCTCCCGCACTCGGAGACCCACACCGTGCTGCTGCCGTACGTGCTGGCCTTCAACGCCCCCGCCGCGCCCGCGGCTTCGGCGGCGCTCGGTCGCGCCATGGCCACCGACGACCCGGCCGCCGCCCTGCACTCCCTCGGCGGCCGGCTCGGCGCCCCCCGCTCCCTGGCCGAACTCGGCCTCGGCCGGGCGGACATCAACCGCGCCGCGGAGATCGCCACCGCCGCTCCGTACGCCACCCCCCGCCCCGCCCTCGCGGACGACGTCCGCGCGGTCCTCACCGCCGCCTTCGAGGGAGCCCCGCCCGCCGCCCTCTGACCCCGGCCCCGGCGGCCCTCCGCGAATCCGGAAACAAAAGCCGCCGGGGCCTGTCGGGGCCATTCGGAATTGCTGGCGAGAAATCACCCTTGGGAAGGGCCGTCACTCCATGCGCCGCAGCTCACAGGGGCGTACGCGCATTCGGAAAACAAGTGTTTTCGACCCTCAAACGCCATGCCCCGCCACCCCTTCCGCCAGGTAGAAATATCTACCATGGTAAGGCCCATGAGGAATACGGCACCGAAGCAGGCAACGGAATGGCTGGCGGCCGCCGCGGCGGATCCGCGGGCGTGCAAACGCGAGTGGGAGCACGGGGAGAGCGGCACCGCACTGCTGCCCGCGGGACGGTTCTGGGACGTGCTGAGCGTCCCCGAGGATCTCGGACTGCTCGCCCTCGACGCCCTCTTGCGCATGCCGGGGGCGGAGCCGGGCCCGACGCTCGCGGACGCGGCGTCCCATCGGGTGGGCTTCTTCCTGCCCCCGGATCCGGTGAGCAGATGGGTGGGCTCGGGCATCCGGTACGCCGGCGCGGGCGCGTGGATCGCGGTCCCGCCGCCGTACCGGGCGGCGGGGGCGGGGGCGCTGCGGTGGCTCGTGCCACCGGACGGCAACGGGACGCTGCACACCCCTACCGTGGTGGAACTGGCTCTGTTCCAGGCCGCGGTCGCGGCCGACTGTCACCGCTGAGCGGGTCCGGCTCCGGCTCGTCCGCGCCCGTGCGGCGCGGGACCGTCCGCCCCGCGCCCCGCCAGTCGGCGACGAGTTCGGAGTAGATCGGCGGGTCCAGCCAGTACGCGCCGGTGAGTTCGGCGTAGGTGAGGTGATGGTCGGCGTGGCCGGCGATCAGGCACCCGCGGGCAGCGATGGATGTGCTCTCCATGTCCCCATGCAACGCAGCGCATACGCCGGTGGTACGTCCCAGCCCCGCCGCGCCACTGGATCGGGTGAGCACGCCCCCCTCGTTCGAGGGCGTGTCATTGTCGTTTCAGCGGCTGGTCGGATGATCGCCCTTCCGTCGCCTCCCCCGGCACCGCGCCACTCGCTGCGCCCCGTGGTGACCGGCGGGTAACATCGGCTCCGGACCACCGATTCGAGGGGAGCCGCTCGCGTGACGTGGATGCTGTACGGAGCCACCGGGTACACCGGACGCCTGATCGCGCGGGAAGCCGTGGCCCGGGGGGAACGCCCGGTGCTGGCCGGACGCAGCGCCACCGCGCTGGAGCCCCTGGCGTCGGAACTCGGGCTGCCGTACCGGGTGGTGGGCCTCGGTGACGCCGCCGGTCTCCGCGAGGCCCTGACCGGGATGGCATCGGTCGCACACTGCGCCGGCCCCTTCTCGGCGACGGCGCTGCCGATGGTGGAGGCGTGCCTGGTCACCGGGACGCACTATCTCGACATCACCGGCGAGATCGACGTGCTGGAGCGGCTGCACGCGCTCGGCGACCGCGCCCGCGCGGCCGGGGTGACGCTGCTGCCCGGCGCGGGCTTCGACGTCGTGCCGACCGACTGCCTGGCGGCGACCGTGGCGGCCGCGCTGCCCGGTGCGACCCACCTGGACCTGGCGTTCCTCGCCGGGGGTGGGGCCAGTCCCGGCACCGCCCGCTCCGCACTGGAGGCGCTGGACAACGGGGCGGGCGGCCGGGCCAGGATCGACGGCGTGATCCGCGACGTACCGCTGGGCCGGCACCGCGTCACGGCCTCCTTCCGCACCGGCGACCGTCCGGTGGCGAGTGTCGCGTGGGGCGATGTGAGCACGGCGTACCACTCGACGGGCATCCCGAACATCTCGACCTACACGTGGCTGCCGGCCGCTCCGCTGGTGGACCGGCTGCTGGCGGTCGGGCCGGTGCGGCGTGCTGCCCGCGCCGGGATCGACCGCTTCGTGCGCGGCCCGGGCGAACGGGCGCTGGCCCGTACCCGCTCTCAGGTGTGGGCGCGCGCCCGCGATCCGCGCGGCGGCGAGGCCCAGGCGGCGCTGTCCACGCCCAACGGTTATGCCCTGACGGTGGATTCGGTGCTGCGGATCGTGCCGCGGCTGCCGGATCTGCCGCGCGGCACGCACACCCCCTCCTCCGCCCTGGGCGCCGATTTCGTCCTGGAACTGGACGGTGTGCGGCGCAACGGGCCGCACATCGGTTGAACGACAGCCGGTTCCGCCGCCGGGCGAACGTCCTGCCGTCCGCCACCCCGGCGGCGAACTTGCCATGTACCGTTCAATAGTTCGTCATGTGCGACGCACGTCCCCCCTTGATCTACGCGCGCAGAATCAGTCCGCACCGCCTCTCTGAACACCCCCACACAGGAGGTTCTGCAGGATGCCCCGATCTGCCCCCACCCGCCGGCTCACCGCGTCCGCCGCGGTCCTCGGCGCGCTGCTCACGGCCACCGCCCTGCAGGCGGCCGCCCCCACCGCCGTCCACGCGGCCACCCCGCACCGCGTCCTGTTCGACAACGCCCACGCCGAGACGGCCGGCAACGCCGACTGGGTCATCAGCACCAGCCAGCCCGACCCGCTCGGCCAGGACGCCACCCCCTCGGCGGAAACCGACTGGACCGGCGCCCTGTCCTCCTGGGGCGTGGCCCTGCAGCGGACCGGCGCCTACTCCCTGAAGACCCTGCCGTCGGGCGGCACCATCACCTACGGCACGTCCAGCGCCACGGACCTGAAGAACTTCGACACCTTCGTGCTGCCCGAGCCGAACGTGCTGCTCACCGCCGCCGAGAAGACCGCCGTGATGAAGTTCGTGCAGGCCGGCGGCGGGCTCTTCCTCATCTCCGACCACACCGGCGCCGACCGCAACAACGACGGCGAGGACGCGGTCGAGGTCATCAACGACCTGATGGGCAACAACTCCGTCGACAGCACCGACCCGTTCGGCTTCTCCGTCGACACGCTCAGCATCGGCTCGGACTACCCGAAGGCCGTCAGCGACAGCACCAACGCCGTGCTGCACGGTTCCTTCGGCACCGTCACCAAGAGCCTGATCGCCAGCGGCACCACCGCCACCCTGAAGCCCGCCGACAACTCCTCCGTCAAGGGCCTGCTCTACCGCACCGGCTACTCCGGCAACACCGGCGCCTTCTTCGCCACCAGCACCTTCGGCAGCGGCCGGGTCGCCTTCTGGGGCGACAGCTCGCCCATCGACGACGGCACCGGCGCCTCCGGAAACACCCTCTACGACGGCTGGAACGACTCCGGCGCCACCAACGCCGCGCTCGCCCTGAACGCCACCGAGTGGCTCTCGGGCGCGACCGGCAGCGGGGGCGGGGGCGGCGGCACCTGCACCGCCGCCCAACTGCTCGGCAACCCGGGCTTCGAGTCGGGCAGCACCGCCTGGACGGCCTCCAGCGGTGTCATCACCAACTCGGCGGACCAGGCGGCCCGCACCGGCTCCTACAAGGCGTGGCTCGACGGCTACGGTTCCGCGCACACCGACACCCTCGCCCAGACGGTGACGATCCCCGCGGCCTGCACCTCGGCCACGTTCAGCTTCTACCTGCACGTGGACACCGACGAGACCACCACGACCACGGCCTACGACAAGCTGACCGCGGCCGCCGGCTCCACCACCCTGGGCACCTGGTCCAACCTGGACGCCGGCTCCGGCTGGGCGCTCAAGAGCTTCAGCCTCGCCGGCTTCGCGGGCCAGACGGTGACGCTCAGGTTCACCGGCACCGAGGGCTCGCAGATCCCGACGTCCTTCGTCATCGACGACACCGCGCTCACCGTGAGGTGATCGCCGCGGCACCCGGCTGGGCGGCGGCGGCAGCGGCCGCTGCCGCCCAGTCCTCCAGACCTGCGACGAACTCCCCAGCCCGGTCGGGCCAGTTGAGAACCGACAGCGCCGCCGCGTGCCCCCGCGCGCCCATCAGGCCGCGCAGCTCCGCGTCGGTGCGCAGCCGCCGCACGGCCTCCGCCGCCGCGGCGGGGTCCTCGTAGGGCACGAGGATCCCGCAGTCGTGCTCCTTGACCAGATCGGCAGCGAGCGGGTTGGGGGTGCTGACGACGGGGATGCCGTACGCCATGTACTCCACGACCTTGGTCGGCCGGGAATGGCGGTAATTGGCCTCGTCACGCAGCAGGGACATCCCGGCGAGCGCTCCGCGCAGCCGGCCGAGCGCCTCGTCGTTGGGCAGGAAACCGTGCCAGCGCAGCACGCCGTCGCGGTCGGCGGCGGACAGTAAAGCCCGAACGTCGCCGTCGGCGGCGCCGATCACCTCGACCTTGACCTCAGGGGCCAGCAGCCGTGCCATGGCGATGAGTTCCTCGGTGCCCCGGGCACGGGACAGCTGCCCGAGGTAGACCACCCGGTCGTCGCCCGGGGGCACCGGGTTGCCCGGCGGCACCGTCACCAGGTTGGGCACGACGGGGTGGATGCGCCGGAACCTCTCCTGGTAGGCGTCCTCGGCGAGCAGCAGGTGCAGATGCCGTTCGGCGATCCGCTCCGCGGCGCGCACCGCGAGCCGCACCGGCGGGCGCAGCAGCTTCGGCACCCAGCCCTTCATCGCGATCGCCGCCGCCGTGTCCTCGTGCACGTCCCAGACCACGGCGGGCCGCCGGGCGCCGATGCGCCGCCAGTGCCGCAGCGCACCGGGCAGGGCGAGCAGCAGCTCCGGGTCGTGCAGCAGGACGACGTCCGCCGCGGGTCCGCGCGCGTCGAGCATCCGGCGCGCGGCCCGCACCGCGGCGCGCCGGTCGCGCCCCATGGCGCGCGGCAGATCGACCGCTTCCACGTCGGGCCGTGGCGTCACGCCCCGCGCGCTGAAGGGCGCGGCGTACGTGACGGTGTGCCCGCGGTCGAGGAGCGCCGCGATCTGCCTGTGCATTATCCGGGCGTCCTCGGGGTGGTGCACGATGGTCACCACAAGAACGTGCATCACAGCACCTCGACGTCGGGCCGGTTCACGCGTCCGCGCGTGTCGAACAGCAGGCGCGCCCGATCGGCGATGTCCTGCAGGTCGTACGCGCTGTGGTCCTGGAGAAGGATGGTCAGGTCGTGCTCAGCCAGGGCGGAGGGCAGGTCCCCGGCCGGTGCCACCGGCTTGCCGTCGACGGTCCAGCTGTCCACGTACGGGTCGTCATAGCTCACATGGGCGCCGAGCTTGCGCAGCAGCCGGGCGATGGGGATCGCCGGGGTCTCCCGCTGGTCGGCGATGTCGGGCTTGTAGGTGACGCCGAGCAGCAGCACCCGTGAGCCGTTCACGGGCTTGCCCGCCTCGTTGAGAAGGTCCTGCGAACGGCGCACCACGTACTCGGGCATGCGGTGGTTGATCTCCCTGGCGAGCTCGACGAAGCGGAACTCGTAGCCGAGGGTGCGGACCTTGTAGGAAAGGTAGTTCGGGTCGATGGGGATGCAGTGGCCGCCGACGCCGGCGCCGGGCCGGAAGGCCTGGAAGCCGAACGGCTTGGTCGCCGCGCAGTCGATGGCGTTCCAGATGTCGACGTCGAGTTCGCGGCAGAGCACCGCCAGCTCGTTGACCAGCGCGATGTTGACGTGCCGGTAGGTGTTCTCCAGCAGCTTGGCCATCTCGGCCTCGCGGGTGCCCTTGGCCTGGACGACGGTGTCGACCAGCTTGCTGTAGAAGGCGACGGCGCGCTCCGCGCACTCCGGGGTGTGCCCGCCCACGATCTTGGGGGTCTCGCGCAGGCCGTACTTCTTGTTGCCCGGGTCGATGCGCTCGGGTGAGAAGGCGAGCGCGAAGTCCACTCCCGCGCGAAGTCCCGAGCGTTCCAGGATGGGCCGCAGGACCTCGTCCGTGGTGCCCGGGTAGGTCGTCGACTCCAGGACGACCAGCATCCCGGGCCGCAGGCGGGCCGCGATGGCCTCACCGGCGCCGGTGACGGCGGTGAGGTCGGGCCCGCCGTCGGCGGACAGCGGGGTCGGGACGCAGATGATGACCGTCTGGGCCTCCGAGAGGCTGTCCGGCGCGGTGCTGGCGGTGAAACCCGCCGCCAGCATCCGCTCCAGATCGAGGTCGGAGACATCGTCCACGTGGGAACGGCCGGCGTTGAGCCCGTCCACCACTCTGGCGTCGAGGTCGTGCCCCACCACACTGAGTCCCACTGCCGTGGCTTCGCGGGCGAGAGGAAGTCCCACGTATCCGAGGCCTACAACTGCGAGGTCCACCGTCATTTGCCGCACCATCCCGAGCGCTATGAGGCGCCCAGCCTCCGGTAGGCGTCGCGCGTCCGCCCGGCGATATGTGCCCAGGTACGATCACTAGCCACTCGGGTGCGGGCAGCCTCACCCATGATCCGTCGTAGTTTCGCACTATAGAGCAATACTTCGAGCGTTTCTGCCCACGCGTAAGGATCGTCTGATGAAATTAGTTTTCCGTTCACTTCGTCTTCGACGAGTTCGCCCATGGCCTTGAGATCACTTGCAGCAACAGGAAGACCACTCGCCATCGCCTCGACCGGTTTCAGTGGGGTCACCAATTGACATACCCGATCGGGCGTCCGCGGAACAGCGAAAACGTCCAATACCGCGTGATACGACCGCACCTCCGAGTAAGGTACGCGGCCGGTGAAAATCGCGCTGTCGCCGAGGCCCAACTCGGCCGCCTGCCGCTCGAGCGCCGGGCGCAACGGTCCGTCACCGACGATGAGCAGGCGCAGGGGCACGCCCCGGCGCCGCAGTTCGGCGCCCGCTGCCAGCAGGGTGCCGATGCCCTCGTGCGGGGTGAGCGTGGAGACCGTGCCGACGACGAATTCGTCCGGGGCGATACCCAGCCGGGCACGCAGCGGACCCGCGTCCGGAAGCGGTTCCAGAAAGACGTCGTCCACGGCGTTCGGCACAACGAGAATCCGCTCCTCGGGAACTCCGCGCGAGACGATCTCCTCCTTCATGGCCTCACCGAGGGTGAACACCATGTCGGCCTCGCGCATGCAGTGCGTCTCCAGCGCCCGCCGCTCGCGGAAGGACGCGGAGTCCGGGCTACGGCCGGGCCCCTGGGTCAGCCAGGTCTCCTCCAGGAAGCCGCGCACCTCGTACACGACGGGGAGTCCGAACGACTCGCGCAACGCCAGCGCCACTCGGCCGTTCGGGTGGTCGGTGGCCGCGTGGAGCACCGACGGGCGCAGCTGTTCGACCAGACGGGCGGCCAGTTCCGCGTTGCGGGCCAGAACGGCACCGGGTGCCGCCGGCATGGTCGCGGGCAGCAGCCGGTGGTAGGGCACCCCGTCCACCACCTGCGTGGGCCGGCCGTCCCACACACCCTGCGCCACCGGGAAGCCCAGCCGGGTGACCACCTGCGGGTCGAGCCCGGCCTGTCGCTGGGCGCGCGCGATCGCGTGGGTGCGTACGGTGTACCCGGCGTTCCGGTACGGCAGCGAGTTGGTGACCAGGTGCAGCACACGCCCCGGTACCGGGGTCCCCGGAGTACCGCGCGGCGCGAGCACCGCGGTCGGTCCGTAGGCATCACCCCCTGCACCACGGACCCGGTGCGGATCACGAGCCGGGAGCCGGGACAGGGCCCAGCCGGCGGGACGGCGGACCGGGCCCGGCGCAAGGCGCAGGGCGAGGCCGGCAGCCCGCACCGGATCGCTACGAAGATGACGGGCCGCTACGGAAGCGGCAAGAATCAAGGCACGCACAGTACGACGTCGCACAAGTCCACCCTACGCACCTCCACCCAACAGGAGTCACCGTGCTCGGCTCGGTAGTCCATGTAGTCGGCGCCAGGCCGAACTTCGTCAAGGCCGCCCCCGTGGTCGCCGCGTTGCGGGCAGCGGGTCAGCCGCAGTCCGTCGTGCACACGGGGCAGCACTACGACGAGCGCATGTCGGACATCTTCTTCCGGGAACTCGGCCTGCCCGAGCCGGATGTGGACCTCGGCGTCGGCTCCGGCAGCCACGCGCGGCAGACCGCCGCGCTGCTGGTCGCGCTGGAGGACGAGCTGTCCGCCCGCTCCCCCGCACTCGTCACCGTCTACGGTGACGTGAACTCCACGCTCGCGGCGGCGCTCGTCGCGTCGAAGCTGGGACTGCCGGTCGCCCACGTCGAGTCGGGGCTCCGCAGCTTCGACATGACCATGCCGGAGGAGGTCAACCGGCGGGTGACCGACCAGCTGTCCGACCTGCTCTTCGTCACCAGCCCCGAGGGCGTCGGCCATCTCGCCAACGAGGGTGTGGACCCGGCACGGGTGCACTTCGTGGGCAACCCCATGATCGACACCCTCATGTCCCACCTGCCGCGCTTCGACCCCGAGGCGGCCCGCGCCGCGCACGGACTGTCCGAACGCTACGGCGTGGTGACCCTGCACCGTCCGGCCAACGTCGACGACCCGGCCGCGGCGGCCGCCGCCGTGCAGGCACTGCGCGGCGCCGCCGAGCAGCTGGAGCTGGTGATCCCGCTGCACCCGCGCGGACGCGCCGCCCTGGAGGCGGCGGGCCTGGCCGGGGCGCCGGGCGTGCGGATCGTCGAACCGCTCGGATACCTCGACTTCATGGGCCTGCTGCGCGGCGCCACCGCCGTCATCACCGACTCCGGCGGCGTGCAGGAGGAGACGACCGTACTCGGCGTGCCGTGCCTGACGCTGCGCCCCAACACCGAGCGCCCGGTGACCGTCACCCACGGCACCAACCGGCTGGTGGACCCCGACAGCCTGGTGCCCGCGCTGCTCAAGGTGCTGAACGGCGGGCTGGCCGCCCCGGAGGGGCCGCCCCTGTGGGACGGCCGCTCGGGCGAGCGCATCGCCAGGATCATGACCGAATGGCTGGAGCACCATGTCTGATCCGTCGGGGCAGAAGACCCGGGACTACTGGGAGAACCGCCACCGGCGCCACGACGAGTTGGCCTCCAGCGGGCACATCGGCCTGGAACGCGCGGGCAACGAGGTCTTCTACGCCGTCCGCCTGGCCGAGCTGCTGCGCCACACCGGCGACGCCGGCAACGGCACCGACCCCTTGTTCGTGCTCGACGCCGGCTGCGGCAAGGGGTGGTTCGCCCGCGCCCTGAGCCGCTGCGGCCACCGCGTCGACGCCTTCGACGCCAGCCCCGAGGCCGTCGAGCAGGCCCGCGCACTCGGCGGCGGCCCGCGCTACGCGGTCTCGCAGCTCGACGCGTGGCGCAGCCCGTGGCTGTACGACGTGGTGCTCGGCGTCGATGTGCTCTTCCACGTCATGGACGACGCGCTCTGGGAGTCGTCCCTGATCAACCTCGCCTCCCTGGTGCGCCTGACCGGCCGTCTCATCGTCTCCGACGAGGACGCGCCGGTCCGGACGCCCCGGGGCGACTACATCCTGCACCGCCCCGCGGCCGAGTACCGGGCCGTCGTGGAACCGCTGGGCCTGCGCCACACGGGTTTCACGCCGTACGGTTTCCGGGAGAACCGGGTCGGTTTCCATGTCTTCACGAGGACCTCCTGATGCGCCTGCTCGATCTGCTCCACCCGCACCTTGACGGCGTGACCGAGATCGTCGACGCGACCGGCGGCGGCATTCCCCTCGAGCCGTATCTGCACCTGCCCGAGGGCATCGGCCTCACCCGCTCCGGCCCGGACGACCGGGAACCGGTCGGCGAGGGACAGCTCCTCCTGCTGTCGTACGGCCCGGATCCCGCGCGGCACGGAAACGAAGAAGCGTTCACGGCCGCACTCGGCCGGATGCGGCCCGGCGGCCGCGGCCTCGTCGTCTTCGGCCACACCACGACCGAACTGCCCTACCACCGGCTGCTGGACGGGCTGGTCGCCCACCGCTGCCAGGTGCTGCGCGCCGCCGGGCTGGGCTACGTCCACCTGCACGGCGGCGCCGTCTTCGCGTGCACCGACAGCCTGCTGCCGCTCCACGACGGTGCGGGCCGCCCGGTGCCCGGCGAGGGCGACGGCAACGCCACCGCGCTGCGCATCGCCGGCGAGTACGTCCTGACCGACTTCGTCTCACGCGCCCAGCGCGACCGGCTGCTCGACCTGGAACGGCGCCACGAGGAGGACAGCCGGGCCCTGGAGACGCTGCGCGACGAGAGCGGCGCGGACCGGGCGGTCGCCGCGGTCCGCGAACGCGACCAGATCGCCGCGGCGCTGCGCCAGGCCCGGGACCGGGTCGGCGTGCTGGAGGCCCGGGTCGCCATGCTCCAGGGCTCCACCTCGCTGCGGGTCGGCCAGGTGCTGATCTCCGCGGCCCGCTCCCCGCTGCGCGGCTCGGCACGGCTGCCGCGCGAGCTGTACGGGATGTGGCGCGGGCGCAGCAAGAGCGGCGGGCCGGTCGCGGCCCGGCCGAAGACGGGTGCCTCCGCGCTGGCCGAGGCCGCCGCGGCCGACGGGGACCGGCTGCACCTCGCGCACCGCGCCTTCTCCGCGGGGCCCCGGGACCGCCTGGTCGTCGCCGGTGTGCTCAACGCGGCGACGGCGGCCGACTTCGCCCATGACGCGGTCGTCAACCGCGCGCTGCCGCACGACGCCACGCTCGTCGCGGAGCGCACGGACCCCGACGTGCTGGTCGTGCAGCTCAGCGCCTGCACGGGCCCCGGCCCGTGGACGCACACCGGCACCGGACTCGCGCCCGACCTGGACCGGCGGCTCGCCGAGCTGCTCTCGACCGCGCGCGCCGCGGGCCGCCCGACCGTCCTGTGGCGCGACGGTCCCGCGTCGGGCGCCCCGGGGCTGTCCCGCTTCCCCTGGGACGCCGTCATCGACGGCGACACCGGCGTGCAGCCGGCCCGGCTGGACCTGGCGACCACGGAACGGGCCGACCTGCGGGAGATCTTCGCCGCCCGGGCCACCCGGGTCCGGCTGTCGCAGCTCGCCCGGATCGCCGGCGCCGTCGACCCGCTGGACGGCCGGCGCATCGCCGTGCTCGCCGACCCGCGTGACGGCGAGGAGATCTCCCGGCTCATCGGGCAGGTCCTGGCGCAGCTCCACCGGCCCGCCGAGGTGCTGGTTCCCACGCCCGGCACGGAACTGGCGGAACTCACCGCCGGCGGTGTCACCGTACGGGCCTCCGGCGACGGGCCGACCACGCCCTGGGTCGCCGACTGGACCGACCTCGGCGAGGAACGCGAGGCGGCCCACCTTCTCGACCTGATGTGCGCCCAGGAGTGCTCCGGCGCCGACGCGGTCGGCTACAGCGCCGACGGCTCGGGGTTCGTGCCGCAGGTCAACGGGTTCCGGCCCGCACTCGTCCGCAAGTCACTGTGGCGCGCCCCGGAGGGCGCGGCACGGCTGTTCACGATCCGCCAGGAGGACGCACGATGACGGCGCCGCGCACGATTCGCGCGATGGTCTACGGGGACGTGGACCTCAATCTCATCGACGGCTCCGCGGTCTGGGCGCAGTCGATGGTGCAGGCCCTGTCGCTGGCGGGGTGCGAGGTCCGGCTGGTCCTCAAGGCACCGGTGCGCACCGGGCGGCTGGTCGACCCGCTCGCGGCTCTGCCGGGTGTCACCGTCGTGACGACCGACCGGGTGCTCTCCCCCGTCCAGGCCTCGCGGAAGCTGCGTGCCCTGGACGAGGAGCAGCCCTGCGACCTGCTGGTGCTGCGCGGCCGCCGGGCGGTCACCCAGATCGTGGCGGACGGCGACTTCGACGGGCGGATCTGGGCGTACCTGACCGACATCCCGCAGTCGGCGGCGGAGATGACCGCCGAGGCCGCCCAGGACCTGGCCCGGATCGCCGAGGCCTCGCAGCAGTTGCTGTGCCAGACCGAGGAACTGCGCTGCTTCATCGAGGCGTACGTGCCCGAGGCCTGCGGCAAGTGCGTGCTCTACCCGCCGAGCGTGCCGCTGCCCGACTTCGACCTGCAGGAGCACCAGGCGGCGGGTGACCCCGTACGCATGGTCTACACGGGCAAGTTCGCGCCGCGCTGGAACACCCTGGAGATGACGGAGCTGCCGCGCGCGCTCGCCGCGCGCGGTGTGCGGGCCGAGCTCCACACGGTGGGCGACAAGATCCATGAGGACCCGCTGCACCCGGAGTTCCACGACCGCATGGAGCGCGCGCTCGGCACCACCCCGGGCGTGGTGCACCACGGCGGCATGCCCCGCCAGGAGGCGATGCGGATCGCGGCGGGCTGCGACGTGGGGCTCGGCTGGCGCCACCCGGATCTGGACGCGAGCCTCGAACTGTCCACGAAGGTGCTGGAGTTCGGCACCCTGGGGCTGCCGGTGGTGCTCAACCGCACACCCGCGCACGAGGCACTGCTCGGTGCCGACTACCCGCTCTTCGTCCCCGGCCGCGGGACCCTGGAGGACGCGGCGGAGGCGGTGGCCGTCGCCGCCGGCTCCAAGGAGGCCTACCGGCTGGCGGCGAAGCGCTGCCAGGAGGCCGCGGCGCACTTCTCGCTGGAACGGGCCGCCGAGCGGCTGCGCGGTCACCTCGACCGGGCCTTCCCCCCGGAGCCGGCGGGACTCGGGAAGCGCACGCGGCCACTGCGCGTCGTGGTGGCCAGCCACGACCTGAAGTTCTTCACCCGGCTGCTCGACCACTTCCAGGCACTGCCCGGGGTCGAGGTGCGCATCGACGCGTGGCCCGCGCTGGCCAAGCACGATGTGGCGGTCAGCCGTGAACTGGCCGCCTGGGCCGATGTCGTGGTCGTGGAATGGTGCGGCCCGGCGGCCATCTGGTACAGCCACAACAAGCGGCGCGGCTCCCGGCTGCTGGTCCGGCTGCACCGCTTCGAGCTGTACGCGGGCTACCCCGACAAGGTCGACATCGACGCCGTCGACCAGATCGTCTGCGTCAGCCCGCACTACAGCGAGCTGACCCGCGAGCGCACCGGCTGGCCGGCCGAGAAGATCGTGACGATCCCCAACTGGGTGGACGACCGCCAGCTCGACCGTCCCAAGTCCGCCGACGCCCGCTACCGCCTGGGCATGATCGGCATCGCCCCCGCCCGCAAGCGGCTGGACCTGGGGCTGGACGTGCTGGAGGCACTGCGCGCGCGGGACCCGCGCTGGCAGCTGTCGGTGAAGTCCAAGATGCCGTGGGACTACTGGTGGATCTGGAACAAGCCTGAGGAGCGCACGCACTACGACGCGATCCTGCGCCGGGTGCAGTCCGCTCCGCTGCTGGAGGACGCGGTCGTCTTCGACAGTTTCGGCGCCGACGTGGCCAGTTGGCTGCGGCGGATCGGCTTCGTGCTCTCCACGAGCGACGACGAGAGCTTCCACCTGGCCCCGGCCGAGGGAATGGCCTCCGGCGCCGTCCCGGCACTGCTGCCCTGGCCGGGCGCGGACACGATCTACGACCGCCGGTGGATCCACGATTCCCCCGAGGCGATGGCGGATGCGATCCACACCCTGGTCGAGGACGGCTGGGAGGCCGAGGCCGGGCACGCGCGCGGCTGGCTCCGGGAGTCCTTCGGCCTGGACAAGGTCCGCGCCGCGTGGACCGAGCTGCTCACCGGCTCCGCGGCACACTGAGCGGCCGAGCCGCGGGACGGGCGATCACCCGTCCCGCGGCCGGACCGTGGCCGTCCCGGACGGCACGGGACGCCTCACTCCTGACATGTCCGGCGGGGACTGTCCACCCGCCACCTGTCAAAGGTGACATGTTACGATGCGCGGCATGAGCCTGCGCCATGCCGTCCTCGGGCTGCTCACCGAGCGCCCGGCCAGCGGGTACGACCTGCTCGGAAGGTTCCAGACGTCACTGGTCAACGTCTGGCCCGCGACCCAGAGCCAGCTGTACACCGAGCTGAACCGGCTCGCCGACGCCGGGCTGGTCGCCGTCACCGCCGAGGGCCCGCGCGGCCGCAAGGAGTACACGCTCACCGACGAGGGCCGCCGGGAACTGCTGCACTGGCTCGTCGAGGTGGAACCGCAGCGCGTCCGCCGCAGCGACGGACTGCTGCGCGTGTTCTTCCTCAACCAGGTCGCCCCGGAGCAGGCCAGGACGTACGTGGAGCGCGAGGGCACGACCGCGGTCGCGTACCACCAGGAACTGGCCGAACTGGAACGCACCGTCGACTGGGACGAGGGCGACCTCTCCTTCTACGGCCGGCTCGCCCTGGAATGGGGGCTGCGCTTCACCCGCATGCAGGAGGAGTGGGCCCAGTGGGCGTCCGAACGTATCGCCGAGCGCACGTCCGAACGGCCGCCACAGCCGTAACATGGCGCACCGGGCGGTCTATTGGAGGTGCACATGACCACGGATGAGGCGCTGTACGACATCCTCGTCGTCGGCGGTTCGGGAGTGGACACGGTGGTGCGGGTCGACAGCCTGCCCGTGCCGGCCGCGGACTCCCTCGGTGTGCCGCCGATCCTGGAGTGGCCGGGGCAGACCGGTGGCAATGTGGCGCTCGGCTGCCGCGCGCTCGGGATGACGGTGAAGTTCCTCGACTTCACCGGCGACGACTGGCTCGGCGGCCTGGTCCGCGAGCGCCTCACCAAGGGCGACGTGGACTTCGAGGCACTGATCTCACCGGCGGGCACCCGCCGGGCGGTGAACCTGGTGGACACCACCGGGCGCCGTATGTCCTTCTACGACGGCCGTGACCCCGCGGACCTGCGGATGCCCCGCGACTTCTACCTCCCGCACCTGCGGCGCGCCCGGCACGTGCATCTGTCGATCTCGCACTTCACCCGCTTCCTGTACGACGACATCGAGGCGCTGGGCCTGCCCGTCTCCACCGATCTGCACGACTGGGACGGACTCGCTGAGCACCAGCGGGAGTTCGCCCGCCGCTCCGACCTGGTGTTCCTCAGCGCGGCGGGCTCGGGCGAGCGCATCGCGGACGTCATGCGCGGCATCCTGCGCGACGGACGCGCCACGGCGGTTGTCGCCACCGCCGGCGCCGGGGGCGCCTACCTCCTGGCGCGCGACGGCGGACGGACCCCGCGGCACATCCCCGCCGTGCCCCCGCCCGGCCCCGTGCGGGACTCCAACGGCGCGGGCGACGCCTTCGTCTGCGGCTTCCTGTACGGAAGGGCGCGCGGCCTGGACTTCGCCGAGAGTGCCCGGCTCGGCGCGGTCGCCGGCGCGCACGCCTGCGCCACGGAGGGCAATGCCGCCCTCGTGGACGCGGAGACCCTGGACGCTCAGGTCTCCCGTTCCGGTATGTAGTCCGCCTCCTCCAGGCCGAAGGTCCAGGCGACGCCCTCCCGCGCGGTCCGGGTCCGCGGCGGCACCCGCAGCCAGTACGTGCGGTGGGTGCCGTCCGGCTCCGGCGTGGAGTTGACGACCTCGACCATCACGAGCGGTTCGTCCCCCACCAGCTCGATCCGCCACAGCACGCCGGCCGCGTCGCGCTGCACCGGCTGCGCCCCGGACTCCTCCAAGTAGCGGTCGTAGCCGTAGAACTCCAGCATCACCCGGCGCAGCTCCGCGTTCTCCTCCTCGCGTATCCGGGCCGGGGTCAGCTCCGACAGCCCGTCGAGGAACGCGGCCGGCACCGGCATGCCGCGCCATGCGTGCAGGGCGAAGCCGTCGGGGAAGGCGAGCGCGGGGCCGTCGCCCCGGTCGAGGCGGCCGGCCTCGTCCCGGTGCAGTTCCACGGGGCGTTCGGCGACGACGGCGATCCGCTCGTACGGCCACCACCAGCCCGCGGACCGGGCCACCGCGGCCAGCCCCGCCAAGTCCCCGGTGCCCTCCTGGCCGTCGAACGCCGCGAGCCAGGCCGCGTCGTGCTGGCCGAGGACCGCGTCGAGCAGGGCCGAGCGGACCGCCGGCTCCCCGCCGGGCACATTCGCGGCGGACTCGGCGACCCCGGTCCGTATCCGCTCGGCGAGCAGCACGGTGCCGTCCCACAACGGGGCCCCGGTCAGGGCCCAGTGGGCCGCCCATCCGGCCGGGCCCATCCGCTCGGCGACCCGCTCCCGTGCCGCCGCCCACGGCAGGGTGCGCACCCGCTCGCGGACACTCGGGCCCGCGGACCCCTCCCGCCTCAGTCGGGCCGCGAGGGCCACGCCCTCCCGGGGCGAACCGGCCCACACGATGCGTTCCGGCACGGGCAGACCCGCCAGCCGGTAGGACTGCCGCACCCCCTCCTCGGCCGCCGCGCGGTCTGCCGGGCCCGTCGCCGCGGCGACCTCGCGCCACACCGCGGCCGTCTCCATCGGGGTCGCCGCCGCCCCGATCGCCGCTTCCACCGCCACTGCCCCTGCTGCCTCTGCCACCGTCATCGCTCCCGCTCCCCGGTCCTTCTCAGTCCGCCACGACGCGCACCGCGCCGGGCACGTACTCGCGCTGCCGCACCACCCGGTACCAGCCCTTCGGCAGGGGTATGGCGGCGTGCTCCTCGTGCACCACCCGTCCCCCGTCGGGGAGATGGAGGTACGCCACCCCGAAGGGCCCCGCCTCGCGCACCAGCGTGCCGGGCCCGACGACCGCGTGGGCGTGGCCGGTCACCTCGCCGAGCGCGAGCACGAGCCTGCCCCGCCCGTCCCTCGGCTGCCGCGGCAGCCGGTCCGTGCCCGGTGGCACGGCGGCCTCCGCGACGGGCACGATCAGGACGTCCCCCTGCCGGTACATGCGTGTCTCCCTTCGCCGTCGGCGCGCCTCGCCGACCCGATGTCCACGACGCTACGCGGGGGGTCCGACAACGGCCCCGCGCGGCTTCGCCGTCCACAGCCCGCGCGTACCGCTGTCGGAGGGGCTTGGTACAACTCTTCGCGAGCGCAGAGCACCGGCCCGTCACGTCAGGAGACCAGCGACATGTCCCACGTCGAACACCTGCAGGAACTGCACGGCCTGCCGGCCTTCGCATTCCCCGGACCCGACGCCCGGCGGGAACTTCCGGAGGCCGGGGCCGTGGCCTGGCGGCTGGCCGTCGACCCCTACCGCAACAACGCCCCGGAGACGTTCGAGGCGTTGTGGGACCGGTTCCTCAATACGGTGGACACGGCATCGGTCCGCGCCCTCGTGATCGGCCAGTGGGGCGAGCCCTACGACAACGACTCCGGGGTCGTCGTACAGCGGCTCGTCGAAGCCCGGGACCGGCTGACCGCCCTGCAGGCCGTGTTCATCGGCGACCTGGAGATGGAGGAGGCCGAGATCTCCTGGATCGAGCAGTCCGACGTCACCCCGGTCCTCGACGCCTATCCGCTGCTGGAGGAGTTCGGCGTCCGCGGCGGCACGGGCCTGCGCTTCCCCGCGGTGAGCCACAAGCGCCTGCGCACGCTGTGCTTCGAGGCCGGCGGCCTGCCCGGCGAGGTGGTGCGCGGTGTCGCGGCGAGCGAACTGCCCGCGCTGGAGTACCTGGAGCTGTGGCTCGGCGTCGACGAGTACGGCGGCGACGCGACGGTCGCCGACCTCGCCCCGCTCCTCGCCGGTGGCCGCCTGCCCGCACTGCGCCATCTCGGCCTGCGCAACAGCGAGATACAGGACGAGATCGCCGCCGCCGTCGCCTCCGCGCCGGTCGTGGCACAGCTCAAGTCGCTGGACCTGTCGCTGGGTGTGCTCACCGACGAGGGCGTCGCCGCCCTCCTGGCCGGTCAGCCTCTCACCCATCTGTCCTGGCTGGACCTGCACCACAACTTCGTGAGCGACCCGGTCGCCGAACGGGTGCGCGCGGCTCTGGAGCCCTCCGGCGTCGAGGTCGACCTGTCCGAGCCCGGTGACGAGGACGAGGACGAGGACGGCTCCGTCTTCCGCTACACCGCCGTGGCGGAGTGAGGCAGCCATGACCTTCGCCGAACACCTTCGGACTCTGCACGGGCTGCCCGTGCACACCCTGACCGGGACCGACCGGGCAGATCTGCCCGCGGCCGGCGACGTGGCCTGGCGGCTGGACTGCTTCGCGGCCGACGAGACGCCCTTCGACGAACTGTGGCGGGGCTTCACGCAGGCCGTCGACACCCGGCAGGTGCGGGCCCTGGTCCTCGGCCCGTGGTGGGACGACGAGTACGCCGAACTGCGCCCGGCCCTGGAGCTGATCCTGGCCGACGCGGCGCGCTTCCCCGCCCTGCGCGCCCTGTTCCTCGCCGACGTCACCAGCGAGGAGTGCGAGATCTCCTGGGTCCCGCTGACCGACGTCACACCCGTGCTGGAACGCTTCCCGCTGCTGGAGGAGCTGGGGGTGCGCGGCGGGGGGTCCCACGGGGCGGGCGAGGAGCCCCTCACCCTGCGCCCGGTGCGGCACGAGGCGCTGCGCGTGCTGCGCTTCGAGTCCGGCGGACTGCCGGGGCAGGTCGTCCGCGCCGTCGGCGCCAGCGACCTGCCCGCCCTGGAGCGCCTGGAGCTGTGGCTCGGGGTGTCGAACTACGGCGGCGACGCGACCGTCGCCGACCTGGCGCCGCTGCTGGCGGGCGGCCGGCATCCGGACTTGCGTCACCTCGGTCTCCAGGACAGCGAGTTGCAGGACGAGATCGCCGCCGCTGTGGCATCCGCGCCGGTGGTGGCGCAACTGGAGTCGCTGAGCCTGTCCATGGGCACCCTCACCGACACCGGCGCCGAGGCACTGCTGAACGGGCAGCCCCTCACCCACCTCAAGCGGCTCGACCTGCACCACCACTTCCTGAGCGAGGCCGTTGCCGAGCGGGTGCGGGCCGCCTTCGGTGCCACCGGGACCGAGGTCGACCTCTCCGAGGCCCAGACGGCACGCCGGTGGCGGGACGAGGAGTGGCGCTATGTCGCCGTCTCCGAATGATCCCGCGCGGAGCGGGCCGGCCGCGGAGGCGGTCCGCTTCGCCGTCGTCGGCAATCCCGAGAACCGCCGCACGTCACTCTTCGCCGATGCCGTACGCGCCGCGAGGCACCCCGCTCCGCGGGTGCTGGCCTGGCGGGAGGTGCTGGGCGGCGGGTACGGGTTCGAGCCGGGCGAGTTCGTGCGGATCGACTCCCCCGGCGAGAACGCCGACGTGGACCGTCTGCTGCGGGGTGCCGGCGATCCGGCCCGGGTCGAGGGCTCGGCGCTGTGGTACCGCCGCTTCACCGCGGCGGTGCGGGAGGTCGCGGACGCGGCGCGCCGGGCCGGCGCGGTGCCCTCCGCCGACCCGGAGGACGTCGCCGTCATGTTCGACAAGCGGCGCTGCCACGCCCGGCTCGCCGCCGCGGGGGTCCCGGTCCCGCCCGCCCTGACCGGCCCGGTCGGCGGCTGGGACGACCTGCGGGACGGCTTGAGGGACGCGGGTGTCCCGCGGGCCTTCGTCAAGGCCGCGCACGGCTCGTCCGCATCCGGGGTCGTGGCGCTCGCCGTCGCCGGACCCGGCAGGGTCCGGGCCACCACCTCGGTGGAGACCACGGACGACGGGCGGCTGTTCAACTCGCTGCGGGTGCGGCACTACACGACCGAGCCGCAGGTTGCTGCCCTGGTCGACGCCCTGGCCCCCGACGGCCTGCACGTCGAGCGGTGGCTGCCGAAAGCCTCCCTCGGCGGCCGCGCGGCCGACCTGCGCGTGGTGGTCGTCGCAGGCCGGGCCACGCATGCCGTCGTCCGCACGAGCCGGCACCCGATGACCAACCTTCACCTCGGCGGCAGCCGCGGCGACCTCGGCGCGGCCCGCGCGGCCATCAGAGCCGCCGGAGGGGCCCTGGACGACGCGCTGCGCCTCGCGGAGCGCGCGGCGGCCTGTTTCCCGGGCACCCTCTGCGTCGGCGTCGACGTCCTGCCCGCGACGGGCTGGCGGCGCTTCGCCGTCGGCGAGGTCAACGCCTTCGGGGACCTCCTGCCGCGGCTGACCGGACTGCCCGGCAGCGGAGCCGAGGGCCTGGACACCTACGCCGCACAGGTCGCCGCCGTACCGGCCGTGATGGAGCGCGAGCGAGCACGACGCAAGGAGCGAGACCGTGAGAACCCGGCCGGCACCGCCGAAGCCTGACATGAACGAGGTCGTGGGCAGCCACGACATCCTGATGGTCACCCTCGACACCCTCCGCTACGACGTGGCCGAGGAGTTGGCGGCGGCGGGCCGTATCCCGCACCTGGCGCGGCATCTGCCCGGTGGCCGGTGGGAGCGCCGGCATGCGCCCGGCAGCTTCACCTACGCCTCCCACCAGGCGATGTTCGCCGGCTTCCTGCCCACGCCCGCCGAACCGGGCCCGCACCCGCGGCTGTTCGCCGCGCGGTTCGCGGGCAGCGAGAGCACCGCGGACGGCACCTTCGTGTACGACACACCCGACCTGGTGTCGGGGCTGGCCGCCGCCGGATACCGCACGGTGTGCGTCGGCGGGGTGGGCTTCTTCAACAAGCAGGGGCCGCTGGGCTCGGTGCTGCCCGGGGTGTTCCAGGAGAGCCACTGGGAGCCGGAGTTCGGGGTGCCCTCCCCCACCTCCTTCGAGGCGCAGGTCGCCCGCGCGGAGAAGGTGGTGGCCGGGCTGCCGCGTGAGCAGCGGCTCTTCCTGTTCGTGAACGTCTCGGCGCTGCACCAGCCCAACTGGTTCCACCTGCCCGGCGCCACCCGCGAGTCCGGCGACACCCGTGCCTCGCACGCGGCGGCTCTGGAGTACGTCGACCGCCACATCGAGCGGCTGTTCACCGCCGCCGCGAGCCGCCGGCGCTGCTTCGCGGTCGTCTGCTCCGACCACGGCACGGCGTACGGGGAGGACGGATACACCGACCACCGCATCGGCCACGAGGTCGTCTGGACCGTGCCCTATGCCCACTTCTTCCTCGACGAGGCCCGATGACCCGCACCGACATGACCGTCCCCCAGGCACCGGCGGCGACAGCGCCCGTGCCTGAGCGCCCCTACCAGCACTACGTCTACGCGTACCCGCACAAGACGGCCTACCGTCCACTGCCCCGCGGGAGCGCCCGGCTGCGCGAGCTGTGGGCGGACGAGCCCAAGGACGCCCTCTCCCTCTACTTCCACATCCCCTTCTGCGAAGTGCGCTGCGGCTTCTGCAACCTCTTCACCCGGATCGGCGCCCCGGACGGCCTGACCACGGCCTACCTGGACGCCATGGAACGCCAGGCGCGGGCCGTCCGCGAGGCACTGGGCGACGGGGCGCGGTTCGCCAACGCGGCCTTCGGCGGCGGCACTCCGACCTTCCTGGAGGCCGCCGAACTGGAGCGGCTGTGCGATCTGGCGGAACACGGCCTGGGCGCCGACCTGACGGCGGTGCCGCTGTCCGTCGAGGCCTCCCCCGCCACGGCGACCGCGGACCGGCTCTCCGTGCTGGCCGCGCGCGGCACGACGCGGCTGAGTCTGGGTGTGCAGAGCTTCGACGACGCCGAGGCGCGCGCCGCCGTGCGCCCGCAGCGCCGCGCCGACGTCGATGCGGCCCTCGGCCGCGTCCGGGACGCCGGCATCCCCGTCCTGAACATCGACCTGATCTACGGCATCGAGGGCCAGACCGAGGCGTCCTGGCAGCGGTCCCTCGACGCGGCCCTCGCCTGGCGGCCCGAGGAGCTCTACCTCTACCCGCTGTACGTGCGCCCGCTGACCGGTCTCGGCCGGCTGGCGGGCGAGGCCTCGACGGACGGCGACACCGCGTGGGACGAGCAGCGCCTGCGCCTGTACCGCCACGGGCGCGACCACCTCCTCGCACACGGCTACGAGCAGGTGTCGATGCGCATGTTCCGCCGGTCCGGCGCACCGGCCGACGGCGGCGGGGACTACGCCTGCCAGACCGACGGCATGGTGGGCCTTGGCTGCGGCGCCCGTTCCTACACCTCGGCCCTGCACTACTCCTTCGACTACGCCGTCGGCATGCAGGAGATACGCAGGATCGTCGACGACTACACCGCGCGCCCCCAGGAGGACTTCGCGGAAGCCGACTTCGGCTGGGCGATGGACGCCGACGAGAGCCGCCGCCGGCACCTCCTGCAGTCGCTGCTGCAGGCCGAGGGCCTGCGCGCGGCCGACTACCGGGACCGTTTCGGCACGGCGCCCGGCGAGGACTTCGCCACTGAGCTGGAGCGCTTCACCGATCGCGGCTGGCTGGACCCCGCCGCGGGGCCGGGGCTGCTGCGCCTGTCCCCGGAGGGCCTGGCGCACTCCGACGCGATCGGCCCGGCGCTGTTCTCCGCGGCGGTGCGGGCCCGCATGGCCGCGTACGAACTGAAGTGAGGGTGCCCGCCATGGATCTGACGGTTCTCTACCGGGGCCCGCTCGCCTCGTGCGACTACGACTGCCCGTACTGCCCCTTCGCCAAGCGCCGGGACAGCCGCGCCGAGCTGGCCGCCGACCGGACCGCGCTGGAACGCTTCGCGGGCTGGGCGGCCGCGCAGCACGGCGACCGCCTGTCGCTGCTGTTCACGCCGTGGGGCGAGGGCCTGGTGCGCTCCTGGTACCGGCGCACCCTGGCGGAGCTGAGCCGGCTGCCGCACATCGGCCGGGTGGCGATCCAGACGAATCTGAGCTGCCGCACGGACTGGCTGGACGCCGCCGACCTGTCCACGCTCGCCCTGTGGTGCACCTTCCACCCCGGGCAGACGCCCTATGACCGCTTCCTCGGCAAGACCCGCGAACTCGCTGACCGAGGGGCTCGTTTCAGCGTGGGCGTGGTGGGCCTGCCGGACCACCTGGAGGCCGCTCGCCGGCTGCGCGCGGACCTTCCGGACCATGTCTACCTGTGGATCAACGCCGCAGAGGGCCACACCTACACCGACGCCGAGGCGGACGAGTGGACCGCCCTCGACCCGCTCTTCCCCTGGAGCCGCCACCCGCACCGCAGCGCGGGACTGCCCTGCCGCACCGGCGAATCGGTAGTCTCCGTGGACGGCGAGGGCACGGTCCGCCGCTGCCACTTCGTCAGGGCCGAGCTGGGCAACCTCTACGACGGCTCCTACCGGGCCGCGCTGGGGCCGCGCGCCTGCCCGCTGGCGGTGTGCGACTGCCACATCGGCTATGTCCACCTGGAGACGCTGCCGCTGTACGACGTGTTCGCCGGCGGGGTCCTGGAGCGGATACCCGCCGCGGCGCGCCGGCCGGTCCACGCGATCGCGCGGCCCGTGCCCGGCGCCTGAACGCCGGACGTGGGCCGTAGGCAACGGGCAAGGGGCGGTGACCAGAGGGGCCCGTCAGGGCTTGTGGCCGACACCGCCCCAGAAGGCGATCCGGGTGTGCTCGCCGGTCTCGGGCAGCGGGGTGTCGGGCCGCCAGCTCGGGACCTGCACCAGGCCCGGCTCGACCAGCGGGAACCCGTCGAAGAAGGGCTCGATGTGCTCCCTGCCGCGGAGCGTGAGCGTGGAGGTGGCGTTCTTGTACGCCTCGCCCGCGTCGGCGTCCACGTCCCGGTGGAAGTCGGTGGTCGCGTGGGACAGGATCAGCCGGCTGCCGCTCGGCAGGTTCTTGCCGAGGGTGCGCACGATGCCCGTGGGGTCCTCGTCGTCGCGCACGAAGTGCAGGAGGGCGACGAGCATCAGCGCCACCGGCTCGTCGAAGTCGATGAGTTCGCGCAGCGTGGCGTGCTCGAGGATCGAGTCGGGGTCGCGGACGTCTGCGAGGAAGAAGCCCGCGTTGCCGGTGTTGGTGAGCCGGGCACCGGCGTGGGCGGCGACGATCGGGTCGTTGTCGACATAGGCGATGCGCGCGTCGGGGACGACGGTCCGGGCGACCTCGTGGGTGTTGGGCGAGGTGGGGATCCCGGTGCCGATGTCGATGAACTGCCGGATGCCCTGGGCCGCGGAGTGGCGAACGGCGCGCCGCATGAAGTCCCGGTTGGCGCGGGCGCTGGGGCGCGCGTCGGGGGTCATGCGGATGACCATCTCGGCGGCTTCGCGGTCGGCCTCGTAGTTGTCCTTGCCGCCGAGGTAGTAGTCGTACATCCGGGCAGGGTGAGGCCTGCTGGTGTCGATCTCGTCCGCGGAGAAGCCCTTGTCGGTCAACGCCGTACTCCGTTCGGAATCCTCTGGTCCGGGTGGATCCAGGTCGGTGCGGTGGGGTGCGGTGGGGTGCGTCGCGGCAGATGAGGCAGCCGCGCGGGGCGTCGAGGGGCTGCCCGGCCCGCTCCGGCGCCCCGTGTGCATGACATCATCCCCCCGCCGGTGCCCGTGGGGCAGGTGCTTTCCGGGCGGGCGTACGTCGAGACGGGGCCGGGGCCGGGTACGGGCCGTCGGGGTGCTGCGGCCGCACGTCATGTCTCCCGGAGGATGTCGCGGAGGATCTCCTCGGTCCGCTGGGCCGGCGCGGCCTGTGCGCACATCCGGTCCAGCGCCTCGAGGAAGGACGAGACGTCGTCGCGGTCGTCGAAGTAGACGGAGCCGACCAGGTTCTCGGAGTAGACGACGTCGGGCAGTTCGTCGGTCCGGAAGCGGAAGATGTGGAACGGCCCGTACATGGCGGGGTGCGGGCCGTCGGAGAACCGCATGATCTGCAACCGCACGTTCGGCAGCGCGCAGCTGTCGATGAGCCGGGAGATCTGTGCACGCATCAGTTCCGGGCCGCCGATGGGTCTGCGCAGCACCGTCTCGTCGATGACGATCCACACCAGGGGCGCGTCCGGGCGGGCGAGCAGGGCCTGCCGCTCCAGACGCACCGCGACGACCCGCTCGACCTCCTCCGCGGAGGCTCGCGGACGGCCGGCCCGCAGCACTTCACGCGCGTAGTCCTCGGTCTGCAGCAGCCCGGGGATGTAGTGCGGTTCGTAGGCGCGGATGACGCCGGCCTCGCCCTCGATGCTGACGAAGGCGCTGAACCAGTCGGGCAGCACGTCGCGGTAACGGTGCCACCAGCCGGGGCGGTTGGCCTCGCGGGCGAGGGAGACAAAGGCCTCGACCTCTGCCGGGTCCACGACCCCGTAGGTGTGCAGCAGTTTCTCGACGTAGGGGATCTTCAGGCCGACTTCGGCCTTCTCCATGCGCCGGATGGTGGCATGGGTGACGTCCAGCGCCCGGCCCGCGTCCTCGAAGCTCAGCCCGGCCTTCTCGCGGAGGTCCTGCAACCGCTTCCCGAGCACCACCCGCAGGACGGTGGGAGCACCGGCCGCCCGTGCGTCCGTCACGACCACTTCCCCAACTCCCCTCGACCGAGAGCAGTGTGTCATGCCGTCATCGGAATCGAACAGTGCGCGAGGGTCGTTCTGCAAATTACAGATCGCATCTTGCCAACAGTTCGAACGAAACCGCATAGTACTGACGTGGCCTCCTCACCAGACGCTCTGCGGTTAGAGCGCCGTGGCGACCTCGACGCCCGTCGCTGTCACGACCTGTTCCGTTTGCCCGCCCACGGGTCCTCGGTCGCCGCGGCACGCCATCGCGTGCGGGCGCGGCTGCGGGAGTGGGAGGCGGACGAAGGTCTGCGCGACGACGCCGAGATGATCGTCTCCGAGCTCTTCACCAACGCCGTCCGGCACACCGGCAGCGAGTACATCGCGTGCGCGCTGTGGTTCGACGGCGAGCGGCTGCGTCTCGAGGTCACCGACCAGGGGCGCGCGCCGACGGCGCCCCGGCCGCGTGCGGCGGGCGTGGACGAGGAGGGCGGCCGCGGGCTGCTGCTCGTGGGTGCGCTGTCGCGGGCGTGGGGAGTCCGGCCCTCCGACGACGGCCTGGGCCGTGTCGTCTGGGCCGAACTGGTCGCCGGCGCGAGCGCCGTGTGAGCGCATCGTCCGTGCGGGCGGCCCGGGCGGTCCGGCGACCGGGCTGAGAACCGGCCGAACGGGACCTACAGCGGCAGCAGGTCGGGGCGCTTGGGCTCCACGTGGTCGCCCGAGGACTCGCCGCGCAGCCGCCGCCCGATCCACGGCACGAGGTACTCCCGCGCCCACTGGATGTTGTCCCTGCGGATCTCCGCGGGCGCACGGAACGGCTCCGGCGGCCAGGGCTGGTCCGGGTCGGCCGGCACGTCGAGCCCCAGCACCTGCCCGGCGCGCAGCGCGACCCGGGTGTGGCCCTCCGCCGACAGGTGCAGCCGGTCGGAGTCCCAGGCCCGGCGGTCCTGCACCGAGCGCAGCGACCACAGGTCCAGCACGGGGCTGTCGTGGCGGTCGGCGATGGCCCGCACGTGGGCCGTGTACGTGGCGATCTTGCCGCGCAGGTGGCGCAGCACGGGAATGCCGCGGGTGTCGAAGCCGGTGCAGAGCACGACGGTGCCGACGGCGTCCGTGAGGCGGGCGACCGCCGCCTCGTAGCGCTCGGCCACGTCGTCGGGGTCGCTGCCCGGCCGGAGGATGTCGTTGCCGCCCGCACAGAAGGTCACCAGGTCCGGACGGAGTTCGATGGCCCGGGGCACCTGCTCGTCGACGATCTGGTCGAGGAGCCGGCCGCGCACCGCCAGGTTCGCGTACCGGAAGTCGTGCTCGGGGCGGCGATCGGAGAGGAGAACGGCGAGCCGGTCGGCCCAGCCGATGAAGTTTCCGTCCGGTCCGGGGTCGCCCACACCTTCCGTGAAGCTGTCCCCTACGGCTGCGTACGACCCGATCGCGCCACTGTTGTCTCTTGTCGAATCGTCTGCCACGTCAGCAGATCATCCACCTACCGAAACGGGCTACGCCACCGTAACCAGGGCCTGACGCGGGGTGATTCATCCCACCCGCTCAAATGCGCCGCGGGCGGAATACGGCGGGCCCCCGGGCCGTCCGGCGGCCCTCCCGCCACGGGGTGGCCGTGCCCGGACGTCACATACCGCTCGGTACGTCAACGGAACCCGGGTGTCGTAGGGTCAGCAGTGGTCCGGCCGCCGGTGACCAGCACCGCCCGGCCCGCGAGCAAAGGAGCCCCGGTGACCCAGCAGACGCCGCAGACCGCCTCGTCGGAGCCCGAGCTGACCGGGGTGCGCAACTTCCGTGACGTCGGCGGGCTCCCGACGACCGACGGCCGCCGGGTACGGCACGGACGGCTCTTCCGCAGCGGGCACCTGGCGCACACCACCGAGCAGGACGCCGCCTTCCTCGCCTCCCTCGGCCTGCACACGGTCTTCGACTTCCGGAACGCCTCCGACATCAAGCTGGAGGGCCCCGACGTCGACCTGCCGGGCGTGCGCAACGTGAACATGCCGCTCAGCGACCCCGCCCATGGTGCCGAGTTCTGGACCACCGTCCGCGAGGGCGACATCGAGGCGCTGCGCACCACCCTCGGCGACGGCCGGGCCGCCGCGCGCATGCTGGAGGCCTACCACCGGATCGTGCTGGACCGCACCGCCGAGCACAGCCGCATGCTGGAGCTGCTGGCCGAGGAGGCGTCCGTGCCCGCGCTGCTGCACTGCGCGGCGGGCAAGGACCGCGCGGGTACCTCGATCGCGGTGATCCTGCTGGCCCTGGGTGTCGAGCGGGAGGCGATCGTGGCGGACTACCTCAAGAGCAACGAGGCGCACCGCCGCTACCGCGTCCAGCGCGGCGAGCACGCCGAGCCGGCCGGCACTCCCGAGGTCATGGAGCTGCTGAGCCCGCTCTTCGACGCCCGCCGGGAGTACCTGGAGGCCGCCTTCGACACGATCGAGGAGCACTGGGGGTCGGTCGACCGGTACCTGGAGGACGGGCTGGGCCTCACCCCGGAGCGCCGCGAGCGGCTGCGCTCGCTGCTCCTGGAGAACGGGGCCGCGGACCCGGCGTGAACCGGCCCGCCGGGGTCTACTTGGCCCCGGCCAGGTGGAAGATCAGGAAGAAGAACGCGGCGATGATGTGCACCCCCACCAGGTAGATGAAGGCACGGACCTTGAAGCCCATCGGGGCCTTTTCGGAACCGGAGGTCTTGACGGACACGGGGAGTCCTCTCATCGGACGGGTCAGGGGGTGCCGTGCGGTCGCGGTGCCCGGCCGTTGCCCAGGCAGAGGTCCGCGACGGGGCTGCGCAGCAGCGTGTGGACGAAGAGCAGGTCGACGCCGCCGGGCGAGGCGGCCGCGATGCGGTGCGGGGTCATGGAGTCGAAGTGGGCGCTGTCGCCGGGTGCGAGCCGGTCCACGGCCTCGCCGAGGGTGAGCCGCAGCTCGCCCTTCAGCACGTACAGCCATTCCTCCCCGGGGTGCACCCGCACCAGGCCGTCCTGGGGGCCCGGCGGGACGTGCAGGCGCAGGGCCTGCATCGCGCGTCCCGGGTTCCCCGTCGGCCAGTACGTCCAGCCGCCGGCGTCGGCGGGCTCCGCGGTCCCGGCGCGCACGACGGGGTCGCGCTCCGGGGCGGTCTCGCCGAGCAGCTCGGAGACCGAGGTGCCGTAGGTGCGGGCGAGGGCGAGCAGCATGGGGAGCGACGGCTGCCGCTGCCCGGTCTCCAGCCGCGACAGGTGCGCCGGCGAGAGCCCGGCGCGGGCGGCGGCCGCTTCGAGGGTCAGGCCGCCGCGGCGGCGCAGGTCCCGCAGCCGGGGTGCGACATCCGGCAGGGGCTCGTCCTGCCCCGGTGTCGAGGTCATGCTTCAGGTATAGACACACTTCGCCCCGGAGGCAAAAAACTTGCCTCCGGGGCAAAAGCAGTCGGGCGGGCGGTCAGCGGTGGGCGACCGCCTGCTTGACCAGTGTCCTGCCGAACTCCCACATCAGGCCACCGCCGCCGTGTGCGTCATCCATCACGGCGGTGAAGGCGGTCACGAAGCGGTCCACCTCCGGCTCACCGATGACCAGCGGCGGGATCAGTTTGATCACCTCCAGGTGGTCCCCGGAGACCTGGGTGAGGATGCGGTGCCGCTGCAGCAGCGGTACGACGACCATCTGCGCGAACAGCCCCTTGCGGGCCGCCTGCAGCATCGTCCAGCGGCTGCGCAGGCCGAGCGATTTCGGGCGGCCGAACTCGATGCCGATCATCAGCCCGCGGCCGCGGACCTCGTGCAGCAGCTCGTAGCGGTCCACCAGCGCGGCCAGCCGCGTGCGCAGCAAGTCGCCGCTGGCCCGGGCGTTGGCCACGATCTGCTCGTCCTCCATCACGGACAGCGTCGCCAGGCCCGCCACCATCGCCTGCGCGTTGGAACCGAAGCTGGCGGAGTGCACCAGCACCCGGTCCATGGAGGAGTAGACCTTCTTGAAGATCCAGTCCTTGCCGAGCGTGGCGCCGACCGGCACGTAGCCCCCGGAGAGCGCCTTGCTGACGCACACCAGGTCCGGTTCCACGCCCTCGTCGTGCTGGTAGGCGAAGAAGTCGCCGGTACGGCCGAGGCCGGTCTGCACCTCGTCCGCGATCAGCAGGGCCTTGTGCCGGTGCAGCAGGTCCTGCGCGGCCCGCAGGTAGCCCGGGGGCGCCGCGTGGACGCCCTTGCCCTGGATGGGCTCGACGATCAGCGCCGCCACGTCGCCGCGGGCCAGTTCCCGCTCCAGCGCCGCCAGGTCGCCCAGCGGCACCGCCGTGTCGGGCAGCAGCGGGGCGAAACCGTCACGGAAGCCGCCCTCCCCGTTGACGGACAGGGAGCCCGTGGTCAGCCCGTGGAAGGCGTGGTCGCAATAGAGCACGCGCGGCCTGCCGGTGACGAAGCGGGCGAACTTCAGGGCCGTCTCCACCGCCTCCGTGCCGCTGTTGCCGAAGAACACCCGGTCCAGGTGCGGGGTGTACGACAGCAGCTTCTCGGCGAGCAGCCCCGGCAGCGGCTGGCAGTCGAAGCGCGTGAGGTCGGCCAGACCGGCGTCCAGCACGTCGTGCAGGGCCTTGCGGACCACCGGGTGGTGGCGGCCGAGGCCCATGACGCCGAACCCGGCGAGCATGTCCAGGTAGTCCTGGCCCTCGTCGTCCCAGAAGTAGGCGCCCTCCGCCCGCTCGTAGACCCGGTCGAAGCCGATGGTGTGCAGCATCCGCGGCAGTTGGTGGTTGAGGTAGCGGCCGTGCAGGTCGTAGCGCTCCGCGCCCCGCTCGGCCAGCAGCGTCGCCAGGTCGAAGCCCTTCGGCTCAGGATCGGGCGGTGTCATCGCTCGTGTACTCCTCGGTCCGTTGCTCCGTGTGCGCCCCGAGACGGGCGAGGGTCGCGCCGATGCGGCCCGCGATCTCCGCCGGGGTGAGCCCGATGTCGGCCAGCAGTTCACCGCGCTTGGCGTGGGCGAGGAACTGCTGCGGGATGCCGAAGTCCCGTACCGGCACATCGGTGTCGGCGTCCCGCAGTGCCTGGGCCACGGCCGAACCGACGCCGCCCGCACGGCCGTTGTCCTCCACGACGGCCACCATGCGGTGCGCCGCCGCCAGTCCCGGCAGGGCCGCGTCCAGCGGCTTGACCCAGCGGGGGTCGACGACGGTGACGCCGATCCCGCGCTCGCGCAGCAGGGCGGCCGCGGCCAGGCAGACGTGCCCCAGCGCGCCGACGGAGACCATGAGGACGTCGGGGCGCTCACCGCGGTGCAGGACGTCCATGCCGCCGGCCCGGTCGATGGCCGGCAGCGGCTCGCCGACCGTCTCCTTGGGGAAGCGGACGACCGTCGGCGCGTCGTCCACGTCGAGCGCCTCGCGCAACTGGGCGCGCAACTGGTCGGCGTCGCGCGGCGCGGCGATCCGCAGGCCGGGCACGACCTGGAGGATCGACATGTCCCACATGCCGTTGTGCGAGGCGCCGTCGTCGCCCGTCACACCGGCCCGGTCCAGGACGAAGGTGACCCCGCACTTGTGCAGCGCCACGTCCATCAGCACCTGGTCGAAGGCCCGGTTGAGGAACGTCGCGTAGACCGCGACCACCGGGTGCAGGCCGCCGGTGGCCAGGCCCGCGGCCGAGACCGCCGCGTGCTGCTCGGCGATCCCCACGTCGTACACGCGGCGCGGGAAGGCCTTCGCGAACTTGTCCAGGCCCACCGGCTGGAGCATCGCCGCGGTGATCGCCACGACGTCCTTGCGCTCGGCACCGATCCTCAGCATCTCGTCGCCGAAGACCGAGGTCCACTTCGGACCGCTCGACGGGGTCAGCGGCTCGCAGGTCAGCGGGTCCATGGCGCCGACCGCGTGGAAGCGGTCGGCCTCGTCGCGCTCGGCGAAGGCGTACCCGCGGCCCTTCTCGGTGAGGCAGTGCACCAGGACCGGCCCGCTGAAGCGGCGGGCCCGACGCAGCGCGGACTCCACCGCCGCGACGTCGTGGCCGTCGATGGGGCCGACGTACTTAAGCCCCAGGTCCTCGAACATGCCCTGGGGCGCGAAGGCGTCCTTGAAGCCCTTCTTCGCCCCGTGCAGGGACTCGTACAGCGGCTTGCCGACGACCGGCGTCTGGTGGAGCACCTGCTTGCCCCAGGCGAGGAAACGCTCGTAGCCGTCGGTGGTGCGCAGCGCGGCCAGGTGGTTGGCGAGGCCGCCGATGGTCGGCGCGTAGGAGCGCTCGTTGTCGTTGACGACGACGATGAGCGGGCGGTCCTTCGCGGCGGCGATGTTGTTCAGCGCCTCCCAGGCCATGCCACCGGTCAGCGCGCCGTCACCGATGACGGCGACGACGTGGTCCTGGCGGCCGAGCACCTGGTTGGCCTTGGCGAGCCCGTCCGCCCAGCCGAGCACCGTGGAGGCGTGGCTGTTCTCGATGACGTCGTGCTCGGACTCGGCGCGCGACGGATAACCGGACAGCCCCCCCTTGCCGCGCAGTTTGGAGAAATCCTGACGTCCTGTCAGCATCTTGTGCACATAGGACTGATGACCCGTGTCCCACAGGATCCGGTCGGCCGGCGAGTCGAAGACCCGGTGCAGCGCGATCGTCAGCTCGACCACGCCGAGATTGGGCCCCAGGTGGCCACCGGTTCTGGCGACCGCCTGCACCAGGAAGTCACGGATCTCCGACGCGAGTTCGTCCAGCCGCTCCTGCGGGAGGACCTTCAGATCGCGCGGACCACGGATGTTTTCGAGCAGCGACACTTTCCCACCTCGCTCCCCTCCGGGGATGGTTCGCTCAACTCACACTGATCTGCGGCTCCCCTGACGGGACTCCGTCGGCCTCCATCTGCTCGGCGAGCTTCATGGCCTCCTCGATGAGGGTCTCCACGATCTTCGACTCCGGCACGGTCTTGATGACCTCGCCCTTCACGAAAATCTGCCCCTTGCCGTTGCCCGAGGCCACCCCCAGGTCCGCCTCGCGCGCCTCACCCGGACCGTTGACGACACAGCCCATCACCGCGACCCGCAGCGGAACCTCCATGCCCTCCAGACCCGCCGTCACCTGATCGGCCAGCTTGTACACATCCACCTGCGCACGACCGCACGACGGGCACGAGACGATCTCCAGCCGACGCTGCCGCAGGTTCAGCGACTCCAGGATCTGGATACCGACCTTGACCTCCTCCGCCGGAGGAGCCGACAACGACACCCGGATCGTGTCCCCGATCCCCTCGCTCAGCAGCGCGCCGAACGCCACCGCCGACTTGATCGTGCCCTGGAACGCCGGACCCGCCTCCGTCACACCCAAGTGCAGCGGGTAGTCGCACTGCGCCGCCAGCAGACGGTAGGCGTTGACCATCACCACCGGGTCGTTGTGCTTCACCGAGATCTTGATGTCCCGGAACCCGTGCTCCTCGAACAGCGAGCACTCCCACAGCGCCGACTCCACCAGCGCCTCGGGCGTCGCCTTGCCGTACTTCTCCAGCAGACGCCGGTCCAGCGACCCGGCGTTCACCCCGATCCGGATCGGCGTACCGGCGTCGGAGGCCGCCTTCGCGATCTCCTTCACCTTGTCGTCGAACTGCCGGATGTTGCCCGGGTTCACCCGCACCGCCGCACACCCCGCGTCGATCGCCGCGAACACGTACTTCGGCTGGAAGTGGATGTCCGCGATCACCGGGATCTGCGACTTCCTCGCGATCTGCGGCAGCGCGTCCGCGTCGTCCTGCGAAGGGCAGGCGACCCGCACGATCTGGCAGCCGGCCGCCGTCAGCTCGGCGATCTGCTGCAGCGTCGCGTTGACGTCGGCGGTCAGTGTGGTCGTCATCGACTGGACGGACACCGGCGCGTCGCCGCCCACCGCCACCGGCCCGACCTGGATGCGCCGCGAACGGCGGCGCTCCGCGAGCGGTCGGGCCGGTACGGAGGGCAGGCCGAGCGACACACGCTCGACTGCTGTCATCGCGACGTCACTTCCCGCGGTTTCCGGCGACGGTCTCGCGGCTGGCCCTGATGGACTCCTTCAGGGAGGTCATCGTGGCCAGGACGGCGGTCGGCTCGTAGCCGCAGTGCGCCATGCAGTTGGCGCAGCGCGGGTCCTTGCCGCGGCCGTACTTGCTCCAGTCGGTGTCCTCGATGAGCTCCCTGTACGTGGTCACGTACCCGTCGCTCATCAGGTAACAGGGGCGCTGCCAGCCGAAGAGCGAGTAGTTGGGGATGGCCCACGCCGTGCAGGGGAAGTCGACCTTCCCCTCCAGGAAGTCCAGGAAGAGCGGACTGTGGTTGAGCCGCCACCGCGCCCGGTTGCCGCCGGAGAAGGCCTTCCGGAACAGCTCGCGGGTCTGCTCGACGCCGAGGAAGTGCTCCTGGTCGGGAGCCTTCTCGTAGGCGTACGCCGGCGAGATCATCATCTCGTCGACCTCGAGCTCGTCATTGAGGAAGTTGAGCACCTCGACGATGGTCTGCGGGGTGTCGGTGTTGAAGAAGGTCGAATTCGTGGTGACCCGGAAACCGCGCCGCTTGGCCTCCTTGATCGCCTCGACGGCCTCGTCGAAGACGCCCTCCTTGGCCACCGATTCGTCGTGCCGCTCGCGCAGGCCGTCGATGTGCACGGCGAACGCGAAATACCGCGACGGCGTGAACTTGTCGAGCTTCTTGCGGAGCAGCATGGCGTTGGTGCAGAGGAAGACGTACTTCTTCTTCGCCACCAACTGCCGCACGATCTCGTCGATCTGCGGGTGCATCAACGGTTCGCCACCGGCGATGGAGACCATCGGCGCACCCGATTCCAGGACCGCGCCGACGGCTTGGGCCACGGGCATGCGCTGCTTGAGCACCCCGGCGGGGTGCTGGATCTTCCCGCAGCCCTCGCATGCGAGGTTGCAGGCGAAGAGCGGCTCCAGTTCGACGATGAGAGGGAACTTCTCGCGCCTGCGGAGCATTTTCTGTTCGAAGAGGTAGGTGCCGACCCGGATGGACTGACGGAGAGGCATGGCCATCTAGCTCACCTCCAGGGGAGCGCGGTAGAGCGGTGCCAATCAAGAAACGCCGGAAGAAGATCCCTCAGTACGCGGAACGCGGTGATTCCGGTGCGGAGGGTGCCGAGACGCACGAGCTCGAACTCGGGCGTGTCGACGACCACACGTGCCGCCGCGACCGGGCGAGGACCCCGGGCGAGCGCGGCCCGCATCATCGCCGCCGACTCCATGTCGACGGCGATGGCACCGGTGGACCGGAGTGCCGTGCGCTCCGGTCCCCGTACGACATGGTCCGACTCGGCGAGCCGGCCGATGTGCACGGTGTGCCCGGCCGCCTTGAGCGCGGCGGCCAGTGTCGCACCGTCCTGCGGGCCGTCGGCGACGACCACGTCGCCGGGCCGCATTCCGGTGGCCAGTCCGGCGCAGAAGCCGGTGGTGAGAACGGGGGCCCCGTCGAGCGCGGGGTCGCGCAGCGCCTCGGTCACGGCGCGCTCCGCGGCCTGCGGCCCCATACCTGTGCGCACGAAGACGACCGGGGGTCCCTCCCCCTTGCCGCGCGGGTGGGCCCCCGCCGCCGCGCGTGCGCGGCCGCCGCCGCGCAGTGCGAACCGTTCCACCCGCAGCGCGCAGACGATGAGCAGAGGTGGGCCGGACGGCCCCATCAGTCCCCCTTCCGTACGCCGCCGAAGGGCTCCCCGTGCACGTAGCGCCCGAGGGCGGTGAGCGGGAACACCATCCGGTAGAGGTGGTAGTTGATGGAGAAGTCCCGTGGGAAGCCGGTGCCCGTGAAGTAGGGCTCGTCCCAGGAGCCGTCCTCCTTCTGGGTCTCGACGAGCCGGCGCACGCCGCGTGTGACGCACTCGCTCTCCCGCTCACCGGCCGCCAGCAGCGCCATCAGCGCCCAGGCGGTCTGGGAGGGGGTCGACTCGCCGCGGCCGGCCCAGTCGGCGGAGGAGTAGGACCGCAGGTCCTCGCCCCAGCCGCCGTCCTCGTTCTGCACCGACTCCAGCCACTCCACGGCCCGCCGGACGGCGGGGTGGCTGCCCGGGAGCCCGGCCGCGACGAGGGCGGGGACCACCGAGCCGGTGCCGTAGATGTAGTTGACGCCCCAGCGGCCGAACCAGGCGCCGTTCGGCTCCTGTTCGGAGAGCAGCCAGTCGATGCCGCGCCGGGCGTGGGGGTCGTGCTCCATGCCGAGGGCGGCGAGCATCTCGACCACGTGCGCCGTCACGTCGGCCGAGGGCGGGTCGATGACCTCCCCGAAGTCGCAGAAGGGCAGCCGGTTGGGGAAGGCGCTGGTGTTGTCGGCGTCGAACGCGCCCCACGCGCCGTTCTTGGACTGCATGCCCAGGTTCCAGCGGACGCCGCGCTCGACGGCGGACCGCAGCCGGCCCGGCTCCGGGTGGTCGACACGCAGCAGGGCGAGCACGACCTCGGCGGTGTCGTCGATGTCGGGGTAGGTGTCGTTCTCGAACTCGAACGCCCAGCCCCCGGACGGCAGATCGGGCCGCTGCACGGCCCAGTCGCCGCGCTTGCTGATCTGTTCGCCGAGCATCCACTCGGCCGCCTTGACCAGCGCCGGGTCGTCGGCCGGGACGCCCGCGTCGGCGAGGGCGATGGCCGCCAGGCAGGTGTCCCAGACCGGGGACTGACACGCCTCGATCATGCGCGTGTCCTCGTCCGGCCAGACCGCGAAGTCGTCCAGGGCCCGCAGGCCGGCGCGGAGCACGGGGTGGTCGAGGTCGTAGCCGAGCAGGTGGAGTGCGATCACCGAGTAGACGGCGGGGGGCTGGATGCCGCCGAAGCAGCCGTCGTTCTCCTGCCGCTCGATGATCCAGCGGGCGGCGGAGCGCAGCGCGGCCTGGCGCAGCGGGCGGACGCTGACCTTGCGGTAGGCGTGCAGGGCCCGGTCGAGCCGCTGGAACACCCCGTCCCAGCTGCCCAGGAACGCCCGCTTGACCGGCGGGTTCGGCAGCGCCGGGTCGACATGGAGTTCGTCGATCCCGAAGGAGACCGGCCGCACCGGACGGTGGGCGGCGACGATGGTGAGCGGCACGATGGTCTGCCGCGCCCAGCTGGCGAAGGAGTAGATGTTCAGCGGCGCCCACTTGGGCAGGAAGATCAGCTCGGGCGGCAGCTCCGGCAGGTCCTCCCAGCGCCACCAGCCGAACAGGGCGAGCCAGATCCTCGTGAAGACCCGGGCCCGGGCGACACCGCCCTGCTCGCGTACGAAGGCGGAGGCCGACGCCATCCACGGGGCGTCAGGTGCGTCCCCCGCGAGCCGGAGCGCGACGTACGCCTCGACGGTGGCCGAGACGTCGCCGGGACCGCCGTGGAAGGTCGACCAGGCGCCGTCGGCGCGCTGCTGGGACCTGATCCAGCGGGCGGCGGCCGCGACGATCCGTTCGTCCTGGATACCGAGGAACTGACGGAGCAGCAGGTCCTCGGCGTCCATCGTCACATTGGTCTCGAGGTCGCCCTTCCACCATCCGTCAGGGTGCTGACGGGCCAGCAGGTGGTCGGTGGCGCGACGCGCCGCGCGCGCCGCCTCCGTCTCGATGGGACGTGTCGTGCCGTCGCGTGACGAACCGGGCGTCGCATGCGTCGGTCTGCCCGCTGTCCTCGTGCTGGCCGAGGGTGCCCCGGAGGCCGCAATGCCCCCGGAACCGCCGTCGGTCGTCGCTGTCATGGCTTCCCCTTTGCACAGTCGTTCTGTCTGCGGTGTTGGGGCTGCCGTCGGCCGTTACGCGCTCCCGGCCGGCGACGTACTGCGCTCCACTTGCGTCCTTACTTCTCGCGAACCACCACAAAATCCGCCAGGCCCACGAGCTTACGGCGAACGTCACCCGACATGTCCATTTTGTCGAGTGCGGAAATTGCGGTGGCGTACTGGCGTCGGGCCTCCTGGGATGTCCACTCCCGACCCCCAGCCTCCTCGATCAACGCCGCCCTCGTCGCGAACTCTTCCTCGTCGAAGGACTCAATATCATTACGGTCCAACGAATCCGCGGCCTTCGCATCCGCTGCCAGCAGCTCCGCCAGGCGCTCCGAGGCCGGGCCCCCGGCGGCCAGCGCCGCCACCACCGGCAGCGACTTCTTGCGCTGGCGCAGGTCGCTCCAGGTCTGCTTGCCGGTCGCCGCCGGGTCGCCCCAGATGCCCAGCAGGTCGTCGATGGCCTGGAAGGCCAGGCCCAGGTGGTAGCCGTACTCCTCCAGGGCGTCGGCGTCCGCCTCGGAGGCCCCGCCGAGCACCGCGCCGATGGAGGAGGCGCAGGCCAGCAGAGCGCCGGTCTTGTTGCCCTCCATCTCCAGGCACTCCTCGACGGTGACCCGCTCGCGGTGCTCGAAGGAGATGTCCTGCGCCTGACCGTCGATCAGCTTCCGCGTGGCGGTGGTGATCCGCCGGGTGGCCCGGCCGGCCTCCGCGGTGCCCTGCTCCAGCAGGATCTCGTTCGCGAGCGCGAACAGCGCGTCGCCGACCAGGATCGCCTGGGCGGGGCCGTGCACCTTCCAGACCGTGTCGCGGTGCCGGCGCTGCTCGTCCCCGTCCATCAGGTCGTCGTGCAGCAGCGAGAAGTTGTGCACCAGCTCGACCGCGACCGCGCCGGGGATGCCGGTCTCCGGGCCCGCCCCCGCGGCCTCGGCGGAGAGCAGGGCCAGTGCGGGACGGACGGCCTTGCCGCTGTCACCGTGGGTGGGGTTGCCCGCGGCGTCGATCCACCCGAAGTGATAGGCGGCGACCGTGTCCATGGGGGGTGCGAGACGGTCCACGGCGGCGCGCAGCACCGGCGTGGACAGCTCGCGGCCGCGCTCCAGGAGCGCGGTCACGGTCGCTCTGTCGACGCCCGTGTTCATCTGCTCGTGGCCAGCGGTCACATTGTCTCCTCTGGTTGCACTGGTGAGGCTCATGCCGGCTCCAGGCCTTCGATTTCGAAGGGGCGTGGGTCGAAGGGATGGCGGAGTGCGGTCAAAGCTGCACGGGAGGCTTGCAAACCGCTGCGGACTGCGCTTTCCATGGTCGCGGGCCAGCCGGTCGCGGTCCACGCGCCGGCGAGCCACACGCCGGGTGCCCGGGTACGGGGACCGGGGCGCAGGGCGCCGACACCGGGGGTGGGCGCGAAGGTCGCCGTCCGCTCCCTGGTGACGAAGAAGTCGCGTACGACGGCGTCGCGCGTGGCCGGGAGCAGCCGCTCCAGCTCGGGCAGGTAGCGCGCCCGCAGCTCCGCCACCGGGAGGTCGATCTCCTCCTCGGCCGCGGACTGGGACAGGGCCAGGTACTGGCCGCCGCCGGTGAGCCCGGATGGCTCCGTACGGTCGAAGACCCACTGCACGGGGCTGCCGAGGGCCGCGAGGAAGGGCTGCCGCAGCACCTCGCGGTCGTAGACGACGTGGACGTTGAGGATGGGCGCGGTGCCGATGCGCAGCAGGGCGCCTGGGTCCTCCAGGGCGCCCGCGGGCAGCAGTCCGTGCGCCTCCTGCTGCGGGACGGCCAGCACCACGACGTCGGCGGTGAGGCGCTCGGCGCGGCCGGGGCCGGTCTCGGCCTCGACCTCCCAGACAGCGGCATGGTCGTCCGTGTCGCCGCCGGACCGTACCGGCTCGGCCGCGTCCGTGCGGGTGACCGAGGTGACGCGGGCCCGCAGCAGGGTCCGCACCCCGGCCTTGTCCAGGGCCGTGCGGGCCCGGTCGTCGTGCAGTTCGCCGAGCGGCCGGGAGGCCCAGCCGATGTCGGCGGCGCCCGGGTCGGACAGCAGGCCGGTCTTGAAGACCATCGCGGCCAGGCCCAGCGAGGAGTTCCCCGCGGTGGCGTTGAGGGTCGCGACGCCGACCAGGTCCCACAGGGCCTCGATCGTGCGCGGCGACTGGCCGCGCCGGCTCAGCCAGCTGCCGAAGTCCACGGCGTCCAGCGCGGGGTCGGCGAGGTCCAGGCCCCGCAGGGCGAGCGCGGCCCGCCCGACGGAGGCCCTCTCGGCGAGCGACAGGTGCGGGTAGGTGGCCAGGCTCGCGGCCAGGTGCAGCGGCACGGGGAGCGCGGCACGCCGCAGCCGGCCGAGCCGCGGCCGCGCGCGGCCGACGTCGAGCACGGGCACGTCGAGCCGGTCCTGCACGGTGACGAGGTCGGCCGCGTCGATCCGGTCCAGGAACCGGCGGTACGCGTCGCAGCAGCGCAGGAAGACGTGCTGGCCGTTGTCGACGGTCAGGTCGCCGCGGCGGAAGGAGAACGCGAGGCCGCCCAGCCGGGGCCGGGCCTCCAGCAGGGTCACGCGCAGCCCGGCGTCGGCCAGGGCCAGGGCCGCGGTCGTGCCCGCGAGCCCGCCACCGACCACGACGGCCGTGTGCTCAGCCATGCGCCCTCCCCCTCGGCCCGCCCCGAAGGGCGCACCGTACCGTTGCCGACAGTGACGCACCGGACACGGTGCCGGTTGCCGCGCAGCGCGAAAACACGTTCGTCCGCCGCGGGGATGCTGCCGTACCCGGTTCGGACGCGCCGCCCGGAGCGGCGGTGGCGCCCGTGGCGGCTGGGGCGGGTGTCACACGCGCCTCCTGGCCGCCCGGCGGGCATCGACTCCGGCAAGGCCGCGGGCCGCGACGTACGCCTTCTCGTGGGCGGGCAGCGAGACCCGGCCGCGCAGTACGGCCTCGGGGTCGGCGGCGATGCGCTCCAGCAGCCGGCGGTAGATGCCCGCCATCGCGGAGACACAGGCGCCGCTGCGGCGGTCCAGCATGGGAAGCAGCCGGTAGCCGTCGGCGAACAGGGCGCGGGCCCGGCGCACCTCGAACTCCATCAGGCCGGCGAAGTCCGCCCCGGGCGGCGGGGTGTCGGAGTGAAAGCCCTCCGAACAGCCGAACTTGGCAAGGTCGTTGGCGGGCAGGTAGGTCCGCCCGTTGGTCGCGTCCTCGCGCAGGTCCCGCAGGATGTTGGTGAGTTGGAGCGCGAGCCCGAGCGTGTCGGCGTACTCGGCGGCACGCTCGCGTTCCTCCGCGGACGTCGCCGTTCCGAAGACGCCGAGCGAGAGCCTGCCGATGGCCCCGGCGACGCAGCGGCAGTAGGCCGCCAGGTCCTCCCAGGTCTCGTAGGTGTCGCCGCGCAGGTCCATCTGGACGCCGTCGATCAGCTCGTCGAGCCCGCCGAGCGGGATCGGGAAGCGGCGGGCGGAATCCGCGAGGGCCACGGCCACCGGGTCGGTGTCCTCCTCGGTGACCTCGCCGGCGCGGACCCGCGCCAGCACCGCGCGCGTCTGGTCCAGCCGGGCCTGCTTCTCGGCGGGCGCGAGGTCGCCGTCGCCGATGTCGTCGACCCGGCGGGAGAAGGCGTACAGAGCCGACATCGCCTGCCGTTTGGGGGTGGGCAGCAGCCGGATGCCGTAGGCGAAGTTGCGGGCTTGGTGGCCGGTGACGCTCTCGCAGTAGGCGTATGCCGCGAGCACCGGTCCGGACATGCGATCGGAGCCGTTCACTGTCCGGCTCACCCCTCTCTTCGCAATGTCGACCCCACCTCGCGCAGGAGGCTGTACTTGCCCGCCTTCGGCGGCCCAGGCAGCACGTCGTACCCGGCGTCCGCGATCGCCCGGAGGGCGGCGCGCCCTCCCCCGACGAATCCGGCGAGCAGCAGTCTGAGCCTGCCGTGGACGCTACCCACCAAGGGGGTGCCTTCATTCAGAAGATCGCGGGCGCGTTCCGCTTCATGGGCCACCAGCGCGCGCACCGATGCGCCCGCGGTAGCGGTGGTGAGATCGGTTTCGGTCACGCCGAAGCGCTTCATGTCCTCGGCGGGCAGGTAGATGCGGTCGCGGCCGAGGTCCTCGGTCACGTCCTGGAGGTGCTCCACGATCTGCAGCGCGGTGCAGATCGCGTCCGAGAGGCGGACCCGCTCGGGAGTGGAGGTGCCGGTGATGCCCAGGACGAGGCGGCCGACCGGGTTGGCCGACAGCTCGCAGTAGGCGAGCAGGTCCTCGAACGTGGCGTAGCGGCGGACGACCTGGTCCTGCCGATTGGCCTCCACCAGACCGAGGAACGGCTCGGGGGTGAGGCCGTGCCGCAGCACGGTGGGCCGCAGGGCGCGGAGCAGGGGGTGCCGGACCGTGTCCGGCGGGCCGTCGAAGACCCGGCGCAGATCGGCCTCGAAGGCGTCCAGCATGGCCAGGCGGTCGTCGGCGGCGTCGGTGGGCAGCCCCAGGCGCAGGGCGTCCTCGCGGCCCCCGCCGGCCAGGTCGCCGTCGCCGATGTCGTCCACGAGCCGGGCGTAGCCGTAGACCGCCATCAGGTCGCCCCGCCAGGAGCGGGGCAGGAAGAACGGGGCGACCGGGAAGTTCTCCCTGGTCGCCTTGGCGAGCACTGCCTGTGAATGGGCGTCCGGAGCCGCGTCGCCCGACGCCGCGGGGCGGAGGCCGGTCACCGTGGACGTCCCGGTGTCCGGGCGGTGGGCGCTTTCTCCCCAGGGGTCCACAGAGCCATAGCCGTCACATCCCCCGTTCTACACTGATAGCCCATAACACCCAATTTCGGACACGCCGCTGCCATATCTCCTGCTCCGGGCCGCCGCGCACCCGAACCGACTCTCCGGACGTATCACCTGAGATCCGGCGATTGAGTACCGCTACAGCTTACGGCGCAGAGCCGCCCGGGCGTGCGCCGGGGTGCACAACGATGTCGATCCGCAAGCTCCAACGCACATTCGGAGGGCCGCCTTCCAGGGTGCTGGCAAAGTCCCGGAAAAATCAGGAGCCACACAGGTCCCGAATGACCGTTTCGGCCACTTGTCTCACTAAGGCCGCCCCAACAGGCGATGAATTTCGCGGTCAGCCGCGGCCGTACTGCTCTTCGGCCTTCCAGAAATAGACGAAACCACCCACACCGGTCGCCAGGGCCCAGCCCAGCGCGACGGCCCAGACATGCGGGGGCAGCTGCTCCGCGGTGAAGCTGTCGATCAGCGCGTAGCGCACGAGGTCGATGTAGACGGCGGCCGGATTCAGCTGCAGGGCCAGCTGCACGGGCGCGGGGGCGTGCGCCGTGAAGTGCGTGATGCTGTACATCACACCGGAGGTGTACATCCATGTGCGCAGGATGAACGGCATGAGCTGGGCCAGGTCGGTCATCCTGCTGCCCAGCCGCGCCATGATCATCGCGAGACCGGCGTTGAACACCGACTGCAGCAGCAGCGCCGGCACGGCGAGCAGCCAGGCCGTACGCGGCACCTCGCCGGTCATGAGCACGATGGCCAGCAGCACGAGCATCGACATCAGCAGTTGCTGCAGCTGCACCAGCGTGAACGCCACCGGCAGCGAGGCACGGGGGAAGTGCAGCGCCCTGATCAGGCCGAGGTTGCCGGAGACCGAGCGGACCCCGGCCATCACCGAGGACTGGGTGTAGGTGAAGACGAAGACGCCCGTCACCAGGAACGCGATGAAGTTGTCGACCCCGCGGTCGGTGCCGAGCAGCAGGCCGAAGATGAAGTAGTAGACGGCCGCGTTGAGCAGCGGCGTCAGCACCTGCCACAGCTGGCCGAGGCGGGCCTGGGTGTACTGCGCGGACGCCCGGGCCCTGGCGAACGACGCGATGAAGTGCCTGCGGCCCCACAACTGCCGCACGTACGCGGCAAGGCCCGGCCGGGCGCCGCTGACGGCGAGGCCGTACTTGGCCGCGAGCTCCGCCGGCGTCAGGCGGCCGTCCGCGGACGACGCCGATCCGGCACCCGCGGCGACCGTACCGTCGTGCGTTGTCTCGCTCACTGTCGACACTTTCGTCCCGTGGGCGCGCATCCGGCCGGAAGGCGCCGGATGCGCCGAGTGCTGTCGACTTTCGAGCTTGTCAGATGATCGGGGGCCGGCCCAGTCGGGCGAGCCGCCAGACGGTGGACCACCGCATGGGCCGGCGCGGGCCGCACGGGGTCGACCAGCCCTCCCGGAAGCCGCCGAACCAGGCGCGCAGCGCCGGACGCGACGGCCGCCGCAGCAGGGTCAGCAGCAGCCAGACGCCCAGGTACGCCGGCACCAGCGCCCAGGGCAGATTGCGCCGGGCGAGCCACACCCGGTTGCGGGCCACCATGCGGTGGTAGACGGCGTGCCGGCTCGGGGCGGTCAGCGGGTGGTACAGGACCATGTCCGAGCGGTAGTCGATCAGCCAGCCCGCGTCGAGGGCCCGCCAGGCGAGGTCGGTCTCCTCGTGGGCGTAGAAGAACTCGTCCGGCAATCCGCCGACCTGCTGGAAGACCGCGGTGCGGACGGCGTTGGCCCCGCCCAGGAAGGTGGTGACACGCGAGGAGCGCATCGGGTCGGAGGCGCGCAGCCGGGGGACGTGGCGGCGCTGCGTGGTGCCGGACTCCGGATCGGCTATCCGGAAGCTGACGATGCCCAGCCGGGCGTCGTCGGTGAAGGCCTCGCGGACCAGCGCCGCGGTGTCCTCGTTGGGCAGCAGCCCGTCGTCGTCGAGGAACAGGAGGACGTCGACGTCCCGGCCGCCGGGGCCGAAGGCCTCGATGCCGACGTTGCGTCCGCCGGGGATGCCCAGATTCTCGGGCAGCTCCACGGTGCGCACGCCGGCCGGCAGCTCGGGCAGCGGGGAACCGTTGCCGACGACGGCGACCTCTATCGCCGGGCCGGCCTGCTTGGCGACCGAGTCCAGCAGGTCGCCGAGCTCCTTCGGACGGTTGCCCATAGTGATGATCACCGCGCCGAGGCGCACCGATTCCGCCGACGTCCCCACCGCGATCACCTCAGCCTGTTCGAGGCGAGGATCGAGACCAGGTGCAGCAGCGTCTGGAGTACGGCGATGGCGGCCAGGGCGCACACCGCCACGCGGGTGAACAGCAGGTCGCCGTGGAAGGCGTCCGCGACGCCGGCAGCCAGGATCAGCAGCGAGGCCTCGACCCCGCCGACCAGCCGGTGGAACTTCAGGGCGGCCGCGGCGCGGCGGGCCAGCGCCAGACCGGAGGAGCGCGGCACGGAGGCCTCGTCCTGCACCGCGGGCAGGCCGCTGCGCGCCCGGGCGACGTCCACCAGGTCGGTCTCCGCCTTGATCAGGATCGCGCCCAGCGCGGCCAGCGTCCCGAGGAACGCCCAGCCCCACTGGGTGCTCGCGCCGTCCCGGTGGAAGAGGTCGGCGGCGCGCACGCCGAAGCCGATCAGCAGCGCGGCCTCGGACAGGTAGTGGCCCACCCGGTCGAGGTAGACGCCGGTTATCGAGGTCTGTTTGCGCCAGCGGGCGACCTCGCCGTCCACGCAGTCCAGCAGCAGGTATAGCTGGATCAGCAAGGCGGCGGCCACGGCTCCGGCCGGGCCCGGCACCAGGAGTGCCGCGCCGGCCGCGATGCCCGCGACGATCATCAGATATGTGAGCTGGTTGGGTGTCACCCGGCTGTTCACCAGATGACGGGTCCAGCGCAGGGAGACCTCGCGCATGTAGATGCGCCCGGCCCAGTGCTCACCGCTGCGGCGGTCCTTCAGCCCTGCGGGGTGAACGACCGGCCGCAGCTCAGCTACCGATGGTTTTGGCATAGTCTGCGTATGTGTCCCTGATCTCGTCGGTGGAAAGTTCCAGGTGCTCGAGGATCGTGTAGCGCCCGGGGCGGGTCTGCGGTGCGTAGGCGACGGCCTTGACGAACTCGTCCTCGGTGAAGCCGATTTCGCCGGGTGTGACGGGCAGTCCATGGGTGCGCAGGGTCTCCGCGAAGAGCCCCGCCTGCTCCTCGGCGCCGCGCAGGAACATCGCGAAGGCGGCGCCGATGCCGACCTGTTCACCGTGGGCGGCGGCCCGCCGCGGGTACAGCAGGTCGATCGCGTGGCTGATCTCGTGGCAGGCACCCGACGCGGGCCGGCTGTCGCCGCTGATCGACATCGCGATGCCGGTGAGCACCAGCGCCTCGGCGAGCACGGTCAGGAACTCGTCGTCGCCTATGCCGCCGGGGTGCCGCAGCACGGACTCGCCGGCGGTACGGGCCATCGCGGCGGCCAGGCCGTCGATCGGCTCGCCCGTCTCGCGGTGGGACAGCTCCCAGTCCGCGATGCAGGAGATGTTGGAGATCGCGTCGCCGATGCCGGAGCGCACGAAGCGGACCGGGGCCTCACGGATCACGTCGAGGTCGATCATCATGGCGATGGGGCTCGGCACGCCGTAGGAGCCGCGGCCGTTGTCGTTGTCCAGCGTGGACACCGGCGAGCACAGGCCGTCGTGCGCCAGGTTGGTCGCGACGGCCACCACCGGCAGCCCGACGCGGGCCGCGGCGTACTTGGCGGCATCGATGATCTTGCCGCCGCCGAGGGCCACCACCGCGTCGTACCTTTTGCCGCGCATGGCGTCGGCGAGCCTGACGGCACCGTCGATGGTGCCGCCGGCCACCTCGAACCACTCTGCGCCGGGCAGCGCCGGGGCCAGCCGTTCGCGCAGCACCTGGCCGGAGCCGCCGCTGACCGCGACGGCCAGCCGGCCGGAGCTGGATATGCGCTGGTCCGCCAGGACGACCGCCAGGTCGTCGAGTGCCCCGGCACGGATGTCGACGACGACCGGCGAGGGGATGAGCCTCGTCAGTACCGGCACGCGATCTCCCGGGCCCGGTTCAGGTCGTCGTGGTTGTCTATCTCGACCCAGGGGACCTCGCCGATGGGCGCGACGTCGACGCGCAGGCCGCGGTCGACCAGCTCCTGGTAGCCGTCCTCGTAGTACAGCTGCGGGTCGCGCTCGTAGGTCGCCTTGAGCGCGTCGGCGAGGTCGGCCGCGGCGGCGCCTTCGATGAGGGTGACGCCGATGTACTCGCCGCTGGCGGTGGCCGGGTCCATCAGCTTGGTGATCCGCCGCACACCCTGGTCCTCGGCCGTGACGACCTTCATCTCCTCGTCGGCCAGGTCCTTGACCGTGTCCAGGGCGAGGATGATGCGGCGGGCGCCACCGCGGGCCTCCAGCAGCTTCTGCTCGACGGAGACCGGGTGCACGGTGTCGCCGTTCGCCAGGATCACGCCCTCGGCCAGCACGTCACGGGCGCACCACAGGGAGTAGGCGTTGTTCCACTCCTCGGCCTTGTCGTTCTCGACGAGGTGGAGCTTGACGCCGTACTTGGCCTCCAGCGCGGTCCGGCGCTCATGCACGGCCTCCTTGCGGTACCCCACGACGACGGCGGCGTCGGTCAGGCCGACCTCGGCGAAGTTGCGCAGCGTCAGGTCCAGGACGGTCGTCCTGCCCTCGCCCGCCGGGTCCACCGGTACCAGGGCCTTGGGCAGGGTGTCGGTGTAGGGGCGAAGACGCCTTCCGGCGCCGGCCGCCAGCACGAGGCCGATCATGCGGGTTCTCCTGTTTCGTCGTGCAGGGCGGGCGCTCCCGAGGACATCCAGAAGCGGATGCTCTCGGTGAGCACCAGCAGGGCTGGTACGACGGCGAGAACCGTCAGCGCCACCGTGAACCCCGTGCTGTGCGCCAGGGCCACGGACGCGGCCGTGACCAGCAGCGTCCGTCCCTCGTGCCCGCCCGTCGCGCGTACCAGGGCCCGGGGGGGCGCCCCGGTACCGCCGCGGATGCGGTACACCGTGTCGTAGTGATGGTAGGCGACCACGGCAACCAGAAAGAAAGCTGCCGGCAAGGACCCGTTCACTTTGGAGGCGGCCGCGAGGGCCAGCACGGTGCCGTACTCGGCCACCCGGAACAGGGGCACGACCAGCCAGTCGAAACCGCCCTTGAGCGGTCCCGCGACGGCGAGACCCGAGGTGACCACGTAGACGGCGGCAGCCACGAGCGGCCACCAGCTGCCCGCCGGGGCCGCCAGTGACGTGGCGATCATCACTGCCGCGCCCACCGCGGCGGCGGCCGGGAAACCGCGGCCGCGCAGCAGGCGGGCGACGGCCTCGGCGAGGGGCCCGGTGTCGGCGAGCTCGGCCAGCGCGGCGGCGGCGCGGTCGGTGCGTACGGCCCGACGGGTCAGCGAGCGCAGGACACGGCCGGCGGTCGTGTAGCAGGCGGCGAAGACACAGCCGATGATCAGTACCACGAAGGTGACACGCGGCGTGGCGACCGCAGTGAGGATCGCGATCAGCGCCCAGCGTTCGCCGATGGGCAGCACGATGATCCTGCGTATCCACACCGCCCAGCCGACCCGGTCGAGCCGGTCGGACAGGGCGGCGGTGCGGCCGGCCTTCGCGTCCGCGTCGTAGGTGGCCTCGGTGAACGCGAAGTCGACCATGTGGCGGCAGGTCTGCAGGACCATCGCGCCGAGGGCGAGCGCCCACACGTCGTCGCTGCCGCGGGCCGCGCCGAGCGCGAGCCCCGCGTAGTACGCGTACTCCTTGACGCGGTCGAAGGTGGCGTCGAGCCAGGCCCCGAGCGTGGAGTACTGGAGCGAGTAGCGGGCGAGCTGCCCGTCGGTGCAGTCCAGCACGAAGGACGCGATGAGCAGCACACCCGCCGCGACGAAGCCGGAACGGGTGCCGGTGGCGGCGCAGCCGGCGGCGATCAGGGCGACCAGCAGCGAGGCGGTCGTCACCTGGTTCGGCGTGAGGCCGCGCCGGGCGCACCAGCGCGCGAGGTAGCGGGAGTAGGGGCTGACGAAGTGCGTGGTGAAGAAGCCGTCGCGGGCCTTCACGGCGCCGCGCAGGCGCACCGCCTCGTCGTCCACCGCGGCGACGGCCTCCTGGGCCAGCGCCCGCTCCGGCGCGTCGGCCGGGACCCGGGCGACCAGGACCCCGAGTTCCGGGCGCTGCACGGTGACGCCCTCGGCGTCCAGGCCGGCGGCCAGCTCGTCGGGCAGGCTCTCGGCGCCCGTGACGGCGGTACGGCCCGCGCCCCGGTCCCGGCCGCCGGCCGGTGCCAGAGCCCGTACGAGCGCGGGGCGGGCGGCCGCGCGGACGGACAGGGCGCCCGGCACGGCGGCGGCGTCGAAGCGGGGGTCGGTCAGCGCGAGCCGCAGCGCGTGCACATGACCGACGAAGCGCGGGTCGACGACCGCTATGCGCTCGGCGGGCGGGACGGCGGCCATGCGTGCCGCGAGGGCACCGGCGCCGTCCGCCGCGACCACCTCGAAACCGAGGCCGCGCAGATCGGCCTCGATCGGTGAACCCGCGACCGGAGGACCGGTGAGTATGACGGTCGACAGACGGACTCACTCCCTGGGACACACAGTGGACGGGTGGGGCGGTGCCGGTCGGCACCGAGCGCTGACATGCCGGCCGGACACCCTGGCGCGCCATGTCGGGGCGGCTGTGAGGGCAGAGGCTATCGGATTCCCGGAAGGTTCCGTTCACCGGGTGTTTCCCTGACCTTCGTGCGGATGGCTTGATCATCATCACGGTTCGGGGGCGAAGGGACAACCCTCCGTGCGGATCCGCCGCTAGGGTGAACGCCATGACGTGGCTGATCACTGGTGGCACGGGATTCATCGGTTCTCATGTCGTGCGGGCGATGACCCGCGCCGGGGAGCGTGTCGTGGTCTACGACGACGACTCGGCCGGCGTGGCCTCGCGGGTCCCCGCCGACGTGCCGAGGGTGACCGGTTCCACACTCGACCGGGACCTGCTGGACCGCACGATCGCCGAGCACGGCGTCACGGGTGTCGTGCACCTGGCGGCGCGGAAGCAGGTCGGCGAGTCCGTGGAGCAGCCGCTGCGGTACTACCGGGAGAACGTGGGCGGCCTCGGCATCCTCTTGGAGGCGGTGACCGCGGCCGGGATCGGCCGTTTCGTCTTCTCCTCCTCCGCCGCGGTGTACGGCCTGCCCGACGTGCCGCTGGTGACCGAGTCCACGCCGTGCCTGCCGCTGAGCCCCTACGGGGAGACGAAGCTCGCCGGCGAGTGGCTGGTGCGGGCCGCGGGCCGGGCCCACGGGATCTCCACTGCCTGCCTGCGGTACTTCAACGTCGCGGGCGCGGCCGTGCCGGAGCTGGCGGACACCGGGGTCTTCAACGTCGTCCCGATGGTGTTCGAGAAGCTCACCAAGGGCGAGCCCCCGCGGATCTTCGGTGACGACTACCCGACCCCCGACGGCACCTGCGTGCGCGACTACATCCACGTCGAGGACCTGGCCGACGCGCATCTCGCGGCGGCCCGCTGGGTCACCGGCCGGGACACCGCCGAGGACCTGACCGTCAACATCGGACGCGGCGAGGGTGTCTCCGTTCGTGAACTGGTCGACCTCATCACCGAGGTCGCCGGGTACCCGGACGTGACGCCGGTGGTCTTCCCGCGCCGCGCCGGGGATCCGGCGAGCGTGGTGGCCTCCGCCGAACTGATCCGCAAGGAGCTGGACTGGAGCGCCGTGCGCGGGGTCCGGGAGATGGTCGAGTCGGCGTGGGAGGGCTGGTGCCTGCGGTACCCGGAGGCCCGCCGCCCCTGACCCGTCGGCCTCCGGAACACTCCCCGTACCCGCGCCATCGCCGCAGGTCACCGCACATGACAACGGTGATCGGTGGCGAGTTGCCCACGGACGGTCACCGTTGTTCACTGGGGCACGCCGGCCGTTGCGGGCCGGCGCCCGAGCACGGACGGCGACAGGGGAGGCCCAGACGATGGGGGCAGGTCACGGGCACGACCACGGCCACAGCCACGGGTCCGCCGCGGGGCTGACCGGGACGGCGGCGGCCCAGTTCCGCGGGCGGCTGCGGATCGCGCTCGGCATCACGCTGCTGATCCTGGTGGCGGAGGTGGTGGGCAGCGCCCTCACCGGTTCCCTCGCGCTGCTCGCCGACGCGGGCCACATGGCCACGGACGCGGCGGGCCTGGCCATGGCGCTGGTGGCGATCCACTTCGCCAACCGCCCGCCCAGCGAGCGCCGTACGTTCGGCCTGGCACGGGCGGAGATCCTGTCGGCGGTCGCCAACGCCGTGCTGCTGTTCGGCGTGGGCGCGTTCATCTTCTACGAGGCGGTCTCCCGGCTGATCAGCCCGACCGCGGTCGAGGGCGGGCTCACCGTCGTCTTCGGCGTGATCGGCCTGGTGGCCAACTCGGTGTCGCTGCTGCTGCTGATGCGCGGGCAGCGCGAGAGCCTGAACGTCCGCGGCGCGTTCCTGGAGGTCATGGCGGACGCCCTGGGTTCGTTCGCGGTGGTCGTGGCGGCCGTGGTGATCCTCACCACCGGGTGGCAGCAGGCCGACCCGGTGGCTTCGCTGCTCATCGGTGTGATGATCGTCCCGCGCACGTGGAAGCTGCTGCGGGAGGCCATCGACGTCCTCCTGGAGGCGGCCCCCCGGGACGTCGACATGGCGGACGTCCGCAACCACATCCTCGGACTGCCCGGCGTCGAGGGCCTGCACGACCTGCACGTGTGGACCATCACCTCGGGCATGCCGGTGCTCTCCGCCCATGTGGTGGTGAGCCCGGACACCCTGGACGCCGTGGGCCACGAGAAGGTCCTCCACGACCTGCAGGGCTGCCTGGGCAGCCACTTCGACGTGGAGCACTGCACATTCCAGCTGGAACCCGGCGGCCACGCGGAGCACGAGGCACGGCTGTGCCACTGACGCCGTGGGCGGCCGGGCGGCGCGATCGACACAGCGTCACCGACATTGAGCGCGCTGCGACGACCTCCGGACCCCCCGCGTGAGGCAAACTGAGGTCTTGTCGTCGATGCAAAGGATGGCCATGCCCACGAGTCCCGCCGCCGGCCGGCCCCTCACCCCCGCCCCGGACACCTCCGCCAACGGTGCCTCGGCTCCGATCATGCTCGAACTGGTCGACGAGACCGGCGTGACGATCGGCACCGCGGAGAAGCTCTCGGCGCACCTGCCGCCGGGCCGGCTCCACAGGGCCTTCTCGGTCTTCCTCTTCGACGGCGAGGGCCGGCTGCTGCTGCAGCGCCGTGCCCTGGGCAAGTACCACTCCCCCGGCGTGTGGTCCAACACCTGCTGCGGCCACCCGTACCCGCAGGAGCCGCCATTCGTCGCCGCCGCGCGCCGCACCGCCGAGGAGCTGGGCGCGGCCCCCGCGTCGCTGCGCGAGGCCGGCACGGTCCGCTACAACCACCCGGACCCGGCGTCGGGCCTGGTGGAGCAGGAGTACAACCACCTCTTCGTGGGGCTGATGACCGCGCCGCTGCACCCGGACCCGGAGGAGATCGGCGAGACCGCCTTCGTGACCCCGCGGGAGCTGGCCGCGCTGGAGGAGTCCGGGCCGTTCTCCGCCTGGTTCCGGACCGTGCTGGGGGCGGCACTGCCCGCCGTGCGCGAGCTCACGGGCGAGCGCGCCGGCTGGTAGCCGCCGCCCGTCACAACGGAGCGCCGGGCGGCAGCGGAAGCGCCGCCCAGATGACCTTTCCCCCGGAAGCGGTCTGCTGCACGTCGCACATCCCGCCCGCCTCGGCGGTGACCGACTTGACCAGCAGCAGGCCGCGTCCATTGGTGTCCGCGTCGTCCACCTGGAGCGCCTTGGGGCGGTAGGGGTGGTTGTCCTCGACCGCCACGCGGACCCAGTCGAGGCCGACGGCGACCTCCACCGCGATCTCCGGGGAGAGCAGCGCGGCGTGCCGCACCGCGTTCGTCACCAGCTCGGAGACGATCAGCAGCAGGCCTTGCAGCAGGTCGTCGTCGATGGGCACGCGCTGCCGCACGAGCAGGTCCCGGACGGCGTGCCGGGCCTGCGGCACCGAGGAGTCCAGCGCGGAGGCGGTGAAGCGCCACACGCCCTCATAGGGGCGCGGAAAGTCCGGTGCCACCGGCGGCACCGGTTCGGGCGGGACGCTCCCGCGTACGTCCATGGCGGCGTTCACCCTCGCATTCAGCGATGCTCCCCGCGGTTCCCCTTCCCGGCCCGCTGGGCGGCGACGGGGTCCGCCTCACGTTCCGAGTGTCGGCAGCCGGGGACTCCACCCCGAGTCGCTGACCGTAAATCCGCAGCTTTCGACCGCCTGCGACACGGAGTGACCGGAGTTGGTGGGCTCGATGCGCCATGATGACGCGCCGGTACCGGTTTCAATGCTCCAGTGGGGTCTGCCGGGCGTCGGCCACCATGCCGACGATCCGGCGGCCGCCCAGACCCGCCCCGAGCAGGCCCAGACCGTCGAAGAGCAGTGCCACAGAGAAGAAGGCGCCGATCACGTAGACACTGCTGTGCGGCCAGTTCGCCAGCACCAGGACGGCCAGCAGAATGCCGATCGCCCCCTGGATCAGCGTCCACACCATCTGCGGTCCGCGCACCACCAGCCCGCCGAACAGCCGGAAGATCCCGCCGGTCAGGAACAGCAGCGCCGCGAACATCGTCAGGGCCGCGGCCGTCTGCGCCGGATTGCGGATCACGACCACACCCGCCGCGATGTACAGGGCCGCGACGACCAGGGCCAGCCAGAAGTAGTTGTGGTCGCGGTTCTGCACGGCCTGCGCCAGACCCACGATCCCGCCGATGAGGAGCAGCCAGCCGAACAGCACCATGGAGGTGATGGTCGCGATTCCCACGTAGAAGAGCCCGATCAGGCCGCAGACGACGAGGACCACGCCGAGCGCGGCGACCCAGCCGAAACTGCGCTTGAGCCCGGCCTCCGGGGGGTCCGGGTACTTCTTGCGTCCCGTGAACGGAGCCATGGCCGCCTCCTTGAACGCGTCGGGACCGGTCCGGGCCGGCTACCGGACATATACCCCCGATTGCCCGGCCGGAGGCACCGATAGGATCCCCGTGACCGTGGTGCGCGCCAATGGGCACACGGCCGGCGCGGATTCCCGCGACGACACGACGAGTGGGGGATGCGGGCATGTCCGACCCGTCCGGGCCCGGTCTGCTGCTGGAGACGGCGGGCGCCACCGCCACCGTGACCATCAGCAATCCGGCCAAGCGCAACGCCATGACCCTGGCCATGTGGCGCGAACTCCCGCGTCTGCTGGACCGGCTGGCGGACGATCCCGCCGTACGGGTGCTGGTGCTCACCGGCGCCGACGGCACCTTCTGCGCGGGCGCCGACATCTCCGACCTGCGTGACGCGGCCGGCGGCCCGGGCGCGGCACAGGGCGCGGCCGTCGAGGCGGAGGAGGCGCTGGCCGCCTTCCCCAAGCCGTCGCTGGCGGCCGTCCGCGGCTTCTGCGTCGGCGGCGGCTGCCAGCTCGCGGCCGCCTGCGACCTGCGCTTCGCCGCCGAGGGCGCGCGTTTCGGGGTCACGCCCGCGCGGCTCGGGATCGTCTACCCGGCCTCCTCGACCCGCCGGCTGACCGGCCTGGTCGGCCCGTCCACGGCCAAGCACCTGCTCTTCTCCGCCGAGCTCATCGACCACGAACGCGCCCTGCGGACCGGACTGGTGGACGAGGTGCTGCCGGACGGCGCCCTGGACAAGCGCGTCGAGGAGTACGCGGGCCTGCTGGCCGTCCGCTCGCAGCTCACCCAGGCCGCAGCCAAGGACTTCACGGCCCCGGACCCCGCCCCCTCCCGTGTGGAGCACTGGGCCCGGCAGGCCGCGGACAGCAGCGACACCGCGGAGGGCGTGGCGGCGTTCCTGGAGCGGCGCGAACCGCGGTTCAGCTGGTCGGTGGGGGGCTAATCCACGAGGTGCGGCGGCAGGGGGATGCCGGCGCGCAACGCGGGGTCGGGGACCGGGGTGCCCCGGGTCGTGCCGAGCGGGACCACTCCCGCCCAGAGCGGCAGCGCGGCGTCGGGGCCGTCGCCGTCGCCCGGGTGGCCGGTGCGGATCTTGACGGAGGCCTCGTCGGTGGCGAGGGCGAGCAGGTCGGTGGCCGCCAGTTCCCGGCGGTCGGGGCGGCGGGCGTAGTCCCACTGGCCCGGGGCGCACTGCTCACTGAGCACGCGCAGCCCGTGCAGCCGCTCCTCAGGGTCCGTGACCCGGCGCGGCACTCCGACGACCATGGCGCTGCGGTAGTTGACGCCGTGCTCGAAGACGGACCGCGCGAGGACCAAGCCGTCGACGTGGGTGACGGTGACGCAGACCTGGGCGCCGGGCGCCTGCACGAGGCTGCGGCTGGCGACCGAGCCGTGCAGGTACAGCGTGCCGGTCCCGGCGTCGTGACCGTAGACCGTCGGCACGGCGAGCGGGGTGCCGTCGACCACGACGGCCAGATGGCACACGAAGCCGGCACCCAGCACCGCGTCCAGGTCGTCGCGGGAGACGCTGCCCTGCTCGCGAAGGCGCCGGTGACGGGTCCGGTCGGTGACCGGGAGCGTGCGGTCGGCGGCGGGCATGGGGGCCTCCAGGGGCTTCGGGGCGGGCGGCGCTCAGACTAGCCATATCAGCGCTTGTGATGCCCCATGTCTGCGGAAACAGTGTCGTTGCCGCTTCTCCATCACGGAATCCGCTGTCCCCAGAGGCACCTCTTATGACATGCCAACCGGTCGGTAACCTGTTGTCCATGACCGCCACCGCCCTGGAACCGCGCGCCGGACGGCGCTGCCACAACACCCTGAACCCCCTGCACTCCGTCGTCTACTTCTCCCCCGAGTACGACGACATGCTCTCGGCGATCGGGCTGGAGCGCGGCGCCATGGCCTACTTCGCGGGGCGCGCCGCACCGCTCGGCGCGGTGACGGCGGGAACGGTCGCCGCGACCTTCTACAACTTCAACCACGCGGTCATCGCGCCCGTCATCCCGCGCGCCTGGGAACTCGCCGCGCCCGCGGCCGTCCTCGACGCGCGGCTGCGCATCGCCGACGCCGTCCTGACCCGGCTGCTCGGCGCGGACGGCATCGCCTCCGCCGAGATCGCGGACGCGGCCGTGCTCGCCCTGCGCGCCGCCGAGGCCTGCACCCGCGAGGCCCGTCCCCTCTACGCCGCCAACGCGGAACTCCCCGTGCCCGAGCAGCCGCACCTCGCCCTGTGGCACGCCGCGACGCTGCTGCGCGAGCACCGCGGGGACGGCCATCTCGCCGCGTTGCTCGCCACAGGGCTCGACGGGATCGAGGCGCTCGTCACGCACACCGCCACGGGCAAGAGTTTCACCCCGCGGTTCGTCCAGCGCAGCCGGGGCTGGTCCGCCGAGGACTGGGCCGCCGCGCAGGACCGCCTCCGCGACCGGGGCCTGCTCGACGCGGAGGGCGAACTCACGGAGCGCGGCATGGAACTGCGCCGCGAGGTGGAGGCCGTGACGGACCGCCTCGACCGCGCGCCGTACGAGTACCTCGGGGCGGAGGGGGTGGAGCGCCTCACGGTGATCGCGGGTGGGGCGGTGGGGCGTGTGCTGGCGGGCGGGGGTTTCCCGCCCAAGTACTTCGGCAAGCGCTAGCGTTGCCGCTTACCGGGTTTTTTCCCCGCCCTCCCGCCCGTGTGCCCTGTGAAGTCAGGGCGCCCCGACGCCAGTTGTTGGGGGCCGGGTCCGGGGCCTCCGGGGCTGCCATTCTGGACAGCACATTTAGGTGCCTCAGGCACTTTCCGCTGCGCACTCCGGGTTGTGCACCCAAATATGCTCCACAGTCCAGAACGCCACCCCTACGACCCCGCCCCCTCCGTAGTTGCAAGCGCCTGATCCCTGGTGGGTGGATGAGACGGCACCGTGCCTGGGGCCGCCCAACAGTCACCCCCACCGGCCGTAAGTCGCCCCAACCGGCCCAGGAGGGGGTGTGGCGGGGTGCGCCCGGAAGCGACGAGCGGGGTCCGCGTGGTCGATGCCGAACGATGTGGGGGCAAACCGCGAGCGCTGAGGACGTACCCCGGCGCGGCGCCGACCCCACAACGCGCGCAGCGCGGGGCCCGCACTTACCGCGCCGGGCAATCGGGAGGGAGGGCGGGGAAAAACCCAGGCAGCCAGCGCAGCGCGTCCTCAGGGGGAGGAACTGACCGCAGGGGGCAGGACGGGCGCCTCACCCGTGCTCACCGGCGCGGTCTCGCGCCGCCCGCGGGCCTCGCCGCGTGCCGCCCCCACACCCGCCACCACCACCAGCCCCGTCCCCACGGCCTGCAAGGCCGTAGGCACTTGCGAGACCAGGACCAGGGCGGCCAGCAGGCTGACGGCGGGTTCCATACCGGCGAGTGTGCCGTAGGCCGTCTTGCCCACGCGTTGCAGCGCCTTCATTTCCAGCAGGAACGGCACCAGCGGCATCAGCACGGCGATTCCCGCCACCGCCGCGACGACCTGGAATGTGCCGCCCGCCACCACGCCGGGGGCGCCGAAGGGCGCGGTGAAGACCGCGGCCACGGTGAAGGAGACGGCGAGGCCGTGCGTGGCGGAGAAGCGGCTGCCGACGTGCTGGGTGCCGATCACGTACAGCGCCCAGCAGGCGCCGGAGGCCATGCCGAAGAGGACGCCGGCGAGGTCGGCGCCGTCCTGCCAGGGCGAGGTGAGGCAGAGGACGCCGGCCGCGGCCAGCAGCAGCCAGGCCAGTTCGCGGGGCCGCCGCAGGGAGGCGACCGCGACGGCCAGGGGGCCGAGGAACTCCAGGGCGGTCGCCGTGCCGAGCGGGATGCGGGCGGCGGCCTCGGAGAAGAGCAGCATCATGGCGCCGCTGACCATGCCGAGCAGGGCCGCGGCGATGAGGTCGCGGCGTGCGGCCGCGCGCAGCGCGGGCCACAGGGAGCGGCCGGTGAAGGCCAGCAGCAGGACCGCGGAGAATCCGGCGCGCAGCCATGTGGTGCCGGCCGGGCCCACGTCGTCGAAGAGTTCGGTCGTCAGGGCGCTGCCGGTGTGCAGCACCGTCATCGCGGCCAGGATCAGCACCGCGCCAGGCATACGGGGCATTGCAAAGGTATGCGGCTTCACGCGTCCATTGCAGCGCCCGACGTCTGTTTCTGTCCACGCGTCATAGGTGGACGCATTGTTTACCATCAGTGGATGATCGAGTCCCTTCCCGACCTCGGCAGACTGCGCCTCCTGGTCGAGCTCAGCCGGCTGGGAACCATGGCGGCGGTCGCCGAGCGCACGGGGTACGGCACGTCCGCCGTCTCCAAGCACCTCGCCGTGCTGGAGCAGGAGGTCGGCGCGCCGCTGCTGGCGCCGGTGGGCCGCCGTGTCCGGCTGACCCCCGCCGGGGAGCGGCTGGTCGAGCACGCCGTCGGGATCCTGGCGCTCGTCGAGGAGGCACGCGCCGAGCTGCGCGGCGAGCCCGGACCGGTGGGGCGGGTGCGGATGGCGACCTTCGTCAGCGCGGTCGAGGCGGCCGTGATGCCGGCCCTGCTCCGGTTGCGCGAGCGGTACCCGCGCGTCGAGGTGGAGCTGAACGAGCACGAGCCCGAGCAGACCCTGGAGCTGCTGCTCGCCGGGGACATCGACCTCGGCATCGTGTACGACTACAGCCTGGTGCCGCGCACCGTGCCGAAGGGGCTTTCGGTGCGGCAGTTCGCAGAGCAGCCGATGCTCCTGCTGCTGCCCGCGGGCCATCCGTCCGACCCCGGGCCGGGCGGCCCGGTGCCCCTGGCGGGGTTGCGCCGGCTCGCGGAGGCCGGGTGGATCACCAACTCCCGGGGCAGTGACGACGACGAACTCGTGCAGCGCGTGTGCGCCCTGGCCGGCTTCGCCCCGCGCATCGTCCACCGCGTGGACAGCCTCCACCTGGTGAACCTGCTCGCGGGGGCCGGTCTGGGGGTCGCCCTCCTCGCCGAGTCGGGTGTCGAGCGGCAGCGCGCCGACGTCGTGTGCCGGCCGCTCGACCCCCTGGTGGGGACGCGCCGCCACTTCCTCGCCGCCCGTGCCGGCCAGTGGTCCTGGCCCCCGCTCGCGGAGGTCGCCCGGCTCCTGGCGGCGTGACTAGCCGGCCGCCCGGACCGACTCCTCCTCGCCCGTCGCGTCGGGGCGGGTGCCCGTGCGCGCGCTCTGGGCGCAGGGCAGCGCCGGATGGCGGCCGAGCAGCACGACGCCGACGGTGACGGCGACCAGGCCCGCCGCCTCCCAGGCGAGGGCCCCGGGTGTGACACGGAGGCGGTCGCCGAGGAAGCCGACACCGCAGGCGATGCCGGCGAGCGGCTGCGCGGCGGTCAGGGCGGGCAGGGACATGCGCAATGGAGCCGTCTCAAAGGCGCTTTGGACCAGCACGAGGCCGGTGAGCCCGATGCCGAGGATGGCGTAGGGCTGCCAGTGCACGAGCAGCGCCGCGATGCCCTCCGCCTCGGCGATCTGGCCCGAGGTGCGCGTGAGGGAGTCCTGGAGCCCGTAGAGCAGGCCCGCGGCGAGCGCGATGACGGTGGCTTCCGGCGACGGGCGCAGCCGCCTCGCGCAGGCGACCAGCAGCAGCGCGATGCCCATGACGATGCCGATGACCAGCCAGTGCCGCAAGGGGCCGCCGACCTGGCCGCCGCCGGTGGGCCGTCCGGCCGCGATGAAGGCGGTGACGCCCAGCGCCAGTAAGCCCACGCCCGACCAGCCGTGCCGGCCGAGTCTCTGGCCGGTCAGATGGCGCGACAGTGCCATCGCGAAGAGCAGGTTCGTCGCGGTGAGGGGTTCGACGAGGGAGAGCTCCCCCTCGGCGAGGGCGAGCGCGCTCAGCACCATGCCGAAGATCATCAGGAAAATGCCGAGCAGCCATTGCGGCATCCGCATGAGATCCAGCAGCAGCCGGAAGGACAGGAAGCTGGACAGCGGGGCGCGCTGGGCGGCGAGCTGCTGGAGGACGAAGCCGAAGCCCAGGCAGCACGCTGCACCCACCCCAAGCAGGAAAACGGCCACCTCGTCAACCTCCCGGTGTCGCCGACTGGCCCGACCATAGCCGCTCCACCGGGTTGATCGCGACGAATGCACGCGACGGCTCCGGCCCCGGCGGCTATGTGGTACGGGCGGTACGGGATCCCGCGGTGAGGGCGCCGGTGAAGACCTGGATGTGCCGCAGCTCGGCCACGACGTCGGCGAGGGACGCGCAGGAAGGGGTCTGCCGGAGCTCCGGCCGGACGGTGGCCGGCGTTCGGCCGTCCAGGGAGTCCGCGAGCGCGTCCAGGGCCTGGACGACCCCGGCGCCCTCCTCGCGCGAGGGGCGTTCCGCGCCCTGCTCGACACGGACCGCGCAGGCGGTGACGGCGTCCACGATCCGCTCGGAGGCGGCGACGACGCGGAACCAGTCGGTGTGGGGACCGCGGCCCCAGGGCAGTTCCGCAGCGACGGTCTCGGCGGCGGACCGCGCCTCGGCCAGGGAGCTGTAGGCGGCGCGGCGCAGCACCATGCGGTCCCCGGGGCGCCCGCCGGCGGGGGTGGTGAGGACGTGGGCCAGGTACTCCCGGGTACGCCGCAGCGCCTCGGCCATCAGGTGGGCCACCCGCGCGGTGGGATCGGTGAACCCCGGCAGGTGGCCGACGACGAGCACGATCGCGCAGGCCGTCGCGGTGTCCAGCAGGCGGTCGCCGGCCGCCTGGGTGTCGCCGCCCACCCAGACGAAGGGCAGCACCATCAGAGTGACCACCGAGGTCTGCAGGCCGAAGTGCCGGAAGGAGACGGGCAGGAGCGCGCCCGCGACGGCGGCGCAGACCACCGTCCACCACACGCCTCCGCCGCCCCAGATCGCGGCCAGGCCGCCGAAGACGACGACTCCGACCGCGGTCCCGACGAAGCGGTTGACGACGCGGGAGAACAGCGGGCCGATGTCGGGCTTCACCAGGAAGACGGCGGTGAGCGGCAGCCAGTACCAGTGGTCCGCCCGCATGGCGAGGGCCACGGCGGCACTCGCCGTCACGCACACCGCGACGCGCAGCCCGTACTCGCGCCCCGCCGGCCCGAGGACGCGGCGCCGCATGGTGGGGACGGTTCCCGGGGCGGGGAGCGGTGCCACCTCCTCGGCGCTGGTCACGCCGGGGACCGTACGGGCGAAGACCGCGGCGGCGTACTGGAGCGCGTGGTCGAACGCGGCGCGGGCCGGGGTGTCCCCTCCGGGGGCCAAGAGCGGCCCCGGCGGTTCGCCGGCGCGCAGTGCGGCCGCGAGGCGACGGGGGCCCTCCGCGACGTTCGGCGGCAGTGGGTGCGCCTCCCACAGCAGGGCGGTGCTCGCCTCGCACAGTGCCGTGGCGGCCGCGAACCGTTCGGCCAGGAGTAGTTCGCCGGGGCGCGTGGAACGGTGCGCCAGCCGGCGGAACAGGCGGCGCAGGCGCAGGGCTTCGTCGCCGCGGTCCATCGCCGCGGTCAGCCGGCGCCGTGCGGCCTCGGCCCCGGGCCCGCCCACGGCTTCCAGGGCACCGACGAGAGCGTCGAAGACTCCGGCCAGCGCGGCCTGTTCGCCGGCCAGACCGCCGCCGACCGGCCGCGGGGTCCGCAGCACGAGCCGCAGCAGGAGCAGCCAGACCGCGCCCACGAGGAAGAACAGCGCTTTCAGCCAGGGCGTGCCGGGCAGCGGGACCCCGGTCCCGATCACCATGAGGCACAGGGTCTGCATCCCGGTCCGTGAGCAGACCGGGCCCACGGTGCTCACGGCACCCGAAGCCAGTCCGACGGCGAACAGCAGGGGCAGCACCCACCAGCCGCTGGGGACGGCGTCGGCGGTCGCCGCCCCGATCAGCAGCCCGAGCGCCCCGACGAGCACGGGGAGGCCGATATAGACGGCGCCGGTCCGGCGGGTCCCCGGCAGGTCGTTGAAGCCCGCGAACAGCGTCCCGAACCCGGCCAGCACCGCGAACTCGACCCACCCCTGGGCCACCCCGATCGCCATCACGGGTCCCGCGGACAGGGCCCCGCGCAGCACCGCCGGCCACGGGACGGGCCCGCGCTGGAAGCGCAGCGGGTGGGCCAGCCACGAGGGCAGGACGACGCGGCGGCCGGGGCCACTCACCAGCACGGCATCCTCACCTGATTTCTCCCAGGAGGTCCCGGCCTTCAGGCCGGGGAGGAATGGGGTCATGGGCCGGAGCCGCGAAGCGGCGGAGTTGTCTGCGCATCTGTTCTGACCTGCGCTCTCTTTCGTTGTCAGTGGGGACTGTTACGTTCCGTGGCATGACGGCGACAGTGACGGTCGAGGAAGGGTTCGGGCATGCCCGGTACACCTTCCGGCTGCGCGTGTCGTCCACGGCGCGTGCCGCTCTGGAGGCGGAGTGGGCGCGGTGCCGGTGGGTGTGGAACGAGTGCGTGGCCGTGTCCCGCAAGATCCACGCCCTGAACCGGACCTCCGCGCAGAAAACCACGTGCGGCCCGGCGCAGCTCGACAAAATGCTGACCGAGGCCCGGCGGTCGATGGCGTGGCTGCGCGACGGCAGTTCCGTTGCGCAGCAGCAGACGATCCCGGACTTCGGCAAGGCCCGCGCCAAGGCCCTGAAGGACATCACGGCGCGGCTGCCGATGCGACAGCGGGCCGGGATGCCCCGCGTCAAGCGCAAACGCGAGGCTGCCCCGACGCTGAACTACACCACCCGGGGTTTCCGGCTCAAGGACGGGCGCCTGCACCTGGCGGGCGGCATCGTGCTGACGGTGGTGTGGTCCCGCGACCTGCCCGCCGCCCCGACGTCGGTGCACGTCCACCGGGACAGCCTCGGCCACTGGTACGCCAGCTTCGTCGTGACCACTGCCCTTGAGCCGCTGCCTCCGACGGGAGCGGTGATCGGTATCGACTGGGGCGTTGCCGAGACCGCGACGACGACCAGCGACGTTCACGACCTGCCCCACGCCCAGCACGGCAGGACCGCCGCGGCGAAGGTGTCGAAGAAGATCGCCCGGCAACGGCAGGACACGGGTCGTAAGTGGGCCAAGCAGGTCGTCCGTGACCATGACGCGATTGCGGTCGAGGACTTCCGGCCCAAGTTCCTCAGCCGGACCACGATGGCCCGTAAGGCGGCGGACGCGGCGATCGGGGCCACGAAGGCGGCGCTGGTCGAGATGGGCCGCAAGCACGGGCGGGACGTCCGCCTGGTGCATCCCGCGCACACCACCATGGACTGCGCATCGTGCGGAGCGAGAACCAAGCACGCACTTCCTCTTTCGGAACGTACCTACACCTGCACCCCGTGCGGAGCCGTCTCGCCCAGGGACAAGAACTCCGCCCGCGTGATGCTGGTCCGGGCTGGTCTCAACCCGGCTGGTGCCGATCGTGCAAGAGCTGACGGACCGCAGGTCCCCAGCCCACGTGAGCCAGGAATCCCCACCCCTCAGGGCGGGGAGGATGTCAATGAGCGCTTCGTCCTTCTTCGACCCTCTTCAGCGTAGCTGTCCGTGATTGCGGCCCGGCGGCCCGGTCAATGGCGTCATGCCTGGTCCGGCGCGCCCTCGGGGAGGGCGAAGGGACCGCCGGCGGCGAAGGTGTGGGCCGCGAAGCGCTCGCCGATGCGCAGGTGCGCGGCGGCGTCCGGGTGGAGTTCGTCGGGGAGCGGCAGCTCGGCGTAGTCGTCGGCGCCGTAGAGCGCGCGGCCGTCGAGGTAGTACAGGTTCGGGTCCTCCGCCGACCGCTGCCGGACGATCCTGGCCAGTTCCTCGCGGACCGCGTTGAGCGTCAGCTTGCCGTTCGCACGCTCCGCCGGGTCGCCGGTGGCCCGGAAGCGCGGCTGTCCCGTGGCAAGGGAGGCGGGGTCGAGGGCGGTGGGGCCGGGGGTGTCCTCGTGGATGGGGCACAGGACGGGCGAGACCACCAGGAGCGGTGCGGTGGGGTGGCCTTCGCGGACGGTGTCGAGGAAGCCGTGGACGGCGGGGCCGAAGGCGCGGAGGCGCATCAGGTCGGTGTTGACGACATTGATGCCGATCTTGACGCTGAGCAGGCCCGCGGGGGTGTCGCGCAGGGCGCGGGCGGTGAACGGGTCGAGCAGCGCGCTGCCGCCGAAGCCGAGGTTGATCAGTTCCGCGCCACCGAGGGCGGCGGCGTGCGCGGGCCAGGTGGCGGTGGGGCCCGCGGCGTCGGAGCCGTGGCTGATCGAACTGCCGTGGTGCAGCCACACCCTGCGGCCCCGGTCCGGTACGGGCGCGACGGGGGCGTCGGTGCGCAGCGCCACCAGTTCGGTGGTCTCGTTGTGCGGCAGCCAGATCTCGACGTCCTTGTCGCCCTCGGGCAGACCGCTGAAGCGGAGGGTGCCTGCGGGGCCGGTCCGGTGGTCGAACGCACCGGTGGTCATGTCGATGGTCAGGGTGTTGCCGCCGGTGACGCTCTCCCGGCCGGTGAGACGGCCGTCGACCAGCAGGTCGTAGACGCCGTCCGGGCGCGGGGGAACGCCCGCGTAGACCCGCTTGGTGGGCACGGTGTCGAGTTCGATGCGGGTGGCCCGGGTGCGCAGGACCAGCCGGACCCCGGCGGGCTGGGCCTCGGCCATGGCGAGTTGCGGGTCGGTGTTCTGGGCGCGGGCCCGGGCGGGCAGCCGGTGCGGGAGTATGCCGCGCTCGGTGCGCTCCAGTTCGAGGGCGCCGCGCAGGAGGTCCGCGGTGACGGGGGTGGTGATCCACGGGTTCTCGGTGTTCATGTCCTCTGCCTGTCGGGCTGGTCGTTCTCGGGTGCGGGCCAGTTGCGCAGCAGGGCGTCGAGGGCGTCCACGACACGCGTCCAGGTCTCCTGCGTGTCGGGGGCGCTGTGACTGAACGCGCCGCCCGCCTCCAGGCCGACGTAGCCGTTGAAGACGCTGCCGAGCAGCCGGACGGCGTGCGTCCGGTCCGGTTCCGCCAGGTCGTAGCCGCGCAGGAGGGCGCGGGTCATCTGGGCGTGCCGGACGCCCGCACTGGCGGCGGCCGTCTGCGGGTCGAGCCGGTACTGGGCCGCCGCCCAGCGCCCGGGGTGCTCGCGGGCGTAGTCGCGGTAGACGTCCGCGAAGGCGGCGAGCGCCTCCTTGCCGGACCGTCCCGCCAGGGCGTCGGCGGCCCGGTCGGCGAGCTCCTCGAGCGCGAGCAGCGCGATCCCGGTCTTGAGGTCGTGGGAGTTCTTCAGGTGCGCGTACAGGCTGGCGACCTTGACGTCGAACCGCCTGGCGAGCGCCGAGAGCGTCACCTGCTCGAAGCCGGCCTCGTCGGCCAGTTCCGCTCCCGCCCGGACCAGGCGTGCGGCGCTGAGTCCTGCGCGTGGTGCCATGACATTACCCTCCTCTGCCTGCAACGAGTATGCATTCACCTAAACCCTTTAGGCAAATGTCGGCAGAGGAGAGCAGGGGAACGGCTTCACCGGCCGTTCCCGGTCGTCAGTACGTGGTGATCGCGGTCTCGCCCGACTCCGTGCCGATCGCGATGTGCGGGTAGCGGTCCGGATCGGCCCACACGAGCAGGCGGCGCATGGCCTCGACGGGCACGGAGACGCAGCCCGCGGTGGGCCCGGGGCCGTTGGCGTGCAGGAAGATGCCGGCGCCGCGCTCCTGTTCCGGCTCGTCGTAGTTGAAGCCGATGACGAAGGCGTGGACGTACGGCTTGCGGTACCTGATCAGGTGCTCGGACTCGGAGGCGGCGCAGTCCGGCGGCAGCGGCTCGACCCACCGGTTGTAGGACCAGGAGGCGTTGTCCTGGCACCAGTAGGAGTCCCGGGTGACGGGGCGGTAGGGCATCCGGGTGCCCTTCGGCGCGGGCTTGATGCCGAACGCGTACGGCAGGTCGTACAGGCCGGTGGGGGTGGTCCAGGTGCTCTGGGCGCGTTCCTCGCCCTCGACGAGACCGCCCGCACCGAAGCGGGCGGGCGCGGAACCCGCGGCGTGCCAGACGCCGTCCCGCAGGTCCCACCAGGTCACGGTGCCCCTGGTCGACCCGGTGTCCGGTGCCACGGCGGTGATGAGCTGGCTGCCGCCGCCGGTGTCCACCATGTCGTCGGGGAGCGTGAGCACACGCGGCTGCTCGGCCGCGGTCGTGGCCATGGCCGTGGGCGCGGTCGTGCCCGCGCCCGCCGTGCCGGCCGCAGCGGCCAGCACGGCGGAACCCGCCACGACGAGTCGTACGAAGCGGTCTCGGATCAACGCGGAAGGTGCTCCTCGATCGCGCCCACGACCTCGTCGGCCTCGGGCTCGGTACGCGAACGGAACCGGCCGACGACCTGGCCGTCCGCACTGATCAGGAACTTCTCGAAGTTCCACTGGATGTCGCCGGCCGCGCCCTGGGCGTCGGCGGTCTCGGTCAGCGTCGCGTAGAGCGGGTGCCGGTCCTCGCCGTTGACGTCCGTCTTCTCGAAGAGCGGGAAGCTCACGCCGTACGTCGCGGAGCAGAACGTCGCGATCTCCTCGGCGGTGCCCGGCTCCTGACCGCCGAACTGGTTGCTGGGGAAGCCCAGCACGGTGAAGCCGCGGTCGGCGTAACGCTTCTGCAGGCGCTCGAGGCCCTCGTACTGCGGAGTCATCCCGCACTTGGAGGCCACGTTGACGATCAGCAGCGCCTTGCCCTCGTGGTCGGCGAGAGACGCGGACTCACCGGAGAGCGTGCGCAGCGGAATGTCGTAGATGCTCACGATTCGAACTCCTCGTCGGGGGACGGGTAAGGGATCACAGACCGCCCATTCAACCCCGTCCGCTCCGGTGATCTTCCCACGGGAGGGTCCTCGGAACGGGGCAGCGACGCGGGGTGTCAGTTCTCCGTGATCCGTCCGGCCCCCACCTGGATGCGGCGCGTGGTGTGCACGGCCTCCAGCATGCGGCGGTCGTGGGTGACCAGCAGCAGGGTGCCGTTGTACGAGGCGAGCGCCGACTCCAGCTGCTCGATGGCGGGCAGGTCGAGGTGGTTGGTCGGCTCGTCCAGGACGAGCAGGTTGACGCCGCGGCCCTGGAGCAGGGCCAGCGCGGCCCGGGTGCGCTCGCCCGGGGAGAGGGTGGCGGCGGAACGCATCACATGGGCGGCCTTCAGGCCGAACTTCGCCAGCAGCGTGCGCACATCGGCGGGCGGCATGTCGGGCACCTCGGCGCCGAAGGCGTCCAGCAGGGCCTGGTCGCCGTAGAAGAGCTTGCGCGCCTGGTCGACCTCGCCGACGACGACTCCGGGGCCGAGGGAGGCCGCCCCCGCGTCCAGTGGCAGGCGTCCGAGGAGCGCGGCGAGCAGCGTCGACTTGCCGGAGCCGTTGGCACCGGTGATGGCGACCCGGTCCGCCCAGTCGATCTGGAGGTCGACGGGACCGAGGGTGAAGTCCCCGCGGCGCACCTCGGCGCCGCGCAGCGTCGCCACGACCGCGCCGGCGCGCGGGGCGGCGGCGATCTCCATGCGCAGCTCCCACTCCTTGCGGGGCTCCTCGACCACGTCCAGGCGCTCGATCATGCGCTGGGTCTGCCGCGCCTTGGCGGCCTGCTTCTCCGTGGACTCCGTACGCAGCTTGCGGCTGATCTTGTCGTTGTCGGTCGCCTTGCGCCGGGCGTTGCGGACGCCGTGCTCCATCCAGTTGCGCTGCATGCGCCCGCGAGCCTCCAGGCTCGCCTTGGTGTCGGCGTACTCCTCGTACTCCTCGCGGGCGTGCCGGCGGGCGGTCTCCCGTTCCTCCAGGTAGGAGGCATAGCCGCCGCCATAGGTGTTGACCTGCTGCTGCGCGAGGTCGAGTTCCACGACCCGGTTGACGGTGCGGGCGAGGAACTCGCGGTCGTGGCTGACCACGACGGTGCCGGCTTTCAGGCCCGTGACGAACGCCTCCAGGCGCTCCAGGCCGTCCAGGTCGAGGTCGTTGGTCGGCTCGTCGAGGAGGAAGACGTCGTAGCGGCTCAGCAGGAGCGACGCGAGGCCCGCGCGGGCGGCCTGGCCGCCGGACAGTGCCGTCATCGGCAGGTCGAGGCCGACGGTCAGGCCCAGTGAGGCGGCCACTTCCTCGGCCCGCTCGTCCAGGTCCGCCCCGCCGAGGGCCAGCCAGCGCTCCAGGCCGTCGGCGTAGGCGTCGTCGGAGCCCGGTGCCTCGTCCATCAGCGCCTGGGTCGCGGCGTCCAGGGCGGCCTGTGCGGCGGCGACCCCGGTGCGGCGCCCCAGGAAGTCCCGTACCGTCTCGTCGGCCCGCCGTTCGGGCTCCTGCGGCAGATGGCCCACGGTGGCGGTGGGCGGGTTCAGCCGCAACTGCCCGTCCTCGGGCGCGCTCAGGCCCGCCAGCAGACGCAGCAGCGTCGACTTGCCGGCGCCGTTGGCACCGACGAGCCCGATCACGTCGCCGGGCGCGACGACGAGGTCCAGGCCCGAGAAGAGGACGCGGTCCCCGTGGCCTGCGGCGAGGTCTTTGACGACAAGAGTGGCACTCATCAGACCGCCGATGCTATCGCCCCCCGTGTCCGTCCCGGCCGGCCGCGTCCGGGGCGGCGGATCCGCCGGCGCGACCCGTCCGCCCGCCCTGGGCGGGCGACGCCGGGTGAGGGAGCATCACCTTCGGTAAGCCGCTGCCACCGCGAGGGGAGACTCACCATGCCGCACCGCAGGGCACTTGTACGGCGTCCGGGTCCGCGTCTGGCGGAGGGGATCGTGACGCACGTGGAACGGTCGCCGGTGGACGGGGAACGGGCCCTGCGCCAGTGGGAGGCGTACGGGGCGGCGCTGCGGGCGCACGGGTGGGAGACCGTGGAGGTCCCGCCGGCGGACGCGTGCCCGGACGCGGTGTTCGTGGAGGACACCATGGTGCTGTTCCGCGACGCGGCGCTCATCGCGCGGCCGGGCGCGCTGCCGCGCCGCCCGGAGACGCCGGGGGCCGAGGAGGTCGTGGCGGGGCTCGGAATGTCCGTCACCAAGGTGCGGGCGCCGGGCACCCTGGAGGGGGGCGACGTCCTCAAGACGGGGGACACGGTCTACGTGGGTACCGGGGGCCGGACGAACGCGGAAGGCGTGCGCCAACTGCGCGCCGCGTTCGAGCCGCTGGGGGCAAGGGTGGTGGCGGTACCCGTCACCAAGGTGCTGCATCTGAAGTCGGCCGTCACCGCGCTCCCGGACGGCACGGTCGTGGGCCATCCGCCGCTGGTGGACGCGCCCGAGGTGTTCCCGCACTTCCTTCCGGTCCCGGAGGAATCGGGCTCCCATGTGGTGCTTCTGGGAGACGGGAAGCTGCTGATGGCGGCGAGCGCGCCGCGCAGCGCGGAGATTTTCGCCGCAATGGGCTATACGCCCGTACTTGTCGACATAGGGGAGTTCGAAAAGCTCGAGGGCTGCGTGACCTGCCTCTCGGTGCGGGTTCGGGGAGTGGACACGTAGGGCGGGTTGCCATGTGGGCGGCGCGTAACCTACGGTTTCGTAACTTACGATTCCGTAGGTACCCTCAGCAAACCGCCAGGAGCGCAGCGTGACCATTGCCCCGCCCCAGAACACCGGATCGGACGTGTGGAGTGACACCCGGCTGCTCTACGCCCTCGAAGAGGTCGTCGAGACCGAGCTGAACCGGCATCTGAAGGCGGCCAAGGAATGGATGCCCCACGAGTACGTGCCGTGGAGTCAGGGCCGGGACTACGACGGGGTCATGGGCGGCGAGGCCTGGGAGCCGCAGCAGTCGAAGGTCACCGAGATCGGCCGGATATCGCTGGTGGTCAATCTGCTGACCGAGGACAACCTGCCGAGCTACCACCACGAGATCGCCACGCTCTTCGGCCGCGAGGGCGCCTGGGGCACCTGGGTGCACCGCTGGACCGCCGAGGAGGGCCGGCACGCGATCGTCATGCGGGACTACCTGCTGACGACCCGTGCCGTGGACCCGGTGCAACTGGAGCGGCTGCGCATGCAGCACATGTCGGAGGGCTTCGAGTCCGACAACGCGCACAGCATGCTGCACTCGGTCGCGTACGTGGCCTTCCAGGAGCTGGCCACGCGCATCTCGCACCGCAACACCGGCCGGGAGTCCGGTGACCCGATGTGCGAACGCATGCTGGCGCGCATCGCGACCGACGAGAACCTGCACATGGTCTTCTACCGCAACCTGCTCGCGGCCGCCCTGCAGTTGGCGCCGGACCAGGCGATGCGGGCGATCCGCGACGTGGTGGTCGGCTTCCGCATGCCGGGCCACGGCATGCCCGGCTTCGAGCGGTCGGCGGCGCGGATCGCGATCGGCGGTGTCTACAACCTGCGCATCCACCACGACGACGTCCTGCAGCCCGTGCTGCGGCACCTGAAGGTGCTGGAGGTCGCGGGGCTGGGCCCGGAGGGCCTGAAGGCGCAGGAGGAACTGGGCTTCTTCATGGGCGAGCTGGACTGCCAGGCCCGCAAGTTCGAGGAGCGCCGTGACGCCCTCCTGGCGCGGCGGGCCGCCCGCGCCTAGCCCCGCGTCCCGCTCCCCGGGGCCGTCCCGCCGTCGTGCGGGGCGGCCCCGTTCCCTTTCCGGCTGCCCCCGTCAGAAAATCATGCAAGCACGCTTGATTGTTTCTGCGGACGGTGCCAGCCTGTGACGCACCACGGCTTCGCTGACGCCGCGTCAACCAGGGGGACCCGTGTCCGACCCCACACCCGTACTGGACGACCTGCGGGACGAGAGCGAGGGTCTGGACGCCCTCGTGGCCCCGCTGGAGGCGTCCGCCTGGGCCACGCCCACACCCGCTCCCGGCTGGACCGTCGCCCATCAGATCGCGCACCTGGCCTGGACGGACCGGCAGGCGCTGCTCGCCGCGACCGATCCGGCCGGCTTCGGGGCCGAGGTCGGCAAGGCCGCGTCCGCGATCGACACCTTCGTCGACGAAGGCGCGGAGGAGGGCGCGGCGCTGCCGCCCGCCGAGCTGCTGGAGCGCTGGCGCGCCGGCCGGAGCGCCCTCCAGGAAGCCCTGCGGGCACAGCCGCCCGGCGCGCGCCTCCCCTGGTTCGGGCCGCCCATGGGGGTGGCCTCGATGGCCTCGGCCCGGCTGATGGAGAGCTGGGCGCACGGCGAGGACGTCGCGGACGCCCTCGGGGTGCGCCGGAAGCCCACGGCGCGGCTGCGGCACGTGGCACGGATCGCGGTACGGGCCAGGGACTACGCCCACGCCGTCAACGGGCTCACGCCGCCCGCCGAGGAGTTCCGGGTGGAACTGACCGCCCCGGACGGCACCTTGTGGACGTTCGGGCCCGAGGACGCCGTCCAGCGCGTGAGCGGCCCCGCCCTCGACCTGTGCCTGCTGGCCACCCGGCGCCGGCACCGCGACGACCTGGCGCTGCGGGCGGAAGGCGCCGATGCCGACCGCTGGCTGGACATCGCGCAGGCCTTCGCCGGGCCGCCCGGCGAAGGACGCAAGCCGCGCGATCCGCGGCAGGGGGCGACGAAATGACCGGGGACAATCGGGCGATCATGCTGGAGCGCCTCGCCGGGGTCGAGGCCGAGCACGAGAAGGCGCTCGCCGGCGGCGGCCCCAAGTACGTGGAACGGCACCGCGGCCGGGGCAAGCTGACCGCCCGCGAGCGGGTGGAGCTGCTCCTCGACCCGGACACGCCGTTCCTGGAGCTGTCGCCGCTGGCGGCGTGGGGCAGCGACTACCCCGTCGGCGCCTCGCTGGTCACCGGCATCGGCGTCGTCGAGGGCACCGAGTGCGTGATCACCGCCAACGACCCGACGGTGCGCGGCGGCGCGAGCAACCCGTGGACGCTCAAGAAGGCGCTGCGCGCCAATGAGATCGCGCTCGCCAACCGGCTGCCCCTGGTCAACCTGGTGGAGTCGGGCGGGGCGGACCTGCCCAGCCAGAAGGAGATCTTCATTCCGGGCGGCGCGCTCTTCCGCGACCTCACGCGGCTGTCGGCGGCCGGCATCCCCACCGTGGCCGTCGTGTTCGGCAACTCGACCGCGGGCGGCGCCTATGTGCCCGGCATGTCCGACCACGTCGTCATGGTCAAGGAGCGCTCCAAGGTGTTCCTCGGCGGCCCGCCGCTGGTGAGGATGGCGACCGGCGAGGAGAGCGACGACGAGTCGCTGGGCGGCGCCGACATGCACGCCCGGGTCTCCGGGCTGGCCGACTACTTCGCCCTGGACGAGCCGGACGCGCTGCGCACCGCCCGCCGGGTCGTGGCCCGGCTGGGCTGGCGCAAGCAGGGCCCGGCGCCGGAGGCCGCCTACGACCCGCCGCTGCACGACGAGGACGAACTGCTGGACATCGTCCCCGGTGACCTCAAGACCCCCTTCGACCCCCGCGAGGTCGTCGCCCGCGTCGTCGACGGTTCCCTGTTCGACGAGTTCAAGCCGCTGTACGGGACGAGCCTGGTCACCGGCTGGGCCCAGGTGCACGGCTATCGCGTCGGCATCCTCGCCAACGCACAAGGGGTGCTGTTCAGCGCGGAGTCGCAGAAGGCGGCGCAGTTCATCCAGCTCGCCAATCAGCGCGACATCCCGCTGCTGTTCCTGCACAACACCACCGGCTACATGGTGGGCCGCGAGTACGAGCAGGGCGGCATCATCAAGCACGGCGCGATGATGATCAACGCGGTGTCCAATTCGCGGGTCCCGCACATCTCCGTGCTCATGGGCGCCAGTTACGGCGCCGGGCACTACGGCATGTGCGGCCGCGCCTACGACCCGCGCTTCCTGTTCGCCTGGCCGAGCGCGAAGTCGGCCGTCATGGGTCCGCAGCAGCTCGCGGGCGTGCTGTCGATCGTGGCACGGCAGTCGGCGGCGGCCAGGGGCCTGCCCTTCGACGAGGAGGCCGACGCGGGCCTGCGCGCCATGGTGGAGCAGCAGATCGAGTCCGAGTCCCTGCCGATGTTCCTGTCGGGGCGGCTGTACGACGACGGGGTGATCGACCCGCGCGACACGCGCACGGTGCTCGGCATGTGCCTGTCGGCGATCCACAGCGCACCCGTCGAGGGCGCGCGCGGCGGCTTCGGCGTCTTCCGGATGTGAGTGATGTGAGGGGCAGCGTGACCGTGATCGCATCAGTGCTGGTGGCCAATCGCGGCGAGATCGCCCGCCGCGTCTTCCGCACCTGCCGCGACCTGGGCATCGCCACGGTCGCCGTGCACTCGGACGCGGACGCGGGGGCGGCGCACGTACGGGAGGCCGACGCCGCCGTGCGCCTGCCGGGCGATGCCCCGGCCGACACCTATCTGCGCGGCGACCTGATCGTGAAGGCCGCCCTGGCGGCCGGTGCCGACGCCGTGCACCCTGGTTACGGATTCCTGTCGGAGAACGCCGAGTTCGCCCGGGCCGTGATCGCCGCGGGCCTCACCTGGATCGGCCCGGCCCCGGAGGCCATCGAGGCGATGGGCTCGAAGACCCGCGCCAAGCGCCTGATGGCCGCCGCCGGTGTCCCGGTGCTGGAGGCCGGTCCCGACGACCTGCCGCTCCTGGTCAAGGCGGCCGCCGGCGGCGGCGGACGCGGCATGCGCGTCGTACGCGAAGCCGCCGCCCTAGAAGCGGAGATGGCCGCCGCCCGCGCCGAGGCGCTGTCCGCGTTCGGCGACGACGAGGTCTTCCTGGAGCCGTACGTCGAGGACGGCCGCCACATCGAGGTCCAGGTGCTGGCGGACGCGCACGGCACCGTGTGGACGCTGGGCGAGCGCGACTGCTCGGTGCAGCGCCGCCACCAGAAGGTGGTCGAGGAGACCCCGGCCCCCGGCATCGGCGACGGGCTGCGCCGCACCCTGCACGAGGCCGCCGAGGCGGCGACGCGGGCCATCGACTACACCGGCGCGGGGACGGTGGAGTTCCTGGTCTCCGCGGACGGCCGCCCGTACTTCCTGGAGATGAACACCCGCCTCCAGGTGGAGCACCCCGTGACCGAGTGCGTCTTCGGGGTCGACCTCGTCGCCCTGCAACTGGACATCGCCGAGGGCGGCCGGTTGCCGGCCACTCCCCCGCGCCCTACGGGGCACGCCGTGGAGGCCCGCCTGTACGCGGAGGACCCGGCGCGCGACTGGCAGCCGCAGACCGGCGTCCTGCACCGGTTCGCGCTGCCCGCGATGCCCGGGCTGCGCGTGGACGCCGGCTTCACGGACGGGGACCGCGTCGGCGTGCACTACGACGCGATGCTCGCCAAGGTGATCGTCCACGCCCCCACCCGCGAACGGGCCCTGCGGCAGCTCGCCGGCGCCCTGGAACGGGCCCGCGTGCACGGCCTGGTCACCAACCGCGACCTGCTCGTGCGGGTGCTGCGCGACCCGGACTTCGCGGCCGGGCGGCTGTCCACGGCGTTCCTCGGACGGCTCGGCCCGGCCGCCCCCGCCGACCCCGGCACGGTGCGTCTTGCCGCGCTGGCCGCCGCGCTGGCCGACGCGTCCGGACGGCACGCCTTGGGCGGCTGGCGCAATGTGCCGTCGGCACCGCAGCGCAAGACGTACCGCGCCGAGCCCGACGGGACGGAGCACGAGGTCCGCTACCGCCTCGGACGCGGCGGCCTGACCGCCGAGGGCCACCCGGACGTGCGGCTGCTGTCCGCGGCCGCGCACGAGGTCGTCCTGGAGGTCTCCGGCATCCGCCGGGCCTTCGAGGTCACCGCGTACGGGGCCGAGGTGCACGTCGACAGTCCCACGGGAGGGCACCGCTTGACCGCGCTGCCGCGCTTCCCCGATCCCGTGGACAGGATCGCGCCGGGCTCACTGCTGGCGCCGATGCCGGGCACGGTCGTCCGGATCGCCGAGGTGGCGGTCGGCGACAAGGTGGCGGCCGGTCAGCAGCTGCTGTGGCTGGAGGCCATGAAGATGGAGCACCGCGTCGCCGCCCCGGCGGACGGCGTGCTCACCGCACTGCACGCCGAGGTCGGCCGCCAGGTCGACGTCGGGACCGTACTCGCCGTCGTTCAGGAGGAGGGCTCGGCATGAGCGGGATCACCGCTGCGAGCGGACCGGCAGGCACCTTTGACAACGCCCTGGTGGAGAGCGAGGAACGGCGCGCCCTGCGCAAGGCGGTCTCCGATCTCGGGCGCCGCTATGGGCGCGGCTACTTCGCCGCCGCCGCCCGCGAGGGCAAGCACACCGACGAGCTGTGGCAGGAGGCGGCCGCCCTCGGCTACCTCGGCGTCAACCTGCCGGAGGAGTACGGCGGCGGGGGCGGCGGGCTGGCCGAACTGGCCATCGTCCTGGAGGAGCTGGGCGCTGCGGGCTGCCCGCTGCTGCTGCTCATCGTCTCCCCCGCGATCTGCGGCACGGTGATCGCGCGCTTCGGCACCGAGGAGCAGAAGCGGCAGTGGCTGCCGGGGCTGGCCGACGGGTCCGTCCGCATGGCCTTCGGCATCACCGAGCCCGACGCGGGCTCCAACTCGCACCGGCTGACCACCACCGCGCGCCGCGACGGCTCGGACTGGCTGCTCACCGGGCGCAAGGTCTTCGTGTCCGGCGTCGACATCGCGGACGCCACGCTCGTCGTGGGCCGCACCGAGGACGCCCGCACGGGCCGGCTGAAGCCCTGCCTGTTCGTCGTCCCGCGCGATACCCCGGGCTTCGAGTTCCGGCAGATCGAGATGGAACTGACGGCCCCGGAGAAGCAGTTCCAGCTCTTCCTGGACGATGTGCGGCTGCCGGCCGAGTCCCTGGTGGGCGACGAGGACGCGGGCCTGCTCCAGCTCTTCGCGGGGCTCAACCCCGAACGCGTGATGACCGCCGCCTTCTCGATCGGCATGGGCCGGCACGCGCTGGAGAAGGCCGTCGACTACGCCCGCACACGGCAGGTGTGGCAGGCGCCCATCGGAGCGCATCAGGCGATCGCCCACCCTCTGGCGCAGGCGCACATCGAACTCGAACTGGCCCGCCTGATGATGCAGAAGGCCGCCTTCCTCTACGACGCCGGGGACGACGCGGCCGCGGGCGAGGCCGCCAACATGGCGAAGTACGCCGCCGCAGAGGCGGGCGCGAGGGCGGTGGACCAGGCCGTGCACACGCTGGGGGGCAACGGCCTCACCACCGAGTACGGTCTGGCGTCGATGCTCACGGCGTCGCGTGTGGGCCGCATCGCGCCCGTCAGCCGGGAGATGATCCTCAACTACGTCTCGCACCACACGCTGGGCCTGCCCAAGTCCTACTGAGCACGTCCTACCGAGGAGGGGGAGCGGTCATGGCACAGCCGGCCGTGTTCCACAGCGAGTACCCCGCGGTTCCCGCCGTCGACCTGCCGATCCACGAGGCCGTGCTCGGCCGGGCCGCCGAGTTCGGCGAACGGCCCGCGCTGATCGACGGCGTGGACGGCACGACCCTCACCTATGCGCAGCTCGACGCCTTCACACGGCGCATCGCCGCCGCCCTGGCGGAGGCCGGGCTGCGCAAAGGTGACGTCCTGGCGCTGCACAGCCCCAACACCGTCGCCTATCCGCCGGTCTTCTACGGGGCCACGCGCGCCGGGGCGGCCGTCACCACGGTGCATCCGCTCGCCACTGCCGAGGAGTTCGCGCGGCAGCTGCGCGACAGCGGCGCCGCGTGGATCGTGACCGTCTCGCCGCTGCTGGAGACCGCCCGCAAGGCGGCGGAACAGGCGGGCGGCGTCCGGGAGATCTTCGTCTGCGACACCGCCGAAGGGCACCGCTCGGTGCTGGAGTTCCTCGCCTCCACCGCGCCCGAGCCCCAGGTCTCCTTCGACCCGGCCGAGGACCTGGCGGCGCTCCCGTACTCCTCGGGCACGACCGGCGTCCCCAAGGGCGTGATGCTGACCCACCGCAACATCGCGACGAACCTGGCCCAGCTCGACCCGATGCTGGCCTCCGAGCCCGGCCACCGCATCCTCGCGGTGCTGCCGTTCTTCCACATCTACGGCCTGACCGCGCTGATGAACGTCCCCCTGCGCAAGGGCTCGACCGTCGTCGTGCTGCCGCGCTTCGACCTGGAGCAGTTCCTCACCGCCATCGAGACGCACCAGGTGCAGGGCCTGTACGTGGCCCCGCCCATTGTGCTGGCGCTCGCCAAGCACCCGGCGGTGGCGGGGCACGATCTGAGCTCCCTGGAGTACGTGCTGTGCTCGGCCGCGCCCCTGGACGCCGATCTGGCGCGGGCCTGCTCGGAGCGGCTCGGGCTGCCGCCCCTCCTCCAGGCGTACGGGATGACGGAGCTGTCGCCGGGCACCCATGTGGTGCCGCTGGACGTGCGGGACGCGCCCGCGGGGACGGTCGGCAGGCTCGTCCCCAGCACCGAGATGCGCATCGTCCCGCTGGACGGCGAGGCGGGCACCGGGGCGGACGGCACCGGGGAGATCCACATCCGCGGCCCCCAGGTGATGAAGGGCTACCTGGGGCGGCCCGACGAGACGGCCGCGATCGTCGACGAGGACGGCTGGCTGCACACCGGCGACGTCGGACGGGTCGACGAGGGCGGCTGGCTCCATGTGGTCGACCGGGTCAAGGAACTGATCAAGTACAAGGGCTACCAGGTGCCGCCGGCCGAGCTGGAGGCGGTGCTGCTCACCGATCCCCGGGTCGCCGACGCGGCCGTCATCGGCGTCCTGGACGAGGACGGCAACGAGATCCCCAAGGCGTACGTCGTCCCGCAGCAGGGCGGCCCCCTCACCGAGGACGACGTGATGGCGCACGTGGCGGCACAGGTCGCCCCGTACAAGAAGGTGCGGCGGGTGGAGTTCACCGACGCGATACCGCGTGCCGCGAGCGGAAAGATCCTGCGGCGCGAGCTCCGCGCCCGCGAAAGGGGCGGCAGTTGATGGCCGGCGAAACGGCACCCGTGGTGCGCGCCGCGTACGAGCGGGGGATCACCACGCTCACCCTGGACTCCCCCGCCAACCGCAACGCGCTCTCCGCGCGCATGGTGGACGAACTGTCCGACGCGCTCGCGCGGGCCGGCAAGGACCCGGCGACCCGCGCGGTGCTGCTGACGCACACCGGTGGCACCTTCTGCGCCGGGGCCGATCTCAAGGAGGCGACGTCCCCGGAGGGCCCGCGCCGGATGGTCGCACTGCTGCGGTCGGTCGTGGAGCTGCCCAAGCCGGTCGTGGCCAAGGTGACCGGGCATGTGCGCGCGGGCGGCCTCGGGCTGCTCGCGGCGTGCGACCTGTCGGTGGCGGGCCCGGGGGCCGGTTTCGCCTTCACAGAGGCGCGGCTCGGCCTCGCGCCCGCCGTGATCTCGCTGACGGTGCTGCCGCGCCTCGACGCGAGGGCCGCGGCCCGCTACTACCTCACCGGAGAGGTCTTCGACGCGGCGGAGGCCGTACGCATCGGCCTGGTCACGGCGCCCGAGGAGGCGCTGGACGGCATCCTCGCGGGCCTGCGCGCCGGCTCGCCCCAAGGGCTGGCGGAGTCCAAGGCGCTGACCTCGGCGGAGGTGCTGCGGGCCTTCGACCGGGACGCGGACGCACTGGCAGAGCGCTCGGCACGGCTGTTCGGCTCCCCCGAGGCCGCCGAAGGGATGCGGGCCCTTCTCGAACGGCGGGCGGCGCCGTGGGCGTTGTGAGCGCCCGGGTGCCCAAGCAGGACCGCAGCCGCGCCACCCGGCAGCGGCTGCTGGAGGCGGCCGTCGCCTGCCTGGCCGATCGCGGCTGGGCGGGCAGCACGGTCGCCGTCGTCGCCGAGCACGCCGGGGTCTCCCGGGGCGCGGCGCAGCACCACTTCCCCACCCGGGAGGACCTGTTCACCGGGGCGATCGGGTTCGTCTCCGAGCAGTGGCTGACGGCGCTGCGCGAGCGGGCACTCGAACTGCCGGACCAGGGCGTCCCGCGCACGCGCGCCGTGGTCGAGCTGGTCGTCGACCTCTACACCGGCCCGATCTTCCGTGCCGCGCTGCACCTGTGGGTCGCGGCGGCCAACGAGGAGCAACTGCGGCCGCGCGTCGGGGCCCTGGAGGCCCGGATCGGCCGTGAGGCGCACCGTCTGGCGGTGGAGATGCTGGGCGCCGACGAGTCCGTGCCGGGTGTGCGCGAGACCGTCCAGGCCACTTTGGACATGGCCCGCGGCCTGGGACTGGCCCATCTGCTCAGCGACGACAGCACCCGCCGCGCGGGCATCGTCCGCCAGTGGTCGACGGTCCTGGACGGGGCGTTGCGCAGCGGTTTTTGACTCGCCCGCTGTCGGTGGCCGGTGGGACGATCCCGGCATGGCGATCGAGGTGGATCAGACCGGCGGACTGGGCTTCCTGCTGGCGTTGGTGGACCGGGAGCAGGCGGCGCGGATACGTCTGCGCACGGGCCTCCCGAAGGAGGACCCTTCGGCGGGCGGCCGGCCCCCGAAGGGCTACGGATGGCAGTACGGCCTGCGGGACCTGCCTTCCTCGGTGGTGTGGTGGATGCTCCAGCAGGACGATCCGGACGTCAATGTGCTGGTCTACGAGCATGCCCGGATCGACGACCGGGTACGGCACGACATCCTCCGCGGCGTCCCTCAAGGCCCCGGCCGCACCCGGCCTGTCAAGGTCGACAGGGCCCTGTCGCGGTTCGCTCCGCCGGAGGTTCGCCTGGCGTCCGGTCCCGAGGAACTGACGGCCGTACTGCGCGAGGTGGGGTCGATGGGGCAGGGGCGCGTCGCCGCGCGCATGGTGGGGCGCGAGGACTGGCCGGTGGTGGCCGCCGCGGACGCCGTCCGGCCGCTGCCCGGCTACGCCCGCTGGGCGCTGTCCGTCCGGCCCGACTGCCCGCCGGAGGTGCGCGCGCGGTTCGGCACGCACCGCAAGTTCACGCATCGGCTCAGGACCGCGGGCATCGTGGACGGCCCGGCGGCGTACGCGACGACGACGCGGCCGGCGCCGCAGGCCCTGTCGGTCCTGGCGATGGGCCGCTGGGCGTTCCCCGGCCGCCTCGCCGAGGCTCACGCGGCGCTGCGGCCCCTCGTCCGGGCGGAGCTGGGCGGCAACACCGAGGCCTGGGCCGTGCTCGCACAGTTGCTGCCGACGTTCACGGGGACGGTGCCGGAGCTGGTGACGACGGCGCGGGCGATCGCGGGCGACGCCGCGTGAGAAGTCGATGGCCCGTTGTCGGTGGGCTCTGGTACCACTGATCACAGGGGCATCCGGGGGGGTGCCGAGGTCGTGCACGGGGGGCGGTCATGGCGTACGGGGCAGGCACAGCCGCGCGACGGCTCACCGTCGGGCTCGAGGACCGGCGGGCGCTGGAGCGCTGGCGTCCGGCGGATCCGGAGGTCGTGGCGGAGGCCCGGCGGCTGAAGGAGGCGGCGCTGCTGGACTTCGGCCTGACGCAGTCCGCGGTCGCGTCCTGGCTGTACGCCAAGTGCCGGCACCAGATCCCTACGACGGCGGTGGACACGGCGGCCGTGGTCGCCTCCGGGGACGGCACGATCCTGCTGCTGTTCAACCCGGACTTCTTCGTGGGACTCGGCCTGGAGGGGGTGAAGTTCGTCCTCTTCCACGAGTCGCGGCACGTGGTGCAGCGGCATCTGTTCACCGAGCAGGAACTGCGGGACGACCCGGTCTTCGCCCTGGCCGCCGAGGTGTCCATCAACCACGTCGCGATGGTCCGGCTGGAGCGCGACACGCTGCCGCTGCTCGACGGCGAGCCGACCGGCGTCGACCCCCGCGCCGTCCACGCCGCGTACGAGGGCGACCTGCGGGAGCAAGGGCTGACGCCGCTGCCCTACGAGGAGTTCACCGCGACCGACATGAGCGTCTACACCGAGCTCAAGCGGATGGCCCGCCCGCCGGTGCCGGCGGTCGCGGCGTGGTGTGTGCACATGGACGGGCCCGGAGTGCCGGCGGACCAGGAGACCGTCGACGGGATGGTGTCCTCGGCCCTGCTCAACTCCCTGCTGGCGGCACGCCGCGGCCACACCGGCGCGGAGCGCGAACTGCTCGACCTCATGGACCGCACCCAGGACGCCTCGGAGCGCACCTCGCGGCTGTGGGGGAACCTGGGGGCCGGCGCGCTGCGCGGCGAGACCGTGCGGACGCGGCAGGTCGACTGGTGGCAGCGGTGGCTGGTCGACGTGGTCGCCTCGAAGCTGCGCGAGGGCGAGCGGCTGGTGTACCCGAAGAAGCGCGGCGCCCTGCTGGCCGCGCTCGGGCACGACCCGATGCTGTCGCGGCGCGGTCCGGTGCGCGACAAGGTGCTCGTCGTGGCCTACGACACCTCGGGGTCCATGCCGGCCTCCGTCGTGGCGTGGCTGACCGAACTCGTGGGCCGCATCGAGGGTGTGGAGGCGCACTGGCTGTCCTTCGACGGCGTCGTGATGCCCTTCGCGCCGGGCGAGCGGGTCTACGGCGGCGGGGGCACGAGCTTCCAGGCCGTCGCCGACTACGTGGAGGGACGCACAGAAGTGCGGGGCCGCCGCTTCGAGGAGCGTCCGGACGCCGTGATCGTGCTGACCGACGGCTTCGCCCCGCACATCACGCCGGCCGAACCGGACAAATGGATCTGGCTGATCACCCAGGGCGGCGACGACTGGCCGGACGGCCACACCCCGCCCATGGCCTGCCACCGCGTCACGACAGGAGCGACATGACCACCACCACCGCGGCGACCGCCACGGCCGGCCCCCGGCCCTGGCGGGCCAATGCCACGTATCCCGGGCCGCCCGAGGGCTGGACCGGCCGGTCGCGGCTGGAGTCCTTCATCGACGCGATGATCGACATGCGGCAGACCGGTCAGGTCTTCGGCGAGCACGGCATCGGCAAGACCTCGACGTTCTTCTCCCACATCGCCGAGGCGTACCCCGACACCGAGCTGGTCTTCGTCCCCGCCGCCAACCTCACCCCGGACGACCTGCTGGCGAACGCGCCCGTCCGCGACCAGGAGACCGGCGACCTGGTGCTGCGTCAGCTGGTGATGAGCCAGCTGAAGCCGGGGCGGCCGTTTGTGCTGCTCATCGACGACTCGCTGCAGGCGGGCGAGACGATCCAGTCGCAGCTGATGCAGATCGCCTGCAACTGGACGCTCGGTGAGTACGACCTGCGGGCGCTCGGCTGCATCGGGGTGTTCCTCAGCGACAACGAGTCGCTGGCGGAGACCGCGAGCCGGCGCGGCGACCTGGCGCTGCTGGACCGCATGGTCACCGTCCGCGTCACCGCCAACGACACGTCCTGGCGGACGAAGCTGGCCGCGAAGTACCGGGACCGCGACCTGTCCGGGGTCTTCGGTGTGTGGGCGTCCCTGGGCCCCGCGGTCCGCGAGCTGCTGTCCCCGCGCACCCTCGACCACATCCTGGCCAACGCGCGCGAGGGGTTCCCGTTGCGCTGGGGGCTGCCGCTGCTCAACGGGGAGCGGCTGCGGCTGGCCGAGCCGCGGGCCGACGGCACTCCCGGACCCGACCGGACGGCCGAGATCCTGAACCGGATCGCCAAGGCGCTCGGCGTCCCCAACCCGGCGACGGTCCCGGACCCGGTGCGCTCCGTGGTGCGCGCGGCGCTGCGCAACCGGTGGACGGTGCTGCTCCAGGGGCCGCCCGGCTGCGGCAAGACCGAGCTGGTGCGCGAGACGCTGCGCGAGGGGCTTGGCCGCGACCCGCTCTACTTCTCGCTGCCGGTCACCAACGTCGAGGACCTGTGCGCGCCCATCCCGGGCCGGGACGGGTCGCTGGAGAACCTGCTGGCGGCGGTCTTCACCGGGGCCGAGCCGAAGGCCGTCGTCTGGGACGAGTACAACCGGCCGAAGGACAAGGCGGCCTTCGCCAAACTGATGGAGATCACGCAGGAGTGGTCGCTGGCCGGTCGCCCGATCCAGAACCTGCGGGCGCAGATCGCCGTGCAGAACCCGCCCTACCACCTGGGCCGCAAGCTGCTCGTGTCGCGGAACAACATCGCCCAGGCCACCCGGTTCACCGCGTCCCTGACGGTCGAGCCGGGCGACATCCCCGCCAACGAGTGGCTGATCTCCCGCTACGGCGCGGTCGCGGAGACCGTGCTGGAGTGGTGGAAGCACGACATCGACGAGGACGGGCGCGCGTGGATCACCAAGCGCACCATCGAGCGGCTGATCAAGCTCCATCAGCGCGGTCTGCCGCTGGAGATGGCGACGGTCTACCTCGGCGACGGGGAGTACGCGCCGGTGCCGCTCACCGCGCTGGTGGACCGGCTGGCGTGGCGTCAGGTGACCGGGCTGCGCGAACTGGCGGAGGACGTCGAGGGCTGGGAGGCGCGGCTGCGCGGTGCCCGCGAGGAGTCCGGCGAGGGCAACAACGACAGCGACCTCGTCCACCAGGTCATCGCCAACGCCGAGTTGTCGCAGCTCAAGCGCTACCGCAAGGTCGTGACCCGGCTGGTGGCCCTGCTGCCGCCGAAGCTGCGCTCGACCTATCTCGTCGGTGCCCCGGAGGACGCGCAGCGCTTCTGGATCGAGACGTTCGCCCGCATACCCCGCTGACGTGCCGGCAGGCGGGGCTCAGCGGGGCGTGCGGTGGACGCTGCGGACGGCGGCCACGGCGTCGGGAACGGCGGGGTGGGGCAGGTGGGCGCTGAGCGCGTCGAGACGCTGCCGGACGCTGGTCGCGACACCCTTGCCGAGCACGTAGCGGGTGGGAGTGGCCGCGCCGGGCGCCGCGTCGAGCAGGCGGTGCGCCTCGCGGCTGCGCATGCCGGTGTTGGCCAGGACGAGGTGGCCGAGCCGGTGCGGCGCGGCGGCCAGGGCGGCGGCGATGGCCTCGGCGGCCCCGGTGTCGACGCGGTTGTCCGCGGCACCGAGGACGGCGGCGGCGCGCACCCGGCCCAGGTCCAGCAGTTCGACGCCGGCGGCGGCCGCGGCGGCGACCAGCGCCGCGGTGCCCCGCGGGCCGATGCCGTTGCTCGCCGCGGACAGCCGGGTGAGCCTGCCGTGGGGTGCCCGGCGCAACGCCTCGGCGAGGATCAGGCCGCCCTCGTCGCCCAGGCGCGCCGCGGAGACGTACAGTTCGCCGATCACGCCCCGGGTGATCAGGTCGGCGAGCACGGCCGCCCCTGCCGGCCCCAGCGTGTTGCCGCCGACGAAGAGCCGCTCCATGCCCCGCCCGCCCCCGGCGGCGACGAGCAACGCGTCCACCAGGACCGCCAGCCCCGCGACGTCCAGACCGGTCTGCACCAGGTCCAGGGTGCGCAGCGAGCGCGCCGCCTCCACGAGTCCGGCCGCTGCCGGCCCGCCGCCCGGCCCGAGCGGATTGCGCTTGAGCCACACCCCGGTGACCGCCTGCGGCGAGGCCCGCAGGCTGTCGGCGATGGTGCAGGCGCCGCCCGCGGTGATCCCGTTGCAGCCGAGGTAGAGCGTCTCCACGCCGGTGCCCGCGGTGCGTTCGGCGACGGCGGCGGCGCCCGCGTCGCCGAGCCCGTCGGTGCCGAGCAGCAAGTGGCGGACGGCGCCGGTGGCCGGGGCCTGGCGCAGCGCCTCGGCGACGGCCGCGGCACCTTCGGCGCCGAGTGCCTGTTTGCACAGGTCGAGCCGGCCGTCGGGCAGGGCGGTCCCGGCCTCGAAGTCGGTTCGCCGCGCCACGGCTTCGCCGCCGCGCAGCCAGCCCAGCAGGGGTTCCAGGTCGGTGCGCGGACGCGGCACGACCTCAGGGACGCCCGCGTGCGGCTGCTGGTCGTCCGTCATGTCACCACTCGGCTTCCCGGTAGTCCTTGAGGAACACGCCGGACACCGGGTGCCCGGCCTCGCCGCGCACGATCGGGTCGTAGACGCGTGCCGCGCCGTCCACGATGTCCAGCGGGGTACGGAAGCCGGCGCCGGCGAGCCGGTGCTTCTTCGGATGCGGATTCTCGTCGGTGATCCAGCCGGTGTCGACGCTGCACATGTGGACCCCGTGCCCGGCCAGGGCCGGACCGCTGGTGCGGGTGAGCATGTTGAGGGCGGCCTTGGCCATGTTGGTGTGCGGGTGGCCGGCCGTCTTGTTGCGGACCGCGAAGCGGCCCTCAACAGCGGTGACGTTGACGACGTAGCGGCGCGGCCGGGGCGAGGCGAGCAGCAGCGGCAGCAGCCGGTCGCACAGCAGCGCGGGGGCGACGGCGTTGACGAGCTGGGTCTCCAGGAGCTCGGCCGGGTCGAGCCCGCCGAGCTCGGCCGACCAGGAGTTGCGCGGCGCGGTGTCGGGCAGCAGACCGGCCTCGTCGGTCTCGGCCAGCACCAGTTCGGCCACCGGGCCGCTCGCGGCGGGCAGGGCGGGGGCCGCGCCGAATCCGGGGGCGGTCAGCACCGCTCGGGGCCGCGGCCCGGCCGGCAGCGGCAGCCACTCCCCCGCGGTGAGGGCGGCGTAGGCGGCGGGCGGTCTGCGCACGGTCTGCGCCGCGTTGTTGACCAGGATGTCCAGCGGCTCGCCGGTCTCCCGCAGCCGTTCGCACAGGCCGACGACCTGGCGCGGGTCGCGCAGGTCGACGGCGACGACGGTCAGGCGGTGCAGCCAGTCCGCACTGCCGGGGGCGGCGCCGAACCGGCGGGCGGTGTCCTGCGGGAAGCGGCTGGTGACCAGGAGTTCGGCACCGTCGCGCAGCATCATCAGGGCCAGCTGGAAGCCGATCTTGACCCGTCCGCCGGTGAGCAGCGCCCGGCACCCGGTGAGGTCCGTGCGCGCCCGGCGGTGGGCGGAGTTGTCGGCGGCGCAGTCCGGACACAGCAGGTGGTAGAAGGCGTCCGCCTGCCGGTAGTGCGCCTTGCACACGTAGCAGCGGCGCGGCCGGGTGAACTCCCCCGCGGGGCCGGCGTCGTCCGTGTCCAGGGGCGCGTCCTCGCGCCGGGCCAGGGCTCCGGTGGCGGTGGCCGCGACGACCTCGGCGTCCGCGGCGCTCCGTTCCTCGCGCCGGGTCCTGCGGCGGCGCAGCCGCCCGTCCCGCGTGAACGAGGCGGCGACCTGCTCGGCGCGCAGCCGTACCGGGTCGTCGACCGGCAGCGCGCGCAGTCTGCCCACCACCGCGTCGAACGCGGCGAGTTCGGCCTCGCCGATGACGGCCCCGTCCCCGCCGGTCTCCCCCACTGCGCCCGCCCGTTCGTGTTTCCCTGAGATGGATCCGGCCGGATTCGAACCGGCGTCTCCGCCCTTGAGGGGGCGGTGCGCCTGCCTCTGCGCTACGGACCCGTGCGGACTGCCCGGACGGCCGGAATCGAACCGGCGTCTCCGCCTTGACAGGGCGGCGCGCCTGCCTCTGCGCTACGTCCGGGCATTGCCGATGATCCTATCGGGGGTCCGGCCGGAATCGAACCGGCGTGTTCGCCTGAGCAAGGCGGTGCGCCTGCCTCTGCGCTACAGACCCGCGCGGACTGCCCGGACGGCCGGAATCGAACCGGCGTGATTCCTTTTTGGAGAAGGTGCGCCTGCCTCTGCGCTACGTCCGGGCATTGCCGGTGATCCTAACGGCACCGCGCCCCCGGGCCTACGATCGGGCTGACGCCGCCCGACCGCCCGGAGGAGGCCCCGTGACCGCCGCCCGCGATCCGCTCGCCGTTCGGGAGGAGGTGCGCGCGTTCGCCCTCGCCCTGCCGGGGGCCGGGGAGGAGTTCCCCTGGGGCGAGAGCGTGGTGAAGGCCGCCAAGAAGGTCTTCGTCTTCCTCGGCGTCGGTGACGGCAGCCATCCGCCCCGGATCGGTGTGAAGCTCAAGGACCCCGAGGTCCACGAGCACGCGCTGTCCGGGCCCGGCGCCGAGCCCAGCGGCTACGGCCTCGGCAGGGCGGGCTGGGTCTCCGTCCCGCTCGCCGGGGGCGCACCCGCAGCGGACGTGCTCTGCGAGTGGGTGGAGGAGAGCTACCGCGTCATCGCGCCGAAGCGGCTCATCGCGGAGCTGGACGCGCGCTGACCTACGGTGTCGCGCCGATCACCGCGGCGGTCGCCGCGTCGAGCGGGTACGCCGGCTCGTCCGGCAGCAGGGCGGTCGCGCCCGCCGTGTCGCCCGAGCGGACCAGGTCGCGGACAGCGTGCGCGAGGCCGGTGACGTCCCGGACCGCGCGGAGCCAGTGGTCGGCGTAGTCCCTCGTCGCCCGCCCGGTGAGGCCGAGTTGCAGGGACCGGTACGGCAGCGGGCGCAGCGCGAGGTCGCGTTCGGGGTCCCACTGGACGCGGACCGAGGTGGCGCGCAGCCGCTCGGCCCAGGCCTGGCGGTCGGAGTAGGCCCTGCGGTCGTAGTGGGACAGGCAGGCACCCCGGAGCGCGGACTCGAAGCCCTCGCGGCTGATGTCGAGTGCAAGGACGCGTTCCTGGCCGTCCTTGCCGCCCCATCCGCTGCGGTACATCATCCACAGGAACGACGGCTTGATCCACGTCATGCGCGACCGGCTCCAGCTCTCGGGGAAGCGGCCGTGCCGTGCGGCATAGTCGCCGATCTCGGGACGGTACGCCTGATACACCGTCACGGTGTCCTCGGTGTGGGCGGCTCTGATCCGGCGGTGCGGGGCCGGGGTGGTCGGGGTGGTGTCCATGATGCGGGCATGGTGCCCTCGCGGCTCCGGCGGCCGCCATCGGTTTTTCGCGGAACCGCCGCTCCGCCCAGGCTCGGTGGCAGCCACCCGTTCGGTCGCGGCGGCGCGTCGGCACCGCTGGTGCTCGGCCGGGACGACTGCGTGGCCATCGACGCCGGCCGGTCGACGTCACGCCGCGGCGCACGCCCGGGCCCGCGCGTCGTGGCGATGCGCGCCCTCCTCGCCGTGGCCTACCCGCTGGACGTCGCGAGCGCCTTGCCCAATCGGCGGGACGCGCCCTCGTGCGTGACCCATTCGCTCAGCGTCTCCAACTCGCGCCGCGCCGCACTGTCCCCGAGCAGGCCCAGCGCCACGACGCCCGCCTCGGCCACGTGGAGCGCTCGGGGCGCGTTGCCCGACCGGTGGTCCAAGGAGGTCTCGACGAGGCCGGCGAGCGCGCGGGCGGTGTCCGGCCGCGGGGGCAGGAAGGAGAGCATCCAGGCCAGTCCACGCAGCACGTGCGAGTTGTGGGGGTCGAAAGACGTGTTCACGTCGAACGGGAGGTGCGGATGGCCGAGCAGCGGGACGGTCCGGTCCCGGTGAGCCAGTTCCAACCACCGGTGCATCGCCCGTCGCGCCTCCTCCGGGCCCACGGCGTCCAGCAGGGCCGATCCGGCCCGCCGCCACTTCACCGACGGCGCGCCCGCCGTCGCGGGGGCCGCGTGCTCCAGCAGCCGCTGCCACGGCTCTCCTCCGGCGGCGGCTTCGCTGAGGGCCGCGTCGGCCCACGGTTCACCCGGATTGAGCGCCGGGCCGGGGAAGTGGTTCAGCAGGTTCCGCAGTCCGGGTTCCGAGCCGTTGGCCGCCGCACCGGCGCGCCGGAGAGCGGGCACGTTCGCCGCCGCGCCGGTACGCCGGAAGGCGGCCAGGACGGCGGTGTCGGGAGTACGCCCGGCCGCGAGTTCCGCCTCGGCCAGTTCCCAGATCCGGTGGCCCGACCAGACGAGCCACTGGTCCCTCAACCGGCCGAGTTCTCGCTGACGTTCAGCGGCCAGCAGGCCACCGTCGAGGTCGCGGACGACTCCGGAGGCGACCGTGAGCAGCTCCGCGCGGAGGTACTCCCGATCCCGCCTGAACTCCTCGGCCGACCAGTCCTCTTCCACGTGGCCGTACCAACGGGCCCACATGCCGCCGAGTTCCAGCCGGTCCCTGTCGGCCAGCGCCCGCAGGAGCTCCATGTTCCGGGAGCCGACACCGGTCATGGAGCCGTTGTTGCAGGCCGCCCGCATGACGGCGCGCGACAGCTCCGGCAGATCGCCGCGCCCGGCGAGGACCTCGAAGTGAGCCGCCTGTTCTGCCAGGACCTGGGTGTTCCCCATCCATCTGCTCATGACCGGAAGCGTAGGAGCAGCCACTGACATCCCACCCGGCCCCGCACCCGGGCACCGGGACGTGGGCGCGGTCCCCGTATGGCCGCGCGGGCGGTGCGCCCCGAGGGCCCGCGGCTTAGCGTGGAATCCCGACGCGACATCTGCACGAAGGGCCCGGGCCGCCGCGCGGCAGCCGGGCGGGAGGTCCCCAGTGGGCTCTGTCACGTTCCTGCTCGTGGTGGTCATCGTCACGGCTCTCGCATTCGACTTCACCAACGGATTCCACGACACCGCCAACTCCATGGCGACCTCGATCGCCACGGGCGCGCTCACCCCCCGGGTCGCCGTCTCCATCGCCGGGGCGCTGAACCTGCTCGGCGCCTTCCTGTCCACGGAGGTCGCGAAGACCATCTCCAACGGCATCGTCGACGACAGCAAGGTGTCATCGGTGATGATCTTCGCGGGGCTCGTGGGGGCGATCCTGTGGAATCTGCTCACATGGCTCGTGGGGCTGCCGTCCAGTTCCTCGCACGCCCTGTTCGGCGGGCTGATCGGGGCGGTCTGGGTCGGCGCCGGGGGCTCCGCCGTCCGCGTCGGCGAGGTCCTGGAGAAGATCGTCATCCCGGCCGTGGCCTCACCGGTCGTGGCCGGCGCGGTGTCCCTGCTGGCCACCTACCTCGCCTACGTGATCACGCGGCGGACGTCGAACCGCGAGGTCGGCCGCGGCTTCCGCGCGGGCCAGATCGGCTCGGCCTCGCTCGTGGCGCTGGCCCACGGCACCAACGACGCCCAGAAGACGATGGGCGTCATCACCCTGACGCTGATCTCCGCCGGGGTGCTCGCGCACGGCGCGGGACCGCCGTGGTGGGTGGTGCTGAGCGCGGGGCTGGCGATCGCGCTGGGGACGTACGTGGGCGGCTGGCGCATCATCAGGACGATGGGCAAGGGGCTGACCGACATCCAGGCCCCGCAGGGTTTCGCGGCCGAGACCAGCGCGACGTCCGTCATCCTCGCGTCGTCGCACATGGGTTTCGCGCTGTCGACCACCCAGGTCTGCACGGGCAGCATCCTGGGCGCGGGACTGGGCCGAAGACTCGCCGAGGTGCGCTGGGGCGTGGCCGGGCGCATCGCCGTCTCCTGGGTGCTGACGCTGCCCGCGGCGGCCGCCGTGGGCGGTGTCGCCGCCTGGGTCGCCGGCCACGGGAACGTGGGGGTCGCGCTCGTCGCGGGCACCGCGCTGGCCGCCGCCACCGGCTTCTACGTCCTGTCCCGCCGGCGGCCGGTCACCCCCGACAACGTGAACGAGGAGCGCCCGAGGGTGCCGGAGGCCGCGCAGCGGTCGGCCGTCTGAGCGGCGAGGAGCGACGCGTGGACATCAAGTGGGGCAATCTCGCCTCGGTGTTCGGGGCCGGCCTGGGCATCACGATCCTGGTGGTCGTGATGTTCTCGCTCGGCATCGCCGCCTGGGGCCGCGCCGGCGACGGATCGGGGGGAACGCCCCCGCCGGAAGGAACGCGTGACGTCCACCGCAAGGTCGCCCTCGGCGCGGCGGCGCTGTGCTTCGCCGCGTGCCTGGCAGTCGCGGCCTACGGCATCGACCTGATCATCCCGGGGTGACGCTCAGAGCCGCGTGCCGTCCAACGCCGCCGGGGGCGCCTGGAGCGGGGTGACGGTACCGGTGCCGGTGCCGGGGTCGCCCTTGCCCGGCGCGGGAGGCTGTCCGGGCAGCGGGAGGGCGGCGGCGACCTTCTTCTCCACGACCTTCTCCGCGGCCTTGCCGCCGAAGTAGAAGCCCACCATCACGATCATGAAGGTGTTGAAGCTGTCGTAGACGTCGTCCAGGAAGCCCGTCTTGTCCGCCATCGCCCGCGCGACCTCGCTGTTGAACGAGGCCGCGACAAAGCCGAAGTAGAGCACGGTGAAGGCGGACATCACGGCGGTGCGGACATCGCGCGAGTCAGTGAACAGCACCAGGAAGGTGCACAGGCTCATCGCGGGCAGCGCCACGGACAGCCCCGCGATGCCGATGTCCTGGCCGAAGAACCAGAAGGTGGAGCCCACGCCCAGCGCGAGCAGCGTCACGTTCACCACGACGAGCAGCGAGCCCACTCGCCAGTTGATCCGGCCGTCGCCGATGCGGCCGGAGAACACGTCAGGCGGTCTCTCCCCGTTCACGGCGCACAGGCTACACCGGGGGTCCGGCGCCGGGTTCCTCGGCCAGGCGTTTGATGGCGCCGAGCCGCGCGTCCCACTGGGCGGCGACGCGGTCCATCCACCGCGCCGCCGCGATCAGCCGCTCCGGCCGCACGGCGTACCGCATTTCGCGCCCCGCGCGGCGTCCGGCGACCAGCCCCGCCTGGTCCAGGACGGCCAGGTGCTTAACGATCGCCTGGCGTGTGACGGGGAGTTCGGCGGCGAGCACGGTGGCGGTCGTGTCACCGTGCCCGGCAATGGCGTCCAGGATGCGCCGTCGCATCGGATCGGCCAGCGCGGCGAAGACGTCCTCCTCGCCGCCCGCCTGACGTTCCGTCATACGGGCAGCTTCTCCGTGTACGCGGCGAATCCGGCCAGGACCTGCGTCCACCCCTCCGAGTGACTCTCGTACCCGGCCTGCGCGACGCGGTCCTCGGGGATGTCGAGGGTCGCGAAGCCGCTCTCGACCACCCGCAGCAGCGTCCCCTCGCTCTCGGGGGTGAGGGTGAACTCGACGAGCGTGGAGTTGTCCTCCGCCGCCTCCACGCCCGGGAAGGCGCTGGCCCAGCGGTAGGCGAAGTAGCGCGGCGGCTCGACGCTCACGATCCGCGTCGGATAGATGTCCCCGCCGTGGTCCAGGCGCATGATGCCGCCCGGGCGCAGGTCCATGGACCGAGGCTCGCCACTGCCGCCCGCGTCCTGGCCGAACCAGCGGCCGATGTGCTCCGGACGGGTCAGCACCTCCCACACCCGCTCGACGGGCGCTCCGATGCTGATCTCGCGTTCGATCCGGTCCTGGGTCTGCGTGCTCATGGCCGTACCTCCATCGACGACAACCTTACGTGCAACTCCATGGTTGCACGACATCGACCCGATACGCAACCTCGGGGTTGCACATGGTTGCCCCGAGAGTCCGGCCACCGCGGGGGCGGCAGGCCCAAGTGGGCCCGCGGTGCGCGCCGTGCCCGACGTCGTGGGCGGCCGCGGTGGGCAGGCCCCCCGCAACGCGGCACCACAGGCAGCCAGTTGGGACCGCACCGCCCCGGCGCGGCCTTCAGGACGGTGGAGGGAAGGCGTCGAAGACCTTGTCCCAACGGGGCGAGCGCACGAGTGCGCCCAACTGCGCCGGGGTCAGCGGCGGATCGGGCCGGGTCTGCGGGGAGCCCTTCTCCGCGGCCGCGTTCCATTCGCTCGCCCCGATCTGCCCGCCCCTGGGCGTGGTCAGGACGGCACGCCAGTTCTTCGGCCCCTCGCGCTCGTCCGGGTACTCCCAGCCCTGCAGGACCGTCAGCACCAGCCCGTCCCCCAGTTCGGTGCGGGTGCACTTGGTGCCCTTCTTCATAAAGGACGTGTCCGGGCACTCGTTGTCCTGCTGCTGGTTGCCCATGACCCAGCTCAGGTCGACGGAGACGGTGGAGGCGCCCTTGCCGTCGTCGAAGACGACCTCCGCGTACGGGGCGGGATCGCCCCCCTCGAAGGCATGGGTGCCCCTTGCCCGTTCGCCCGTCACGCTCCCCGGCGGCAGCAGGGCCTTGAGCAGGTCCACCATCTCCTGGTCGGAGACCTCCGGGGCCCGGGGACTGGCGGTCGGCGCCGGCGTCGGCACTTCCGCCGTGGCCGATGCCTTCGCCGGTGTCCGCGTCGCCGGGACGGCCTGCCGGGAGTCGCCGCCCGGCACGACCAGCGCGACGGCGACGCCCACCGCCGCCACCGCGACGACGGCACCGCTCACGGCGGCGCGGCGGCGCCGGAGGGTCCGGCCGCGCGCGAGGCCCCCGGCGACGAGGGAGCGGTTGTCGGTGCTGAAGCTGTCGCCGGTGCTGCGCAGTGCGGCACCGAGGTCGTCTTCGAAGGGCATGGGGATGTCACCGTCCGTGGGAGAGCGGGAAGTCGTGAACCGGTGGGGGATCAGCGGGCGGACGCGAGGTCCGCGAGACTGTCGCCGAGCAGTTCGCGCAACCGCGCGAGCGCGCGGAACGAGCGCGTGCGCACGGTGCCGGAGGTGAGCCGCAGGGCTTCCGCGGTCTCCTCGATGCTCCGGTCCTCCCAGTAGCGCAGCACCAGCACCGCGCGGTCCTTGGGGGACAGCCGGGCCAGGGCGTCGAGGAGGGTCAGCCGCAGCAGCGTCGTGTCGCCGTCCGGCGAGGTGCCCGCGGGGATGTCGGGCACATCGCCTATGGGCGACTCGCGGTTGCTGCGCCGCCGCTGATGGGTGAGGAACGTACGGACGAGCACGGTCTGGGCGTAGGCGGCGGGATTGCCGATGCGGGCGATGCGCCGCCAGGTGAGGTACATCTTGCCGAGGGTCTCCTGGACGAGGTCCTCGGCCAGGTGCGTGTCGCCGCCGGTGAGCAGGCAGGCCGAACGGAAGAGGTGCGCCGCGCGGGTGGCGGCGAACTCCAGGTAGTCCTCCGTGCGTTCGTCGTGCATGTACCGTCCCGTGGTCGTGATCGTCTTCCGGCGCGCCTTCACTTCACTGACGCGGTGGACCATTGGAAATGTTGCACCGCCACAGCAGCAGGGCCCCGGCCAGGAACGGCAGTCCGGCCACGGCGAACAGCGGCCCCGGCCCCGCCCAGCGCGAGCCGAGCGCCCAGAGGCCGAACAGCAGCAGGGCGGCGGCCTCCGAGCCCAGTCCGGCCAGGGAGGTCACGGTGGCCCGGGTGCGGTCGCCGAGCAGCTCCTGGAGGCGGGCGTCGGCGGCGGCAGCCGCCCAGTCGAAGGCCCCGAACGCCATCGCCACGGCGACCAGGCCCACCGGATGGACGCCCGACGTCCCCGCGCCCACGGCCAGGCACAGCCCGGCCGCCGCCGGGGCCGCCGGGGCCCAGCGCATGCCGCGTCCGGCGAGCCAGCCGCCCGCGGTGGCCCCCGCGGTGACCAGCAGTACGAGCAGCGGCACCAGGGGCGCGTCCACGCCGGTGGCCCGCGCCAGCAGCGGTACGTACTCGTCCAGCGCGGCCGCGCCCGCCAGCAGCGACACCACGGCGAGCATCCGTGCGACCCCGGGCTCCTGCCGAGCCTCGGTGAGCGCGTCGCGCAGCAGGGCGCCGTAGGCCGCCTCGTCGTGCGACGCCTCCCGGCGCCGCTCGGGCAGCCGGAGAGCGGCGAGCGCGGTGAGCACCGTCACGGCGATGCTGGCCACCCCCACCGCGAGGTACCCGCCCGCCGCCAGCAGCGGTCCGGCCGCAGCCGTCGCCGCCAGCGCGGCCGTGGTGCCGATCGCCTGTGAGCGGCCGATGAGCCGCGCGTACGCACCGGCCGCGCCGACCCCGCTCAGCCCCTCGTGGACCAGTGCCTGCAACGCCCCCGAACGCAACGCGCTACCGGCGCCCCACAGCACGAATCCGGCCGCGAACGAGGTGTAGCCGGGCAGGAATGTCCACAGGGCGAAGCCGGCTCCGGTCAGCAGCGGCGCGACGAAGAGCAGGGTGCGCCGCGAGAAGCGGTCCGCCCACACCCCGGACGGCACTTCCAGCGCGAACGCCGTGAAGGACCAGAGGGCGAAGAGCGAGGAGATCCCGGCCTCGGAGAGCCCGGAGTCGGCGAAGAGCACCGCGTACACCGGGTAGAGCGGGATGAGGTCCTCGAACAGGGCGTAGGCGTACAGCCTGCGCGCGAGGAAGGACTCCGGGGACTTCCCTGTCGATCAATGTCGCCATGTCATGACACGAGCGTACGCGGGTACGTCTCCGGTGAGGAGTGGTTTCCATGCATCTGGGACGTACCGGAAGCGAGCCCCTGCAAGCCCGCAGCGCGCTGCGGATGAGACTGGGGCTGGCCGTCTTCGGACTGGTCTGGGCGATCGCCGGGACGGTGATCTTCTCGATCCTCGGGCAGATGGGCTGGGCGATCTTCTTCGGTGTGCTGGCGCTGGCCGCCGCGACCGACCTGGTGGTGGTCGTCCGCCACATCCGGCAGGGCCCGCACTACCAGCCGGGGCGTGACGTACCGCCGTACCACCCCGTGAGCAGGAGGTGACGCCGCACGCACCCGTGGTGAAGCGCGAAAACGCGGAAGGCCCGGTACTTGCGCACCGGGCCTTCCGTTTCAGTAGCGGGGACAGGATTTGAACCTGCGACCTCTGGGTTATGAGCCCAGCGAGCTACCGAGCTGCTCCACCCCGCGTCGGTGAACACCACCCTACGGGGTGTCGGCCCCAGGACCAAATCCATTTCCCGCGGCCGCGCCGAGGGGCCCGTGCGGGCTCAGGCCGGCTGCCACAGCTCGATGCGGGTGCCCTCGGGATCGGTGACCCAGCCGAACCGGCCGATGCCGTCCATGGACTGGGTCTCCTGGGCCACGTCGGCCCCCTTGGCGCGCAACTGCGCGAGCATCGCGTCCAGGTCGCGGACCCGGAAGTTGAGCATGGTCTGCTGCGTGCGCGACCCGAAGTAGTCGGTCCCGGACTCGAAGGCAGCGAACACCGTCGCCCCGGCCTCCTGGCGCCACAGGCCGTGCTGGTCGGTGTCCAGACCCAGGCAGTCGCGGTACCACGCGCTCAGTGCCTCCGGGTCGTCGGCCCGCAGGAAGTATCCGCCGATTCCCAGTACATGTTCCATGCCGCCCATCCTGCCGGAACTGGTGTACGGCGGCGGTTCGGATGCCCGGTCGCCACGCCCGGAGCGCGGCCGCTACTCCGGTCCCGGCCGGGGCCTGGGCAGCGTCGGCGGGTCGTCCGGCCCCTCCGGGTACCCCGGGTCCCCATCGGCATCCGGGGCGTACGGCCGGAAGGGGTCCAGGGCCGGCAGGTCGGGCACCAGATGGGCGTAGGCGCGGCAGACGGCGGCGGTCTCGGCGATCGACACCAGCGGGGTGCGGATGTGGGACCAGCCGCCGGAGACGTCCCCGGCCACCGCCACGCCGGCCCGGTCCCGGGCGATCGACGTCGCGGCCGCCATGGCCTCGGGCGCGAAGTCGGCCAGGCCGATCTCGGCGGTCTGCCGGCTCACCCGGTGCACCACCCGGCCGGTGAGCTGGGCACGGAGCAGCCCCGCGCCCTTGCCGAGCTCGGGCCCGAACCGCTGCCCGCAGATCTCCAGGTAGATGCCGACCGGACGGGCCCGCTGCGCCAGCCGGATGAGGTTGGCGACCATGCGGTCCCGGGTCTCCTCGTCGAACGTCGTGGCGTTCGGGAACAGCTCGGCGATGTCGTCGACCAGGACGACGACCGGGAAGGGCCGGACGTAGGCGGGAAGCCCCCAGATGTCAGACGCGACCTCCTCCTCGGGCTCCGTGAGCGCCGCCCCCTGCTGGTCCTTGAGCAGGTCGAAACGATCCTCCATCTCCACCACCAGGGCCTCCAGCAGCTTCGACGCCTGCTCGCGGTCGGTGGCCAGGGCCGACAGGCGGGCCGCGTAGGGGGCCTGCTCCACGCCGCGCTTGCAGTCGATGCCGACCAGCGCCACCGGCAGCTTGGCCAGATTCATGATCAGGTTGCGCTGGTACACCGTCTTGCCCGACTGGTTGGCGCCCAGGGTCAGCGTGTGCGGGATCTGCCGGTAGTCGCGCACGAAGGTCGTCCCGTCCTCGCGCAGCGCGACCGGGACCACCATCGGGCCGGACGGGAGACGGCGCGGCATGCGCACCTCGCGCAGCACGTCGTAGCCGGTCATGCGCAGTTCCACCACCCCGGGCCTGACCGGGACCACGCTGAGGGCGTGCACACCCCAGGCGTGCCGCAGCCGGCCGGCGGCGGCGGCCACGTCGGCCGGTTCCAGCCCCGGCGGGAGCCGCAGCCGGACCCGCAGTCCGATGAGGGAGCCGCTGACCCGGCGGATCCTCGGCGGCACCGGCCGGGCCTGCCCGCGGCCGGCGGCCCACACCGCGAACGCCCGCAGCCGGGACGGGGGCAGGGCCAGCCCGCAGGCGACCATCGTGGAACCGTACGTGGCCAGGAACCGGCCCCAGGTCAGCGGCAGGCCGACCAGCAGCCAGAAGGCCACCGGGTACCGGCGCCGAACGTAGTCCAGGCCGCCGGCCAGTGTGAGCACCAGGCCCAGGAGCACGACGACCCTCATGGTGATCAGCCCCTGCCATTCGACGCGGCGGCCCGGACCCGTGCGATGGCCGCCGCGGCGCGGACCGGGAGGGATCCCGTGCCGGGTACGGCGGTTGAACGGATGGTCGCAGTTCCCGGACCCCCGTCCCGGGAACCGGCGCAGAAGGGCGCCGTACGCAGCCCGGATCGGTGACGCCGCTACTGCGGATGGCCGCTGACGGGCCGTCGGGCGCCGGTGCGCGGACGCGACGGCGGCGGGGCTCCCCCCGGTGCCCCGCCGCCGCGTTCCGCGTGCCGTCGTGCCGCTCGGCCGGCCGGGTCAGCCGTAGAGCTTGGCGACGGCCCTCGTGGTGGTCTTCTTGAAGGCCTTGACGGGGGCCTGCTTGAGCGTGCCCATCTGGCTCCACTTCACGACGGTCACGGTCCGGCCGTCGCGCCCGATGCCGTAGAGCGCGACACCGTGCTCGGACTCGGGGGGCGCGGTGTGCACGCCGTAGACGTGCGCACCGTTCGCCACGCCGAGCGGGCCGTAGTCCTTCCAGTCGGCCTCGCCCTGCGGGTTCTGGCGCTCGAAGCGGGCGGCGCAGCCGCGGACGGACGTACGGAGCCGGGTGGCCAGGTCGCGGGCGGCCGCGGTGTTCTTCGCCGTGAAGGTGAGCTGGACGGCACCGGTGTCGAACTCGGTGCCGAACTCCCGGTACGCGGCGCCGCGGGACGGCAGGACGCGCTCCAGGCAGAAGACCGGGTAGTCGGGCAGGCCCTGGGTGACCCGGCCCCCGTACCAGGGGGAAGAGGGGTGCGGCGGCAGTTCCTTGGGCGCCAGGAATTTCGGCGCCGGCGCGGCGGCCTCCGCCTCGGCCGCCCCGAGGCCGAGCAGTGCGGTGGCGGCGACGGCCGCCACGACGGCGCGGCGGGTCAGTGAGTGCTGGTACACGATGCGTCCCCGTTGTCTGTGGTGTGGTTCTCGGTCGTGGTGCCGCCGGCGCCGGAGCGACGGCGGCGATGTGCACCAGGCTGCGCGGGACGGTCGCGGCCCGGCAACGGATGCCGCGTCATCCGGGACGCCGGAACGGTTCCGCGTACCCTGGCCTGGGGAGAGGGGAGCGCCCTGGAACGGGTGCCGGGAACGCGGGACGACGGCGGGGGCACGGGGATGGCCGGTACGGCGGCGGGCAGCGGGCAGTTCGCGGAACGTCTGCGCGCCCTCAAGGAAGCCTCGGGGCTGAGCTACGGGCAGCTGGCGGGCCGACTGCACGTCAGCACGTCGACCCTGCACCGCTATTGCCACGGCGACGCCGTTCCGGCGGACTACGCGGTCGTGGAGCGCCTGGCGCGGCTGTGCGGGGCGGGGCCGGAGGAACTGGTCGAGCTGCACCGCCGGTGGGTGATGGCGGACGCGGCGCGGCGGACCGGCAACCGGGGCGGCGGTGCGGAGCCCGCGGACATGCCGCAGGAAGCGCCTGATGAGCCCGATGTACCCGATGGGCCCGAGGAGGCCGCGGTGGAGGGCCCGGTGCCCGTCTCAGGGGAGCCTCCGCGCCTGCCTCCGCGCCGCGGTTCGTGGCGCGGTTCGTGGCGCCGCCGGCTGTCCCGCCCGGCGGTCGTGGTGTCCGCGGCCGCGCTCGTGCTCACCGGCGCCGCGCTGGCGATGACCGACGCCGCGGGAGACGGCCGTCCCCTTGCGGCCCGCACGGCGCCTTCCGCGACCGGCGGCAGCGGCAGTGCCCGCGCCTCGGCCCCCGTGACGGAAGGGGTGCCCAGCGGCCGCCCGTCGCCGACGCCCTCGGCGACCGGGACCCGTTCCGCTCCTTCGGTCGCTCCGTCGTCGGGCGGGCCGTCCCGCCGGCCCTCACCGTCGGGAACGCCCAGGGGCTCCACGCCTGCCGGCCCGGACGTACCGGCCGGGCCGCTGACGTGGAGTGTGCGGTCGCACGTGTGGGAGAACGGCTGCGACCACCGCTATCTGATCGACCGTCCCCCCGCCGACGTCCCGCCGCCGCCCGTCGCACAGGATGCCCGGGCCTGGGCGACCGCCCTCGACGCCGTGCACGGGGGCACCACCATCGTCGAGACCACGCTGCGCGGCAGGGGCGCGGCGCCGGTGGTGGTGCAGGCGCTGCACGTGCGGGTGGTGGAGCGGCGCGTCCCGCTGCGCTGGTCCTCGTACGCGATGGACAACGGCTGCGGAGGTGCCCTCACCCCGGCCGTGTACGCCGTCGACCTCGACATCGCGCGCCCCCTCGCCCGTCCCCAGGACGGCTTCGACGGCGAGCGGACCGTCCCCGCGGTCCGTCTGCCGTACCAGGTCTCCGGCCGGGATCCGCTGGTGCTGCGGGTGGACGCCCGGACGCAGGGCTGCGACTGCGACTGGTACCTGGAGGCCGACTGGACCTCGGGCGGGCGCACGGGCACGGTCCGTATCGACGACGGGGGCCGGCCCTTCCGCACCAGCGGCGTCAAGGGCCGCCCCCAGTACGGCTACTGGCCGGAGACGGGCTGGACCCGCGGCTGAGGCTGGGGGCTGCCGGCTTGCGGGCCTGCGGGCCTGCCGGCTTGCGGGCCTGCGGCTTCACAACCCGGGGCAGGGCGATCCGCAACGCGACTCCCAGCGGGAACGGGCCGCCGCCGGCCGGGGCGAGGGAGATCAGGAGTCGATCCCGGCGTGCCCGAGCAGGGTGACCGCCGTCCCGAAGCACGCGGCGTACGCGATCACGAAAGGCTGCTCACGGCCCACGCCGGCGCCGCCCTGCCCGGTTCCTTGGAGTGCCGCGGTCCCCGATCGGGATGTCCGTCGGGCGGGCGGCCGCCGGGTAGGAACTCGGCCCGGAGATCTCGGAGTTGGCGACGTGGGACCTGACGGGGGCGATGGGCCGACCGCGCCCCCGCCGAGACGTTCCACCTGGGCGGGGCCGCCCGCTTCGACCCCGGGGCGGCGGTGGGCTTCCGCGCGGTGCGCGAGTTCCGCGTCGACGACGGAACGACCGAGGCGCCGCACGGACCGGCGCGGGGAACGGCGCCGTGCCGGCGTCCGGCGACGCCGGCGTGCTGCCGGCCGTCGCCCGCGGGATCGCGGGCGCGGGCCGACGGGGTGTCAGGAGCCGAACGGCAGCAGCAGCCCCTTGTTCATGGTGAGCAGTACGACCAGCACCATCAGGTCGGCCGCGCCGAGGACGAGCCCGATGATGGCCCGCACGGGACGCTTGGTGCCGCGCACCAGGGCGACGCCGCCGAGGACCAGGGCGAACGGGCCGAGCACGATGTTGAAGGCGAGCAGGCCGACCAGTCCGAGGACGAACGAGGCGACGGCCATGCCGTCGGCGCCGTCCGAGCCGTCCTTGGGGCGTACGTCGCGGCGAGTGGGTGCGTAGGAGTCCATGGGTCGAATCCCCCCTGGGAGACGTGGAGTCAGCGGTGGCGGTGGTGGGAGAGGCGTTCGCGGACCGAGAAGACGAGCAGCCAGGCGGCGATCGCGCCGGCGGCGGTAAGGAACACGGGGAACGAGGTGCAGGAGACGGTGCCCAGGAGGATCCCCAAGGCGACCAGGGCGACGAGGAACGTCACGAGGCGCTGCCTTTCTCGATGACTGCGATGCCGCGGCGGTACGTGCCGCGGACGGGCGGAGCGGGGCGAGGTGGCGCTTGAGTGAACAGTTGGAATAACAGTTGTTCACTGAATCCGTAGTCTAGTGTCGCCAAACTCAGCGAACAGCTGTTTACTGGATGACATGAGTCACACCCTCGGGGTCCGCGAGGCCCAGAAGCAGCAGACCCGGCAGGCCCTTCTCGACGCGGGCCTGCGCCTGCTGGAGAACCAGAGCCTGAGCAGCCTGGGACTGCGCGCCGTCACGCGCGAAGTGGGCGTCGCACCCGCGGGGTTCTACCGCCACTTCCGCGACATGAGCGACCTCGGGGTGGCGCTGGTCGGCGAGTCGCTGAGCAGCCTGCACGCGATGATCCAGGCGATCCTGGCCGAGCAGGACGACGCCGGGGAGGTCATCGCCCGCTCCGTGCGCCTGATGGCACGGCATGTGCACGAGCACCGGCCGCACTTCCGGTTCATCGCGCGCGAGCGCCACGGCGGCGTCACCGCGGTCCGTGAGGCCATAGCGGCCGAGATGGCGCAGTTCGCCGAGGAGGTGGCCACCGCCCTTGCGGCGCAGCCGATTTCGGCGGGCTGGCGCACCGAGGACGTGCGCATGCTGGCCGAACTCTACGTCGACCGCATGCTGATGACCGCGATCGCCTTCATGGAGGCGCCGGCGGACGACCCCGCGGCCGCGGAACGCATCGAACGCACCGCCCGCAAGGAGCTGTTCCTCATCCATCTGGGCCGCCGGCACTGGCTCGCCGCCCAGGAGGACGGCAGCGCGCCCCAGGGCTGAGGGAGCGTGCCACGATCCGGAATGGCGATTCGCACTTGCGGAGATCGGCCATCTAAGGTGAAGCCATGGCCATCGCACTCTTTCGGCGCAATCGTTCGGCACGCAACGGTACGGAAGCGGCGGTGCTGGCACCGCCGATCGCCAGAGGCGCGGGACTGATCAGCTGCCAAGTGCTGGACCCCCTCGGGCAGCCGATGAACGGCGCCGAGATCGTGGTGACCGAACTGGGCAGCGGACGCGTGCGGGTGAAGGCGACCAGCGACCCCTACGGCACCTTCCTCGCGACGCTGCCGCCCGGGCAGTACACCGTCGTCGTCTCCGCGGACAGCCTGCAGCCCTACCGCGGGACGGTGGAGATAGCCGAGGGGCTGCAATCGCCCATCGGCAGCATCCAGTTGGCCCCCTCCCCCGGGCTGGAGCTGCCGCCCCCCGGCACCTGGCTCTTCGACCCCCCGCACACCGCGATCCGCTTCATCGCCAAGCACGTGGGCATGGCGCATGTGCACGGCCGCTTCGACCGCTTCGAGGGCGGCATCCGGGTCGCCGAGCGCATGGAGGACTCGCAGGTCGAGATCAGCATCGACGCCGCGAGCATCAACACCGGCAACCGCACCCGGGACAACCATCTGCGCTCGGCGGACTTCCTGGACGTCGCCGCCTACCCCTTCATCCACTTCGCCAGCGACCGCTTCCTGCACCGCACGGGCAACAAGTGGACCGTCCAGGGCCATCTGACGATGCACGGCACCAGCCGCTCGGTCTCCCTGGACACCAACTACCTGGGCCTGGCGACCGGCGGCTACGGCGAGGAACTGCGCTGCGCGGCCCTCGCGAGCGCCGAACTGCACCGTGAGGACTACACCTTGAACTGGCAGAACATGCTGGCGCGGGGTATCGCGGTGGTCGGCCCGACCATCAAGCTGGAGCTCGACATCCAGGCCATGTTCTCCGCGCACGACACCCCGACGCCCCCGGAGTAGCCGGGCCCGGGCCTCAGAACGCGCTGTCGGCGGCGGGCGTGATGACCGCGAACACGGCGCCCTGCGGGTCGGTGATCTGGGCGAAGCGGCCGACACCCGGCATGTCCGTCGCGGGCACGCGCAGGGTGCCGCCCGCCGCCACGGCCTTGGCCACGGTCGCGTCGACGTCGGCCGCCGTGAAGTACGGCAGCCAGTGCGCGGTCGTGCCCGCGGCGAGCTGCGCCTCCTCCAGCAGCCCCACGCCGCCGTGGCCCGCGTTGTCGTCGCCGGCGCCCGGGGAGACCACCACGTACGTGAATCCGGGGTTGCTCATGTCGTCGGTCTTCCAGCCGAAGACACTCCGGTAGAAGTCGAGCGCCGCGGGCACGTCGGCGGTGTACAGCTCGGTCCAGTACAGGCTGCCGGGCTCGTTGACGACGTCGATGCCCTGGTTCGCCCCGGGCTGCCAGACGCAGAAGTGCGCCCCGGCCGGGTCGGCGAAGACCGCCATGCGGCCCTGGTCGAAGACGTCCATGGCCGGAGCGCGGACCGTGCCGCCGGCCTGCTCCACCGCCTTGGCCGTGGCCTCGGCGTCCTGGGTCCGGAAGAACGGCTCCCAGGCCGCCGAGCCGGCGTCCGGGTCGCCCGGGCCGATCCCGGCGACGGTCCGCTCGCCGATCTTGAACATGCCGTAGCCGCCCGCGTCCGGTCCGGCCGAGACGTACTCCCAGCCGAACACCTCGCCGTAGAACGCGGCGGCGGCCTTGCTGTCCGGCGCTCCCAGGTCGAGCCAGTTGGGCGCGCCGGGGAGGAAGTCTGTGCTGAGCATGGGGTGCTCCTTCGACGGAGGGTGTTTCCCTGGTCGCGCACAGTCTTGCAGGGGGTACTGACAACGCCCCCGACCAGCGGGAACAGCTCCGCGGGCGCCCCGGTCACACCGCCCGACGGACCGTCAGGAGCGCGGCGGCTGGCTGGCGATGACGGCGAACACCGCGCCCCCCGGATCCGCCAGGTGCGCGAAGCGGCCGACGCCCTCGGTGTGCTGCGGGGCCATGACCACCGAGCCGCCGAGCCGGTCCGCCGAGCGCACCACCGCGTCGCAGTCGGTGACCTCGAAGTACGGCAGCCAGCGCGGGACGACGCCCGCCGCCCCCATCTCGTCGGTGATCCGCACGACGGCGCCGAGGGTGGTGCTCCCGTCCGAGGTGGACAACACCGTGTAGCCGGAGTCGCCGAAGGGGACCTCCTGCGCCTGCCAGTCCAGGACGGAACCGTAGAAGGCGATGGCCGCGGCGGGGTCGGGCACGAACAGCTCCGCCCAGCACAGGCTGCCGGGTTCGGTGACCAGGTCCAGGCCCCGGGTCTCGCCCGGTTGCCAGACGGAGAAGTCCGCGCCGCCGGGATCGGTGAAGCCCGCCGTCCGCCCGTTGGTGAACACGTCGAAGGGCCCGAAGCGGACCGTGCCGCCCGCCTGCTCGACGGCCTTGGCGGTGGCGTCGGCGTCGTCCGCCTGGAAGAACAGCATCCAGGCCGGGGGCGAGCTCTCGTCGGCGGACGGACTGAGGGCGGCCACGGTTCTCCCGTCCAATTGGAAGAACCCGTAGCCGCCCGCTTCCGGCCCCAGGGGCCGTATGTCCCAGTCGAAGAGCCCGCTGTAGAACGCGGCGGACGCGCCGGGATGGCTGCATCCGAGGTCGAGCCAGCTCGGGGCCCCGTGGGCGTAGTGAGTCGTGAGCATGACGGGCTCCTTCGCTACGGCCTGCTGCCCTGTGCCGTCCTCCCGCTTCCGCCCTCAGTCTGGCACCGCCGCCCGGCTCCCGCCGGGCGGCGTCACTTCTTGGCCTTGGTGAACTCGTCGTACGCCTTCAGCACGTCCGAGGTCGAACCGTCCATGCGGAGGGTGCCGTGCTCGAGCCAGATGGCGCGCGTGCAGGTGTCCCGGATCGTGTTGTTGTTGTGGCTGACGAGGAAAACCGTTCCGGCTTCCTCGCGCAGCTCGCGGATCCGGGCCTCGGAGCGCTTGCGGAAGCTGTTGTCACCGGTGGCCAGCGCCTCGTCGATCATCAGCACGTCGTGCGTCTTGGCCGCCGCGATGGAGAACCGGAGCCGGGCCGCCATGCCGGAGGAGTACGTCCGCATCGGCAGGGAGATGAAGTCCCCCTTCTCGTTGATGCCGGAGAACTCGACGATCTCGTCGTAGCGCTGCCTGACCTCGTCCTGGGTCATGCCCATGGCCAGGCCGCCGAGCAGGACATTGCGCTCGCCGGACAGGTCGTTCATCAGCGCGGCGTTGACGCCGAGCAGCGACGGCTGGCCCTGCGTGTAGACCTTGCCGCTCTCCGCGGGCAGCAGGCCGGCCACCGCCTTGAGGAGGGTGGACTTGCCCGAGCCGTTGGAGCCGATCAGTCCGATCGACTCGCCGCGGTACGCGGTGAAGCTCACACCGCGCACGGCGTGCACCGTGCGCACGTTCGGGTTGCCCTTGCGCCGGATGATGCGCGACAGCGCGTTCACGGCGCTGCCCCGCGCCGCGCCGGCGCCGTGCACCCGGTAGACGATGTGCAGGTCGTCCACGATCACGGTGGGAATGCGCTCGTCAGCCACGGCCGTACCGCTCCTCTGCCTTCCAGAAGTACACAAAGCCGCCGACGCCCATCACGACGGCCCAGCCCAGCGCGACCGGCCAGACGTGCGGCGGCAGCTGGTCCGCGGTGAAGCTGTCGATCAGCGCGAAACGCATCAGGTCGATGTAGACGGCGGCCGGGTTGATACCCAGCAGCACCTTGACCACGTAAGGGGCGTGCGCCGCGACGTGGCTGATGCTGTACATCACACCGGACATGTACATCCACGTGCGCAGGATGAACGGCATCAGCTGCGCGAGGTCCGTCATCTTGCTGCCGATGCGCGCCACGACCATCGCGAGGCCCGCGTTGAACACCGACTGGAGCAGCAGCGCCGGCACCGCCAGCAGCCACGACGGCCGCGGCACCTCGCCGGTCATCAGCACGATGGCGAACAGCACGAGCATCGACATCATGAGCTGCTGCAGCTGCATGAGCGTCTGGGCGATCGGCAGGCTCGCGCGCGGGAAGTGCAGGGCGCGCACCAGGCCCAGGTTGCCGGCGATCGCGCGGACGCCGGCCATCACCGAGGACTGGGTGAAGGTGTAGACGAAGACGCCGGTGACGAGGAACGCGATGAAGTTGTCCACGCCCCGGTCGGTGCCGAGCAGCAGGCCGAAGATCAGGTAGTAGACGGCCGCGTTGAGCAGCGGCGTCAGCACCTGCCACAGCTGGCCGAGGCGGGCCTGGGTGTACTGCGCCGACACACGGGCCGTGGCGTACGAAATGATGAAGTGACGGCGCCCCCAAAGCTGCCGTACGTACTGGATCAGGCTTGGCCTGGCTCCGCTCACCGAGAGGCCGTACTTGGCCGCCAGTTCGCCGGGGGGGAGCGTCAGCGTGCCTGGCGGCGCGGTGGCCGCGGAGGAGGACTCGATGTCAAGGCTCACGGGGGCGGCGCTTTCTTTCGAGGGAGGGGGTGCGGGGTGGGGGGTTAACGCTAAACCGGAACGACACCGTACCGTCGTGATCGAGACGTTAGACCACCCGAGCGCTGGAACGCAACCGTTCCGTCGCGACGTCGCGTAGGCTGCCGCCCATGGCATCGGACACCGCCCCATCCCGCCGCGCCCCCGCCGGGGCCGCCGTGCTCCGTGACGACGTCACGGAGGCGATCCGTGCTGCGGTCTTCGCGGAGCTGGCGGCGGTCGGCTACGGCCGGATGTCGATCGAGGGCATCGCCCGCCGCGCCGGTGTGGGCAAGGCCGCCGTCTACCGCCGCTGGCGTTCCAAGCTACCGCTCGTCCTCGACGTCGTGTCCGCGGTCGCCGCACTCGGCGTCCCCGCCCCCGCGACGGGTTCGCTCCTGACCGACATCCGCGTGCTGCTGGAGGTCACCGCACGGGCACTGCGGCACCCCGTCGCCTCCCAGATCATCCCCGATCTGCTCGCCGAGGCCTCCCGCAACCCCGAGATCGCCGAAGCCCTCCAGACAGCGCTCAGGGACACCCAGCGAGGCATCGCCTCCGGCATCATCGACAGCGCGATCGCCCGCGGCGAGCTGCCGCAGGGCACCGACGCCGAGCTCGCCCTGGACCTCATCGCGGGCCCCCTCTACTGGCGCCTCGCCGTCCTCCGCGCACCCCTCTCGCCGCGCTACCTCGACCGTCTCTCCGCCGCCACGACCGCGGCGCTCGCGGCGACAGCCGCGATGTGATCATACGCACATCCGTCAGCCGCGAGGGATCGCGAAGTCGTCGAGGTGGGCCTGGTCCAGGGCCGGCCAGGGACCGGCGGCGGTGAGGACCGCGAGAGCCGACGTGGGGAACTTGTCGGCGGCCCGCAGCAGGGCCTCCGACGCGCCGCCGCCCGCGAGCCGGAGAGCGAGGTCCTGGACGCCGGGGTTGTGCCCGACGAGCAGGACGGTACGGACGCCGTCGGGCGTCTCGCGCAGGACGTCGAGCAGGGCGCGGGCGGTGGCCGCGTAGAGCCGCTCGTCGTACGCGACCCGCGGCTCTGCGCGGCCGCCGAGGGCGTCGGCGGCCAGCTCCCAGGTCTCCCGGGTGCGCACGGCGGTGGAGCACACCACGAGATCCGGGATGTGCTTGTTCTCACGCAGCCAGCGCCCCACGGCAGGCGCGTCACGGCGACCGCGGGCGCCGAGCGGACGGTCGTGGTCGGGGACGTCCGGGGGCCAGGCGGACTTGGCGTGCCGCAGCAGGACGAGATGCCGGGTCACGGCCGCACCCCGCCGATCTCACGGGTGAGCTCCAGGCCCAGGAAGCGGTCCATGTGCGCGAAGGTCTCGAACCGCGAACCGGGCGGCAGTTCCGTCTGCGCCCCGACGAAGTCGAGGGCTTCCAGCACGGCCGGGGTGTCCAGGTCGCGGGAGAGCGCCGCCCGCATGCGCTCGACGTGCTGCGCGCACATCGGCCTGGAGGGCTCCTCGGCCCACAGGGCGACATCCCGGCGCCAGCGGGCGAGCCGCGCGGCGGCCGTGCCGAGCGCCGGCGGCGCGAGTTCCAGGGGCACCCGGCGGTCCCGGCCCATCAGCGCCAGCCGGAGGTCCAGCCCCGGGGACATGCCCCCGGAGACGGGGCCGACATCCATGCGCACGCCCTCACCCTCGTCGCCGGGGTCGTCCGTGTCGCCCACGGCCACGACCCGCACCGCCACCCTGCCCGCCAGGCCCTCCTGGGCCTCGGACACGGTCGCCACCCGGATCGCCGCGGGGGCGGCTCCGAGCGCCCCGCCGAAGCCGGCGTCCTCCGCCCCGACCACGGCGAGCAGCACCTGCCCCCCTGTGGCCTCGACCGTCCGCACGAGCACGTCGGTGGTCACGATCACCCGCGCGGCCTGGGCACCGCTGCCGCGGGGCACGCAGGCCACGACCCTCAGCGGAGCCCGGCGTCCCGGCTCCAACTCCACGGTCCCGCCCGTCCGGCCGTCCTCGATGCGCAACACGCCTCCGAATCTACGCCGCGTGCGGGCCTTGCGGCCCGAGCACGGTGCCGCTTGGCTCTTTCCCCACCCTCCCTCCCGAGTGCCCGGCACGGTAAGTGCGGGCCCCGCACGTGTGCTGTGGGGGGTCGGCGCCGCTCCGGAGTCCGTCCTCGGGGCTCGCGGTTTACCCCCGTACATCGTGTGCCGCGGTCGCCGCTCGTCCCCTGCGGGCGGACCCCGGCGCACCCCCTCCCGGGGTCGTTGGGGCGACTTACGGCCGGTGGGGGTGCCGTGGGCGGTGACGGCGGAGCAGGTCGTTGGCGCGGCGCCAACGCGTGCCCGAGCACGGTGCCGCTTCAGACCACCCACCGGGGATCAGGCGCGAGAGCTCACGGAGGGGGCGGGGTTGGAGGGGTGGCGTTCTGGACACTGGAGCATATTTGGGTGCGTGACCCGGAGTGCTCAAGGCGGGTACCTGAGGCACCTAAATGTGCTGTCCAGAATGGCAGCCCCGGAGGCCCCGAACCCGACCCCCACACGACTTGCGTCGGGGCGCGTGACTTCACGGGGCACACGGGAGGGAGGGCGGGGGACTCACGCACTCGGCGGCGCGCCGCCCCGGCGCTGTGCACCCCCTCGGGGCCCGACCTACAGTTGCGCATATCGGGCACAACGGACGGACAACCTGCACAGCCCAGCGAGAGGAGCCGTCAGTGCGTGAGATCCTCCCGGCGCTGAGCCGCTGGTACGCCTCCGGGACCCCCTTCGGCCTGGCGACCGTCGTCGACGTCAGCCGCAGCGCGCCGCGCGGTCCGGGCGCGGCCATGGCCGTCGGGCCGGGCGACGAGGTCGTGGGCAGCGTGTCCGGCGGTTGCGTGGAGGGCGCCGTCTTTGAACTCGCCAAGGAGGTCGTGGAGTCCGGCGAGCCCCAGGTGCAGACCTTCGGCTACAGCGACGCGGACGCCTTCGAGGTAGGGCTGACCTGCGGCGGCGAGCTGACCCTGCTCGTCCGGCCGGTGTCCCCCGCCACCGATCCGGCCTTCGGTGCGGTGGCCGCGTCCGTCGCGGCGCACCGGCCGGTGGTGACCGCGACCGTGCTGGACGGACCCGCCCCGCGCGGGGCCTCGCTCGCCGTGTGGCCCGACGCAGTCGCCGGCACCCTCGGCACCGAGGGCCTGGACGCGGCGGTCACCGACGACGCCCGCGGCGGGCTGGCCCAGGGCGTCACCGGGCTGCGGCACTACGGCCCGCGCGGCGAGCGGCGCGAGGACGCCGTCCGCGTCTTCCTCCACAGCTTCGCCCCGCCCCCGCGCATGCTCGTCTTCGGCGCGATCGACTTCGCCGCCGCGGTGGCGCGGATGGGGCTGTTCCTTGGCTACCGCGTGACGGTGTGCGACGCGCGGAAGGTGTTCGCGACGCCCCGGCGCTTCCCGGAGGGCGTGGAGGTCGTGGTCGACTGGCCGCACCGCTATCTCGGCGGCACCGAGACGGACGATCGCACGGTCATCTGCGTCCTGACCCACGACCCCAAGTTCGACGTGCCGCTGCTGGAGGAGGCGCTGACGCGTCCCGCCGCGTACATCGGCGTGATGGGCAGCCGCCGCACCCATGAGGACCGCCTCAAGCGCCTGCGCGACACGCCGGTCCCCGCCGAGGCGCTGGCCCGCTTGCGCTCCCCCATCGGGCTCGACCTCGGCGCGCGTACGCCCGAGGAGGTCGCGGTGTCCATCGCGGCCGAGATCGTCGCCCTGCGCTGGGGCGGTACCGGGATGCCGCTCTCCGCCACCGCGGGAGCCATCCACCCGCCGGTGCTCAGCCGGGTGGGGGCGTCCGGCTGACGGCGGTCGCCCGCGGGCTCACAGGTTGATCATGTGGCCCGCGAGGCCGTGCAGCGCCTCCTGGACCGCCTCGCCGAGGGTGGGGTGCCCGTGGACGTTGCGGGCCAGCTCCGCCGCCGTCAGGTCCCATTTCTGGGCGAGCGTCAACTCCGGCAGGAGCTCGGTGACTTCGGGGCCGACGAGGTGGCCGCCCAGGAGTTCGCCGTGGGTGGCGTCGGCGACGAGCTTGACGAAGCCGCCCGAGTCCCCGAGACCGTGCGCCTTGGCGTTGGCGGAGAACGGGAACTTGGCGACGCGGACGTCGAAGCCGCGCTCGCGGGCCTGCGCCTCGGTCCAGCCGAAACTGGCGATCTGCGGCTGGCAGAAGGTCACGCGCGGGATCATCACGTAGTCCAGCGGCATGGTCTCCGCGTCGCCGATGGTCTCCGCGGCGACGATGCCCATGGCCTCGGCGGCGTGCGCGAGCATCAGCTTGGCGGTGACGTCGCCGATGGCGAAGATGTGCGGGACGTTCGTACGGCAGTACTCGTCGATGTCGATGGCACCGCGCTCGGTCAGCCGGACCCCGGTCTGCTCCAGTCCGTAGCCCGAGACGCGCGGCTGGAAGCCGATGGCCTGGAGCACCTTGTCGGCCTGGAGGGTCTGCCGCTGGCCGCCCGTGGTGACCATGACCTTGACCGTGTCGCCGGAGTCGTTGATCGCCTCGACCCGGGTGGAGGTCAGCACGTCGATGCCCATCCGCTTGTAGCGGCGCGCCAGTTCCGCCGAGACCTCCTCGTCCTCCAGCGGCACCACGCGGTCCAGGAACTCCACGAGGGTCACCTTGACCCCGAAGTTGTGCAGGACGTAGGCGAATTCGACGCCGATGGCGCCCGCCCCCGCGATCAGGACACTGCGCGGGAGCGTTTCCGTCATGATCTGCTCCTCGTACGTCACGACCCGCTCGCTGAGCGACGTACCGGGCAGCAGCCGGGTGGTGGCCCCGGCGGCGATGATGCAGTGGTCGAAGGTGACGGTCTGCGAACCGCCCTCGTTGAGGGCCACCTGGAGGGTGTGGTCGTCGGTGAAGGTGCCGCGGCCGTCGAACTTGGTGATGTCGTTCTTCTTCATCAGGTAGTGGACGCCCCTGACCCGGCCGTCCGCGACCTTGCGGCTGCGCTCGAAGGCCGCGCCGTAGTCGAGGGTGACCTCGCCGTTCACCCGGATGCCGAAGGTCTTGGCCTCCTGGGTGAAGATCTGGGCCAGTTCGGCGTTGCGCAGCAGCGCCTTCGACGGGATGCAGCCGACGTTGAGGCACACGCCGCCCCAGTAGCGCTCCTCGACGATCGCGGTCCGCAGCCCCAGCTGGGCGGCCCTGATGGCCGCGACGTACCCGCCGGGGCCCGCGCCCAGGACGACGACGTCGAAGTGTGAACTGGTCATGCGGCAACCCCTGTCTGGACCACTGACGGATGCTCGTGCAGGCCGGACTTCCCCGTGTGCAACGATCACCCGCGCGGTTCGGCCGCGCAACATGTGCGCGGTGTCCGGCCCGTCACATCTGCGTCGTCCCACGGCGGATGAGCCGGCACGCCTCCGGCATCCGTGGCCAAAGGTTCCGGCCGAGCCCGGGACGGCGGCCCGGGTGACCGGGAATGCGCGCTCCGGGCGCACGACTGATCACTTCCGCCAGGAGGCGACCGGTTGCGGGCGCCCGTGGCGGCAGGGACCTACGTCCTTTCCGCAAAGGACTTCAGGACGGACCAAAGTCCGAGGTCAGCGACGGATGCGCCCCCTACGGTGGAGTGCTGATCCACGCATGCGGCGCATGCGTCCGAACGGCACCAGGAGGTATCCCCGTGGCACTGACGACTCGCGCGAACCGGACGCTCGGCGTCCTGGCGGTGACGATCGCCGGAGCCTCGGTGATGGCCTGCGGCACCCAGCACATGTCCCAGACGGCGGCCGCCGCGCCCGCCAAGGCGGCACCCACCGCGACCGCCACGCCTTCCCCGGCGACCCCGTCCGCACCGTCCGCCCCGTCGGTCCCGCACTCCCCGGCCGCCAAGGCGCCCGCGCCCACCGCCGGCACTCCCCGCACCGCGGCCCCCGCCAAGCCCACGCACCACCGCGCGACCGCTCCGGCCCATCGGGCACACCCGTCGCACCCGCACACCGCGCCCGCCCCCGCCCGGCCCGCCACCCCGCCGGCCGCGCACCGCACGACCGCCGGCACCCCGGCCCACGCACCGGGCGCCGGCCGGGTCGACCAGTCCATCCAGCACGGCGCGGAGGGCGGCGGGAAGTCGGTCGCGCTGACCTTCGACGACGGCCCGGACCCCACGTGGACCCTGAAGGTCCTCCAGGTCCTCGCCGCGCACCACGCCAAGGCCACCTTCTGCGAGATAGGCCCCAACGCCGCCGCGCACCCGGACCTGGTCAAGAGGATCAGCGCGGCCGGCCACCGCCTGTGCGACCACTCCGTCCACCACGACGAGGCGCAGAGCGGCAAGTCCGCCGCCTACAACCGCCACGAGATCGTCGACGCGCAGCAGGAGATATCGCGCGCCGCGGGCCACGGCGACCGGGTCTGGTACTACCGCGCCCCGGGCGGCGACTTCTCGCCCGCGATCCGCGCGATAGCCGCCGGCCACGGCCTGCGCCCGCTCGGCTGGACCGTCGACTCCGAGGACTGGCGCCGGCCCGGCGTCGACTCCATCCTCAAGAACGTGAACAGCGAGCTCAAGCCCGGCGGGATCATCCTGATGCACGACGGCGGCGGCGACCGGTCGCAGACCGTCCAGGCCCTCGAAACCCTGCTCGACCGCCTGGACGCGGCCGGCTACACCTACACCTTCCCCGGGCGCTGAATCGCGCGGGCGGCGCGCCCGGCGCACCATGAGCACATGGCTACCGGGAGCGCCATCGACGCCGGGACCGTGGTCAACATGCGGGATCTCGGCGGGATCCCGCTGGCCGGCGCGGGCCCGGGCCGGGTCGTGCGCCCCGGGGTGGTGCTGCGCTCCGGCCCGCTCGACCGCTACGACGCCGGGGCGGACCCGGACGTCGCGGGTCTCGGTATCCGTACGGTGGTCGACCTGCGCACCCACGACGAGCGGGCCGGCGCCCCCGACGTCCTTCCCGAGGGCGCCCGGCTGTTCGTCGCCGACGTCCTGGGCGACAGCCCCGACCTGCCCGCCGCACGGCTGCCGGCCCTGCTCGACGACCCCTCGGGGGCGCACCAGGAGCTCGGCGGGGGCCGGGCCGAGGAGCTGATGGCACGGGCGTACGAGCGGATGGTGCGGTCTCCGCGCGCGTGCTCCGCGTACTGCGCGCTGCTGGAGACCGCGGCGGACCCCGAGGCGCGTCCGGTGCTCTTCCACTGCACGGCGGGCAAGGACCGCACCGGGTGGGCGAGCACGGTCCTGCTGACCCTGCTCGGCGCGGATCCCGCCGTTGTGGAGCGGGAGTTCCTGTCGGTCAATCCCGCGGTGCGCGAGGCCTTCGGCCCCGGACTGCGGCGTTTCGTGGCGGCCGGCGGCGACCCGGAGATCGCGGAGGCCGTCGTCGAGGTGCGCCCGCGCTACCTGGAGGCGGCGCTGCGCACGGTGGCCGAGGACTGGGGGGATGTCACCGGCTATGTGCGGCACGGCCTGAGACTGCCCGATGCCGCCGTGGAGCGGCTGCGGGACGGACTCGTCGCCCCCGGCTCCCGGGCGTGACGATTCCGCGCACACGGGCTGCGCGGGCGCCCCGGAGACGGTGTAATGACGAGGTGGTCAGGGACGGCGCGAAGGGACGCAGAGTTCGGACGCTGTCGGCCGAGCTCGCGCTCAAGACGCTCCGATCCGGTCCTGACCAGGTGGGACGCCTGAGATCCGTCGTCGAGCAGGCCCTGGTCTTCACCGGCGCGACGCTGGTCGCCGTCTACTTTCCCGCCGAGGGCGGCGAGGAGCTGCGCCTGGTGGCGTCGGCCGGCGTTCCTCGTACGCTGTACGGCCTGCGGGACGGTTATCCGGCGGACGGGCCCTCGCCCGTGGCCACCGCGGTCCGGCGCGGCCGGCCGGTCGTCGCCACCTCGGGCACCCCCGACCCGTACGGCACCGCGGCCGAGGGCGAACCACCCGACGGCGCGGCCCCGTTCGACGTGCCGCTGATCGCGCTGCCGGTGCGGTCCGAGGAGCGCGGCGCGGGCTGCCTGGTCGCCGTCACCGACGACCCGGCGGGCTTCGACGCCGAGGACCGGCAGTGCCTGCAGCTGTACGCCGCGGCCGCCGCCTGCTCCCCGCGGGAAGCGCCCCCGCCCGGACCGCCGGAAACGTCGGAAGCCCAGCCCGGCGGACCGGCCCACGACTTCGACCTCGCCATGGACACCGGGCGGATCCGGGTGAACGACGAAGTGCTGACGCTGTTCGGCCTGGCGCCGGCGGATTTCGACGGACGGGTGGACACGCTGCTGGCACTGACGGTGCCGGAGGACCTGCCGACGGTCATGTCCGTGGTCGAACCCGGTCACATGGCGACCGGTGAGCGCGAGTTGGAGTTCCGTATCCGCCGGCCCTCGGGCGAACTGCGCTGGCTGCGGTTGCGCGGGCACGTGGTGTTCGCGCAGGACGGGCGTCCCGCGCGGCTGGTGGGCACCGTCGGCGACACCTCCCGGCTGCGCACCGGCGTCAACGACGTGGGCCGGATCCAGCAACTGGCGACCGACCTGTCGAACGCCTCGACGGTCCAGGAGGTCAGCCAGGTCGTGGCCACGGCTCTGCGCGGGCCGCTCAACGCGGACCGGATCGCGCTGGCCGAGGTGGAGACCGACCGGCTGGTGGTGACCGTGCTCGACCCGGCCGACCAGAGCGCCTGGCCCGACGTGTGGCGCAGCGAGTGGCGCACCGAGTGGCCGGACGCGCCGACCCGCTCGATGCCGACCCTGGCGACCGCGCTGCGCGAGGGCAGGATCGCCTTCTGCCCGCCGGGGACGCCCCTGGAACCCGCTCTGGCCGGGGTGGGCACCGGGGGGCTGGCCGTGCTGCCGCTGCCGGCCGCGGGGCGGGTGGTCGGCTGCTGCCTGATCGGCTGGGACTCCCCGCACGAATTCGCCCCCGACGAAAGGGCCGTGCTGACCGCCGCGGCCGGCCTGGCGGGCCAGGCGCTGGTCCGAGTGCGGGCCTTCGACGCCGAGCACGAACTCGTCGCCACCCTCCAGCGCACCCTGCTCCCCCGCCGCCTGCCCGAACTGCCCGGCGGAACCGCCGTCGCCCGCTACCTGCCGACCACCGGCGGCCTGGAGGTCGGCGGCGACTGGTACGACGTGATCCACCTTCAGGACCACCACGTCGCCCTGGTCATCGGCGACGTGCAGGGGCACAACGCGGGCGCGGCCACGCTCATGGGCCAGATGCGCACGGCGATCCGCGCGTACGCGGTGGAGGGGCACCCTCCCGACGTCGTCGTCTCGCACGCCAACCGGCTGCTCATGGGCATGGAGACCGACCTGTTCGCCACGTGCTGCTACGTGTCCGTCGACATGGAGGCGGGCAGCGGCTGGTGCGTCCGCGCCGGGCACCTGCCCCCGGTCCTGCGGCTGCCCGACGGCACGACGCAGACGGTGGAGGGCGACGGCGGGCCGCCGCTCGGTGTCAGCGCGCACGCCGAGTTCCCGCTGATCCCGCTGCGCCTGCGCCCGGGCACCGTCCTGGCGATGACCACCGACGGGCTGGTGGAGTCCGCCGAACTGCACTACGACGACGGCATGCGGCGGCTGGCCGCGTCGCTCTCCGCCACCGACCCGGGCCATCTGGGGCTGATGGCCGACGCGCTGCTGGACGGCGCCACCCGCGGCGACGACATCGCCCTGCTGCTCATGCGCTACGACGGCATGGCGGTCCGGCCCGTCCGCGAGAGCTGGACGGTGTGGCGGCTGCCCGACGCCGCCTCGCACGCCCGGCGTTTCACCGGCCGCACCCTGCGTGCGTGGGGGCTGCCCCGCGACGAGGTGGACACCGCGCTGCTGGTCGTCTCCGAACTCGTCACCAACGCCCTGGTCCACACCGACGGGCAGGTCCGGCTCGACCTCGCCCTCATCGGCGACCGGCTGCGCATCGCGGTCGGCGACTCCTCTCCGCGCACTCCCGTCAAGCCCGCGGTCGTCAGCTGGCAGGACACGGGCGGGCGCGGCATCCTCCTCGTCGAGGCGGTGTCGACGACCTGGGGCACGGTGCCGCTCAGCGGCGGCAAGCAGGTGTGGAGCGAGCTGACGGTGCCGCCGCGGTCCGTCTGAGCCTCCCCCGGACACGGTTGAGCCCGCCTGATCACCGGTGACCACCGACTGAGCGCCGTGCCACGGCAGTTGAACCGGAACCGCTTCAAAACCGTGACCTGCAGCACCTCTTCCCGACATGCCGACCAGTCGGTATCGTGCGGCCACCCCGGAGCGCCCCGGGACGTACCGGCCCTGCCCGCTTGGAGACCACGTGATGACGTACTTCGGCGACACCCGGCACCACCCGTCCGCACCCCGCCGCGCCGTGCCCGGCCGGCGGCCGGGGACCGCGGCGCCCCGGCCCGCCTGACCGGATCACGTGCCGTGGGCCCCGCCGGTCCACGGTCCCCGGCGACGCCTGAACACGACCGAATCCGATTCTGGTTCTGGTTCTGGTGGCTGCCCGCCTCCTGCCCCCCTTCTGCTGTTTCTCCCGTTTCTCCCGCCCCGCCGAACTCCCCTAGGAAGGGTGACTGGTGGAAAGCCTCCTGCGGATCGACGACCTCGGAGTCTCCTTCGGTGGTCTGTCCGCGCTCGACGCGGTGTCCCTGTCGGTCCGGCCCGGTGAAGTGCTCGGCGTCATCGGGCCCAACGGCGCCGGAAAGACGACCCTGTTCAACGCCGTCTGCGGTTTCGTGCGCCCGGCCACCGGCACCCTGCACTGGCAGGACCGCCCGGTGTCCTGGCCGCGCCCGCACCAGCTGGCCCGGCTCGGCATCGCCCGCACGCTCCAGGGGCTGGGGCTGTTCCCCCGGCTCACCGTGCTGGAGAACGTGATGGTGGGCGCCACCCGGCACGCCCGTGCGGGCTTCGCCTCGGCGCTGCTCGGGCTGCCCCGTTCCGACCGCGACGAACGCCTGCTGCGGCACCGCTCCCTGGCGGTGCTGCGCGAACTCGGGGCAGAGGACGTCGCGACCCGGCTGCCGGGCGAACTCCCCTACGGCGTGCAGAAACAGGTGGCGCTGGCCCGCGCGCTGGCCGGGGAGCCGCGACTGCTGCTGCTCGACGAACCCGCCTCCGGGCTCTCCGAGGCCGAGATGCGCCGGCTCGGCGAGATCATCGGCGGCCTGCGCGAGCGGATGGCGGTCGTCATCGTGGAGCACCACATGGACCTGGTGATGAGCGTCTGCGACCGGGTCCTGGTCCTGGACTTCGGCCGGGCCATCGCCCAGGGCACACCCGACGAGGTGCGGGACGACCCCCTGGTCACCGAGGCCTACCTCGGCGACGAGGTCACGGAGCCGGCCGGGGACGCCGCGTCCGGCGCGCCCGCCGCGCCCGGCACCCGAGAGGAGTCCTCCCGTGCTTGAGATCGACGGTCTGGCCGTCCGCTACGGCGTGGTCCGTGCCCTGGACGAGGTCTCGCTGACGGTGGACCAGGGCTCGATCACCGCCGTCCTCGGTGCCAACGGCGCCGGGAAGACCACCCTGCTGCGCGCCGTCCACGGGCTGGTCCGCCCGCGCGCCGGCCGCATCGTGCTGGACGGCGAGGACATCACCCGCCTCCCCGTGGAGGACGCCGTACGCCGCGGACTGGCCCATGTGCCCGAGGGCCGCGGGGTGATCACCGAGCTGAGCGTCCACGACAACCTGCGCCTGGGCGGCCTCTGGCGCGGCCGCGCCGAGCGCCGGGCCCGGCTCGGCGAGGGGCTCGACGAGGTGTACGGCCTCTTCCCCGCGCTGGCCGAGCGCCGGGCCCGGCCCGCCGAGACGCTCTCCGGCGGCGAACGGCAGATGCTCGCCATCGGGCGCGCCCTGATGACCCGGCCGCGGCTGCTGCTGCTCGACGAGCCGTCGCTCGGCCTCGCGCCCCGCGTCACCGCCCAGATCCTCGCCGTCCTGCGGGAGTTGCGGCACCGGCGGGGGCTGACCGTGCTGCTCGTGGAGCAGAACGCGCGCAGCGCGCTGTCCGTCGCGGACCACGGTGTCGTGCTGAACCTGGGACGGGTCGTCGCCGCCGACGCGGCCGCCCGTCTCGCCACCGCGGACGACCTCCGCCACGCCTACCTGGGGTTCTGAATGTATTTCATCAATCTGACACTCGGCGGGGTGAGCAGCGGCATCGTCTACGCGGCGGTCGCGCTCTCCCTGGTGCTGATCTGGCGGGCGACGCGGATCGTCAACTTCGCCCAGGGCGGCATGCTGATGATCACGACCTTCGTGGCACTCGGCGTCATCCACGCGACGGGCTCCTACTGGGCCGGGCTGCTGGCGGCGCTGGCCGCGGGCTTCCTGCTGGGCGCGGTGGTGGAACGGCTGCTGGTGCGGCCGGTGGAGAACGCCCCGCCGATGAACGCGGTCATCGTCACCCTCGGCCTGCTGCTGTTCCTCCAGGCGGTCGCCGGGATGGTGTGGGGCGGCTCGCCGCGCTCCTATCCGCCGCTGCTGGGCATCCAGGGGTTCGGCGTCGGCGGCGCGCGGCTGCTGCTGTCGCCGTCGGACCTGTTCACCATCGGCGCCGTGCTGGTCGTCATGGGGCTGCTGGTGGTCCTGTTCCGTGCCACGCCGGTGGGGCTGCGAATGCGCGCGGCGGCCTTCGCGCCGGAGGTGGCGCGGATGTTCGGTGTGCGGGTCGGGCGGGTGCTGACGCTGGGCTGGGCGCTGGCCGGCGCGGTCGGCGCGCTCGCCGGCGTGCTGATCGCGCCGACCACCTTCGTCGGGCCCAACCAGTTCGACGCGGTGCTGGTCTTCGGCTTCGCCGCGGCCGTCGTGGGCGGGCTGGACAGCCCGCCGGGCGCGGTGGTCGGCGGGCTGGTGGTCGGGCTGACGCTGAGTTACGTCTCGGGCTACCTGGGCTCCGAAGTGGCCCTGCTGGGCGCCCTGGTGGTGCTGATGGCGGTGCTCATGGTGCGGCCGAACGGGCTGTTCTCGCGTACCTCCGTGCGACGGGTTTGAGGGACGATGGCAGACACCACTGACACAACTGACACGGCTGACACGACCGGCACGGCGGAGCCCTCCGCCGCGAAGTCCCCCTTGAGCGGCCCGGCCTGGCTGCGCCCGGCACTCGACCGGACCCTGGTACGGCACCTGGTGACCGGCGCGGTGGCCCTGCTCGTGCTCTGCTCCGTCGCCGCCGCCGTGCCGCCGTTCCAGGACCTCCAGATCGCCAGTGTGGCCACCTATGTGTGCGCGGTCGCCGGCCTGACGGTGCTGACCGGGCTCAACGGCCAGATCTCGCTGGGCCACGGCGCCCTGATGGCGGTCGGCGCGTACGGCACCGGGCTGTTCCTCACCAACCTCGGCTGGCCGCTGCTCGTGGCCCTGGTGGCCGGAACGGCGGTCACCGCCGCGGTCGGTGCCCTCGTCGGCACGGCGGCGGCCCGCCTCCAGGGCCCGTACCTGGCGGGCGCGACGCTGACGCTGGCGGTCGGCCTGCCCTCGCTGGCCAACTACCGCCACCTGTCGGACCTGCTGGGCGGCGAGAACGGCCTGGTGGTCGCCACTCCCCCGCCGCCCGCGGCGCTCGGCCCGTACTTCCCGCTGGAGCGCTGGCAGGCGTGGATCTGCCTGCTGTGCGCGGTGGTGGTCCTGGTGCTCCTCGCGGACCTCGGCCGCAGCCGGATCGGCCGGTCGTGGCGCGCGATCCGGGACGACGAGGACGCGGCGGCCCTCGCGGGCATCCCCGTGGCCCGGCTGCGGGTGCTCGCCTTCGTCGTGAGCGCGGCCTGCGCGGGACTGGGCGGCGGCCTGCTCGCGGTGGTCAGCTCTCTCGCGGCACCGGGGGCGTTCCCGCTGGCGCTGTCGCTGTCACTGCTGACCGGGGCGGTGCTCGGCGGGCTGGGCAGCCTCGCGGGCGCCGTCTACGGCTCGATCGTGCTCGTCCTGCTCCCCACCTGGACCGGGGACGTGGCGGACGCGCTGCACCTGTCGCGGGGCTTCTACGCGAACCTGCCGCTCGCCCTGTTCGGTCTCGTCCTCGTCCTGTCGATGCTCGTCTTCCCGCAGGGCATCCAGGGCGCCCTGGTCCGGCTGGCCCGGCGGCTGCGGGCGGCGCGCCGCGCGCCGTCCTGACCGCTCCCCCTCACGGCACGACCCCGCACATCCGTCCATCACCCACCGAATCCGGTTCGGTTCCAGGAGGGACCATGAGAAGAAGTCTCCGCACCGCACTCCGCGCACGCCTGCACCTGCGCGCCACGGCGGCATTCGCCGTCCTCGCACTCGCCCTCACCGCGTGCGGTGGCGACTCCGGCGGCGGTTCGGCGCCCGGCGTCACCAAGGACAGCATCGTCATCGGCAGCCACCAGCCGCTCACCGGCCCCGCGGCGCCGGGCTACAGCAACGTCTCGCAGGGCGCGAAGGCGTACTTCGACTACGTCAACGACCACGGCGGGGTCAACGGCCGCAAGATCGACTTCCGGTACCGCGACGACGCGTACAACCCGACCGAGACGGTGAAGATCACCAAGGAACTCGTCCTGCAGGACAAGATCTTCGCGATGCTCGGCGGCCTCGGCACCCCGACGCACACCAAGGTCGTGGACTTCCTCAACGCCCAGCGCGTGCCCGACCTGTTCGTCTCCTCCGGCTGCCGCTGCTGGGACGAACCGAAGAAGCACCCGCAGACCTTCGGCTGGCAGCCCGACTACGTCGTCGAGGGCAAGATCCTCGGCCAGTACATCAAGGAGCACTTCGCGGGCAAGAAGGTCGCGTACTTCTACCAGGGCGACGACTTCGGCAAGGACGGCGTCGCCGGGCTCGACCAGTTCATCGCGGCCGACCAGGTCGTCAGCCGGCAGAGCTACCAGCCCGGCGGCACCGACATCAGCCCGCAGGTCGCGGCGATCGCGGGCTCGAAGGCCGACGTCGTCGTGCTGTTCACGATCCCCAGCTATACGGCGCTGTTCAAGCTGACCTCGGTCAAGCTCCGCTACAACCCGCAGCTGGTGGTGACCAACGTCGGCTCCGACCCGACCACGCTGGGCGGCCTGCTCGACGCGTACGTGAAGAAGGCCGGCGGCACCGCCGACGTCGCCGCGCTGATGGACGGCATCATCACCGACACCTACATGCCGCCGACCACGGACACCTCCAACAGCTGGATCAAGCTGTTCCGTTCGATCCACGACAAGTACATCCCGAAGACGCCCTTCGAGGGCAACGTGGAGTTCGGGATGTCCATGGCCTACACCTTCGTGCAGGCCCTGAAGGGCGCCGGGAAGGACCCGACGCGCGAGTCGCTGGTCAAGGCCGTGGAGAAGGGCGGCTTCACCGGCCCCGGCCTGGTCCCGTTCCGCTACAGCGCCGACTCCCACGCCGGCTACACCGGGGTGCAGATCGGCACGCTGAAGGGGTCGGAGATCGGCCTGGAGGGCACACCGCTGGTCACCGACAGCGGGACCGGCCCGATCACGGAGTACACCACCGCTCAGCCCGAGGCGCCCGCGGACGGGATACCGGCATCCTGACCGAAGGGACCGATCGGACCGAAGGGTAGTGTTCTGCCCCACCAGGCAGTGACGGACGAGAGGTCCAGGGATGGGCGACACACAGGGCGACGAGCCGCCGACCGGCGATTCCCCTGACGCCCCCGCGGACCGGGGGTCCGGGCCGGCGGCCGCACCCGCGACCGCGCCGGCCCGGACGCCCAGCCGCGCCGAGACCACCCGCCAGGCCCTGCTCAAGGCCGCGCGGGAGGTCTTCGGCGAGGCCGGCTACACGGCCGCCGGCATCGCCGAGGTGGTCCGCCGCGCCGACGCCAGCGTGGGCGGCCTCTACCACCACTTCGACGGCAAGGCCGACCTCTTCCTCGCGCTCTGGGAGGACTTCCGCGCCGCCCAGGCGCACGCCGCCGCGCAGGCCGTCTCCCGGCGCCGCGCGTCCGGTGAGAGCCACCCCCGCGCGCTCTTCCTCACCGGCACCCGCGCCTACCTCGAACACACCTGGGCCCGGCGCGAGATGGCCAAGCTCTTCTACACCGGCGACACCCCGCCGGGCTTCGACGTGATGGGCCGCCGGAACCTGCGGACCTGGATCCACCACAACGCGACCCTGCTCGGCACCAGCAGGGAGGAGCCGGGCGACCGCACGCTGCTCATCGCGCTGACCACGACCATCGCGGAGATCGGCCGCGAACTGGTGGCCTGCGACGACGCCTGCGAGGCGGCCGCCCTCACCGACAGCGCCATCGAACTGATCGACGGGCTCTGCGACTTCGCCCCGGGAGGGGCGCGCCACCCGGCCCGGCAGCCTCAGATGCGCTGACCCGGCGCCTGCGTGGTGTCGCGCTGCCTCGGCAGGGCGACCTCCGCCGTCCCCTTGCCGCTCTCCTCCTGACGGAGCATCACCGTGCGGGTGGGGTAGGAGATCTCGATGCCCTCCTCCTGGTAGCGGCGGTGCAGGCGCTTGAGGAACTCGTGCTTGATCCGGTACTGCTCGCCGTACTCCGAGGTCCGCAGGATCACGTTGAAGTCGATGCGGGACTCGCCGAAGGTGTGGAAGCGCACCGCGGGCTCGTGCGCGGGCACACCGCCCTCGACGCCGGCCATCACCTCGCCGGCGACCTCGACGGTCACCCGCTCCACGTGCTCCAGATCGTTGCCGTAGCCGACACCCGCCGGCACGATGAGCGACATCTGCTGCTCGGGCTGGTGGTAGTTGGTGGCGATGGCCCCGGCCAGTTTGGCGTTGGGGATGATCACCAGGTTGTCGGAGAGCTGCCGCACCACGGTGTTGCGCCAGTTGATGTCGACGACATAGCCCTCCTCGCCGCTGCTCAGCCGGATGTAGTCGCCGGGCTGCACGGTCTTGGAGGCGAGGATGTGCACGCCGGCGAAGAGGTTGGCGAGGGTGTCCTGGAGCGCCAGGGCGACCGCGAGACCGCCGACACCCAGGGCCGTTATCAGCGGCGCCACGGAGATGCCGAGCGTCTGGAGCAGGACCAGGCCGCCCATGGCCAGCACCGCGACGCGGGTGATGTTGACGAAGATCGTCGCCGAGGCCGCCACACCGGACCTCGACTGCGCGACGGACCGCACCGTCTCGGCCACCATGCGGGCGGCGGCGACCGAGGCGGCCAGGATCAGCAGGGCGACCAGGACCTGGTTGACCGTGCGGTCCACCGCGTGCTGGAGCGGGAGCGCGGCCGCCGCCGCCCAGGCGCCGGCGGCCAGCACGGCCCACGGGACGGCCGTGCGCAGCGCGGTGACGACGATGTCGTCCCCGTCCCACCGCGTGCGGGTGGCCCGTTCCCCGATCCAGCGCAGCGCCACCCGCAGCGCGAGCGCCGCCACCGCGCCCGCGGCGACCCAGGCGCCGGCGACCATCAGGTCGTGCATCGTCAGCGCGCGGTTCACCGGCCCGCTCCCGCCGTGCGTACGGATCCACCCGCGGGACGGGGTGCGTGCTGTGTCGTCACTGGTCGCCTTATCGTTCTGGGGACGTCGAAGGACCGCACCGGACATCACTCGTCCGTGTGCGATCTTCACCATCCTGCCGCAGTCGTCACCGTGCGCGCATGTCGCCGACCGGCCAACGGGAAGCATCGCGCCACGGGTTGGGCGGCTCCCCGCGCACCGGGACGGCGCACCCGGCGGCCGGTCCCGCTCCCGCGACGTGCGGGAGCGGGAGCGGGACCGGCCGCGACGGCTTCGCGCCGGCTACCGCACGCCGTCCGGCACCCGGGCCCAGCCGCCGGACCGGGCCGTGAAGGTGCCGCGGCCCTGGGTACGGCTGCGCAGCCGGGTCGCGTAGCCGAACAGCTCGGCCAGCGGCACGGTCGCGGTCAGCACGGCCGTGCCCGCCCGGACGGACTGGCCGGTGACGCGGCCGCGGCGGGCGGCCAGGTCACCGAGCACCCCGCCGACGGCCTCGCCGGGCACCGTGACGGTGACCTCGGCCACCGGCTCCAGCAGGGCCGTCCCGCCCGCCCGCAGCGCCTCGCGGAGCGCGAACCGGCCCGCCGCGCGGAAGGCCGCCTCCGAGGAGTCCTTCACATGCGTGGCCCCGTCGGTGAGCACGACCCGCAGGCCGGTGACCCGGTGACCGCCGAGCGGCCCCTCGGCGAGGGCGTCCCGGCAGCCGGCCTCGACCGCGCGCACGTACTCCTTCGGCACCCGGCCGCCGGTGACCGCCGAGGCGAACACGAAGTCGTCCTCGTGGGGCTCGACGTCGATCACCACGTGGGCGAACTGGCCGGCGCCGCCGTCCTGTTTGACGTGCCGGTGCACCCACCCCGTCACACCGCGCACGACGGTCTCCCGGTGGGCGACCCGCGGGCGGCCGACCGCGACCTCCAGCCCGTGGGCGCGGCGGACCTTCTCCACCGCCACCTCCAGGTGCAGTTCGCCCATGCCGGACAGCACGGTCTGGCCGGTCTCGGCGTCGGTGCGGACCGTCAGCGACGGATCCTCCTCCACCAGCCTGGCCAGCGCCGTCGCCAGCCGGTCGGTGTCGCCGCTCCGGCGCGCCTCGACCGCGACGGTGACGACCGGCTCGGCCGTCCCTGGCGGTTCGAGGACCAGGGGCGCCGCCGGGTCGCAGAGCGTCGCACCGGCGCCGGCGGCCTTCACGCCGACGACCGCGACGATGTCGCCGGCCACCGCGCGGTCGACGTCGACGTGCCGGTCCGCCTGGACCCGCAGGATGCGGCCGATGCGCTCGGTGCGCCCGGCCCGTGCGTCCAGCACTGTGTCCCCCTTCCGGATCGTGCCCTCGTACACGCGCAGATACGTCAGCCGTCCCGTCGCGGTCGCGGCGACCTTGAACACCAGCCCGGCGAAGGGCAGTCGCGGGTCGGCCGCCGTGCGCACCGGCGGGACGTCCAGCGGCGACGGCAGGTACGCGACCACGGCGTCCAGCAGCGGCTCGACGCCGCGGTCGCGGTAAGCCGATCCGCACAGCACGACCACGCCCTCCCCGGTACGGGTCAGGTCGCGCAGCGCCGCGCGCAGGGTCGCCTCCGCCACCGCGCCGTCCGCGCAGAACTCCTCCAGCGCGGCGGGGTGCAGCCCGGCCACCGTCTCCTCCAGCAGCCGCCGCCGGCGCCGCGCCTCCTCGCGCAGCGCCTCGGGCACCTCGCCGTCCTCGTACGCCCCTGCGCCGGCCGGCCAGGTCAGCGCGCGCATGCGCAGCAGGTCCACCACCCCGGTGAAGCCGTCCTCGCGCCCGACCGGCAGCTGCACCACCAGCGGGACGACGCCCAGGCGTTCGGCGATCGACGCGACCGCCGTGTCCAGGTCGGCCCCGGCCCGGTCCAGCTTGTTGACGAACGCGATCCGCGGCACGCCGTGCCGGTCGGCCTGCCGCCACACCGACTCGCTCTGCGGCTCGACACCGGCGACGGCGTCGAAGACCGCGACGGCACCGTCGAGCACGCGCAGCGAGCGTTCCACCTCGTCGGAGAAGTCCACGTGGCCCGGTGTGTCGATGAGGTTGAGCCGGTGGCCGTCCCAGTCGCAGCTCACCGCCGCGGCGAAGATGGTGATGCCCCGGTCCCGCTCCTGCGGGTCGAAGTCGGTGACGGTGGTGCCGTCGTGGACCTCGCCGCGCTTGTGGGTGGCGCCGGTGAGGTACAGGATCCGCTCGGTGACGGTGGTCTTGCCCGCGTCGACGTGGGCGAGGATGCCCAGATTGCGGACGGCGCGGACGGCGGTCAGGGGTCGGACGGTGCGCATGGCCCGTTGCCTTTCGGACGATCAGATGATCGGGTGGTGGGCGGCGCGATTCCCGGACGGCGCGCCCCGGCAGCGGGGCGCGGGTGGCCCCGCGGTGACAAGCGCGGCGAAGGCCGCGGTCCTGCCGGGGGGATCAGAAAGTCGTCGCGGGCGTCCGGTGCCGGCCGCGCAGCGGGCACCGGGCCGCGGAGGACACCAGGATCACCTCGTGGCCCGACGGGGGAACGACGGCTGCGGTGCGGCAACGCACGGCCCGGCTCCCCTCGTTCGGCACGGAACGCGCCGCGGTGTCGGGGCGGCGCGTGATCGAGGGCGAGCGTAGCGGGCGGCGGGCGACCGGGTCACCGGGTTTTCTGCCGCCGCCGTCCCGCCGCCGTCCCGCCGCCGTCCCGCCGCAGCCTTCGCCCCGTCAGCTCCCGCAGGCGCCCGGCCAGGCGTAGCCGGGCAGCAGGTGCTGCCAGCGCTGCCGGTCCGAGGGGCCCGCGAGGCGGCACAGGAGGGCGGTGCGATGGCGGACGTCGGGGTCCCAGAGCCGGATCGTGCCGTCGTTGCCCGCGCTGGCCACGGTCGCGCCGTCCGGGCTGAAGGCGACGCTCCACACCGCCCGGGTGTGCCCGGTCAGCGTGGCGGTGAGCCGTCGTGCCGCCGGGTCCCACAGCCGGACGGTGCGGTCGTTGCCGCTGCTGGCGAGCGTCCGCCCGTCCGGCGCGAAGGCGACACCCCGCACGGAGCCGGTGTGGCTGGTCAGGACGCCCGCCGGGCGGGAGTGCCGCACGTCCCACAGCCGCACGCTGCCGTCGTTGCCGCTGCTGGCGAGCGTCCGCCCGTCCGGCGCGAAGGCGACACCCCGCACGGAGCCGGTGTGCCCGGTGAGGACCGCCGCGGCGCGCCGGGTGCCGGTGTCCCACACACGCAGCGTCAGGTCGTCGCTGCCGGTGGCCAGCAGGCGGCCGTCCGGGCTGAAGGCGACGCAGTTCACGAAGTCGGTGTGCCCGGTGAGGACGGCCGCCTGGCGTCGTGCGGCAATGTCCCAGAGGCGGACCGTGCGATCGGCGGAACCGGTCGCCAGGGTCCGCCCGTCGGGGCTGAACGCCAGGGCGAACACGGCACCCAGGTGGCCGCTCAGGACCGCCGCGCTCCGCCGCGTCCGGGTGTCCCACAGCCGCACCGTGCGGTCCCCGCCCGCCGAGGCCAGCCACCGTCCGTCGGGGCTGAACGCGACGTCGTAGACCGGGCCGATGTGACCGGTCAGGGTGTACGCGAGCACGTGGCGGGCCATGTCCCAGACCCGTACGCTGCCGTCGCCGCCCGCCGAGGCCAGGGAATGCCCGTCCGGGCTGAAGACGGCCTTCCACACCTCGGTGACGGGCGAGGCGGCCAGGGTGCTGCGGCGCAGGTCCCACAGGACGACGGTCCGGTCGAAGCCGGCGCTGGCGACCAGGTCGCCGCCGGCGGCCACGGCGACGGAGAGCACGTAGTCGGTGTGGCCGGTGAGGGTGCCGACCGGCAGGTGGGTGCGGGTGTCCCAGCGGATGACGGTGCCGTCGCCGCCGGCCGACAGGACGGTGCGGCCGCCGGGCCCGAAGGCGAGGCCGTTCACGTCGTCGTCGTGGCCGGTGAGCGTCGCCGTGCGGCGCAGGGTGGCGACGTCCCGCAGTTGCACGGTGCGGTCGGCGCCGCCGCTGGCGAGGGTGCGTCCGTCGGGGCTGAACGCCAGGGCGAGCACGTCGCCGCTGTGGCCGCGCAGGACGGCCACGCTCCGACTCGTCCGGGTGTTCCGGGCGTCCTGGGTGTTCCACAACCGCACCGTGCGGTCGGCTCCCGCCGAGGCGAGCAGCGCGCCCCGGGGGCGGAAGGCCAGCGCGAGGACCTCGTCGGTGTGGCCGCTGAGCACGGCGGTCCTGCGGCGCGTGGCGACGTCCCACAAACTGATCCCGCCGTCACCGCCCGCCGATGCCAGCGTGCGCCCGTCGGGTGCGAACGCCACGGCCCGCACCGCGCCTTGATGGGACGTCAGGACGGCGACAAGGCGGCGGCGCGGCACGGACCACAACCGGACGGTGCCGTCGGTGCTCGCGGACGCGAGCAGCAGGCCGTCGGGCGAGAAGACCACCGAGCGGACGGGCCCGTGGTGCCCGGTGAGCACCGCCGCGGCGGTCCGGGAGGCGACGTCCCACAGCCGCACCGTGCGGTCGGAGCCGGCGGAGGCCAGCAGCCGCCGGTCCGGGGAGAACACGACCGCGTTGACGGCGCCCGTGTGCCCGGTGAGCCGCCCGGCGAAGGCGTCGGCCTGCGTGCTGAGCAGCGCGCCGCGGGCCTCGGTGGTGGGCGCGGTGCGGTAGGCGGCGTCGGCCAGCAGCATCGCCGCCTCGGGGCGGCCGACGGCCAGTTCGGCGGAGCGCGCGGCCATGGCCTGCGAGAGCGCGGTGGCGCGCTGCTGGTCGGCGGCGAGCCGCTGCTCCACGGCCACGCCGCCGGCCAGCACCGCGAGGACGAGCAGGACGGCCAGCACGGCGACCCCGATCCCCTGGTGCCGGGCCCGGCGGCGTACGAGCAGGCGGCGCAGGTCCTCCTCGCCGGTGGAGGCGGTGAGGAAGGCGTCCTCGACCGGGCTGAGTTCACCGGGCCGGGGGCCGGGCCCGGCCGCCCACTCGGCGGTGGCGGCCAGCCGGGTGCCGCGGTAGAGCAGCCCGGGGTCGCGGCCCTCGCGATCCCACTCGCGGGCGGCCGCGGTGAGCTGCTGGTGCAGCAGCAGGTCGGCGCGGGCGGCGTTCACCCAGGTCCGCAGCCTCGGCCAGGCGCGCAGCAGCGCCTCGTGGACGATCTCCACATGGTCGGCGCCGACGGTCAGCAGCCGTGCCGCGACGAAGGCGTCCAGTGCGGCGCGGGCGGCATCGGCGTCCGGCAGTCCGTCGAGGAGGTCCGCGGTGCCGCGGGGCCGCCGGGACTGCTCGTTGTCCTCGCCGACCCGCACCAGCCGCAGCAGAAGCCGCCGGGCGGCCTCCTGCTCCGCGGGCGACAGCGCGGTGAACAGGGCCTCGGCGGCGGTCGCGACGGACCCGTGGATGCCGCCGGCGGCGAGGTAGGCCGCGACGGTCATGGTGCGGCCCGAACGCTGCCGCCACGTGGCCATCAGGGCGTGGGCGAGCAGCGGGAGCGTGCCCGCGGGACCGCCGGAAAAGGCGTCGTCCTCGCGCCCGGCACCGCCCGGCGTCTGCGCACCGAGGTCCCGCAACAGCACCTCGACCAGGCCGGGTTCGAGCTCCGTGCCCTCCTCCTCGGCGGGCCGCACGATGCACGAGCGCAGTTCCCCGGGGCTCATGGCGCCCAGCGCGAACAGGCCGTCGCTGACGACCGGCACGAGGGAGGGATGCTCCAGGCAGCGCCCCGTGACGTCGGCGCGGATCCCCAGGACGACCGCGACGTCGCCGGACGCCGCGATGCCGGTGAGCGCGGCGACGAAGGCGCGCCGCTCGGCCTCGTCGTCGCAGAGGGTGAAGGTCTCCTCGAACTGGTCCACCACGACGACCAGGCCGGCGCCCTCGGCGCCGGGTCCGAAGGCCGCGACCAGGGCGGCCGCACGGGCGGCGGCCGGTGCCTGCCCCGTCAGGCCGTCGAGCCCGCCCCCGGACGGCACGCCGTGCAGCGCGTGGACCAGGGCGTCGAGCGGCCGGGCGGTCGGCGTGCACACCACCACCGGCCAGTGCCCGTACGGTCCCCCGGCCAGACCGGGCACCAGACCGGCCCGCAGCAGCGAGGACTTCCCCGCCCCGGAAGGCGCGACCACGGCCAACGGCCCCTTGCCGACGCGCAGTCGGAGGCGTTCGAGGAGTTCGGCGACGGCCCGTTCGCGCCCGAAGAACCGCACCGCGTCCTCGGTGCCGTACGCGGACAGCCCGGGATAGGGGCAGGGCGCCGCGGCGTCGTCGCCCGGCGGCGGCACGGACGGCAGCAGGGCGAGCAGACCGCCCCCGCCGTCCAGCGCCTCGTCGCAGAGCCGGGCGAGATCGGCGTTGACCGGCTTGCCGCCCGTCTCGATCTTGCTCAGGTACCCCTTGCTGTAGTGCGTGCGGCGCGCCAGCGCGGCCAGTGACAGGCCGCGCTGCAGCCGCAGTTCGCGCAAGGCCGGACCGAACGCCCTGTTCGGCGCCGTGGGTACGGCCGGCTCGTCTGGTGTCCGGTCCATCGGCTCCCCGCCGCGTACGGCGTGGTGCACGCCGTTGCCTGCCACCAGGCGGCTCCGCCGGTGGGCCCTTCCGCAGGATCAGGAGGGACGGCGGGCGGGGCGCGGTTCCCGGGGGCGCCGCGGCGGGGACGCGCACGGGCGAGAACCGGCCACAGGCCGGCGTCGGCCCACCACCCCCGTGAGCGGTGGGACGACGCCGGCCCGTGGCGGTCGGGACGCCCGCGCGGCGGTGACCGCGCGGCATCCCGGTCGGAGGGGACCTCAGATCGCGCCGCCCGGGGCCCCGCAGCTCGGCACACCGGAGAGCCAGGCGTCACCCTGCATGTAGATGTTGGTGATCCAGCCCTGGTACTCCGGCAGGTACGACCAGGCGCTGTTGGTGTAACCCTCGGCCGTGACCGACTCGGCGTACTTCTGGCAGGACACCGCGACGTTCGTCGGGCCCGCCAGCCGCGCCACCACCGCCGAACCCGCCGCCGGGTAGCTGTGGATCGCGACCCCGGTGCCCCAGGTGCGGTACGGGCTCGCCCCCGCCGGGGTCGAGGTGCCCTTGCCGTCGCAGGCGGGGACGCCGGACAGCCAGGCGTCACCCCGCATGTAGATGTTGGTGACCCAGCCCCCGTACTGCGGGAGGTAGGACCACGCGTCGTTGGTGTACCCCTCGGACGTCACGGACTGGGCGTGCGTCTGGCAGCTGACGGCGACACTCGTCGGGCCGCTCAGCCGCGCCACCGTGCTGCCGCTGGTCGTGGACGGTTCGGAGCGGATCGCCACATCCGTGCCCCAGGTGCTGTACGCGCCGCCTTGGGCGACGTCGCCCCCTCCGCCGGACCCGGTCTGCGGGTCGTAGGCCGAGCCGGAGCAGGTGGGCACCTCGGGCAGCCAGGCGGGGCCTCTGAGGTAGATGTTGCTGATCCAGCCGCCGCGGTTGGACAGGTACGTCCAGGCGTCGTTGGTGTAGCCCTCGGCGGTGACGGTCTCCCCGTGCTGCTGGCACGTGGCGTACACCAGGTCGGGGCCCGACAGCCTGGTCACGAGCGCGGCGGTCTTGTTGGGGTGCTGCCGCACGGCGACATCGGTGCCCCAGGTCACCTGGAGCGTCCCGTCGTAGCCGGGCGGCTCGGTGAACGGGCTGCCCTGCGGCATGCGTGCGACGCCGACCAGGCGGTTGTCGCTGATGCGCGCGTTGATGTCGATGACCCGGACCGGGTGCTGCGACTGGTACGCCTCGACGACGTAGCCGCCCCCGAGGTAGAGCATCACGTGGCTGATGCTGCCCACCGTGCCGCCCACCCCGGTGAACACGATGTCCCCGGGCTCCAGGTCGGAGACGGCCGGCTTGCCGCCGCCGCTGCCGTGGACCGCCTGGTACGTCCGCCCCGCGCCGATGTACATGTCCTGGGCGGTGCCGCCGCCGAGGATGTCCCGGCCGACGGCCTTGTACCAGGCCCAGCGCACGAAGCCCGAGCAGTCGAAGCCGCGGGTGAACGGGTCGTTCCAGGTCTCCGCCAGATCGTGGAAGTCGAGCGTGCCGTAGCTCGCGCCCGGCGCGGGACCGTGGCCGCCGCCCCACGTGTACAGCGTCCGGTTGCGCCACTCCTGGCAGGCCGCGTCCGCCGCGCGGTGCGCCTCGTCGGAGCCGATGCCCTGCAGCGCGCACCAGTTCTGCTCCCCGGTTCCCTCCGCATGGGCGGCGGCGGCCGGCAGGAGCGCGAGGAGCAGTGCGGTCAGCACGGTGGCGACCAGCCCGCCTCCCCAGCGTCGTGCTCTCATGTGGTGATCCCCCCTCGGGCGGCGGCGCCTCGGGCCGCCTCGCTCTCGCGTCGGCCCTCACGGTGGCCTCCAACGGGCCGTCGCGGACAGGGGTTTCCCGTTTCCTCTTGATCCCGCGACCGGAAAACCCCTGGTGAGCGCGGTCAACCGGGCCGCACGGCAGAGGGGATGACGGCATGCCGGGCCTCGCGGGGACCGCCGTGCCCGGCGGAGGGGGCCACCCCCGGCGCCTCCGGCCGTACTTGTCCGGATCTCGCCGTTCCGCTTGCCGGCCGGGGGCCGCCGGCTACGTGCGGCCGAGTGTCCGGACGGGCCGCCCGGTGGTGCGCGGCTTCGACGTCACGGTCGTCGTGCACCATGGCGAGTCCCGCCTCCTCCGCGGCAGGCACGGCGATGTTCACCTTGGCGGTGAGGCCGCACAGAGCGATCAGCCCGGCCCCCGTCCGCTGCTCCCGCTCCTCGGACTCACCGGGCGGTACCCAGCGCGACGGGTACGTTTGACCAGCAGGAGGTCGACGTCGGGGGCGCCCTCGTCCGCGAAATCCCGCAGATCGCGCAGGGCGTTCAGCCGGCGGTTGCGGGCGACGGTCTCATGCAGGGCGGTGTTGACGGTGTCCCGCTTCGTGGACGTGCCCAGCACCTTGGCCGCGGCTTCCAAGGCGTCGCCGTCGAGATCGATGACGGTTCTGCACTGAGCCCACCTCAGCGCGCGGTGCGGACACCGTCCAGGGCGACGCCCAGGACGCGGTCGCGCTGGCCCTCGTCGGGGAAGGCGGTGGAGCTGATGCCCGAGACCATGCGGAGCAGGTCGTCGAAGGAGAAGTCGGTGCGGGCCTCGCCGGCCTTCTGGGCGCGCTCGAGGAGCGGGTAGCCGGCCTGGTACATGGAGTCGCGGCAGGCCAGGAAGACGTCGGACTCGTTGTTGAGGGCCTCGCGGATGGCCCGCTTGGTCACGGTGTAGTCGACGAAGCGGCGCAGCCAGGAGGTCAGCGCCTCCCAGGGCTCCAGGACGGCGACGTCCTGGGCGACGCGGCACAGGTCGTTGACCTCGTCCGCATAGACGGACTCGAAGAGGTGCCGGCGGGTCGGGAAGTTCCGGTAGAGCGTGGCGATGCCCACACCGGCGCGGCGGGCGATGTCCTCCAGCGAGGCCTCGGCGCCGTTCTCGGCGAAGGCCTCGCGGGCGGCCGCCAGCAGGGCGTCGTAGTTGCGGGCGGCGTCCCTGCGGTGCGGGCGCTGGGCCGCGACGATCTCGCTGACGGGAAACGGCTGCGCCGTCACTTCTGCCTCCCCGGCCGGAACATTTGAAGTGGAGGTGAGCCTCCGCTACAGTGGAGGCGTACCTCCACTTTAACAGCAGGGGGCGCACTTCCGACGACACGTGTCACCACACACGCCGGCAGCGCCTCGATATGCATCGATCTGCCCCGTTACGGGCCTTGCACCGACGCAAGCCCGTCCCCTGACATCCGGCGGACGCCGGCGCGCCCGACGCGGCCCGCACCCCGCCCGCCCATCCCGTACCACCAGCCCGCTCACATCGCTGCCGGACGCATCCGCACCCGGCCGTGCCCTGTCCGGATTCGGAGAGGCTCCTTCATGCCCCGACGCTCCACCCGCCTCACCTTCGCGGTCCTCGCGACCGGTGCGGGCGTGTTCTCCATGCTGCAGTCGCTGATCGCCCCGGCCCTGCCGACCGTCCAGCACGCGCTGCACACGTCCCAGTCCACCGCGACGTGGGTGATGACGGCGTACCTGCTGTCCGCCTCGATCTTCACGCCGATCCTGGGCCGCCTCGGCGACCTCGTCGGCAAGAAGCGCACCCTCGTCGGCGTCCTCGTCGTGCTGACCCTCGGCTGCCTGCTCGCCGCGCTCGCCCCGACCATCGGCGTCCTGATCATCGCCCGCGTCGTCCAGGGCATCGGCGGTGCCCTCTTCCCGCTGTCCTTCGGCATCATCCGCGACGAGTTCGCGGCGAGCCGGGTCAGCCCCAGCATCAGCAACCTGTCCGCGGTGATCGCGGCGGGCGGCGGCGTCGGCATCGTGGCGGCGGGCCCGATCGTCTCCGCCCTCGACTACCGCTGGCTGTTCTGGATCCCGGTCGTCATCGTCGCCATCACCGCGCTCATAGCCTTCCGCTACGTCCCCGAGTCGCCCAGCCGCGCCGAGGGACGCGTCAACTGGCTCGGCGCCGCCCTCCTGTCCGGCTGGCTGGTGGCCCTGCTGCTGCCGCTGAGCCAGGCCGGCAACTGGGGCTGGACCTCGGTCCGCGTGATCGGGCTGTTCGCCGCCGCGGTGGTGCTCTTCGCCCTCTGGCTGCTCGCCGAGGCCCGCTCCCGCCACCCGCTGATCGACCTGCGCATCATGCGTCTGCGCGCGGTGTGGACGACCAACGCCGCCGGTCTCCTCTTCGGCGCCGGTATGTACGCGCTCTGGTCCTTCCTCCCCGGCTTCGTCCAGACCCCGCGCTCCGCGGGCTACGGCTTCGGGGCGAGCGTCACCTCGGCGGGCCTGCTGATGCTGCCGATGCTGATCGCGATGTTCTTCTCGGGCGTGCTCAGCGGCCGCCTCGAGCCGGTCGTCGGAGCCAAGCGCCTCCTCATCACCGGTGCCGCGCTCGGCGCGGTGGCCTGCGGCATCCTCGCCGCCTGGCACGAGCAGCAGTGGCAGGTCGCCACCTCGGCCGGCATCTTCGGCCTCGGCATCGGCCTCGCCTTCGCCTCCATGGCCAACCTCATCGTCCGCAGCGTCCCGCCGGAGCAGACCGGCGCCGCCAGCGGCATGAACGCCAACATCCGCACCATCGGCGGCTCCATCGGCGCCGCCGTCACCAGCGTCCTGGTCACCAGCCGCCTCCAGCCCTCCGGCCTCCCCTACGCCTCCGGCTACACCCACGGCTTCGCCCTGCTCGCCGTCCTGCTCCTCGGCGCTTCTCTCGCCGCTCTCCTCGTCCCGGCCCTCCACGGCCGGCACGCCACGGCGGGCGTCGTCCGCGCCTCGGACGCCCCGGCCCTGGCGCAGACCACGGCCGAGGCCGAGCCGGTCACCAGCGGCTGACCCGGCGCGCACCTTCGGGCCGCTGCCGGCCACGGGAACCCCGTGGCCGGCAGCGGCTCACCCGTACGCGGCGCACCGGCCGCGCGCCGTGGGCCGCCCGGGTCCCCTGGGCGGGCGGGGGCGGCGGCTGCCGCCCGCTCCGGGCGGCCGCCGGCGGCCGGGACGGGCCATCAGGCCGCCTCGGGAAGGATGTTCTGCTCCACCCACACCGTCTTGCCCGTCGCCGTGTAGCGGGTGCCCTGGGCCTCCGTGAGGTGCGCGACGATCGACAGGCCCCGGCCGTTCTGGTCGCTGGGGGTGGACTGGCGCGGATGGGGGGCGGAGCTGCAGACGTCGGAGACCTCGCAGATGAGCGCCCGGTCGCGGATGAGGCGCAGCCGGATCGGGCCGCTGGAGTAGCGGACCGCGTTGGTGACGAGTTCGCTGACCACCAGCGTGGTGGTGAACGACAGCTCCGGCAGGCTCCAGTGGGTGAGCTGGCCGTCGGCCCAGGCCCGGGCGGCGGAGACGGCGGCGGGGTCGTTCGGGACCTCCCACGTCGCGACGTCCGCAGGGTCCAGGGTGCGGATGAGGGCCGCGAGGAGCACCGGCTCGGAACGGCCGCCCGCGCCGGCGGCCAGGCCGACCGAGACGGCGGTGTCCACGGCGTCCTCGGGGTCGTCGCCCGTCGGCGGCAGGATGCGGATCACGGGCGCCGAGCCCGTCCCGTCGTCCGTGCCGCAGCTCAGCAGCAGGATGCTCCCGGAGGGCACGTCGAACTCCGCCACCGGAGCCGCGGCCAGCGGCGCGCACTCCTCCGCCCCTGCCCGGTCCGGCGGGGACATCTCCGCGGGGAAGGCCGGTTCGGCGCCCGCGTCACCGCCGGAGGCGGTCGTGCAGCGGCGGGTGACGGGGTCGTACACCGCCAGCAGGCAGTGCACGGGGGTGCGGGCGGCCCCCGCGCGGCGGCCCAGCCGCGCGATGACCTCCCCGGGGTTCATGTCCAGCAGCAGCAGGGCCCGGATCGCCGCCCTGACCTGGCTCATGCCGGCCGTGGCGGTGACCCCCGAGCCCCCGGCCGTGCCCGTGACCAGGGCGACCCGGGCGCTGGGGAGCGGGACGACGTCGATCCAGGACCCGGGCGCCGACGACTCCGGGACGTGCCCGCGCACCGCGTCGAGCGCGCTGACGGCCGGTGCGTCCGACTCGTGCAGGGCTTCCTGGAGGATCCGCGCGGCGGCCTCGTGGACGAGGCGGCGCCGCTCGTGGTCCAGGAGCAGGGCGGCCCGGCGGCCCAGCCGCCCCGCCTCCCGCAGATCGGCCTGGGAGAAGGCCGGCGACCCCGCCGTGCGGTAGAAGGCCGCGAGCCCGAGCAGCACACCTCCGACGTCGAGGGGCACCACGAGGACCGAGTGCGTGCGGCTGCCGCGCATCAGCCGGGCGCGCACCGGGTCGCGCAGCAGCCAGGCGGTCCTGGAGTGCAGATTGAGCACGATGCGCGGCCGCAGGTCGACCAGCGACGCGCGATAAGGGGTGCGCGGCGGCAGTTCGCTGACCTCCCCGACCTCGTACGCGTGGAGCATCACGTCGGGGCGGACCGCGCGAAAGGCACCGCGCCGGAAGTCGAGCACCGTCGCGGGAAGCCCGGACATCGCCGCCCGTTCGCTGACCGTGGCGTCGGAGACCTCCACGGCGGCGTAGTCGGCCACCGCGGGCACGGCGGCGTCGGCGAGTTGCTGGGCCGCCTCGTACGACTGGGGCTGGTCCGGCGGGACGAACGGGGGCTGGTCGGTGACGCGGTACATGTCGGTTGCCTCGGTTGGACGGGTACGTCGGCTGTGACGGCTTTCAGTCGTTGTCTACGAGCCTGCCAAGGCGGCGGTCCCACCGCATCCCGCCGGGTCCGCAGTCGTCATCCGTGGCGGCCCGCAGTCCTGACTGCGGGTCTCCCGCAACGCCGTCGGCGCGGGCTGCCCCTTCCCCGGCGCGGATCTACCGTTGCACCTATGGAAGTCCCCCGCCGCCCCGACGGCAGGCACCCTTCCGCCGCGACCACGGTGGTGCTTGCCGACGACCACCTCGTGGTCCGGGCAGGAATGCGCCTGCTGATGGCCGCGGACCCGGCCTTCGACGTCGTCGCGGAGACCGCGACCGTCCCGGAGACCCTCGACGCCGTGCGCGAGCACCACCCCCGCGTACTGGTGCTGGACCTGACCATGTCCGGCCGGTCCAGCCTGCCGACCATCCCGGGCCTGCTGTCGGCCTCCCCCGGCACCAGGATCCTGGTCCTGACGATGCAGGAGGACCCGGCCTACGCCCGCGAGGCGCTGCGCACCGGGGCGGCCGGCTATCTGCTCAAGGAGGCCGCCGCCGACGAACTGCTGGCCGCCGTGCGCCAGGTCGCCGGCGGTGCGACGTACGTGCAGCCGTCGCTGGGGGCGCGGCTGGCCGTCGAGAACCTCGGTTTCCCGAACCACGGCGAGGAGCCGCTGACCGACCGGGAGACCGAGGTGCTCACCCTGCTCGCGCTCGGCCACACCAACCAGGAGATCGCCCGGCGCCTCTACGTCTCCGTGCGCACCGTGGAGACGCACCGCTCCCGGCTCCGCGACAAACTCGGCAAGGACAGCCGCGCCGAACTGATCGCCGTGGCCCGGGAACGCGGACTGGTGGCCTGACCGTGACCGGGCCGGGACGGGCCGCGCTGCGCCTGGGCTTCGAGGTGCTCGGCACCGCCTCGCTCGCGGCCGCGGTCGTCATGGAGGTCACCGACCGGTCGGTGTCCTGGGAGCTGGTGCTGTCGCTCGTCGCGGCCGCGTCGTACCTGCTGATGCTGCCGCTGTGCGCCGCCGGCCAGCGGATCTGGCTGCTGATCGCCACCGCCGTCGCGCTGATGCTCACGGTCGCCGGGATGGTCCGGGTGGCGCAGGAGCCGCTGCTGAACCTGCTGCACGTGTTCCCGCTGCTCCTGGCGGGCTACGCGATCATCGCCAGCCGGGCCTCGTCGCGCCGTGAGACGCAGCTGAGACGGGAGCGGGTGCGCGCCCGCCACGACGGGGAGGAGCGCGAGCGCCGACGATGGGCGCGCGAACTGCACGACGACACCCTCCAGGAGCTGGGCGCGGTGCAGGTCGTGCTGTCCTCCGCCGCCGCGGACGGCGGGCCCGCCGCGATGAGCAGCGCCATCGAGCAGGCGCGGGCCCTGGTCGGCAACCAGATCGTCTCCCTGCGGCACCTGATCGTGGACCTGCGCCCGGTGGTGCTCGACGAACTCGGCCTCGAACCGGCCCTCCAGGCGCTGTGCCGGCACACGTCCGAGACCTTCGGGATCCGCACGGACCTGCACGTCGCCTCCCACGGCGACGCGCTCTGCGGGCGGATGGCGCCCGAGACGCAGGCGCAGGTGTACCGGATCGTCCAGGAGGCGATCACCAATGCCGTCAAGCACGCGGAGCCGACGCGCATCGTGGTGACCGTGGAGGGCAACGGCCGCGCGACCCGGCTGACCGTGACCGACAACGGCTGCGGCATGTCCGGGCGCACCGCCGGCGGCCGGCCCGTCCCCGCGCGCGCCTCCGACCGGCCGGCGCCGTACCAGCGCGGGATGGGGCTGTCCGCGATGCGCGAGCGCGCCGATCTCATCAACGGCCGTCTGACGTTGCGCAGCGCGCCGGGCGAGGGGACCACGGTCGCGCTGCGGATCCCGCCGGCCCCGCCGGACTCCGCGGAGGGCCGGGACGCCGCGGCCGGTTGAGCGAGCCAACGTACCGCGGTGTCCCGGAGGCGGTCCTGCCGGTGCCTCAGATGGTCGCCGTGTCGATCACGACGCGGAAGCGCACGTCGCCGGCCTCGACGCGCTCGAAGGCCTCGTTGATCCGGTCGGCGGGGATCACCTCGATCTCGGCTCCGAGGCCGTGCTCGGCGCAGAAGTCGAGCATCTCCTGGGTCTCGGCGATGCCGCCGATGTTGGAGCTGGTCATCACCCGGCGCCGGCCGTTCAGGGCCTTCAGGTCGAGGTGCACGGACTCCTCGGGGAGGCCGACGTTGACCATCGCGCCGTCCCTGCGCAGCAGCGACACGTAGGCGGAGAAGTCCAGACCCGCCGACACGGTGTTCAGGACGATGTCGAAGGTGCCGGCCAGCTTCCCGAAGGTCTCCTCGTCGGCGGTGGCGTAGTAGTGGTCGGCGCCCAGGCGCAGACCGTCGTCCTTCTTGCGCAGGGACTGCGACAGGACGGTGACCTCGGCGCCGAGCGCGTGGGCGATCTTCACACCCATGTGGCCCAGACCGCCCAGGCCGACGACGGCGACCTTCTTGCCGGGGCCGGCGTTCCAGTGCTTCAGCGGCGAGTACGTGGTGATGCCGGCGCACAGCAGCGGGGCCGCCACGTCCAGCGGCAGCGCGTCCGGGATGCGGACGACGAAGTCCTGGCGGACGACGATCTTCTCGGAGTAGCCGCCGTGGGTGGGCAGGCCGTCCTTGCCGGTGGCGTTGTACGTCCAGACCGGGCCGCCGTCGGTGCAGTACTGCTCCATTCCGTCCTTGCAGTTCGCGCACTCCCCACAGGAGTCCACCATGCAGCCGACGCCGACGCGGTCGCCCACGGCGAACGCCGTCACGCCGGGGCCGATCTCGGAGACGACGCCGGCGATCTCGTGGCCGGGGACCATCGGGAAGATGCCGGGGCGCCAGCCGTCGTGGGCCTGGTGGATGTCGGAGTGGCAGATACCGGCGAACTTGATGTCGATCAGGACGTCGTGTTCGCCGACCGCGCGCCGCTCGATGGTGGTCCTCTCCAGTGGTGCCTTGGGTGCGGGCGCGGCGTATGCAGCAACAGTCGTCATGCGGGGGTTTTCTCCTCGTGGTCTGCGTGCCCGGTGCCTTGCCTTGCGGGCACGACTTCCAGCACCTCCGAGCCTGCCCCAAGCCGCGCGGACCAGCGTTCACACGCTTTTTCGTACGACTGCCGTGCCTACTACTGGCGGGGTCAGGCTGCCCTGCGTACGACCAGCTCACGGCGCGGATACTGGTGGTATGGAGCAGCAACCCGAAGGAACCGCCGGCCGGCCGCTGACCCGGCGGGACGAGCTGAGCGAGTTCCTGCGCACCCGGCGCGCCCGGCTGAAGCCGGAGGACGTCGGGCTGCCCGTCGCCGGACGGCACCGCAGGGTGCCCGGTCTGCGCCGCGAGGAGCTGGCCCAGCTCGCGGGGGTGTCGGTCGCGTACTACACGCGCCTGGAGCAGGGCAACGGCCGCAACGTCTCCGCGGAGGTGCTGGGCGCCGTCGCCCGCGCGCTGCATCTGACGGACGCCGAGTACGCGCACCTGACGCATCTGGTGAAGCCGAAGCCGCACAAGAAGAAGCCGGTGGCGCGGCAGCCGCAGGCCCGGCCGGCGCTGTGGCAGCTGCTGGACTCGATGCAGGGCGTCCCGGCGTACATCGTGGGACGGCGCTCCGACATCCTGGCCTGGAACCGCGCGGCGGCCGCCCTCTTCGGCGACTGGTCGGAGCTGCCCCCCGCCGAGCGCAACTGGGCGCGGCTGGTGTTCCTGCGTCCCGAGTACCGCGATCTGTTCGTCGACTGGGAGCAGAAGGCGATCGACATCGTGTGCGCGCTGCGCATGGACGCCGGCCACTGCCCCGACGACGCGAAACTGTCCGCCCTGGTCGGTGAGCTCTCCGTCAGGAGCGAGGAGTTCCGCCGCCTGTGGGCGCTGTACAACGTCAAGGAGAAGAGCCACGGCGTCAAGCGCCTGCACCATCCGCTGGTCGGTGACCTCCAGCTGAATTTCGAGCAGTTCCGGCTCGCGGACGACGCGTACATGACCCTCGTGACGTTCCACGCCGAGCAGGGGTCGCCGGCCGCGGAGTCACTGCGCCTGCTGGCCAGTTGGGGCGCCGACGCCACGCGCCGGGTGCCCTCGGCGTGAGCCCGGGGCCCTCGGCCCGTCGGACCCGCGCCCCCGTACGGAGGGACTCCTTCCGGCCGTTTTCTTGACCTCGACGGCGGTCGAGGTTCTACGGTCCGTACATGAGCATGGAGACCACCGCCTGGATGCAGTTGCACAGCGTCATGAACGCCACGACGGACCGTCGCCCCCTGGCCCGCGACACACTGCGGCGCGTCGCGGCGTTCGCCCGGCCGCACCGCCGCCACATCGCGTGGTTCGTCCTGCTCAGCGTGGTCACCGCGCTGCTCGCGGTCGCGACGCCGATCCTGGCGGGACGCGTCGTGGACGCGATCGTCTCCGGCGACCGCTCCGGACGGGTCCCCACCCTGGCGGTGCTCATCGCCGTCATCGCGCTCGCCGAGGCCGGTCTCGGGCTGCTGAACCGCTGGCTGTCCGCGAACCTCGGCGAGAACCTGATCCTCGACCTGCGCACCGCCGTGTTCGACCACGTCCAGCGCATGCCCGTCGCCTTCTTCACCCGCACCCGCACCGGCGCGCTCGTCAGCCGGCTCAACAACGACGTGATCGGCGCCCAGCGGGCGTTCAGCAACACCCTGTCCGGGGTCGTCGGGAACCTGGTCACCCTGCTGCTCACGCTCGGCGTCATGCTCGCCCTGTCCTGGCAGGTCACCCTGCTCGCCCTGGTGCTCCTGCCGGTATTCGTCGTACCGGCACGGCGTACGGGCACCCGCATGGCCCGCCTCCAGCGGGAGGCCGCCGCGCACAACGCCGCGATGGGCACCCAGATGACCGAGCGCTTCTCCGCCCCCGGCGCGACGCTCGTCAAGCTCTTCGGCCGGCCCGCCGACGAGTCCGCGCAGTTCGCCGAACGGGCGCGCCGCGTACGGGACATCGGGGTGCGCACCGCCATGGCGCAGTCGGCGTTCATCACGGCGCTCACCCTGGTCTCCGCCCTCGCGCTGGCGCTGGTCTACGGACTCGGCGGCCACTACGCGCTCACCGGCGCCCTCGAAGCCGGTTCCGTGGTCACGCTCGCCCTGCTCCTCACCCGCCTCTACGCCCCGCTGACGGCCCTGGCGGGCGCGCGGGTCGACACCATGAGCGCCCTGGTCAGCTTCGAGCGGGTCTTCGAGATCCTCGACCTGAAGCCGCTGATCGCCGACAAGCCGGACGCCCGCGAGGTGCCGGAGGGACCGCTCGCGGTCGAGTTCGAGAACGTGCGCTTCGGCTACCCGTCCGCCGACAAGGTCTCGCTCGCCTCCCTGGAGGAGGTCGCGAGCCTCGACACCCGCGCGGGCGGCGAGGTGCTGCGCGGCATCTCCTTCCGCGCCGAGGCGGGCCGCACGCTGGCGCTGGTCGGCTCGTCGGGCGCGGGGAAGTCGACCATCGCGCAGCTGCTGCCGCGGCTGTACGACGTCGACGAGGGCGCGGTGCGCGTCGGCGGTGTCGACGTGCGCGACCTGACCGCGGCCTCAATCCGCGCCACGGTCGGCATGGTCACCCAGGACGGCCACCTCTTCCACGACACGATCCGCGCGAACCTGCTGCTGGCCAGGCCGGAGGCCGGTGAGGACGAGCTGTGGGAGGTCCTGCGCCGGGCCCGGCTGGCGGACCTCGTGACCGAACTCCCCGACGGGCTGGACACGGTGGTGGGCGAGCGCGGGTACCGGCTCTCCGGCGGCGAGCGGCAGCGCGTGACCATCGCCCGGCTGCTCCTGGCGGGGCAGCGGGTCGTCATCCTCGACGAGGCCACGGCCCACCTCGACAACACCTCCGAGGCGGCGGTCCAGGAGGCCCTGAACGAGGCCCTGGAGGACCGCACCGCCGTCGTCATCGCCCACCGCCTGTCGACCGTGCGGGCCGCCGACCTGATCCTGGTGGTCGAGGACGGCCGCATCGTCGAACGCGGCACGCACACCGAACTGCTGGCGGCGGGGGGCCGCTACGCGGAACTCCACCGCACGCAGTTCAGCACGGACGACGACGCGGAGCCGGCCGGCATCGCCTGACCCCGGTTCGTTCGCCTCTCCCCTGCGGGGGCCCACCCGTGGCAGACCTCGGGCGCCCGCCCGGCCCGCGGGCGGCGCCCCACCCGGCGGGAAGCCACGTGCGCGGAGCTCCGCCGGGCCCCGGCCGGGCATCCCACTCCGCATGAAGCCTCCGCCCAGCAGCCGGAACCAGAGCGGCGCCGGGCGCCTCGCCACGGCAGGGCCCCAAAGCCCTCCCCGGACTGTCAGGGAACCCCGAAGCCCCCGCCCGGCACGGAGAACCCGGGCGGGGGCCGGCATCGACCCGCGGCAACAGCGCGGCACCCCACCCGACGGGCACCGCGCGTGCGCGGCACCACCTCAGCCGGAGGACCCCGGAAGGGGAGCCGTTATCCGCGGTAGGTCTCCAGGAGGCGGAGCCAGACCTCGCTGATGGTCGGGAACGGGGGGACGGCGTGCCAGAGCCGGTCCACCGGCACCTCGCCGGTCACCACGACGGTGGCCGAGTGCAGCAGTTCGCCGACGCCGGGGCCGACGAAGGTGACCCCGGCCACGGTGCCGCGCTCGGTGTCGACCAGCATGCGCGCCTTGCCGCGGTATCCCTCCGCGTACTGGTGCGCACCGGCGACCGCCGAGAAGTCGTGGTCCACGACGGTCACCCGGCGTCCGGTGCGCCGGGCCTCCTGCGTGGTCAGGCCGACCGCCGCGACCTCCGGGTCGGTGAAAACCACCTGCGGCACGGCCACGGTGTCGGCGGTCGCGGTGTGCGGGCCCCAGGGGCGGGCGTCCACCGGTTCGCCCTTTGCCCGCGCCGCGATCACGGCGCCGGCGATCCGGGCCTGGTACTTGCCCTGGTGGGTCAGCAGGGCGCGGTGGTTGACGTCGCCGACGGCGTAGAGCCATCCGCCGGTGACGGCGGTGACCTGGAAGGTGTCGTCGACGGTCAGCCAGTCCCCGGGGGTGAGGCCGACGGTCTCCAGCCCGATCGCCTCGGTGCGCGGGGCCCGGCCCGTCGCGAACAGGATCTCGTCGGCGGCCAGCGTGCCGCCGTCGGCGAGGCTGACGCCCACCTCCCCGCCGGCGCCCTCCTCCCGTGCCACGGAGGTGACCGAGGCCCCGAGGCGTACGTCGACGCCCGCCTCCCGGAGGGCGTCGGCGACCATCTCGCCCGCGAACGGCTCCATGCGCGGGAGCAGCCCCTCGTTCCCCCGGACCAGCAGGGTGACCTGCGAGCCGAGGCCCTGCCAGGCGGTCGCCATCTCGACGGCGACCACCCCGCCGCCGACGACGGCGAGCCGGCCGGGCACCTGGGCGGCGCTGGTCGCCTCCCGGCTGGTCCACGGCCGGGCCTGGTCCAGGTGCGGGAGGTCGGGCAGCGCGGGGCCCGTGCCGGTGCACACGGCGACCGCGTGGCGGGCGTGCAGCCGCACGGTCCCGCCGTCGGGGGTGCGCACCACGACCTGCCGGGGGCCGTCGATCCGGCCGTGGCCGCGGACCAGGTCGACGGAGACGGAGGCCAGCCAGTCGGCCTGGTCGTCGTCGTGCCAGTGGTTGGCCATGGCGTCGCGGTGCGCGAGGACGGCGGCCACGTCGAGCGGGCCTTCGACCGCCTGCCGCAGGCCCGGTATCCGTCGGGCATCGGCGCGCGCCAGCACGGGCCGCAGGAGCGCCTTGCTGGGTTCGCACGCCCAGAACGAGCATTCGCCGCCGAGGAGTTCGCTCTCCACGATCACGGTGCTCAGGCCCGCGGCGCGGGTCCGGTCGGCGACGTTCTCGCCGACCGGGCCGGCGCCGATGACGACGACGTCGTAAGTGCGGGACGTCCCGGTCGCGGTCTCGGTCTCGGTCATCGGGTCTCCTGTTGTCTTTCCGGTGTCGCGACAGTCCGCTCAGCGGCCGGGGAGGCGGGTGGTCACTTCCTGCAGCACCCATGCGTTGCCGTCCGGGTCGCTGAACGCCGCGAACGACCCGTAGCTCGCGCGCTCGGGGTGCGGTCCGGTGACGCGGTCCTTGTCGCCGGCGTGGTGGAAGACGCCGCCCGCGTCGTGGAAGACCTCGCTGACCTCGACGCCGCGCTCCACGAGCTCGGCCCGGGCCTGCTCGACGTCGGTGACGACGATGTGCAGGCCCTGGGCCGAGCCCGGGGCCGCGGTGGTCACGTCGTCGCCGAAGAGGATCGAGCACTGCGATCCGGGGGGCGTGAGGTGCACGACCCTGAAGCCCTTGTCGTCGGCGTAGTCGACGTCCAGCCGGAAGCCCATGGCCTCCTCGTAGAAGTGCTTGGCGCGGTCGACGTCGGAGACGGGCAGAACGAGCACTTCGAGCTTCAGGTCCATCGTCGTCATCCATCTTTCCGTGAGGAGGTGTGTCACCGGTCTGACTGGTGACGAGCATGGCCGACGCCGATGTCACCTGTCAAGCAGGTGACGAATGAACGGGAAGGGGGACGGAGGACCGGTCCTTACCGGGAGTCCCGCGGGAGATCAGCCGTTGTGCCCCGCGCCCTCGACGGCGACGTTCCGCAGCGCGGCCGTGAGGGGGGCCAGGTCATGGCCGTCGAAGTGGTCCACGAGGTGCTGCCGCACGGTCGACAGGAACGTCGGCCAGGCCTGCTCCAGCCGGGCGAGGCCGGTGTCGGTCAGCACGGCGTTCCAGCCGCGGCCGTCCTCGGCGCACTTGACCCGCTCCACCCAGCCCTGCTTCTCGAGCCGGATGACGACCCGCGTCACGCCGCTGAGGGAGAGGTTGCACGCGTCCGCGAGCTCGCTCATCCGCAACTGGCCGTCCGGGGCCTCGGACAGGTGCATCAACGACGTGTACTCGGAGAGCGGCAGCCCCGCCTCGCGCACCAGGTCGTTGTCGACCACGCGGGGCAGCACGAGCATCACCCTGCTCAGCTCGCGCACGAAGGCTTCCTCGCTCGCGCTGAGGGGGCGAAGTGGCTGCGGCGGCGGTGACTGCTCTGCGGGGGACACTCCTTTACCCTAACTTCTTGACGACGCAAGAGGACAACCGGGCGACGGACGCCACCCCCTCCCGCGCGCCCCGGTGACACGACCCAAAAGCGCGCTTACGGGCCGGTGACGTCACGTCAGGGGCTCTGTAGCGTGGCCGGAATGCGGATCCTTCACCTGTCCGACATCCACATCGGCCCCGACGACGCGCCGAACGCCCGCGGCATCAACGCCCGGGAGTCGCTGCGCAGGATGCTCACCGACCTGGAAGCGGTGCCCGGCGTCGGAGCCGTCGTCGTCAGCGGGGACGTCGCCGACGACGGCTCACCGGAGGCGTACACCGTGGCGCGCGAGATGGTGTGCGCGTTCGCCTCCCGCAAGCGGGCCCCGGTGGTCTTCTGCACCGGCAACCACGACGAGCGCGGCGCCTTCGCCAAGATCCTGGGGAGCGGCCACATCGGCGCCGACGGGGACGACTGCGCCTCGGCCGTCGTGGATTCCCCGGAGGGCGAGCGGGCGGCCGTGAGCACAATCGACGGCCACCGCTTCATCACCCTCGACTCACTCGTCCCCGGCAAGGCCCCCGGACGGGTCGGCGCCCGCCAGCTGGACTGGCTCCGCGAGGTGTTGGCCACGCCCGCGCCCCACGGGTCCGTGGTGGTCCTCCACCACCCGCCGGTCACCCTCGACGTCGAGGTGCAGCAGGCCGTGGGCCTGCAGAACGCGGAAGAGCTGGCGGACGCCGTGCGCGGCACGGACGTGCAACTCGTCCTGTGCGGCCACTTCCACCTCCAGCTCTTCGGCCACCTCGCGTCCGTCCCGGTCTGGGTGACCCCGGGGGTCCTCAGCCGCATCGACCTGACGGGCCCACCGGGAACCGAGCGGGCCGTTCGCGGGGCCTCGGCGACCCTGGTCGACCTCGGTGGTCCGTACGCCCCGCTGTTCCACGTGCTCCAGGCACGCGACCCGCGGGCGGGCGAGACGGTGTACGAGCTCGACCGCGACCAGCTCCGCTCGGTCCTCGACCGGCTGCGGCCCGGCGCCTGACGCCCCTGGGGGCGGGGTCGGGAACGGCCACGATCTCCGTGGGGCCCCCTGGCGGAGCTGTGACCGCGAGGTGAACGGCCCTCCGACTCCCTGTGGAGGACCTGCCGTTCACTTCCCCGGCCCCTTGTCAGACGGTGCCGCTCTCCCACCACCACGAGCCGGAGCCGTAGGAGGGGTACTGGACGCGGCTGTCGACGTGCTGCCAGGAGTGCGTGTAGGCCTCCAGGCCGGAGAAGCCGCAGGTCTCGGCGATCCGGTAGACCTGGAGGGTGGAGTGGCCCGCGACCACGATGTCCGCGGCGACGCCGTAGACGTGCATGCTGTTCGAGGCGCCGCCGACGGAGGCGTTGTGGGCGACGCTGCGGAAGCCGGAGTTGACGGTGATCGCGCTGTTGCCGGCCTTCTTGCGGAGCGCCTCCAGCTTGTACATGAGCCGGCGCACGTTCTCCTTCACCTGCGTGGCGCCGACCTTGCCGCTGCCGAAGCCCGTGCCGTCGTTGGACTGGAACTCGCTCCATTCGAAGTGCGCGGTCGAACCGTCGCCGCTCTCCAGGCTGTTGAGCACACTCTGGGTCTGCGGGCCGGCGATGCCGTCCGCCGGGAGGCCGTAGGCGGACTGGAAACGCCTGACCGCGGCGGCCGTGGCGGGGCCGAAGTCGCCGTCCCACGCGACGAAGGTCTGGCCGGCGCCGGCGGCGGCCCAGCCGCCGACGCGGATCTGGAGCTCGGTGACGTCGGCGCCGGCCGCGCCCTGCTGGAGGGTGCGGGTCCACCCGTACGCGGAGGCGCGGGTCGCCGATGCCAGGTTGACGGCCGCCGCCATGCCGGCCGCGGCCGTCAGGCCCGCCGCGCCGCGGAGCAGGGCGCGCCGGTCCAGGCCGCGGGGTGCGTGTTCTCCGGTGTTCATGAGCCTTCTCTCCTCGATCGGGGGAGCATGGGAACGTCGGGCGGCCGGCGCCTGCGAGGTGCCGGGGCCGGCGGGCGAGTCGGCGTCATGGGACGACCGCAATACCCAGACTTGATCGCGTTCATGACAACACACTCACCACTACGCGGGTAGACTCACCCGGTGAATTCGCCGTGAATGGGCGCCCCGGACGGTGCGGACCGTCCCCGTTCGGTCCCGGAGGGGCGGCGCTTGACCCTCGACTTGGTGAAGGGCCCAGGGTTCCGGGTGTGGAGAGCGAGATGCGCAGTATCGGTGAGCTGGCCCGGGACAGCGGACTGGGCGTGAGCGCCCTGCAGTTCTACGACCGCGCCGGCGTGCTGGTCCCGGCCTGGGTGGATCCCGTGAGCGGCTACCGCTGGTACGACGCGGAACAGCTGGACGAGGCCCGGCTGCTGGCGCGGCTGCGCGGGGCAGGGATGCCACTCGCGGACATCCGGCTGGTGCTGGCCGGCTGGTCGGGCCAGGACACCGACCTGGTGCGGCAGTTGCTCGCGGCGCATCTGCGCCGTCTCGAACGGACGCTGTCCGACGCGCGTGTCGAGTTCTCCGCGGTCCGAGCCCTTCTCGAACGCAGGGAGAACCCCATGACCTCGTCCAGTGCCCCCGCCGCCGCCCGGCTGGCCGTACCCGCGCCCGAACTGGCCGCCGCGTTGGACGCGGTCCGCTTCGCCGTCAGTACCGACCCCGAGTTGCCGATGCTCGGCGGAGTCCTGTTCGACATCGAGGACGGAACGCTCCGCGTCGTGGCCACGGACCGGTACCGGATGGCGGTCGCGCAGACCGGCGCCACCGGGCACGACGGACCGCGCACGCAGGTGGTCGTGCCGTCCCCGCTCGCCGACGCGATGCGGGCGCTGCTGAACGACGGCGGGTCCGTGGGACTCACCGTGGACGGCGACCGCGTGGCCCTGGAGGCCGGGGACCGCCAGGCGGCAGGCCGGCGCCTCGACCACGACTTCCCCGACTACCGCCGACTCGTCCGCGTCCCGGCGGGGCGGCGCGCCCTCGTCGACGTCGCGGCCTTCCGGGCGGCGGTGGAGGCCGGGCCCGTCCGCGCGAGCGAGGTGCGCGACCAGGACGGCGTGTCCTTCGACATCGTCGTGCTCTCGCTGACGGACGACGGCACGGTGCGGGTCGTAGAGGACGGCGAGGACCGTACGGACACGGGCGACGTCGCCGTCAACCGGGACTTCCTGCTGCACGCGCTGGCCGCGGGAGCCCGGGACCGGCTGATCCTGGAGTTCGGCGCCCCGACCGCTCCGGTGGCGATCCGCAGGCCCGACGCGGAGGACACCCTCTCGCTCCTGATGCCGGTCCGGCTGGAGGACTGACGGGCCCGGCCCGGGCGGCGTCCGCGACGCCGCCCGAGCCGCCCGGCTCAGGCGCGGGAGAAGAGCCCGATGCCCTCCGGGACCGGGCGCTCGGCGCCGCCCGTCGGGTGGTTGCGGACGACCGGCTTGCCGGTCACCTCGTCACGGGTCACGAGGGTGGAGGAACCGCCGCCGTCCAGGTTGACACCGTTGTCGGCGCCCACGCTCTGGAAAACGCCCGCGAGTTCGGCGATGGTCAGACCGGCGCCGCTCTCCGCGGTGCCGTCCAGCACCAGCAGGTACAGCGTCCGGCCGTCGTCGCCGAAGGCCGCACCGGTCCGGGTCGCCACGGCCTTGTTGTCCAGGCCCGCGAGCGGCTTGCCGTCGCGCAGCACCGGGGCGCCGCCGACCGCGAACTTCAGGCGGTTGCCGCCCGCGGACTCCAGGTCCTCGTCGACCCGGATGTGCTCACCGATCTCGAGCGAGCGCAGCTCCGCCGCGCCGGCCTCACGGCCGACGAGGACCACCGAGTCGGCGTCGACGGCGCCTGCCCCGATGGTGTCCGAGCCGGACACCACACGGTTGTTGCGCACGGTCACCTCGTAGACGTCCGTGCTGCACGCGCCGGCCCGCAGGGTGTCGGTGCCGCACGTGGCCCGCTTGCGCGAGACGTCGCCCCACTGGGAGGTGAAGGCGCCGATGCCGCCGACCGGGATCGCGTACTGGTTGAACCCGTCGAGGCCGAGCTCCTTGTCCCGGTGCCCCTTGATGGAGCCGTCGACGGTCAGCGAGTCGATGTGGGCGCGGTTCTTGTAGTCGACGCCGATGACATCACGGGTGGACGTGCCGGGCGCCAGGCCCGGTCCGAAGCGCTGGCCGTTCGGCACGGCGGACTTGAGCGCCACACCGTTGTCGATGGCCGGGCCGACCGCGGAACCGGTGGCCTGCACGCCGGGGTGCTGCGTCTCGTCGATGTTGAAGAAATCGGCGTTGACGCCGGCCACCGCACCCTGCGCCGAGACCAGTTGGGAGAGCTTCGCGCGCGCCGCGACCTTGCCGGGGGTCAGCATCCCGACCGAGACCCGGCTGTCGCTCAGGTCGGCGGTGATCACGTGACCGGTGACCTTGCCGTGCGAGGCGGCCACCGAGAAGGCCTGGTACGTGATGCCCGGGGCGACGGTCACGTCCTCCGCCAGCCGCACCCGCTCGACCGCGTCCGCCTGGGTGACCCCGGCGCCCAGGACCATCACGCTCATCGTGATCGTCACCGCGAGGGACGCGGCCGCCGTACGGGCCCGCCCTGTCATTCTGGTCATGTATGTCCCGTCATATCTGCACGCATGGCGCATGAATGTCCGTCCGGGCCATGAGAAGGGGCCCGGAGGAATGGCCGGTGGCAGTTCGCTGACGGCGCGGCGAATCTTGGCGGACCGGGCCCGGGACCAGTGGTTCAGACCGGTCACCGTCCACGGGCCTCCGGCAGGGCGACGGTCCGTGCCCTTCCCGGCCCTCCGTGCGCTCAGCCCGCGGCCGCGCCGAACCAGCGGGGCAGTACGCGGAGCAGTTCCTCCTGGTCCTCGCCCACCCACGCCACATGGCCGTCCGGCCGCAGGAGCACCGCGGGCACGTCCAGTTCCGCACTGGCGCCGGGGACACGGTCGACGCGATCGGCCCAGCCGTCGACCGAGAGCCGGCCGGTGCCGTCGAGCAGCAGTCCGCGGCCGCCGTGCGTCAGTGCGTAGAGGCGACCCTGCCCCAACGGGACGTCGCGCAGCCTGCGGCCGAGCAGTTCATGGCCCTCGCCGAAGTCGTAGCGGACCGCGATGGCGGTGATCTTCTCGATCAGGTAGCGGTTCACCTCGTCGAAGTCCATCAGTTCCGACAGCAGTCGGCGGACCGCGCGCGGGCCCGGTTCGGGGGACAGCAACTCCATCTGCGCGCGGGTGTTCTCCAGCACCGCGGCGGCCACCGGGTGCCGTTCGGTGTGGTAGCTGTCGAGCAGCCCCGGCGGTGCCCAGCCGTTGACTTCCGCGGCCAGTTTCCAGCCGAGGTTGAACGCGTCCTGGAGGCCGAGGTTGAGGCCCTGCCCGCCGGTCGGCGGGTGGACGTGGGCCGCGTCGCCGGCGAGCAGCACCCGGCCGGTCCGGTAGCGCTCGGCGAGCCGGGTGGCGTCGCCGAACCGGGAGAGCCGGCGCGGCGAGTGCGCGCCGAAGTCGGTGCCGGCGACCGCCCGCAGCTGCCGCCTGACCTCGTCGAGGGTCGGCGGGACCGAGCGGTCGGCGGCGAGTCCCGCGGCGGGCACCACGACGCGGTACAGCCCGTCCCCGATCGGCCCGACGCCGAACCGCAGCTGACGCGTGCGGACTTCGGCCACCACGGCGGCCACCTCGTCCGGCGTCGCGGTCACCTCCATCTCGCCCAGCAGCGTCTCGACCCGGGTGGGCTCCCCGGGGAAGCCGACGCCGAGCAGCCCGCGCACCGTGCTGCGGCCGCCGTCGCAGCCGACGAGCCAGCGCGAGCGCAGCCGGGTGCCGTCGGCCAGTTCCACGGTCACCCCGTGATCGTCCTGGCTCAGGCCGGTCAGTTCGCGGCCGCGGCGGATGTCGGCGCCGAGTTCCGCGGCACGCTCCGCCAGCAGGCGGTCGGTGACGGGCTGCGGGATGCCGAGGACGTACGGGTGGGCGGTGTCCAGCCCCTCGGACGAGGGTTTGGTGACGGCGGCGAAGAAGCCGCCGACGGCGTGCCGCTTGCCCAGCGGGAGGAAGCGGTCCAGCAGACCGCGCTGGTCGAGCACTTCGATGCTGCGCACGTGCAGGCCGAGCGCGCGGACGAACGCGGGCGGCTCCGCGTCCCTCTCCAGCACGAGCACGCGCACCCCGTGCAGGCGCAGTTCCGCTGCCAGCATCAGGCCGGTCGGGCCGCCGCCGGCGACGATCACGTCCACCACGTCGATCACGAAATCCCCCACATGAGGCAGGTCCTGGCCTCGGCCGGAGATTCTGCGGCACCACCCGGGCCTTGCCGCAAGGCCCCCGCTGCGCTATAAGGTGAAAGTGGCAAGGAGCGGGTGATCTCCTTGCCTTTGCCTTTGCCCTGTGTGCGCTGCCGCGCGCTTGATCGGCCGCCTCCCCTCGGATAGCAATACGTAAGTGATCCATGGTGAGAAGACCGGGCTGCGCGCCCGGCAGGAAAGCGACGTAGCGGTTCTCCATTCCGAGTTGTACAACGACGTGGCCACCCACGCGCGCACCGTCTCCCGCCCCTGGCAGCCGGTCCCGCCCGGCTCGGGGCAGTCGCCCTTCGCGGTGGCGGAACCGTCGGACAGCGTGGCCCTGTTCTCCGTGGTGGAGCTGGAGTCCGGGGAACTGGCGGGCGCCGCCCTGGTCTGGGGAATCGATCTGCACAACAGGTCGGCCCACCTCGGCATCTCGTTGCGCCCCGCGTTCCGCGGCCGCGGGTTCAGCACCGATGTGCTGCACACGCTGTGCGGGTACGGATTCACCGTCCGCGGCCTGCAGCGCCTCCAGGTCGAGACCCTCGCGGACAACGCCCCGATGATCGCGGCCGCGACGCGCGCGGGCTTCGTGCGCGAGGGGACACTGCGGCGCGCCGCCTGGGTGTACGGCGGGTACGCGGACGAGGCCGTCCTCGGCCTGCTCGCGAGCGAGTGGACGCCCCGCTCGTGAACACCCCGGGTGCCAGAGGCCTGTTGGGGCCCCGGCCGTCAAGGACACGCGCCCGCTCGACCCGTCCGGCGGCGGCCGCTGCCGCGGTGGCGACCGTCGGCGCGGGCCTGGGGCTGCGGGCCGTGGCGGCGGGGGACGTGGCGAAGTACGGCGGGGACGCGCTGTACACCCTGCTGCTGGTCGCGCTCGTCGTCCTGGTGGCGCCGCGGGTCTCCCCGCGCGTGGCCGCCGGCAGCGCGCTGGCCCTCAGCTGGGCGGTCGAGTTCCTCCAGCTCAGCGACGTGCCGGCGGAGCTCTCCGCGCGGAGCACCGTGGCCCGCCTGGTGCTCGGCACCACCTTCAACGCGCCCGATCTGCACTGGTACGCGATCGGCGCCGCCGGGGGCTGGCTCGTCCTCACGGCGGTCGACGGGCGTCGCCGCACCGGGGGCCGAAAGTAGTCCATACGGGAAAAATCCTTGGACGCCGGGGATTCCGGCGCGGGAGACTCCCCTCCCCCGCACCTCCTCCGTCGGGGCGATCGCTCGAACCGGAACCAGGCTCGGCACGGCCCGTGGAACGGCATGCCGTGAGCCGCAGTACGACACCAGGGACACGGGGTTGTGATGGGACTGTCTGAAGCACACGCGAGTGCACCGGGCCGGGGCTCGGTCATGCTCGCGCTCCGCTATTACGGAAGGGAACTGTCCCGGCTCCGGCTCCTGACGGTGCCCGCGATGCTCCTGCCGGCGCTCGGCAACGTCGGCATCAACTACCTGGCGCCGCTGGTCGTCGCCAAGCTCGTCGGCCGGGTCGCCGACGGGACCGCCATCGGCTTCGCGACGGCACTGCCGTACGTCCTCGCCTTCGCCGGCGCGCTGCTGCTGGCGGAGACCCTGTGGCGGATCGGCCTGCACTGCCTGAACCGCCTGGACGCCCTCGGCATCGAGCATCTGTACGTGGTCGGCATGGACGAGTTGTTCGCCAAGGACGCGGCGTTCTTCCACGACAACTTCGCCGGGTCGCTGACCAAGCGGGTGCTGAGTTTCGCCTCCCGGTTCGAGGAGGTCGTCGACACGGTCACCTTCCAGATCGTCGGCACCCTCGTGCCGCTGCTGTTCGGCTCGGTGGTGCTGTGGCGGTACGAACCGCTGCTCGTGGTCGGCCTCGTGACGATGATCGCGCTGACGGCGCTGTGCGTGACCCCGCTGATCCGGCGCCGCCAAGCGCTCGTCAACCAGCGCGAGGCGGCGGTGGCCCGGGTCTCGGGCCATGTCGCGGACAGCCTGACGAACATGGACACGGTCCGGGCGTTCGCCGCCGAGGAGCGCGAGGCGGCGGAGCACCGGTCGCGTGTGGCGGAGTCGCGGCGGCTGACCCTGCGGTCGTGGGACTACGGCAACCTGCGCATCGACACGCTCGTCGCGCCGCTGTCCGTGCTGACCAACGGCCTGGGCCTGCTGCTCGCGATCACGCTCGGCAGCAGCGGGCACAGCGGCGCGCACAATGTGGAGGCGATCGTGGTGGCCTTCACGTACTACAGCAACGCCACCCGCATGATGTTCGAGTTCAACCAGATCTACCGCCGCCTGGAGAGCTCGATGACGGAGGCGGCGCAGTTCACCGAACTGCTCATGACCCCGGCGACGGTGCTCGACCCGGCGTCGCCGGAACCGCTGCGGCACCCCTCGCACCGGTCCGCCGAGGTCCGCTTCGAGGAGGTGACCTTCGCCCACGCGGGCGCGGAGCCGCTCTTCCAGGGCATGGACCTGGCGGTGTCCAGCGGGGAGAAGATCGGCCTCGTCGGCCGGTCCGGCGGCGGCAAGAGCACGCTGACGCGGCTGCTGCTGCGGATGAAGGACATCGAGTCCGGCCGCATCCTCGTCGGGGGCCAGGACATCAGCAGCCTGCGCCAGGCCGACCTGCGCAGCCTGATCGCCTATGTGCCGCAGGACCCGGCGATGTTCCACCGCACGCTGCGGGAGAACATCGCGTTCGCGCGGCCGGAGGCCACGGAGGCGGAGATCCGGCGGGCGGCCGAGGCGGCGCACGTCACGGAGTTCGCCGACGCGCTGCCGCAGGGCTTCGACACCATGGTGGGCGAGCGCGGGGTCAAGCTCTCCGGCGGGCAGCGCCAGCGGGTCGCCCTCGCCCGGGCGATCCTGCGCGACGCGCCGATCCTGCTGCTCGACGAGGCGACCAGTGCCCTGGACTCCGAGAGCGAGGTCCTGGTCCAGGAGGCGCTGTGGCGGCTCATGGAGGGGCGCACCGCACTCGTGGTGGCGCACCGCCTGAGCACGGTCGCCGGCATGGACCGGCTCGTCGTCCTGGACCGCGGGCGCATCGTCGAGCAGGGCACCCACCTGGACCTGCTCGCCTCGGAGGGCGCCTACGCGAAGCTGTGGCAGCACCAGTCGGGCGGCTTCCTCGACGACGCCCCGCGGGAGCGCGTCGGGACCGACATCAACCTGGTGTGAGGCCCAGGGGCTCCTGGACGGATTCGGTGTCCCCACCGAATCCGTCCGCTCAGGAGAGTCCGACGACGAGCAGGACGATCAGGAGCACGACGACCACGACGGCCAGGCCGGTGATCAGCGCGGAGGGTCCGCCACGACGTCGGCCGCCGCTGTGGTCCGTGACGGGTTCCGCGTCGATTCGCCGGCCTTGGCCAGCGCCTTGACCACCATGACCAGCGTCCGCCCCGTGACGTACAGGGCCAGCCCCACCGCCAGCCGCGCCGCCAGGACGGGCCAGTCCGGTGGCGTCGCCGGCTCCTTCGTACGCCTCACCGGTGGGAAGGGGACGTGGCTGTGGGTGGCGGCCCCGGAGGGCCGCTTCAAGATTCCTTTCCGACTCGTACGGGTTCTGCTCCTCCACCTGCAGGGTGCGCCCCGCCTCCGGCAGGTCGATCGGTCCGCGCCCGTGCACCGGAAAGATCTCGGAATCCTCCAGGTAGAACCGGCGAAGGGTCGGTGTGCACAACGCGTGCAGTGACGCGAAGAGTTCATCGGTGGGTGCGATCCCGGGCCGGGTCCGGCAGACAACCCCCTCGATCAGGGGGGTCCGCCGGTCGTGACGGTCGAAGTCGTCGCCCTGACCGACGTCGTCGCCCTTCAGGTAGACGACCCGGTACAGCAGCCACAGCCGGTCGCTGCCCCGATCGCGGTACTCGCGCCGGTAGACGGCATCGTCCGACACCTCGCCGCCCGCCGCGTCGGCCAGCAGGTCGTGCTGCCCGGAGTCGACGAGGAAGTCCGGGGCCACCACGATCTGGAAGCCCGTCCTGACCGAGCGGGTGATCGCGAAGGGCCAGCCCTGCTCCGGTTCGTGACGGTCGGTGGCCATCACGCCGCCTCCTTGCGCAGGCGTGAACCCGGGTGGCCGATCTCGAACTCCGCCAGAGCCGCCTCGAACAGGTGGATCAGACGGGACAGGGCCTCCTGCTCGGAACGGGCCTGGAGCGCTTCCGCGCGCAGCGCCGCGACATCGTGCTCGACGCGCTGACCGTACTCGTCCACCTGCCGGCCGACGAAGTCCATGAACGGGCCGAGCATGGTCTCCTGGAGCACCTTCAGCGCGGGCGTCTTCACGGCCCTGGCGCCCAGCAGGGCCTTCACCACCGGAAGTTGCCCCTGGATCGTCCTGATCCACTTCAGTTTCTGGGCCTGTCGCTGCTCCTGGGCGGCCCCCTCGGCGACCGAGCCCTCGGCGGCCATCTCGTTCAGGTGGCGGTCGAACAGGTCGACCAGGACCGCCATCAGCGGCACCTCGACATTCAGGGGCCGGGGGAACCCGCCCTGCTTCACCATGGCCTCGCCGTCCGGCACCGCGAAGCCTGCCCCCACCGAACTGACCGGGATGACGCGCAGCCGGCCGCTGGTGTCGCTCTGCCTGAGCCGGGTTTCGACGCAGTCGTGGAAGTCCGGGTGCTTCATGAGCTGGTCCATCACTGAGCGGACGGTGTGCCCTGCCGTCTGCAGCAGGTCCCACTTGGTGACGACGAAGTGCACCACGGCCTTGCTGCCCGCCACCACGTTGAAGACCTGGACGAGTTCGTCGACCACGCGATAGTCGCCCTCGAAGCAGCGCAGCACCTTGGCCCCGTCCAGCAGGACGAGCAGGAACTCCGACTCCTCGACCCGCTTCCAGACACGCGCGTGGGCCTCGGTCCTCTTGCCGCTGGTCAGGTGCTCGCCGGCGAAGTCCATGTAGGTGATGGCGAAGGGCCGGAAGACCTTGTCGGCGTGGGTGCGGATCGCGCAGGTGAACTCCCACTCCGACACGTCGGACAGCAGGGTGGGGTCGGGCCAGGCGCCGGGACTGACGATCTCGTTGTACACGTTGTTGAGTCTCTGGCCCTGGTCGGAGGGCAGTTGAACGAAGAATCCGATGTCGTCCCGCTGCAGGGCGAGGCGACGGAACAGGCTGGCGAGGTAGACGGTCTTGCCCGACTTGTGCGGGCCGAGCACGGTGACGGGAATGGCGCGCATGTGTTGCCTCACGAGAGGAGTGGCCGTTGCGTCGTGACGGACGGCCGGGGAGCCGGCAACGGCCGCACCGGCCGTCCGTCGTTGGCCAGTACAGCGCGACAGCGCGTCCCGTAACCGGTCTCAGTGCGGGTTCGCGACAACTCGCTTTGCCGCGCCCGATGATGCGAGGGCGAACCGGAGCACGCGGAGCGCGCTCACCACTCCTCCGCGGCCAGCGCGGCGAAGCGGCGGAGGGCCGGAACCGAGCGCACGACGATCCTGCACCGCCCGAAGGCAAGGGCTTCCGCCCGCGCCAACTCGTGCAGGGCCTGGTGGACCCGCCGCTCCCTGGCACCGATGAGCCCGCCCCACTCCGCCTGGGTGAGTCCCGGTCTGACCAGGAGCCCCTCGGGCAGCGGAAGCCCGTACTGCTCGGTGAGGTCCAGGACCGCGCGGGCCAGGCGCGCAATGACCGGACCCCGGACGAACTCGGTGCGGCGTCTGACCGCGACGCGGCTGCGGTGTGCCAGGCTCCGGCTGACGGCCAGTTCGGCGACCCTGCTCCCGGTCACCCACCGCAGCCACTGATCCTGCGAGATCCGCCGCGCGTACATCTGCTGGGCAGCGACGACGGTGGCGGAACGGGGCCGGTCGTCGAAAGCCGCGATCTCCCCGACCACGTCCCCCGCCGCCCGGATGTCCACCAGGACGTCCGTACCCGAGCCGTCCACGGTGGTGACTTTCGCGTGACCGTCGAGCAGCAGCAGGACGAAGGTGTCCCGGGCGCCGGCCATGAGCATGGTCTCACCGCGCGCGTAGACGCGCGGCGTCCCGATCCGCTCCAGGGAAGAGCGGGCCGCCCCCGGGGCGTTCGGTTCCAGCAGGTCCAGTTCAGCCAGCAGGGTCCCTGCCGCCCACGACTCGGCGGGCACCATTGGTGAGCCCCTCCGCCGGGCGGAAACGTGCCCAGGACTCACCTTGATCCTCCCCCCAGAGGCACCTCTTGGTACACATTGAGCCAGATACGGAACACACGGCACAAGCGGCGGCGCAGCCCCCGCGCAAGGCCGTCGGTGCCCCGCCGCCGGATCCGGGCGGTTCGCATTTCGGGACCAGTACCCTCGTTCCGCAGGGCACAGCGGTCCTATGATCTCGGCCTGAACGCCGTGGGCGGGAACGAGCCCGGGCGAACGACTGCCGGCGGAGGGACGTGCCGAGAATGACTGCGCACGCGGGGGACTGGTCACTGGCGATCGACGTGGGCACGCACCGCATCGCGGCGGCCTCGGCGGGGACGGCGGACGACGGCGCGCGCCCGACACCCGCGGTCGTCCCACTCGGAACAGGGGGCGGCACCTTCCTGCCCTCGCTCGTCTGCCTGGACGACAACGGCCGGATGCTGCTCGGTGAGGCCGCGACCGAGGCCGCCGCACGCCGGCCGGAGCGCGCCGAACGGGCCGCGAAACGAGCCCTGGTGGAGCAGGAGCGGGTGCTGCTCGGCAGCACCGCGGTCGTCACGGCCGACCTGGTGACCGCACTGCTGTCCCAGGTGCTGGAGCAGGCGCGGGTCCGGCACGGCGGCACCGCGCCGGGCCGGACGGTGCTCACCCATCCCGCCCACTGGACGCCGACGCAACTGGCGCGGCTCGGCGCCGCCGCGGGCGCGGCCGGGATCACCAAGCCCGAGTTCCTGCCGGAGCCCGTCGCCGCCGCCCACCACCATGCGGCCGGCCCAGGGCTCCCGGACTCCGCACGTCCGGGGGACCTGCGCGTGGGCGCCCATCTGGCGGTGTACGACCTCGGCAGCACTCTCAAGACCGCCGTCCTGGCCTGGGACGGCGCCAGGTTCACCGTCGTGCGCACCGGCGGCGATCCCCATCTCGGCGGCGACGACCTCGACGACTGTCTGCGCGAACTGCTGGCCGAACGTGTGCTGGACCGGGACCCGGGTCTGTGGCAGGACCTGTGGGAAGCCGTCTCCCCCGAAGCGGCCCAGCAGCGGGCAGAGTTGCACCGCAGTCTGGTCGCGGCGCGGGAGGCGCTGTCCAGCAGCGCCGGCGTCGACGTGCCCGTACCGGGCTACCCGGAACCGTTCCTGGTTCGCGGCCACGAGTTCCGGGCCGCCGCGGAACCGGTTCTGGAGCGCAGTTTCGATGTGCTCGCCGAGACCCTGCAGAAGTCGGGGCACACGCCCGGGGACCTGCACGCGGTGATCGTCGCGGGTGGGGCGGGCCGCACGCCCCGGGTGTCCGAGCTGATCGCGGAGCGCACCGGTCTGCTGCCGCTGCTGGCCCCCGACCCCTCGGCCACCGTGGTGCTCGGCGCACTGGCGCGGCCGCCGGCCGTCGCGGCGGGGCCGGGAGCGACCAGGACGCCTGCCGGCCCGGTCCCCGGGGCCGCTGCCCGCTCGAAGAGCCCGTCCACCTTCAACCCTGACGACCCGTTCTTCGAGCTCTGAGGGACCCGCGGGCCCCCGTCGGCCGTCGATCGGCCCCGCCCGCGAACAATTTCGGCCCGTAGGGCACAATCCGGCCTTCACCGCCGTCCAACGAGGGTGCCGCTGTCTTCGGCACGCGGCTTCCGTACCTCACGGGGGACTCGTATGGACATTGTGATGCTCGGCCACAGCGCAGCGGGCAAGACCACATACGTCTCGCTGATGTACGCCGTCATGCGCGAGGGCGTCGAGGGACTGAGCCTGCGCGCGGAGGACCCCTACGCCCATCGCGTCCTCATGCGCGCGGCGGAGGCGGTGCTCGAGGGCCGCTACCCACCGGCCAGCGACCAGCGGGCCGTGTTCGACCTTGTGCTGCAGCACGACGGGCGTGACATCTTCCCCTTCCGCTGGCGCGACTACCGCGGAGGGGCGCTGAAGGAGCGGGCCGGCAGCAGCACCCAGGCGGGGCAGTTGCACGAGGATCTGAAGCAGTCGCAGGGCATCATCCTCTTCGTCGACGCACAGCGGTTGATAACCCACTCGGCGGCGGCCGGCGAAGTACGGCGGATGACGGTGCATGTCCAGCGGGCCCTCGAAGCCCGTGGAGAGGCCCTCACGCCCCTCGTACTCGCCCTCACCAAGTGCGATCTGGTCGACCTGGACGACCAGGGTGTGCTGGACCGGTTGATCGCCCCCTTTCAGCAGCTGATCGACGGGATTGCGGCAACTCAGCACATCCACGGCGCGGTTGTGCCGCTGTCCTGTGGGCCGGATCCGGTGAATGTCGCCGTGCCCGTGCTGTGGAGCCTGCACTTCGGCATCGTCGGCCGGGGGATCGAGCTCCAGGAGTCGGTCGACGGACGGCTCGCCGCGGCGCGGGACGCGGCGGCCCGGGACACCATCGGGGACCGCCTGAGCAGCTGGTGGAAGGGCGAACCGTCGTGGGCCTCGATCAGCGCCCGTCACCAGCTGGAGGCGCAGGCCGAGTTCGCGCGCCTGCAGCCGCTGGTGGCGCCTGCCGAACGCCTCGGGGGGCTCCTGGAGGACGTGGCCTGCTTCTGACCGCCCGCGCCGGCATCGGGCGGATCGTCACCGGTTCCGCCGACGGAGGAGAGGAACAACACCCATGCGTGTCCCCCGTATCACCCTGACCATGCTGGGAGCCACCGGCTCCGGCAAGACGACCTTTCTGCACGGCATGTACGCCACCTTGTCGTCGGGCATCAAGGGCTACTTCCTGTACGCCTCCGATCCCGATGTGGACCTCGACCTGGCAGAGGCATGGGAGGAGCTGTGCGAGGACGGCACGCTGCCCCAGCCCACGGCCGAGGTCCCCACCGGCTTCGACTTCCGCTTTCTGCACGGCGTGCTGCCGCTGCTGGAGATCGACTGCATGGATTTCCGGGGCGGCGCCGGAACGCAGCGCGGCAACCGTGAGGACTCGCCCGCGGATGTCGCGATGCTGCGGTCGCGCATCGCGGCATCGGACGCGGTCCTGCTCATCCTGGACGGGCAGCATGTCGCCCGGTGGATCGCCGACGGTGCCCAGCCCAACCTCAACCCGGCCGCCGACCCGATGAAGATCGCCCGCTTCTCCCGTGCCATCAACGGGGTCATCGGCGAGCGGCTGGAGGCCGGCGAGCCCGCTCCCTCGCTCGTGGTCGTCGTCACCAAGGCCGACCTGCTCAGCAAGGTCACCGGCATGTCGACCCGCGAAGCGCTGACCATCGCCGCGAAGAACCTCGGCAACCTCGTGCCCGTGGCGGTGTCCGAGGGGGTCTCGGCGATGCTCTGTCCGGTCCAGCTCGGAACCTTCAACGGCGCCAGGGAGACCACCGTCGACCCCGGGAGCATCAACCCCAAGAACCTGCACAACCCGGTCATCTTCGCGCTGCTGCACTACCTCACCGAGGGCATCACCCGCCACGAGCAGCAGATCCGGCAGATCAGCGGTCAGATCGACGATCAGAGCCGGGAACTGGCGGGACTGAGCTCCGGAGCATTCGGCGGGCTCTTCAAGCGGAGTCAGATCCAAGAGGGCAGCAACCGTTTGCGGGAATGGCAGGGGGAACTCGACAACATGCAGGAAGAAGTGCGGGAGGCCCGCAGGCGGGCGGAGTTGCTCGCGATGGAGCTACGCCACATGCCCATCTACCGCTCAGGGAAGCTGCAGGAGGGCTGACGGCATGGACGACAGCGAAGCGAAGCCGGGTGGCTGGTCCGCCGTCGTGTACGGACGCACCTACCATGTGGACCGCTGGTGGCGCGCCCATCCCGATGGCCTCGGCGAGAACAGCCCGGTGGGCCGGGCGGTGCGGGCCACGGTGGCCGGAGGCAAGCGGCTGGAGCCGGCACCCCGGTTCGTGCTGAGCCGGGGGGCGCACGGGCTGCTGGTGGGCGCGGCCTGCCGGCTGTCGCTGGTGGCCGACGACATGAACCAGGACGAGCACGGCCGCCCGTTGTACGGGTTCGTCGGATGGCACACCCCGGACCGGTACGAAGCCGTGCCCTCCCTGGACGCCCTGCGCCGGGGGTTCGCGGCGTGGGCCGGTCCGGTGTACCGCGAGTGGACCGGCCTCACGTGGCTCGCACGGTCCACTCGTGCCGCCGACACCCGGACGAGCCGGCCTCGGCCCGCGCCCTGGGCGCCCTCGCCCTCCGCCGTCCCCGCCGCCTCGGGCGAGGCGGGCGGGGAGGACGGCGGCCCGGACAGCACGGTGCCGCAGACGCCCGCGGCGTCCCCGGCCGGAACCGCGTCGGCGTGGCTGCCGACGGAGTCGTACACCGTTCATCTGCTGCCCGGCGCCGCCGCCGGGCAGCTGTGGGCGGCGGCGCTGGAACGCCCGCTGGAACGCGTGGTGCTGGTCACCGGCTGGAGTGAGGCACGAGACGCCAACCTCGCCTCGCTGACCCACCTGTGCAGTGACGACATCACGCACTACCGGCGGGAGCGGCAGCCCGTCCCGCCTCCGTCCACGTCGCCCACCGCCACCGCGGAACACAGCGGCAGCCGTCAGGACCCGGGGCGTCACCAGCGCCCGCACCGCTCCTTGCGAAGGAAGCAGAGGCCCGACACCGGTCCGTCGGCCGCGCCGGAGCGGCAGAACGCTCCTGATGCCCCGGCTTCCGGACGGTCCTCGTTCTTCGCTCCGTTCAACGATGTCGTCCAGAACGTCGTCGACGAGTTCCGCAAGGGCTTCGGCGCCGGGGAACCGCCCCAGCGGCCTCCGGCCCGGGGCGGGCTGCGGCGGCAGAGCGCCTACGACGACCCTGCCGGTGCCGGCCGCGTCGAGCAGCCGTACGAGCGCCCGGACGGGTCCTCCGTGGAACCCGGGCACTGGTCGCCGGATCCGCCGGCGTCCGGCGGATCCGGCTCCCGCGAGCGGGAGCGGCCACCACGAGGGTACGAGGACACCGGCCCCCGGTTACCCGCCGGGCCCGCTGCCGGCCGTGGCCAGGACGCTCCCGAGCCGCCCCGCGGAGCCCCGTCCCCGCCGGCGCCACCGATGTTCGGAAGGGCCCGCGAGGTCGAGGCCGAGACCGCCTCCTACGACGGCTACTTCGGTGGGTTCGACGACGATCCCCCGCCTCCGCGCGAGACGGCGACACCTGCCGCGGCCCAAGGGCCCGTTCCGCAGCGGGAGTACGCGGCCGACCCGCCCTCCGTTCCCGAGAGCACCGACGACGTTTCGGAGGACGGTACCCGCCCCGATTCCGGCCCCACCCCCTCGGCAGGAGATTCCGGATGACCATCGCAGCTCCGCAGCCGCCGGACGGGACATCGCGGCACCCGCTCCAGTCCGCGGTGCTGCGCCTGGCCGCGGACGCCGCCGGCCTCCTCGAACGCGCCGCCCGCTCCACCGGCGACGGGCGGGAACCGGACGAGCCGGAGGGATACACGCCGGAGGACGCGGTCGTCCCGCCCGAACTCGCCGAGGCCGTCCGCACGGAGGCCGCAAGGGTACGTGGCGGGGCGGCGGTCCTTGTCGTGGTGGGCGAGAAGAAGCGGGGCAAGAGTTCCCTCATCAACGCCCTTGTCGGCCGTCCCGGACTACTGCCGGTCGAGGTCGACGTCGCCACCGGAGTGCACCTCGTGGTCCGCCATGCGGCCGAGACGCAGGCCGTCGCCTTCCTCGAGGACGACGCCGCGGGGCATCCGATCCCGGTCGCCGCGATCGGCGAGTACGCAGCCCTGGACCCCCTCAGCCAGGAGCCCTACCGGCACGACGTGCGTCACGTCGAGGTGGGGGTTCCCTCGTCACTGCTCGCATCGGGGCTGGTCCTGATCGACACACCCGGTGTGGGCGGTCTGGTCTCCGGCCACGCGCGCATCACCATGGCGACGCTGGCCCGCGCGGACGCCCTGGTCTTCGTCGTCAACGGCCAGAGCGAGCTGACCGCTTCGGAGCTGCGCTTCCTCGAGCGGGCCACCGAACGCATCACCGAGGTGGTCTTCGTCCTGACCCAGACGGACAAGTACGGCCGCTGGGAGGAGGTGCTGGAGCGCAACCGGAGGCTGCTCGCCGAGCACGCCGCCCGCTACGCCCACGCACCCTGGTTCGCCGTCAGCAGCCGGGCGAAGGAGGATGCCGACCTCGCCGCCGCTGCCGGCGACGGTGACGACCCGGTCGCCGCGCAGCGGTTGGGTCTCAGCGGATTTCCGCCGCTCCTGGATGCACTCACCGACCGTATCGCCGCCCGCTCGACCGAACTGCGGCTGGAGAACTGCCTCCACACCGTCACCTCCGCTGTCGCGCCCCTGGCCGCCGCTCAGGAGCGCCGGCTGCGATCACTGCAACAGGACCCCGCCCTCCAGGAAGAGGTGCAGAGGCGGCGGGACGCGCTGCGGGCGCTGCAGGGAGAGGACGCTGCATGGCGCAGGACGCTCACCCGGTCCAGCCGTGACCTGGAGCGCCGGCTGCGCCTCGGCTTCCAGCGCAACGTCAACGACCTTCGGCAGCTGGCGGAGGAGAAGATGGCGGCCTCGCCGCCCGCGGTCCTGGCCGCCGAACTGCCGCGGGACCTCCAGGCCGGCGTCGAGGCGATCTGGCTGGACCTGGACACCGCGGCGCGGCGCGGCACCGCCGAGCTCGCCGCCGCGATGGAGCAGGTGTGCGGCGGCACCGCGGACGGGGAGCCGGGCGCCGAACTGGCCCTCACCCGGCCGCGACGGCTGGAGGCACTGCCTGCCGTGGTGCACAGCGACGACATGAACGGCGGCGTGCTCGGCTTCGTCGAGCGGGTGATGCCTGCCTGGGGTGCGGGCGGTCTGGCCGCGGGCATCACGATGCTCTTCACCGCGAGCGTCGTGGCCCCGCTGGCCGCGGGTTTCGGCATGGTGGCCCTGCTGAGCGGCCGCCGCAAGCGGCGCCAGGAGATGGCCCGGGCCCGCGGGGACGCGATCCGGTACACCAATCGGCTGATCGCCGAACTCACCACGGAGATCCCTCCACAGATCAGCAGTTCCGTGGAGGAGATCACCGACCGGCTCGCCGAACAGCTCACCGAACGGCTCGCGGCCCAGCGGGTCGCCCTGGAGGAGGAGTTGGCCCTGCACCAGAAGCATCTGTCGACGGCGTCCGAGCAGCTCGCCCGGGAGCGCGAGCGGACCCGTCGCCGTGTCGACTCCCTCAACGACCTCCTTGCCCGGAGCCGCGACCTGTCGGCCCGGCTGGACTCCCCGGCAGAACGGGAACCGCAGTGAAGATCGTGATGCTGGGGCACAGCAACGCCGGCAAGACCACCTACATCGCCATGATGTACGAGCTGATGCGCTCCGGGTACCGGGACTTCCGGGTGCGCGCCACCGACGACAAGCGGGACGGCGAACTGACGAGGGTCGCCCGGGCCGTCCGCCGCGGCGTCTACCCGCCGCCCTCCTCGCGCCGGGACGCGCATTCCTTCGTCCTGACCCACCGGCATCAACGGATCGCCGATTTCACCTGGAACGACTACCGCGGCGGTGCCCTCAACGACAGGGCGGGGAACGAGGAGACGGCCGCGGTTCTCGCCGAGCTCGCTGAGGCGGACGCTCTCGTGGTCTTCGCTGATGCGGCCCGGCTGGCCGGCGCCGAGTCCAGCCGCCGCGAGGTGCGCCGGCTGACGGTACTGCTCCAGCAGGCCATCAGCGAACGCACCCGGGACACGCCGGTCGTGATCGCCTACACCAAGGCGGACCTGATATCGGGATCTGCCGCCTGGGCCCGTGCGACCGCTCCGATGGCGGCCCTTCAGGCGGCGATGGCCACGTCCCCTCGGGTGGCGGGCGCCACGGTGGCGGTCTCCTGCGGGGCGAACCCGCGAGGGGTGCACGTCCCGGTGCTCTGGTGCATGTCGCAGCATGTGTCGGGCCGGGTCGCCGAGTTGCGTTCCGCGGTGGACACCAGTCGCCGCCTGAGTGCCGCGGCGGGGACGAGGGCGACCTTGTGGAACAGTCTCATCTCCACCCTGGACGGCGTGGAGAGCGAGTACCGCAGGCAGTTGCGCCACGCGCAGGAGGCACAGCGGCGGCTGGCGGAGCTGGAACCGTTGGAGCAGCCCGCACGAGAACTGATCAAGGCTCTCAAGGATGCTCAGGAATCCACCGCGCCACCCGTTGCGGTAGGACGGCCGTGAACGCCGGTGCCGACCCCGGCACTCGTACCGGGAACCTCAACAGCCCCGGGCACCTGCCCGGGAACGGGAACGGGGAACTGTGCGCCCGGGTCCTGCGGCTGTGCGACGCCACCGAGCCGATGCTGCCTCCGGGGCCGGCCGTCGATGCCGTCGCCGCCGTACGGCAGCGGCTCGGTGAGCGGACCCTGCGGATCGCGGTCGGCGGGCGGATGAACGCCGGCAAGTCCACCCTGGTCAACGCCCTGCTGGGGCGGCGACTCGCGGCCACCGCGGCGACCGAGTGCACGATGCTGGTCGCCTGGTTCCGCCGTGGCGTGCAGAACCGCGTCGAGGTGCGCCGCGCCGACGGCCGCGTTTATCACGTGCCGAGTGCCCCCGGCGGGGGCATTCCGCGCGATCCCGCACGGCTTGGCTCGCCTCGTGAGGAGATCGAGGAGATCGTCGTCGAGGTGACCGACAGTCTGGGTGCCGACGACTACACCCTGGTCGACACCCCGGGCATGGACACCTTGAGCGGCCTGGACGAGGTGGCGATGCGCGCTCTCGCGCAGGCCGACGCCTTGCTGTACGTGATGCCGCATCCCGGTGCCGGGGACGCGGAGGCCCTGCAGGCGCTGCGGATGAAGGCCGACGCCCGGATGACCGCCCTCAATGTCGTCGGCGTCCTCAGCCGGGTGGACGAGCTCGGCAGCGGAGTCGGCGATCCCTGGCCCGGCGCACGGCGGGTGGCAGCCACGTACACCCGGCGGCTCACCGGCATGGTCACTGAGGTCGTCCCTGTCGCCGGGCTGCTGGCGCAGACCGCGATGGGCGACGAATTCACCGAGCGCGATACGGCGCTGGTGCGGCGGCTCGCCGCCAGCGACTCCGTGGCGCTCGACCGGGCGCTGTACTCCCCCGACGACTTCCTCCGCTGGGCCGACGGCCCGCTCTCCGCCGACCAGCGGCAGCGCGTCTTCACGTTGCTGGGACGCTACGGAATCGCCACGGCCGTCGCGGCGGTGTCGAGCGGCGTGCCCGGCACGCGCGCGCTGCTCGGCGAGTTGCGCAGGGCTTCCGGTATCGACCCGCTCCTCGACCACATGGGCCGGCGCTTCGTCTACGCCGCGGACCGCCTGCGGGCGGCGGCGGCCCTCGGTGTCCTGGAGACCGGGGCCGCCGCCGGGCAGGCGCCTCCCGCGGCGTGGCCGGGGCTGGACGCACTGCGAGCCGGGATCGACGCCGTACGACGGCATCCGCTGATGCGGCAGCAGGAACTGGCGACCGCCCTGGCCGACTTGGCCGGTGAACGTCTGGCACTGTCCGAACCGGACGTCGCATCCCTGGTCGCGCTCGCCACCGGCGCCACCGCCCCGGCCTGCCTGGGACTCGCTCCCGGCAGCACGCCCGCCGCACTGTCGGCCGCTGCCGCTGAACAGGCGGCGCACTGGCGCCGACTGGAGTTCACCGCGCCGTCCCGGCCGGCTCAGCGGCACGCCCGGACGGCACGCGAACTGTGCGAGGCGTTTGTCTTCGACGCCCGGCACTGAGCCCGGCCGCCCCGCGTGGGGCGGCCGCACCGCTCACCCCGGCTGCGGCCCGGGCCCGTGGCACCCGTGGATCTCCAACGCCCGCAGGCCTTGCCGCAGACCGGCGAGCACCCGGCGTTCCACGTCGTCGCTGCCGAGTTCCAGCACCACGGCCAACCGCTGCGCCGCCCGCGTCACGCAGTCGTCCCCGTCGGGCCCGTGACGGCAGCCCCGTCCGGCGAGCTGTTCCGACACGGCCTGCACACCTGCCCTGGCGGCCCCGGGGCCGAGCCGCAGTCCCGCTCCCCGGCACAGCTGCAGCAGTTCCCCGCAGAGCGGGCCGGCCGTCCCCGGGCCGCCGACGGCGGGCCCCGGTGACACCTCGGCATTCATGCGTCCAGTTCCTGGCGAAGTTCGCGCCCCTCCGCGAGCAGACCGCCCACCTCCTCGCGGAGGGCCCGCACTTCCTGCCGCCGGGGGGCGAGTTCCTCCTCACGGCGAGCCCGGTTCTCCCGCAGCGCCACCAGGGCCCGGCCTACCTCGTCGCGGCGCTCCGCAATCCCCCCTTCGGCCTGGCGCACCAGGTCCGCTTCGACGGCGCGCAGCATGTCCGTCACCATCGGGGGCAGTTCGTCGGCGCAGGACTCCAGGCGCCGTGCCGCCTCGCCCCGGGCCTGGTGCCGGGCGATGTCGGTCCGCTGCGCCGTACGGACTTTCCACACCGCCGCCCCGAGGGCCACCACTCCGGCGGCCAGCCCCAGCGGTACCGCCACCTTCGTCACGCGGTTCGCGGCACGGTAGGCCGCCGTGGCTTCGCCCACCGCCCGCCACACCAACTCGGCGGGGCTCCGGGGTGCGGCCTGCCGGCCGGTGAGCCGGTCCAGCCAGTTCGTCGGAGCGCTCGGCACGGGCAGCCGGTCCGCGGATCCGGCGAGCGTGTCCACCATCCTCCGTGCCCGTTCGCCGGCCTGCCGGAGGTCGATCTCCGTGCCGGCCACCCGGCCCTCCAGGGGCGCCTCGCGCCAGCCCTCCGTTCCCAGCGCGGGAGTGAGTACCTCCAGTCCCTGGACCGAGCAGTCCTCCGCAAGTTGGGCGGCGAGCAGACCGCACTCCCGGAAGGCCTCGTTCTCCAGTTCCAGCCGCAGTCCGTCCAGACCGTCCCGGACGGTGCGCGCCACGGTGTGCGGCAGCTCCGCGCCGCCCTCCGCGACCTGGACGTCGACCACGCGCCGGATGTCCCGCAGCGCCTGGGCGACCTTCGCCCGCAGCCGGTTGTCCGCGGACTCCACCCGGGTGGACAGCCGCAGCCGCCACCGCGCGTCCGGCACGGAGAGGCGTTCCAACGCCTCGTGCTGCGCCCGCAGTTCGCTGTCGCCGGCCGGGCCTGCGCCCAGTTCCTTCTCCCGCAGGGCGAGTGCGCTGTCCCGCTCGCCCAGGGACGCGCGCGCGAGTTCCAGCGCCGTGGCGAGCCGGTCGCGTTCGGCGCGCCGGACGATGTCCTGCCGCAGTTCCTCCTCCAGCGGCCGGTAACCGCTGCGCGAGTGGAGCTCGTCGGCCCACGGCTCGTCCCCGCGCTGCCGGGCCCGGATCGCGTCGAGCCGGTAGCGGCTGCTCACCGGGTACCACGGAGCACGCACGAACGCGGGTGCGTGCTGGGCGAGCAGGGCGTGGTTGCGCGCGAGGACCGACTTCCAGTGCGGGTAGGTGTCGATCTGGGTGAGGACGAACACCACTGTGGCGACCTGCTGGACGGCCTTCTCCAGGAAAGCCAGTTCCGACTTGGTGAGTTCGGTGGAGCCGTCCACCACGAACAGCAGCGCGTCGGCTCTCGCCAAGGTGGCCATGGTGATGGCGGCGTGGCCCGAGACCAGACCGCCGACGCCCGGGGTGTCGATGAGGGTGAGGCCGCCCTCCAGCAGGGGGGCGGGGACCCCGACCGCGACGCCCGTCACCTCCGGGTGCAGGCTGTCCCGGGTCTCCGGGTCGACGGCGGCGAACTCCGCCAGCCGGTCCAGAGGGATCTCCAGGCCGCCGGGGTGCTCGTCGCTGAGCACCCGGGCGCAGTCGGCAGCCTCGTGACGGACCGACAGATGCACCGCCGTGGCCACGTCCGCGTCGACGGGCAGCAGATCCGGACGCTCCAGCAGGGCGTTGATCAGCGAGCTCTTGCCGCGCTTCTTCTCCCCCCCCACCACCACGGCGGACGGAGCCAGCCCCGCCCCGACGGCTTCCGCCCGGAGCGCCGCGGCCCGAGGGGCCGCGCCGAGCCGCTCGACGAGGTCGGCGCTGCGGTGGACGTACCGGATGACGGCAGGGGCCTGAGGATGCCGGTCGGAGGCGTTCATGCGAGGCTCCTTCGACCCGGCCGGTGTCTCTTCCGTGCCCCTTGGGGACGCGGCCGCGTCCAGGACGGTGCCGTCACGGCGGTCACCAGCCGCTGCCGTCGTCGCCGGTGTGGTGGGGATCGGGTTCGTAACCGTTCTCCCCTGCGACGTAGTCGGAGACAGAGGTGTAGCCGGTGTGGTCCGCGGACTCGATGACGTCGTCCCCGGTGAGGTGGCCGTCGTCCCAGGTCTGCCCGGAGTCGTCGTCGGGGTAGCTCATGGGGATGTCCCCTTCTTCCGCGAGGTGGTGCTCCGTGAGATGTTCCGTGTGCTCTTCTGCGTGCTGCTCCGTGTGCTGTTCCTCATCGTTTGGACGCCCGTCGAGGCCGAAGTGTGCCGCCGTGTCGCCGTCGGCGAGCAGCAGGGCCAGTCCCGCGCCTCCCAGAAGGGCGCCGCCGACCAGCTTCGCGGCCCGTCCGCTGCCGTACCGGGGAACGGCCCGCGGTGCTCCCGAGGGGCCGAGCGGGACGGGAACACCACGCGCCATGGCGCTGACCCACGCGTCGGCCGAGAACCGCTTCTCCGGTATCTCGATCCGGACCCGCCGGAAAGCCGACGTCGGGACACCTCCCGCGCCGGTCGCGAAGACGTCCGTGTACAGATCAGCGGCCACGACCAGCGCCATGTCGCTCCCCTGCGCCTTCGCCAGAGCGCTGCGCAGGCTGGCCGAGTCGAGCAGGCGGCAGGCGAGTTCCACGGAATAGGCCACGAAGCCCAGCGGAGCGCGCTGCACCGAGCCCTGCGCCAGCGCGGCCCGCAGCCGCACGGTCTCGTCGGCGGTACCCCGCGCGTTGAGCGTGAACAGCGCGTCCCGCAGCCCCAGGACCAGCCCCGGTATCGCGCGACCTTCGTCGGTGCCGGGCGGGAGCAGCAGCAACTGCCCGTCGCCGCGGTCCTGCAGATCGCAGGAACGGCGGCTCAGTCCCGCCCGCTCACAGGCGTGGTCGAGTGCCTGCGCCAGCTTCGACTGCGCCCGCTGCTGAGCCGTGTAGGGCCGCCCGCTGTACGCCTCGATGTCGACGACCAGGCAGAGCCGACGCTGCTGCGGGCCGTGGTCCCCGGTCACGAGGCGAGTTCCGCGGTATCGGGGCGGGCCTGCCCCGCGGCCGCGGCGCGCAGCAGCGTCACGTCCCGCACCACGACGCTGCGGTACTCGGTGGTCACCGCGCCGGACGTGCGCAACGCCCGCAGGGCACGCTGCACGCTCGCCGGGGAGACCCCCGCCAGGGCCGCCAGGTCGGCGTTGCTGAGCGGTACGTCGATCCGCAGTCCTTGCGCCGTCGGACGCCCATAGGCACGCACCAGGGTGTCGAGTGTCCGGGCCAGCCGGACGGGCACCGGTCCGCCGACGGTGTCGATGCGGTAGCGGATCGCGTCGCGCAGCTTCGCCACGACGGAACGCTGCATCTCGCCCGCCGCGTCGGGACGTTCACGCAGGAAGGCCCGGAAGGCCGCCCCTCCGATGACACGGGCGGAGGTTCCCCGGGCGGCGACCACGGTTGCGGAACGCGGTCTTCCGTCCAGGGCGGCCAGTTCACCGACGACGTCGCCGGGGGCCCGTATGGCCAGCAGCACCGTGCTGCCCTCCTCGGCCCCGACGGTGACCTTGACACAGCCGTCCAGGAGCAGCGCCACCGTCGAGTCCAGCCCGCCCTCGACCATCAGCGCCTCACTCGGGGCGTATCTGCGGAAACTGCCGAGCCTGAGCAGCGCGTCGCGATCCGGTCCGCTCAGATTGGACATGAGACTGCCCCTCGGCCAGCACCGGCCGCCGCCCTCGTACATGCGCCGCCCCTCCCCCGAGGTTTGTGATTGCACGGGGAAAATAGCGCAAGGGAATGGTGAGGGTCAGTAAGATGCGCACATCCCGCCCATCTTCCCACAATGCCGCCTCTCCTGACGGGTGGTGCGCATCCTCGTCGGACGGGGAGCGGCGGGCGGGGCTCTCATGTCCCCGGCGTCTCCGGGTGCTCCCGCGCGGTGTTCGTCATCAGCGCGCGCAGCTGCCGCCGGCCGCGGCTGAGCCGGCTGCGTACCGTGGGCTCGCCCACACCGCACACCGACGCCGCTTCGGCCGTGGTGCAGCCGATCAGGTCGATCAACGTGACCACCACTCGCTGGTGGGCCGGCAGGCAGGCCAGGGCACGGGCCACATCCACCGATTCGATGACCGTGCGTTCCGGGGCGGACACCGCCGACGCCAGGAGGGCGGCACCGTCCGTCGCGGGCAGCACGGTCTCCCGGGGCCGGCGGGCCCTGCGCCGGGCCTCGTCGGCGGCGGCGTTCACGACGATCCGGTAGAGCCAGGTCCGGACGTCGCAGTGCCCCAGGAAGCCGGCGGCCCCGCGCCAGGCCCGCAGGAGTACTTCCTGCCGCAGGTCCTCGGCTTCAGCGGCTGTGCGGGTGCGGGCCGCGCACCACCGCGCCAGAGTCGCCCGGTGCCGGGCCTCCAGCAGGCCGAAGGCCCGTTCGTCGCCCCGGCCGGCGCTGCGGACCAACTCCGGGTCACTCGGCTCGGCTTCAGTGATTCCCGACGCGACGACAAGACGTTCCGTGGTGACAGACACGGCCGGATCCCCCCAGACTCCCCCGCGCCACGGCGGACCGAATCGGTCGGCGCCCGGCGGGCTGTCAGGTTAAGGACGTCCGGCCCCATAAGACCTCATCAAGGGATCAGGTCTCGGTGGCCGGAACATGACGTCCGTGGGCATGCCATCCGGGTCCCGGGGTGACGCCGCCTCCGGGGCGGCGCACCGCCCGGAGGCTGGATCCGGGCCGCGGGTCTTTGCCGTTTGTTTACCCGTTGATTGCCCACAGATGTGAGCATCTGGTCTCTGTGCCCGCTGCGTTACGGAGAGACAATGCCACCGAAGAGAACCTACGCCGTGCTCGCGACCATGGCAGTCGCCGCCGGCACGCTGGCGACCGCAGGTCAGGCGGACGCGCACCAGAAGCCGCACCACCAGGCGCCGGTCTTCCACCGCACCGCCACGTACCCGGTGTTCCAGAACCGCCCGGCCGGCGAGGACCCGGCCACGGCGACCGTCGCGGAGATCTCGGCGGTCAGCGAGGACGGCCGGACCCTGGTCTACACCGACGCGCTGGCCAAGCGCATCGGCTTCCTGGACATCAGCAGGCCGGACAGCCCGCGCGGGCTCGGCACGCTGTCGCTGGCCGGGCTCGGCAACGCCGAGGACGAGCCGACCTCGGTGGCCGTCGTCGGCCAGTACGTCCTGGTCGTGGTCAACACCAGCGCGAGTTACACCAGCCCCTCGGGACGCCTGGACGTCATATCCCTGCGCGACCGCAAGCGGGTCAGGAGCATCGACCTCGGCGGTCAGCCGGACTCCGTCACCATCTCCAAGGACAAGCGGTACGCCGCGATCGCGATCGAGAACGAGCGCGACGAGGAGGCGACGCCGCCCGGCGGCGACGAGGGCGACCTGCCCCAGGCCCCGGCCGGGTTCGTGCAGATCGTCGACCTCAAGGGCTCCGCGCCGCAGCACTGGAGCACCCGGGCCGTCCCCCTGACCCGCGCCGACGGCAGCGCGCTGCCCGCGCTGGCCGGCGCCGGGATCGCGGAACTCACGGACCCGGAGCCGGAGTACGTCACCGTCAACGGCCGCAACCAGCTGGCGGTGACCCTCCAGGAGAACAACGGCATCGTCCTGATCGACCTGCCGACCGGCCGCATCACCAAGGCCTTCAGCGCCGGCACGGCCAGCGTCCGCGGCATCGACACCGTCAAGGACGGCGTGATCGACCAGACCGGCTCGATCACCGACGTCCGGCGCGAGCCCGACGCGATCAACTGGATCGACGACCGCTACCTGGCCACCGCCAACGAGGGCGACTGGAAGGGCGGCACCCGCGGCTGGTCGGTCTTCGACAGCCGCACCGGCAAGGTCGCCTGGGACGCGGGCAGCAGCTTCGAGCGGATCGCGGTCCGCCACGGCCTGCACACCGAGGACCGCGCGGGCAAGAAGGGCACCGAGCCGGAGGGCGTGGTCGTCGCCACCTTCCACGGGGTGCGCTACGCGTTCGTGGGCTCCGAGCGCAGCAACTTCGTCGCCGTCTACGACCTGAGCCGCCCGACGGCCCCGGTCTTCCGCCAGGTGCTGCCGGCGACCAACGGCCCCGAGGGGCTGCTGCCGATCCCGTCGCGCGACCTGCTCGCGGTCTCCAGCGAGGAGGACGACGCCTCGGTCAACGTACGGGCCTCGGTGAGCCTGTTCCGACTGGGCAAGGGCACTCCGTCGTTCCCGACCGTCGTCTCCGCCACGGACTCCACCGGCGCGCCGATCGGCTGGGGCGCGCTGGGCGCGCTGTCGGCCGTGCCCGGCCGGTCGCACGAGCTGTACACGGTCACCGACGCCGCGTACGCCGTCACCAGGATCCTGACCGTCGACACCTCGTGCTCGCCCGCGGTCGTCACCAGGGCGCTCACCGTCAAGGACGCGGACGGCAAGCCGGTCGGCTACGACGCCGAGGGCATCTTCGCCCGTCCCCAGGGCGGTTTCTGGCTCGCCGTCGAGGGCGCGACCGGCGACGGCAACAAGCTGGTGCGGCTCGACCGCGACGGGGTGACCCGGCAGGTCGTCGCGCTCCCGGCGGATGTCGCCGCGGGCCTGGCCAAGCAGGGCTTCGAGGGCGTCACCGCCACCACCGACCGGCACGGGCACGAGGTGGTCTGGGTGACGCTGCAGCGCGAGGTCAAGGGCGACCCGGCCGGGGTCGTCAGGATCGGCCGGTACGACGTCCAGGCCGGCACCTGGAGCTGGTACGGCTACCGGATCGGCACGACCACCGTCCCCGGTGACTGGATCGGCCTGTCCGAGATCACCGCGGTGGGCGACAAGCTCGCCCTCATCGAGCGCGACAAGCTCAACGGCCCGGCCGCCGCGGTCAAGCGGATCTACACGGTCGACATGCCGGGGTCCGCCGCCCCGGCGGGCACGGTGCCGGTGCTGCAGAAGAAGCTCGCCCACGACGTGCTGCCCGACCTGCGCGCGACGAAGGGCTGGACGCAGGAGAAGCTGGAGGGCCTGACCGTGGGCGGTGACGGCGAGGTCTACGCCGTGACCGACAACGACGGCCTGGCGGACGCCACCGGCGAGACGGTCTTCCTCCGCCTCGGCTCGGCCAAGGGCATCTTCGGCCGCCGCTGACCCGTCACGGCACGGACGCGGACGGCCGCCGGCGAGGTGCCGGCGGCCGTCCGGGCCTCACGTCGTCGTCCGGCGTCCGGCGTCCGGCGTCAACTGGCCCTGCACCAACGGCCCGTACCGCGCGACGAGGTCGTCGGTGCCGGACTCCCGCATCGCCGGGCCCCGCGCGATGCCGTACATGACGCCGAAGCCGAGCAGCACGGCCAGCGCGAGCTCCGCGCGCAGCCCGGCGTCGGGGCCGGTCAGCCGCTGGGCGAGCCGATCGGTCACCTGCGCGCGGAAGTTGGCCCGCAGGACGTCCCCGGAGTCCCCGTGGAGCGGTGCGAACGCGATCCGCAGCACGGGGTCGGTGCCGTCGTGGCGCTGGGTCTCCAGCACATGGCGCACCATGTGGTGGCCCAGCCGGTCCAGCGGCGCGTCGAGGAGGGCATCGGCGTCGCTCTCGAAGGACAGCACCCGGGCGAACAGGGCCTCCTTGCTGCCGAAGTACTTCAGGACCAACGGCGGGCTGACGCCCGCCCGTTCGGCAACCGCCTTCAAGGTGATGTCGGCGTGCGGCTGGCGGGCCAGGAACCAGCGCACGGCCCGCAGGATCGCGGCCCTGGTCGCCTCCGCGTCGCGGCGCCCGCCCGCACCGGAGTCGGCGGCGGCGTCGTGGGCGCTCACGCGTCCTCCAGGGTCGCGTTCGGCGCCTGCTCCGCCGTCCCGGCTGTGTTCCGGTCCCCGCGCGGCGCACGGTCGCCGGGGATCGACAGCGCGGCGGCGATCGCGACGACCGCGACGAAGCCGGCCATGGCGAACGCGACCTGGTAGCCCGCGAGCGTCGGCACGGGGACCCCCGCGACGGGGCTGGTGTGGTGGACGAGCACCGCGGCCACCGCCGCGCTGGAGGCGGCCTGGCCGATGGTGCGCATGAGGACGTTGACGCCGTTGGCGGAGGCGCTCTGCTCGGCGGGCACGGCCCGCAGGATCAGGGTGGGCAGCGCCGAGTAGGCGAGTGTGGTGCCGCTGGAGATCACGGTGGCCCCGACCAGGATCACCCACAGGTCGCGGCTGTCCGCGACGCGTATCACGTAGCCGAAGGCGATGACGGCCGCGCCGAGGGCCAGTGTGATCCGCGGACCGCGGGCGGCGGATATGCGGGCCGAGACCGGCGACAGCAGCAGCATGGTGAGGCCCGCGGGCAGCAGGCACAGACCGGTCTCGAAGACGGTCAGGCCGAGGCCGTACCCGGTGGCCTTGGGCGCCTGCACCAGTTGCGCGGTGACCAGCGAGTTGGCGTAGAAGGCGAAGCCGGTGAGCATCGCCGCCACATGGGAGAGCCCGACCCGCGCGCCGGAGGCGAGGCGCAGGTCGACCAGCGGCTGCGCGGCGCGCAGTTGGTGCAGCCACCACAGCACGAGGACGGCCACCGCGGCGGCGAACAGGCCGACGATCCGGCCGCTGCCCCACCCCCACTGCCCGCCCTGGGACACCCCGAGCAGCAGGCAGATCAGCCCGGCGGCCAGCCCGAGTGCCCCGACGACGTCGAACCGGCCGCGCGTCCGTCCCGGCGCGTCGGCGACCGCCCACCAGACACCGGCCACACCCAGCGCGCCCAGGGCGCTGGTGAGCCAGAACATGGTGTGCCAGTCCGCGTACTGCACGACCAGCGCGGCCAGCGGCAGGCCGAGGGCGGCGCCGATGCCGACCGTGGAGCTCATCATCGCCACCGCGGATCCGCGCCGCTCGGGCGGCAGTTCGTCGCGCAGCACGCTGATCGACAGCGGGACGACGGCGGCCGCGGCGCCCTGCAGGGCCCGGGCCGCGATGAGCACCCAGATCTGCGAGGACAGGGCGCACATCACCGAGCCGAGCGTCATCAGGGCCAGGGCGCCGGTCAGCACGCGGCGCTTGCCGTACATGTCGCCGGCGCGGCCGAGCACCGGGGTGAGCACGGCGCCGGACAGCAGGGTGGCGGTGACCATCCAGGAGACGGTGCCCGCCGAGGAGTGGGTGAGCCGCGGCAGGTCCGGCAGCAGCGGGACGACCACGGTCTGCATGACGGCCATGAGGATGCCGCCGAATGCCAGCACCGGCACGGTCAGCCGTTTGCGCAGGCCGCCCGGCACGGGCCCGGTCCTGGTCGTGTCGGGAACCGGGGCGGGCTGGGCCATGGGGGCGTCTCCAGACGAGGCGACGGGACGGTGAATCGCGATTCACCTTATCGGGTGAATGGCGATTCACCAATCCCGCGCCCGCGGTCACGACGGGACGGCGGTCACCCGGTCCCAGAACCAGTACAGGCTGACGATCACGATCGGCGCGGTCATCGCGGGCAGGACCCAGCGGTGCGCGGGGGTCCTGCGCAGGAGCACCAGCAGCGGGAACACCACGGCGATGACGCCCAGTTGCACCGCCTCGATGCCGACGTTGAAGCTGAGCAGCGACAGCAGCAGTTCCCAGGACCAGCTCTCGTCGATGCCGAGCGCCCCCGCGAAACCGAGGCCGTGCACCAGGCCGAAGAGAAAGACCACCGGCAGGCGCCAGCGCCCGGTGCCCTCGCGGTCCCGCAGAAAAATGCCCGCGCACGCCATGGCGGCGATCGAGGCGGCGATGACCGGTTCGACGACCGCCGCCGGCACGGTGACGACGCCCATGGCCGCCAGCAGGAAGGTGACGCTGTGCGCGGCGGTGAAGGCGGTCGCCGCGAGCAGCACGTCGCGCAGGCCGCGGGCGCCGATGAGCAGGGACAGCAGGAAGAGGATGTGGTCCAGGCCGAACAGCAGGTGTTCCATGCCGAGCAGGAAGAAGTCCGCGATCTGGCGGGACTGGTGGTGTCCCCCGGTCGTCAGGGTCGGCTCGGCGGCGGTGAGCACCTGGGAGCCGCGCTGCCCGTCGATGTCGTAGTGGACGATCGTCTCCGTGCTGTGGACGAAGCTCTCGGCGTCGGGGAACAGGGCGCTGGAGACCGTGTAGGTGCCGTCCGCGCCGGCGGGGCAGTCGTAGGCCAGGGTGAGGACGGCGAACGGGCGGCTGCCGCGGGTGTGGACGCGGGCGTCCCCGGCCGGCCGGGGTGCGCAGGCGGTGCCGTCGTGGGCGAGGGCGAAGCGCCCGGTGACGTACGCGTTCACGGCCTGGGCGTTGGCCTTGAGCTGGCGCAGCTGCTCGGCGCGGTCCTTCGCGCCGTACGCCTCCTCGTACAGCCAGGCCGACTTCATCAGGAGGTCGTACTCGAGGTCGAGTTCCGCCCGGACATCGGTGCCGGTGCCCGTCACCTCGACGTACGCGGTCGTGGTCGCGTCGTGCGCGGCGGCCGGGGCGGGGCGGGCGAGGCCGGCGGCGAGCAGGGTCAGGAGCGCCGCGACGACGGTGAGGAGCGCGGCGGGCAGGCGCGGAGCGGCGGAACGCATGGGGATCCCGGTTCTCGTGGTCGAAGGGGGTGGAAGCGGCGCGCCCGCCGTCCCGGACCGGGTCGGGTCCGGGACGGCGGGCGGTCAGCCGGTCAGCACGTCACCCGCGGGACGCGGACGGGCCGAACCACGGGTACGCGGAGTCCTCCGGCCCCCACGAACCGGCCCTGCCCTTGGCGTCCTTGGTCACGAACACGGCCGGCTCGGAGCCGGTGACGCCGCCGCCGGTGGAGCGCGCCGTGACGATCCACGCGTGCGTCGTGTCCGGCTCCAGGTCCCGCCAGGTCACCGAGGCGACCCCGCCGGAGGCGGCCTTGGCCTCGCCGATGACGCTCACGGGGTTGTAGAGCGCCAGCGAGTCGGTCCTGAAGGTCGTCCTGCGGCTGCTGAGGTCGACCGGCAGCACCATGTTGTCCTCGGTGCCGTCGTACCGGTGGTCGGTGTCGTACTCGGTGGCGCCGAACTCGTCGAGCAGCGGCGAGTAGGTGTCGACGGTCAGCTGGGAGCGCTTGACGTCGAACTGGAGCATCCGGAAGAAGCTCGCGCCGAACTGGAGCTGGTCGTCGGGCTTGTAGCCGCCGATCTCGGTGAGGCCCAGCCGGTCCGCGGACACCGTGTAGAACTGGTAGTCCGCCAGCAGCTCCACGACGTCGTGCGCGACCTCGCCGACCCGGGGCTTGATGTTGGTGCCGACGCCGTGCTCGTGACCGGCGAGGATCAGGAACACGTTCGGGTTGTCCTGGACCACGGTCTTGTAGAGCATCGAGCCGTCGGGCGCGGAGAACGGGGCGCCGCGGCCGTTGGGGTTGCTGCTGGGTGCGAGGTAGTCGTGCGAGAGCAGGATGCCGTTGCGGTCGGGGAAGCGCTTGAAGACCGAGTCGGCCCATTCGGCCTCCTCGCGCGTCACCCCGTAGGACAGGCCGACCACGACGAAGTCGAGGCCGCCGGCGGAGAACAGGTCGTAGTGGTTCTGGTTGTCGCCCTCGCGCCAGGGGCCGCCGTACTCGGCGTGCTCCCAGCCCTTGGACAGCGCCTGGTAGCGGTCGGGGCCGTAGTACTTGTTGTAGATGGCGCCCGGGCCGTTCTCGGTGCCCGACTGGTTGTCGTGGTTGCCCGCGATGACGCCGTTGGGCACGCCGGCGTCGTCCAGGATCTTCTGCTGCTTCGAGGAGAGCTCCAGCTCACCGGTGACCTGGCGCTGCGTTGCCTCGTCGGCGGGCTTGCGGATGTTGTTCTCGATGAGGTCGCCGGTGTGCGCGACGTAGGCGATCTTGCGCTTGTCCTTGTTGTCGGCGATCCAGCGCGAGACGTCGCCGTACGCCTTCTCCCAGACCGCGCGCTCCTCGGCCGTCTCCTGCTCGACCGCGCCCTCGGAGAGGTACTGCGTGTCGGTGTAGTGGACGATCGAGAAGTCGTAGGAGTCGGGGTCGGCGAAGGTGTTCGGGTCGCCGGCGTCGATGTCGTCGGCGAACGGGTCCTCACCGGTCACCATGACGTGCACCTTGGTGCCGTCGACATACTTCCGGTCGACCGCCGCGGTCAGCACGGTGTCGCCCTTGACGGCGCCGCGGGCGCTGGTCAGGACGTCCCACCGCTCGGTCGCGGAGTTCCACACGCGCAGCGCCGCCAGCCGCTCGGGGTCGATGGTCCCCTCCCAGCGCAGCACGGGCGCGTCGACGAGGTCCTTGGCCCGGACGTCGAACCGCTGGTAGGTGACGGCGTCACCGGCCGGCGCGTCGATCGTCGCGCCGTCGGCGGGCTCGATGCCGGTGGCCTTCAGCTTCTGCTCGCCGTCGACCTTGAGCGTGGTGGGAACGGCGGGGGCGGTGCCCTGGTAGACGTGGTCGGGCGTGACGATCTCGGTCTCGGAGAACGTCGCCATCACCTCGCCCCCGTCGGGCTCGGCGACCTTCGCCGACAGCTGGACGCTGCCCCCCGCGTCGGTCGTGCCGGACGCCGGGGAGAGGCCGGTCGGGACGTCGGGGATGCCCGCGGAGGTGAACCTCACCTCGCGGCTCGCGCTGTTGCCGACGCCGTCGGTGGCGGACACCGCCAGCGTGTGCTCACCGGCGGACAGGCCGGGGCCCACCGCCGCACCAAGCTGGACCGGCCTGCCGTCGAGGGTGACGACCGGCCCGGTCACGACGGCGGAGAGGTCCTTCAGGCGGACGTCGAGGACGACCGAGGAAGTGATTCGCTGCCCGGCGGCGGGGACGCTGGAGGCGATCTCGGGTGCGGAGTTGTCGGTGACCAGGACACGGGTGGCGGTCCTGCCGGTCTTCGACGTCGCGGCCAGGGTGTGCGTGCCGTCGGCGATCTCCGCAGTGTCGAGGTCGGCGCGCAGGCCCTGGGCGGGGCCGTCGACGAAGAACTCGAGGTCGATCTCGGTCAGCGGGTTGACGTTGTCGCCGCAGTTGCCGTCGCCCAGGCTGTACGAGCCCTTGAGCATGCGGCCGGTGGCCGTGCCGCTCGCCGGGGTGAGGGTGATGTCGGAGACGGCGAAGTCGTCGCGGTTGTCGCCGCAGGACGTCGGAAACGTGCCGGTGACGAAGTCGATCGTGTTCCAGCCGGGGACGAGCCACTCGTTGGGGAGCGCCAGGTTCACCCGCTGACTGACGAAGTCGCCGTCGAGAACGTGCTTCTGACCGTTCACCAGCAGGTGGTTCTGGTAGCGGGCCTCGATCGAGTTGGTGCCCACGGTGAAGCCGAGGGTCGCGTTGCCCGCGCCGAGGGTCGGCTCGGCGTGCACGGCCGGGGCGTCGATCGTCCAGTGCAGGTCCGCCTCGCGCAGGCGGGTGGCGCTGTTGCCGCAGCTGCCGTCGCCCATGGCGTAGGAGTCGGCGATGCCGTGGCCGGTGACGGTGCCGCCGTCGAGGGTCAGCGCGAGCCCGGAGATGTCGAAGTCGTCGCGGTTGTTGCCGCAGGTCTCCTTGTACGCGCTGGTGACCACGGTGATCGTGTTGTCACCGGGGACCAGGAAGCGCGCCGGGACCGCGATGTCGACCCGCTGGCTCACCCAGGTGCCGCCGAGGTCGATGCGCTTGCCGTTGACAAGCAGGAAGTTGTCGTACCTGTCGTCGATCGAGTTCGACCCGACGTCGAAGGAGAACGTCGCCGCGCCGTTGCCGAGGTGCGCGGCCGTGGCGGGCACCTTGCCGTCCACAGTCAGCGCCGCGGTGTCGCCCTCGGCGCCCGCGGGGAAGTTCGCGAAGACCGGCTGGAGGCCCTTGACCAGCGTGCCGTCCGTGGGCAGCAGCTTGGGGGCGCCCGCCGGGGCGTTGTTGACCGTCACGGTGTTCTTGACGGACTCGCCCGAGACCGTCCGCGCGCCGATGACGTGCTCGCCGTTGGACAGCCCGGTGGTGTCGACGTCCGCGGACAGGCCGGTGGTGGCCTGCGGGTCGCCCAGGACGAAGAAGCTCAGCTTCGCCTTCGTCAGCAGCGTGGTGTTGCTGCCGCAGCTGCCGTCGCCGAAGGAGTACGTGTACTCGTTCTCCTCGCCGTCCGCGACCTCGCCGAGCAGGTCGAGGCCGATGTCGGAGAGCACGAAGTCGTCGAAGTTGGTGCCGCACGAGCTGTCGACCGTGCCGGCGAAGAACTCGACGGTGTTCTCGCCCTTGTGCAGGCGGTCGTTGGGGATCTCGACGGTGCCGCGCTGGTTGACGAGGTCGCCGATGTCGGCGCGGTAGTCGCCGTTGACGAGGATGTGGTTGTGGTAGCGGGCCTCGGTGGAGTTCGACCCGACGTCGAAGCTCAGCCGGGACACGCCGATCGTCGGTTCGGCGTCGATGCCCTTGCCGTCGACGGTGATCCTGCGGATGGAGTCACCGGCGGCCGTGGGCGTGGCCACGAGCTTCCGGGTGCCCTCCAGGTACGTGCCGTCGCCGGGCGTGAGGACCGGCAAGGCCGGGGCGTCGGCCGACGCGCTGCGCTCCGGCGCGGAGTCGGCGGCGTACGCCGCGGTCAGGTTCCCGCTCACGAGCAGCAGCGAGGCGAGCGCCGCCCCGAGCAGCCGCCGGCCGCCCGATCCCCCGGATCCGCCATGTGGCCGTCTGCGCCACTGTGTTGGCCGCTTCACGAACTGCCCCTCCCGATCGATGCAAGGTAAAGGGCACGTCGGGAAAGACCCACGACATGCCCATGGCGGATCCTGAGCGGCGCAGATGAACGGCGTTAAAGCAAAAGTAAACAAGCAGCGGAATGGTCCGCTGGGGCGGGCGGGGACGGCGGTCCAAAACGGTTCGTTCGTCGGCCCCTTGAGGCCCCGATCGACACCCCATAAGGTCCCATTGACGATAAGTCCTCGGCGTGCGAGGCTGACGCGACATCAGGACCGCGGCCCGTCCTGCGTGTACCGCCCGACGACCTGGAGGACACCCATGGCGCACGCCCCCGTAAGCGACTCCCATCTGGACGCGCGGGTCTTGGACCGGGCCGCCGGGGTGCTGCTCGGCGCGGCCGTGGGCGACGCGCTGGGCGTGCCGTACGAGTTCAAGCCGACGCTGCGCGAGGACCAGCAGCCGCGGATGATCGGCGGCGGCCTCGGACCGTACGAGCCCGGCGAGTACTCCGACGACACCCAGATGCAGGTCTGCATCGCCGAGGTGGCGGCGACCGGAGCGGATCTGCGCACTCCCGAAGCCCTGGACGCGATCGCCGCGAACTTCCAGGGCTGGCTGAGCGAGGGCGCCAGCGACGTCGGCAACCAGACCAGCGTGATCCTGAGCACCGCCGCCCGGGCACCCGGCTCGGCGGGCACGGCGATGCGGGAGGCCGCCCGGGAGTACACCGCCGGCAACCTCCGCAGCGCGGGGAACGGCTCGTTGATGCGGACCGGGATCGTCGCCCTCGCCCACCTCGGCGACGCCGCCGCGATGGCCGAGGCCGCCGTCGCCGTCAGCGCCCTCACCCACCCCGACCCCGACTGCGCCGACGCCTGCGTGCTGTGGTGCTCCGGCATCCGCACGGCGGTGCTGCACGGCACGTTCGACGGCGTACGCGAGGGCCTGGACCTGCTCCCTGCCGAGCGCCGGGCGACGTGGGCCGAGCGGCTGGACGAGGCAGAGGCCCATCCGCCGCGCCACTTCGGCAACAACGGCTGGGTCGTCGGCGCCCTCCAGGCCGCCTGGTCGGCCGTCACCCGCACCGCGGTCCCCGAACTGAGGCTCGCCGAGGGCGGCTTCCCCGCCCAGCACCTGCAACTGGCTCTGGAGGCGGCGGTACGGGCCGGCACGGACACCGACACCGTCGCGGCCATCGCGGGCGCCCTGCTCGGCGCGCGCTGGGGCTGCTCGGGCGTCCCGCTGGAGTGGCAGCAGGCCGTCAACGGCTGGCCGGGCCTCACCGCGCCCGACCTGGTCCGGCTGGCCGCGCTCACCGCCCGGGGCGGGAGCGACGACAAGCTCGGCTGGCCCTCGTCGCCGCACCTGCCGTCCGGCGACCACAGCAGCTTCGCCGTACCCCACCCCCACGACCCCGGCGTGGTCCTGGGCAACCTGGCCCTCGCCCAGGGTGCCGGGCCGGTAGACGTCGACGCCGTGGTCTCGCTCTGCCGCATCGGCACGGCACCGCTCCTGCCGGGGACGGGCACCGACGTCGAGCAGGTCCGCGTCTGGCTGGTGGACAGCCAGGGCTCGAACGCCAACCTCCACTACGTCGTGGACCAGGCCGCCCGCGAGGTCCTGCGCCTGCGCCAGGAGGGCAAGCGGGTCCTGCTCCACTGCTTCGCCGGGCAGAGCCGCACCCCGGCCGTCGCCGCCGTCTACAGCCACCTGGCCAAGGGCATCGACGCGGAGACCGCGCTGCGGGACCTGCGCACGGCACTCACCGGCGGCTGGCACCTCCACGCGCACCCCGAACTCCAGGACGCGGTCCACGAACTGACCGCCGGGACCGCCGGCCCGACAGGGACGAGTGGCAGGACCGAAGGCGGCGACGGCCCCCGGCCGACCGGGTCCGCCGCCACCGGGAGGACACGGACGTGGGGCATCGAGTGGATCGTCCACCCCGAGGATGTCACCCCCGAGCAGTCGCAGGCCGTCCTGGACGATCAGGAGGCCCGCCGGCAGCGGGTCCTGGAGGAGCGCGTGCCGGACCGGTCGGACGGTGTCACTGCCGACCTGAGGTCCGTGGAGCCGCACCCGGGCCGTGACGCGGAGCGGGAGCGGCGGCGGGGGTTGCTCACGTCGAAGGAGTCGGTGTCCCGGGTACGCGGACTGCTGCTCGGTCTCGCGGTGGGCGACACGGTGGGCCGTGCCGGGAGCAAGCTGCCGGCCGAAGGCCCGTTGCGGGCGGGCGTCAGCACCCAACTGGCGTGCTTCACCGTCGAGGGCACGATCCGCGCACTGGTCCGCGGCGACCACAAGGGCATCTGTCACCCGCCGTCGGTGGTCTGGCACGCCTACGGCAGGTGGGCCGCGCTGCAAGGTCTGGAGGCCGAGCGACGGGGGTCGGGCGAAGGGGTGTGGCCCGACGGCTGGCTCGCCCACGTACCCGTCCTGGCGGAACGACGCGGCTCGGCACCGGCGACCGTGGCCGCCCTCGCCAAGATCGAGCAGGGCGGCGTGAAGCGGCCGACGACGAACAGCCGCGGCTGCCACGCGCTGACCCGTACCCTCCCCCTCGCGGTGCTCGACGCGGCGGAAGGCTCCGAACGGGCGGCCCAGTGGGCCCGCGAGATCGCCGCCCTCACCCACGGCGACCCGGCCGCGCAGTCCGCGGCGGCCCACGCGGCGGTGCTTGCCGGGCACTGCCTGACGGGCGGGCAGGTGCGAGAGGCCTTGAGTGACGGCCTCCAGGCGCTCCGCGGGGACGAGCGCGGCCCGGCGGGCAAGGAACTCGACATGCTCGAGGCGGCACTTCGGGAGGCCGTCGCCCACCGGGGCGACGCCAAGCGCCTCGCGCGGCTCGCACCCGACGCCACCGCCCCCTCGGCCCTGCTCGGCGGTGTCTACGTCGCCGCCTCCTTCCCCCGGCGCGAGCAGGTGGGTGAAGCGTTGCGCTTCGCCGCCGGGGCCCCGGACGGCGACTCCGTCGCCTGCGTGGCCGGCGCGCTGCTCGGTGCGGCGCACGGTGTGGAGGCCCTGCCCGTCGACCTGGTCAGCCGCCACGAACTGGCCTGGGTCCTGGACACATTGGCCCGCGACCTCCTCGCTCAGCTCACCGACGCACCCAGCGGCGGCGAGTACACCGGGGGCTGGGACGAGCACTGGTTGAGCCGCTATCCCGGCTGGTGAACGGGCACCGGGCCCGCGGGGTGCTGTCGGAGGCGCTGATGAGAGGTCCGGCCACCGCCCGGCCCGGCGCACCGCCCGGCCGTCGCAGGCGGCAGGTCTGCATGACGTGGATGCGCGCGCACGGCCCCGACGTCACCCGGCCGAGTTCAGCAACGTTCAACGTACATGATCCAGAATGCATTTCCGCAGGGAAGCCCGGGTGGTGTCCGCCAGAACCGACGGCGGCGCGACGATCATCTGCCGGGCGCGTTGCAGGCACGTGGGCCGTGCGCATCGCGGCTGGAACCCGATGGATCGATGACAACGCCGGGGTTGAGGATTCCGGCCGGGTCGAGGACCGTCTTGCCGGCCTGCAGGACGGCGGCGAACAGGTTCGGGCGCTGGCGGTCGTACCACGGGCGGTGGTCGCGCCCCACCGCGTGATGATGGGTGATGGTCGCCCCGCAGCTGATCAGCGCCTCGGAGACCGCCTGCTTGATCTCGTCCCACTGCTCGACCGTCCTGCCCCACTTCCCTGCGGCGTAGACACCGAAGTACGGGGCCGGACCATCGGGGTACACGTGGGTGAAGCGGCAGGTCACGACACCTTCTGCGCCGACCTGGCGCATCGCGTCCTGGGCAGCGGCGTCGACGGCGGCGTGCAGGGTGTCGAACCGGTCCCATGTGCAGGCCGTCTCGAACGTCTCCACGATCATGCCCTGAGCGGCGAGAGCGTCCCGCTGGTAGGGCATGCGCAAGAAGGAGTTGCGCCAGGTGTCGGCGGCCCCGGTCCGTGCGTCCTGCTCCGCGGTGTCGGCGTAGCGCGGTTCCTCGGCCAGGCTGCCGCCATGGTCCCTGCACAGGTCCAGCGCGCGTTCCATCGAGGCGTTGACGGGGTGGTCGGCGGATTCGAAGCCGAGTACCAGGACGGCGGTCGGGGCGGCGGCGTTGATGAACGCCTCCATGGGGTCCAGGAGGCGGCAGTTGGCGGGGTTCAGGCCGGACTGCGACAGGGCGCGCACCGCGCGCACGCCCGCGTTGTGGTCGGCGAAGCCCACCGAGGCTCCCGCACGCCACCGCGGCCGGTCCTGGAGACGGACCCAGGCTTGGGTGATGACGCCGAGCGCTCCCTCCGAGCCGAGGAACATCCGGTCGGGGGACGGTCCGGCCCCCGAGCCCGGCAGACGGCGGGACTCGAGGACCCCGCTGGGAGTGACGACCCGCAACGATTCGGTCAGGTCGTCGATGCGGGTGAGGTTCGTTGCGTAGTGGCCGCCGGCGCGGGTGGCCAGCCAGCCGCCGAGGGTGGAGAACTCGAACGACTGGGGGAAGAACCTCAAGCTGTAGCCCTGGGGCCGCAGTTGGTCCTCCAGGTGAGGGCCGAGGACCCCGGCCTGGACGAGCGCGGCCCGGCTGGTGCGGTCGATCTCCAGGACCTGGTCCATCGCTCCCATGTCCAAGCTGACCACCCCGGCGTAGGCGTCTCCCACCCTCGGTTCGACGCCTCCCACCACCGAGGAACCACCGCCGAAGGGAATGGCTGCGATGTCGGCGTCACTGCACCAGTCCAGGAGATCGACGACCTGTCCCTCGGAGGTCGGGCGCACCACGAGGTCCGGCACGTGGGGCAGGCGCCCCAGCAGCGCTCTCACGACATCGCGGAACGCCTGCCCGTGGCTGTGCGCGAGCCGGTCGCGCACATCGGCGGACGCGATCGACGCCAGAGCCGGCGGCGCCTGGACGCGGCTCGCCCGCACTTCGAACGATTCGATCGGCGGGGCCTCGTGCACCGTCAGGTCGGCGCCCGGCAGCATCTCCGCGGTACGCCGGGTGATCTCCGCACGCTCCGCGCCCGTCACCGCGTCCTCGACGTTTCCCCATCCCCACCACGACCGCGTCTTGCTGCCCAATGCCGCACCCCCGATCTGAACGCCGGGTAAATTACCCGTCGGTCACTTTCGCATAGGATGGGCCCATGGACAAGGAGGAGAAGGCCGCCCGCACGGCCGGGACAAAGGGGATGCCCCGCGCCGACCGGGAGAGGCTGATCCTGGACGCGGCGGCACACGAGTTCGGCGCCAAGGGCTACGCACGCGGGTCGACCGCCGCGGTGGCAGCGCGTGCCGGAATCAGCAAGCCCATGATCTACGAGTACTTCGGTTCCAAGGACGGCCTTTACTTGATGTGCCTGGAGTACGCCGGATCCCGCCTCGTCGAAGCCGTCGCTGCGGCGCAGGAGGGTCCGTCCGACATCACGCGTGCCGCGCGCACTCTCGAGGCCATCTTCCGGAGGCTGGAGCCCCGTGTCGACGACTGGGCTCTCGTCTATGACACGACGCTGCCGGCCGACGGGCCCCTCCATGCGGCGGCTGCCGTCTACCGACAGGAGCTGAACCGCCTCGGAGCGGTCGGCGTGGCCGAGTTCCTCGGCTCCTCGGAGGCGGGCGAGGCGCTCGACACCGACCTCGCCACGCACCTGTGGTACGGGACCGTGAGCGCCGCAGTCGCCTGGTGGCGCCACCACCCCGAGCAGAGCGCCGACGACATGACGGCACGCTTCGAACGGATCCTCGCGGTGCTGTATCCGCAGACTGCCGCACCAACCACGGCGGGCCGACCTTGAAGAACCGAAAATCGCCCGCCCGGCCCAGCTGAAAAACGGGCCGCGGAACCGCGCCGCTGATGCCCGCCGGAATCAGCCCGAGCGGGTCCGTCCGGACGGACCCGGCGCCACGCGCGGCGCAAGCTTCCCGCCGCCGTCACATCGGGCCGGGACACCCACCGCGCACCGGAGTACCCGCCCACGCCGACGCCGACGGCGCTCGGCGCTCGGCGCGAGTCTTTGCGTGGTCACACGTCACCGGTACGGCGCAGCGCGGCCCGGACCTCACTCGGCAGAGGGGAACCCCCGGCGCGGAGGGGGATCGCGGGCCGGGCCCGACCGCGAACCGCCGTCCCGGGACGGGTATCCCCTGAGCACCAAACACCCCGAATAGGTAGATTCCGCCTCGGGCGTCCGGAACACGGCCGCCCGCACAGGCATCGACCGCGAGACCCACGTCCGGCCCGCGCAGGCCGCCGCTGACGAACGGGGAGACCGACCATGGCCACTGACTCACCCATGCAGCTCGGCATGATCGGGCTCGGCCGGATGGGCGCGAATCTCGTGCGCCGGCTGATGCGCGACGGCCATCGGTGCGTCGTGCACGACCTCAGCCGCGATGCCGTGCTGGAGCTGGAGAAGGAGGGCGCGACGGGCGCCGGCTCCCTCCAGGAGCTCGTGGAGAAGCTGGAGACGCCGCGCAACGTCTGGCTGATGCTGCCCGCCGGGGTGGTGCAGCCGACGCTCGACGAACTCGCGCCTCTGCTGGAGCCCGGCGACACCGTCATCGACGGCGGCAACTCGTACTACCGCGACGACATGGCCCGCGCCAAGCAGCTCGCCCCGCAGCGGATCCACTACGTGGACTGCGGCACCTCCGGCGGCGTCTGGGGGCTCGAACGCGGCTACTGCCTGATGATCGGCGGCGAGGACGAGCCGGTGGAGCGGCTGGGCCCGATCTTCCGCACCATCGCCCCCGGCCGCGGGAACGCCGAGCCCACACCGGGCAGGACCAGGTCCGACGGGACCGCGCCGGAGGGCTATCTGCACTGCGGGCCTAGCGGCGCCGGCCACTTCGTGAAGATGGTCCACAACGGGGTGGAGTACGGGATGATGGCCGCCATCGCCGAGGGCCTGAGCATCATCCGGCACGCGGACGCAGGGCTGGGCCACCGGACCGTCGACGCCGAGACCGCGCCGCTGCGCGAGCCCGAGGCGTACCCGTACGAGATCGACGTGGCCGAGGTCGCCGAGGTGTGGCGCCGAGGCTCGGTGGTCGGGTCCTGGCTGGTCGACCTCGTCGCCGACGCGCTGGCCCGCTCGCCGCAACTGGACTCGTTCACCGGCCGGGTCTCGGACTCCGGTGAGGGCCGCTGGACGGTCCAGGCGGCGATCGACGAGAGCGTCCCTGCCCCGGTCATCAGCGCCGCGCTCGCCGAGCGGTACGCGTCGCGCGGACTGGGCGAGTTCGGCGACAAGGTGCTGTCCGCGATGCGCGGCGAGTTCGGCGGCCACGTCGAGAAGACCGGGTGAGGGCGCGATGACCCGCCACTCCCCCTCGCCGAGTCATGGCCCGGTGCCCGACGACCACGTGGTGGTGCTGTTCGGCGCGACCGGAGACCTCGCCCGCCGCAAGCTGCTGCCCGGGCTGTTCCACCTGGCCAAGGCGGGGCTGCTGCCTGCCCGTTACCGTATCGTCGGCTCGGCTCCGGCCCAGAGCACGATGAGCGACGAGGACTTCCGCAAGCACGCGCGGGATGCGGTCGCGGAGTTCGGCCGGTCCAAGCCCGAGGGCAAGGCGTGGCGGGAGTTCGAGTCCACGCTCTCCTTCGGCGCGTGCGATCCCGGAGCCGCCGGGCCGCTGCTCGCGGCCGTGCAGGAGGCCGAGAAGGCCATCGGGGCCAGCCCGCGGCGCCTGTTCCACCTGGCGGTGCCGCCGAGCGCGTTCGTCTCCGTGGTGGAGACGCTCGGGGCGAGCGGCCTGGCCGAGAACGGCCGGATCATCGTGGAGAAGCCCTTCGGTACGGACCTCGCTTCCGCCCGAGCGCTGAACGCGTCGATCCACGCGGTCTTCGACGAGTCTCGGGTGTTCCGCATCGACCACTTCCTCGGCAAGGAGTCGGTCGACAACATCCTCGCCCTCCGCTTCGCCAACGGCCTCTTCGAGCCGATCTGGAACCGCGACCACATCAGCCATGTGCAGATCGACGTGCCGGAGAGCATCAGCATCGAGGGCCGCGCGCAGTTCTTCGAGGGCACCGGCACCTTCCGGGACATGATCGTCACGCACCTGTTCCAGCTCCTGGGATTCGTGGCGATGGAGCCCCCCACGGCGCTCGAGGCGCACTCCATGCGGGACGAGAAGGAGAAGGTCTTCCAGTCGCTCAAGCCCGTCGACCCGGCCCATGTCGTCCGCGGGCAGTACGAGGGATACCGCTCCGAGCCCGGCGTGGACCCGAAGTCCGACACGGAGACCTTCATCGCGCTGCGCGTCGGCATCGACAACTGGCGCTGGGCCGGGGTGCCGTTCTACCTGCGCTCGGGCAAGTCGCTGGGCGAGGCGCGGCACGTGGTGACGCTCGGCTTCCGGGAACCGGCGCTGCGCATGTTCCCGCTGGCCGCACGGGCGGGCGCCGGCGTCCGGAGCAACGAGTTGATGATCGACTTCGACGACCCCGGCCGCATCACGGCCTGCTTCCTGGCGAAGGACCCCGGCCCCGCGATGCGCCTGCGCGAAGCGGAGATGGTCTTCAGCTACGCCGAGTCCTTCAACTCGATGCACGCGCTCGACGGCTACGAACGCCTGATCCTGGACGCGATGCTGGGCGACCAGTCGCTGTTCACGCGTTCCGACGGCATCGAGCGCCTGTGGGAGGCATCGGCCCCGCTGCTGGAGAACCCGCCGCCCGTGGAGTTGTACGCGCCCGGTTCGTGGGGCCCGGAGCCCGCCGTACGCAAGCTGATCGCACCGCACCACTGGAGCCTGCCCCGGCGGGGGTGAACGGGGGCGGCGGCCGACTGCCGGGCCTCGACAGCCGGCCGCACCGAGCGTCACCAGCAGAGGCTTGGGCCTCTCCCACCGGAGGGCGGTTTGCCCACCCCGCGAGCACTTGGGAGGCTGCTTCGCACACGGACCGGACCTGTTCCGCAAGCACGACGGCCGACCTGGCGGGCGGGGACGACTTGGCGAGTCCGGCTTCGACGCCAGTGGGGGAGGGACCCGGTCGGCCCCTCCCCCCACCGCGTCAGCCGACCCGGATCAGGTCAGCGTGAGCTTCTTGTGCGCCGAAGTACTGCTGACATAGTTGCCGTTCCCGCCGTAGACGGCCGTGACCGTCGCTGTTCCCTTCTTGTTGGGCAGCTTGATCGTGAAGCTGTGAGCGCCCTTCGCGGCTGCCGTCAGGGTGACCTTGGTGGTTGCGGTCGTATTGCCGACCTTGGCGGTCACCGTGATCGTGCCGGTCGGATAGGCGGCACCGCTGTGCCCGCCCACCACCACCCGGACCTTCTCGGTCTTGCCGTGCGTCGCCTTGGTCCGGGACAGCGTGAGCGTCGTGGCCGACTTCGCCTTGGCGACCTTCAGCTTCTGCGTCGTGACACCGCTGGGGGCGACGACGTCGGTGCCGGTGAACTGTACGGACACCGTGTGGCTGGCGACGGACAGGGACGCCGGCAGCGTGAACCTGCCGGAGCCCGAGGCGCCGACCTTCGCGGACAGCGAGCCGGTTCCGTAACTGACCTTCACCGTGCCGCTGTCGGCACCCGCCACCGCGAAGATCCCGGAGACCGCGTGCCCGTAGGTGGTGGAGGTCTGCTGCAGCGACACGGCAATGGCGCTCTGGCCCTTGGTCAGGACGAGCTGCACGGCGTCCGAGGCCGAGGTGTCCGCGGTGGCGGTTCCCTCGAAGGACGCGGTGAAGCTGTGCGTCCCTGCCTTGAATCCGGCCGGTACGGACAACGATGCCGTCCCGCCGGTGACCGTGCCCTGCGCGAGGACGGTGGTTCCGTCGCGGAAAGTCACCACTCCGCCGTCGGCTCCGTCGCCGGTGACGGCCGCCTTCAGCGCGACCGCCTTGTTGATGCCAGGAGCGGCCGGGTTCAGGCTCAGGGTCGTCGATGTCGTGGCGAGCACATCGATGTCAGCCGTCCCGGTGTAGCCCGAGCCTGCTCCGACCGCGGTGACGGTGGTGCCGCCGTAGGCCAGGTCGGCAGGCAGCACGGCCTGGAACGAGACGCTACCGTCGCTGTTGGCGACGGCGCTGCCGAGCGACGTGGAAGCGAGCGTGAAGGCCACGCTCTCGCCGCTGCGGTAGCCCGAGCCGCCGACCGTGACCGTGGCGCCCGGAGCGGGCTTGCTGTCACTGACCGCCAGCGTCCCCGGCTGCGAGAGTGCCTGGTGTTCGGCGCAGACGCTGCCTTGGGCACCGACCGGGGGCACGGCGGACGTGGTGCCCGTGACGCCGTCGTCCTCGCGGACCGTGAGGGTGCCGAAGTCCTGGCTGCCCAGGACCGCGTTGGTGGAGTTCGACACCCCGATCTTGTACGCGGTGGTCGGGGTCGCTCCGGCCACGGTGTCGCCCGTCACCGGGACCGTCACCGCCTGGCAGGTCGTGCCGGGCTGGAAGGTGACGGGCTGCATGGCGAGGCCGACCTTGCCCGTGGCCGAACCCACCACGGTCAGGTACGCGGTGACCGGCGTCGTGCTCGGCTGCGAGAGGTAGACCGCGACATCGTCCGTGTCCGGGCCGCTGCCTTCCTCCGCGGCGGTCGACGCGACGTTCACCGTGGTCCGCGTGCGGGGGTCGGGGGTGCCCACGCCCTTGCTGTCGAAGCCCAGGTCCGACAGGTACACGCCACCGGTGGTCACGGCGTCGGCGCCGACGGCCGCGGTGAACGTGACCTTCGTGACGTGCTTGAGGTCCAGACCCGCCGCGGCCAGGGTCGCGGTGGGCACGTGCACCTGCTGCAGCACGATCTTGTTGAGGCTGGTCGACGTGCTGGACGGCATCCTGGTGACGCCCCACCTGTTGAGGTCGGACACCAGGTCGCTCCAGGTGCGACCGGAGGCGTCGGTCACACTCAGCGTCATGTCCGTCCCGGTGGTGACGCTCTCGTCCGGGGACATGCTCACGGTCATCTCTTCGTAACCGGACACGTTCCGCTGTGCGGCCGGGATGGTCACGCCGAGCGCTCCGGCGGCCGTCGTCCAGGTCAGGTGCGTCATCGGATTCAGCGGGACGTTCGGTGCGAAGGACGCGGGAGTCCAGTAGGGCACCTGCTGATTGGTGAGCGTGCTCCCGGGGTTGGTGCAGTACGGCAGGGGTTCGGGAACGGTGCGGCCGTACTTGTTGGCGCAGACCGTGGCCGTGGCCCCGGTCGTGGTGCCGATCAGCGGGCTGGTGGTCTTGAACGAGGCGATGTCCTCGCGCAGGGACGAGGGCTGCTCGGCCACGGTACGCACGTCGGCGAAGTCCGCCACGGACGGCGGCTCCAGCTGCGAACCGTCGAACATCCCCTGGAACTGGGTCTGTCCGCCGAGGGTCAGCTCGAAGAAGCCGGAGATGTAGGCCGCGCCGACCTGGTTCTGCTGCTCGGCCGTGAGCCGGATGTTCTTGCCCGAGGCCAGAGCCGTGCTGCTCGTGCCGCAGACGGCGTCGTTGGAGCTCGACCAGTCGTCCGAGCCTGCCGGGAAGGGCGGGGTCCACGACGTGTTGAAGAAGTTGTGGTCGGCGCCCATGACCCAGATGTCGGAACGCTGGACGTCGTCGGAGAACGTGTTGTCCCGCGAGTCGGCGTAGAAGTGCTGACCCTGCTGGTCGGACACGTCACCGTCGCAGTACGGCAGCAGTGTCGTGGTGACGACGTCCGGCAGGGTGGCGCGAGTGAAGTCGATCGGGGCGAGGGCGAAGACCGACTTGATGTTCCACGGGTTCGCCAGTCCCGCGTTGAGGGTACCCGCGGTCACCACGCCCTCGCCGCCTCGCGAGTGGCCCATGAGCCCGATCCTGCTGAAGTCCATGGTGCCGACGAGCTGCGCGGCGGTCATGGCGCCGGCCGGGTAGGTCGCCTGGCCGGCGGTGAGCGCCTGGTCCAGCGTCACGTCCTGGTCGGTCGCCGCGTCGTGGTAGCTGACGGACTCACCCTGGTTGGCCTTCTTGAGCATGGTCAGCGTGTCCAGGGCCAGCTGGCCGCGGGTGATCGCGCCGTCGTCCGGAGAGAGCTGGTTGTCGTTGGCGTTGATGGCGTTCGCCGAGATGGACACGACGGTGTAGCCGTCCGCGGCGAGTGCCTTGCCCGCGGCGTCGTACCCGGCGTAGCTCACGACCGGGGCGGTGCCGTCGGGGCAGGGCCAACCGCTGGCGCCCCTGAGCGTCGTGAGGTTGTAGCACGAGCTGTGGCGGCCGTGCACGAAGACCACCAGCGGGTGGGTGCCTGTGCCGGTGGGCAGGTAGATACGGCCTTCCAGCTCGCCTCGGATACCGCCGATGTCCGCCAACGGGATCGACTGCGCGCCGAAGTTGTAGTCGGCGATCGTGTACGGGGACGTGCCGTTGGTCGTCGGGTCCCCGGAGGTGGGTCCCGAACCGCCGATGCCGTTCGGGACCGCCGAGAGCCGTTTCAGGGCCTTGGCCTGTCCGGCCGCCGATGGCAACGTTGTCGGGCCGGTGGCAGTGCTGTCACCCCCGCTGGACCACTGCCAGGTGATCGACTTGGCCGTGGCCGGCGAACTGTCGGGAGTGGTGACCGTGAGCGTGCGCCCATCGGCGGACTCCGTGGCCGGACCGAGGTCGACACCGTCAGCCAGCAATTCGGGGGCGTCGTCCCTCATGGGCAGTGCCGTGTCCAGCGTCAGCGACACGGCATAGCCACCCGCGGCCTGGGTGACGGACCAACCGTCACCCGAAGCGACCACAGACGTACCGGGACCTTCGGAAGCGGATGCCGGGGATGCGGCGACCGACAGCGCACCAAGCGCCATGAGTCCCGCGACACCCCCGGCCAGCGGACGCAACAACCGCGCCCACAGGGGATCGGATATCTCCACCAGTGCCAGACCTTACTCACGAGCGCACAGGCTGGCGCCCGCTGTGCGGTGCGCGCGCCAGTCCGTGCAACAACGGCTACTGATCCATAGCCCGGCCAAAGGTTGACAGATAAACAAGTGAAATTGAATAAAGAAATTTTGATGTTGCATGTTGTTTATCTTGGTGCCACAAAATCCCAGCTACCCGTGTTTATTGACGAACCACCAGCAATGAATTACCGTCCGGTAATCGGTACGCACTCCCCGATAAGGAGTCGACTTCCTTCCAATGGACTGCCGATGGCACGTCGAACCGACTGCGGGCCGGAGAGCGCCCCACCCGGATCACCCGGCGAAGGGGGGCCGCTGAGCGAGATACCTCGGTCCGGGTCGGGTGACCTACTCTGCTTGCCGCGGCGATCTACGGCTCCGCCCGCTGTATACGATCCCGGACCGTCCCGGGCGGGCCACGCATCCCTGGAAAGGCGCCTCCCCGGGTGATGTGTACATGATGGCCGTGTCAGGGTGATTTCGAGTCGTGCCTCCTCTGAACCCGCCTCGTACAGCTCGCATCGAGTGGCTGACCACCTTCGACTGCCGCAATGGGCTTGGACAGGGGCCACCCACCCAGCGTCGGAGTCCGCCTGGCAGAGAAACGGGGAGCTGGAGCAGCAGGGTGTGCAGACGAGGGGACTGCGTGGTCCGTAGCGATGGATGGGGGCGGCACGCAGCATGCATGGGCCGATCTCCCAGGGCGGACACTGCTGGGTGGCAACCACTGAGCGCTCGCGAGGAGTCAGCCGGAGCTGAATGGGGCGGCTCGGCTGGCGGTGGGTGGCGTCGTGGGCCTCGTCGAAGGTGTGCAGGCCGATGGCTGAAGCCATTTCGCGCCGGGGACGGGGAGCGCTGGTCCCGTGTCGCTCTTCACCGTAGCGGCAGGAACTGTCGCGGTCCTGCTCGGTGTAGGTGACTGGCTCGTCGTCCGGTTCGGACTCGGGCGGGCTGTCGCTCTCGCCGGTGATCTCTTGCCACTGCCGTCCATCTCGGGCGAGGGCCCACAGGTAGGAGATCCGCTTGGGGTCGTGCCGGTTTCGGGCGCGTACGGCGAGGTGTTCGCCGTACGCGCTGGTGACGACGAGTTCGTCCAGGGAGGTGGCGCGTTCCTGTGGGATGCACAGGGCGGGCAGGAACCAGCCGCTGTGCCACCTTCCGCAGGGGTGACCGGCTTCTGGGCAGGTGCGCTTGCTGACGGGGGTGCACTTCCAGATCTGCAGGCGCCGTACGCCACCAAGAATCATCATGGTCAGGGGGGAGGCGATGCGTTGCCAGGGCACGTTGTCCACGCGGGCCCAGGGCACTCGGTCGATCAGGGCGGAGGTCTCGTCCCCGGTCACCCACAGCGGAGCGATGTTCAGGGCCCTGGCGTTGGCGGAGCGGCGACGTACGGTGCTGGCGCTGAGGGGGGGGGAGTACTGCCCTTCCCATCCGACACTTCCGCCGGCTCCGGTCACCAGTACGTCGGTGATCACCTTTCCGTCTGCGGACCGGGCCTCGGTCTGCACCTGGAGCCCGTTTCGGGACGCGGTGCGAGCGATCCGCTCCTTCATCGCCTTGTGCTTCTCGCCCTCCTGTGGCGTAGCGACATGGGTGAGCGGCAGGTGGCCGCCACCCACGCGACGGTGCCGCCGCGGCGCTGCCGGCGTACGAACATCCAAGGCGTCTTGTCGGCCAGTGCGCACCGGCATTGGCCGCCGTCGCAAGGCAGGCGGTTGTGAGCGGAATCCGGCCCCGCGAGCGAGCCGAAGCCAGCCCACCAGACCCCTTTGGGTATCGATCGGGCCGGTGCTGCCGTGGCAGGAGAAGCTACCGGGCCCGCAACTGGTAGAGGACCGGCGGTGTCTGGAGGGCACCGTGCTCTAGCCCCGGCACTGTCACCGGCCGGCCCCCACATGTGAGGGATGCAAGTGACGGCACAAGCCACCGGCATCACCCCCGTCAGTCCGCCAAGGGCGCCGTCAGGTTCCCGATCCGCGTGACCGCCCAGCGCACCATGATCACGGTCACGAAGCCGCTTGCCGCGACAGCGGTGACGATCGATGCGGCGGAGCCGGAATGCAGCGCGGTCAGGAACGGGACGACCAGCAGGGCCACCGCCGCGAGCATCCCGGAGCCGTACCAGCCCAGGAACAGCACCGGGCCCAGGCTGCCGGCGGGAGACTGGGCCGACGACATCAGCAGATGGTGCTTGGTCGCACCCCGGCAGGCGTTCACCAGCGAAGCGCCCACCAGCGCGGGCACCAGGGCGGGCGCCAGCAGCGCGCGGGCCCCCGCGCCCTCCGCGGCCAGGACCCCGGCCGCCACCAGCGTGCCCACCAGCCCCAGCGCGACGGGCACCGCGGTGTGCCGCAGCATCAGGTCCCGATAGGGGTAGGGCGCCCAGGACGCGCGCCGGGTGTCGTCGGTCTCCAGCCGGGCCGGCTCCATCAGCTGGGTCAGCGACCAGTAGCCGAAGATCAGTGCGGCCAGCGCCGCCGTCACGCCCGTGCCGCCGTGCGCCGAGGCGGCCAGCACCGCGCCCAGCACGGCCAGTACGCCCAGCACCACGGCGCGGCCCAGGCGGCCCGGGGCGCGCAGCAGTGCGAGGCTGTCGCGCCACGGTACGGCCAGTTGCGCCCAGCGGGGAGCCGGCAGCCGCCAGCGTGCCGATCGGCCCCCGCCGGTGACCCCGGCGACCACTTGCCGCGCGGTACGGAACTCCACTGTGCGCAGCGCGGCCATCACCCCGGTCGCGGTGCGCGAACGCCGTCGTACCGCGGACAGCGCCAGCGACCCGGCGTAGCGGTGTGCCGCGACCAGCGCGCCGGCCACCACGACCGCCAGCAGGACGCCCCCGACTTGGCCGCCGGGCAGCGCGGACGGTGTGGGGGCCAGTGCGGCCAGCCCGGCCCAGCCCCAGGGCCCGGACCACAGCTCCACCCGTTCCAATCCCGGCAGCCGGTGACCGTTGACCGCCATCACGGTCTGCGCCGCCAGCGCGAGCACGGCCATGCCGACGTACGGGGTGGCCAGCCGGGCCCAGCGGGCCACCCGCTCGCTGCCCTCCACCGCGGTGGCGAGCGCGGTCGCCAGCAGCGGCAGGCCGACGCCGCCGAGCAGGCACCAGCCGAATGCGGCCGGCAGCCCCACGCCGACCGTCAGGCCCAGCGCGATCGTGCCGATGGCCGAGACGAGCAGCCCTGCTCCACCGGAGATCGCGGCCGCTCCCCAGAACCACGGCCGCAGCACCCGGCCGGCGTCCACCGGCTGGGCCAGCAGCCAGTCCACGGTCTCGCGCGGCGGTACCACCGGCCCGCGCCACTGGGCGTCCCAGGCGGCGACGAGCAGCCACCCCAGCCCCAGCGCGCAGGACCCGGCAGGCAGCGCGGCCAGGATCGCCGGTCCGTGGCCGGAGTAGTCGGCGCCCATCGACTTCTCGAGGAACAGTCCCAGGCTCGGCAGCCCGCCCCACACCGCGAGGAGCAGCGCCACGCAGTACACGGTGTAGCCGATCTGGCCGGCCTTCTTGCGGCGGTGCGGGGTGCGCAGGTCGCGGACGAGCCGCAGCGTCTCCCGGGTCCAGTCGTCCTCGTCGGACCAGGCCGCGGAGCGCTCGCCGGTCTCTTCTGCGAGGGTCGTCACCGGGCACCGTCCGGGCTCTCAGCCAGCCAGGTCAGTCCGTCGGTCCCGGTGGCGAGCACCTTGTCCGGGTGGCCGTCGGCCACCACCTTGCCGTCGCTGAGGACGAGCACCTGGTCGGCGACCGCGCGGGCCAGTTCTCCGTGGTGGGTCACCAGGAGCACTCCCACACCCTCCGCCGTCTCCTTCTTGATCAGGTCCGCCAGCTGCCGCCGCGCGCCGGGGTCCAGCCGCTGTTCCGGCTCGTCGAGCAGCAGCAGGTCGCGCGGCCGGACCATCGCGGAGGCCAGCAGGAGTGACTGGAGCTGCCCGGAGGAGAGCGCCCCGGGCAGCGCGTCGGCGTGGTCGGTCAGCTTGCGCTCGGCAAGGACGTGGCCGATCCAGTCGCCGGCGTCCTCCACGCCGTGGGCCACCGCCACCAGCTGCAGGTGCTCGCGCACGGTGAGGTCGGGGTAACAGGCCGCGGTGTCGCCGACGACCGCGACCCGGGCCCGGACCGCCGGGTCGTTCTCGTTCATGGGCCTGCCGTCGAACTTCACGGTGCCGGTGCTCGGCTTGTCCCGGCCGGCCGCTATGCGCAGCAGGGTCGATTTTCCGGAGCCGTTGTGGCCGAGCAGCGCGACGCACTTCCCGGCCCGGAGTCGCAGGTTCATGGTGGCCAGCGCGGTGCGCTTGCCGTAGACCCGGCTGACGCCGCTGAGTTCGAGCAATGGTGGTGCACCCATGTCGCCGGGCCTCTCGTCAACCGCGATCGCTGTCCCCGCTTCGGCCTCGGACGACGGCCCGGAGCGGCCCGGCCATTCTCCACGGTCGACCTGGACGGAGGCCATCGGCCCGCTGTTCGCCCGCCCCGAGGCATCCAAGGGGCCTCCGGTCTCCGGGCCCGGCATGCTCCGCGACGGCACCTGGCACGAACCCAGACCCCGCGCCGGCGCCCCTCCGGCTCCCGGCGCCCCCACCGCCGGTGGAGGTGTACGCGGCCGGCCGGAAGTAACGGCGCGGGAACCCACCGTGACCGACCGCGATCCCGCCCTCGCTACGCGAGGCTCAAGGGAGGCCCCCGGCCCCTGGCGCGTACTCGTGCCGATGGCGGCGGGGGGCGTCCCTCGTACCGTCGCGCCGCGTCAGATGCGATGGACCGTGTGGAGGGCCCGGGCGTAGGTGCCCGTGCCGTCCAGGAGTGAGGCCCCTCCCAGGTCGGACATCGTGGGTCCGTTGATCGTCTTTCGGCTGGAGAGGAAGCGCCTTCCGCCGTCCGTGTCCTTGCCGAGGTAGATGCCGACGTGGTCCACCGTCGGCGTCGTGGTGTCGTCACCGGAGTCGGCGTTGAACAGTACGAGGTCGCCGGGCTGGAGGCCCTCGGCGGCCGGCGGATTCGTGCCGTCCGTCCGGTCGATGCGGACGCCAGGCGCGTAGTCGGCCATGGATCTGGATTGGCGAGGTATGCGGGAGTGGGAGGTGTCCTCACCCGCGGCCAGTGGCACGCCCATGTGGTAGCCGTAGACCATGCGCGTGTAGCCGGAGCAGTCGAGGTTGCCGACCTGCTTGGCGGACGGGCCGGTGTGGGTGCCGTCGGGGAAGGTCCAGCCGGTGTTCATGTACTCGTGGAAGTCGGCGCCCTCGTAGCGGTTCCCCTGCGGGTCGAGGTAGCCGTAGCCCGACTCACCCAGGACCTGCTTCCCCTCGGCCGGGTCGGCGCCGGCGACCACCGCGGGCGCGCCGGCGAGGAACATGGCCGCGTAGGCGAGGACGTCCGGGGCGGTGGAGCCGGACCACTCCCGGACGGTCTTCTCCAGCTCCGGGGTCCAGGTGCCGTCAAAGGGTTCCGGGAGCACGCGCACCCAGTCGCCGTGGGTGACGGCGGGCGGGGCCGCCCAGTTGGCGGCGTCAACCTGGAACCGGCTGACGAGCAGTCTGACCGGCAGGTTGGTGCAGCCGTCGTTGGCGAGTGCGCGCAGGCCGACCCGGCCCTTGCCGAAGGTGGGGTCGGCGACGTCGAAGGCCCAGTCGGACGGTTCCGTCGAGGCCGTACGCCATGCCTTCGCGCGTATCCGGGTGCCCTCGCGGCGGACCCGGATTGTCCAGTCGGTGCCCGCGGGTACACCGGTGGCGAGGGAGACGGCCGGTGCGAGCTGGGTGACGGTGTCGGCGACCTCCTTCTCGACCCTCAGCTCGACCGCGCCAGAGGTGAGGAAGGAGAGCCGGGCCCGGTAGTTGTTGTGGGTGTCCTGGTAGCCGAAGGAGAGGGCGAAGGAGCAGGCCTGCCCAGTGGGCACCTTGTCGAACCGTCCGACCGTGCGCACGTCCACGTCGCTGATCTGGTCGTCGCGGACGCTGGCGTGGCGGCTGGCGAAGTCGGTGGTGAGGGTGATGACGCCCGTTCCCGGCACCACCGCGTAGTCGCTGTCGGCGGGTCCGAGGGTGGACCAGGCGCCGCCACCGGGGGATCCGCCCCAGTACACGCGCTGGTCCTGCGGCAGTGCCGGGTCGGGCAGTGTGCGCTGGAAGTCGTCCGCGAACGGCTTCTTGTTCTCCGTGAAGGTGCGCTGCGGGCCGGGCAGCAGAACGGTGCGTGCCCCGTGGGTCAGCAGCGCCACGCGCCGCCCGCCGGAGGTGACCTCGGTGCGGGCCGGGGCCCCCGGCAGCACGGTTGCGGTGAGGTGCGCGGCGAGCGTCTCACGGATGAAGTAGTCGGCGTTCAGCGGCGGCAGGGTCACGGCTGATTGGCCGGAGGCCGGTCCGGACGGCAGGGGCAGCGGCTGGACCGCGGTCGGGGCGGCGGCAGCCGGCTGGGCGGCGCGTGCGGGGGCAGCGGTCAGGCCGCCGAGCGGGACGGCGGCGGCAGAGGCTGCGAAGGCGGCGAGTACGTGACGCCGTGAGGTGTTCGACATGCGTTTCATGATCCCCGGATCGCGGCCGGTGCCGGTAGTGGATAAGGGAGTTGACCTGCGCTTCTTGGCGCGCCGGACGCCACGTGGCCTCTGTTGGTCGCGGCGCCCGGCGGTGTCACGTGGGCACACTCCCGTGTCCGCACCGACGCCGATGCCCTGCCCCGGTTTACGAGGACGCGTGAAGCCTCGGCAGCAACCTCCCACAGCGCGGGCCGGCCCGCGTGCCTCCCGCACCCCGCCGCAGAAGGACGCAGGGACTTTCTTCACGCCTTTGTTCATGTCTTGACTGAACCCCGACAAGACTGTTTCGATCTGGGCGCGTCCCGAGGAACGCGGAGGGAGGAGAGGTTCCCCGTACGCCGTCCGGCCCGGCAGCACGCGCACGGGCCGAGCGGACACTGCGCGCGACCGCATCGTCCTCATGTCCGCCCGGGAACTCGGGAGACCCGGGGCAGGCAGCAGTCGATTGACCGTCAGGGGCCGTGCGACACCGCCCACAGGGCGGGACCGCGTACGGCCTCCGTATCGCACCAGGAAGGAAGGACATCGTGAGACGTTCCCTCATAGGGGCAGCCGCGGCTCTCACCTTGGTCGTTCTCGTCGGCACGGCGTCGGCGGCCCCGGCCGCCGTCCCGCACCACGGCCCCTCCGTGACGGGCACCTACTCCACGGGCGCCGACCACCCATGGCAGTCGCTGCCGGCGGTGAGCCCGGGCGCTCCCGCCGACGCGACCGTGGTCGTCGACCCGAGCACCACCCGCCAGAAGTACTCGGGCATCGGCTTCTCGCTCGACGAGACCAGCGTCTCCAACCTGTGGAAGCTCACCCCCGCCGAGCGCGAGAAGGCCGTCCGGCTGCTCGTCGACCCGAAGACGGGAGCCGGACTCAACCGCTTCCGCCTGACGATCGGCAGCCCGGACCTCATCGAGCACCTGCCGTTCTGGTCCGAGGACGACCTTCCGCCCGGCGTGACCGACGACTTCCAGCTGAAGCACTTCTCCATCCAGCGCGACATCGACCTGCACATCATCGACACCATCAAGCTGATCCAGCGCTACAACCCGAAGGCCACCTTCTTCGGGTCCGCGTGGAGCGCCCCGGCGTGGATGAAGACCAACAACCAGTTCACGGGCGAGGTCGCGCTCAAGCCCGGCAGCACGACGGACTACTACCAGGTGGGCAAGCTCCGGGACGACTGCATCGATGTCTTCGCCCGCTACTACGTCAAGTTCGTCCAGGCGTACGCCCGTCACGGCATCCGCGTGGACGCCCTGACGCTGCTGAACGAGCCCGGCATGGACGTCGTCTACCCGGCGATGGACATCAGCGTGGCGCAGCAGCAGAAGCTCGCCCTCGCGATCAAGAAGGCGCTGCACAAGGCCGATCTCAACACCGGGCTGTACGTCCACGACTTCAACTTCTGGGACTGGCGCGACCCGAACAGCACCGCGACGAAGAACTACTACCGCATCTTCAACGACGCCCCGGACGGCTCCGTGACCGGCCGGCAGGTCCTCAACGCGACGGACGCCGTGGCCTTCCACCCCTACTGGGGCGACCCGACGGTGATGCGCGACGCGTTCGAGCAGACAGGCAAGCCGGTCCACATGACGGAGACCAGCGACCTGTCCGCGGCCACGATCCTGAACTACTTCCGCCTCGACGCGAGCTCGTACGTCCTGTGGGCGCAGACCACCGACCAGGACGGCGGCACGCTCCACTGGACGCCTGCCCGGGACAACAACATCGACTGGGACGAGGTCGCCGCGACCACCAAGTGGCCCGACCGCCTGGTCAAGGTGAACACCACGACCAAGGACTTCACCGTCCGCGACGAGCTGTACGCCATGGGGCAGTTCGCCAAGTACCTGACGCCGGGCGATGTCCGGCTGGAGTCGAGCACGACGGCGAACGGCGTGAGCAACGTCGTCTACCGGCACGGCACCGACCGGTTCACGGCGGTCCTGGGCAACACCAACAGCACGGACTCCACGGTGCGGGTGGTACTGGCCGGCACGTCGTTCGCGGTGAAGGTCCCGGCGCACTCGTACGCCACGTACCAGTGGAAGCAGCACGTCCCCCGCAACACGTACAACAGGGCGCCGGTGGTGGCCCCCGTGCCGGATGTGGTGGCGGACCAGTACGCCACGCTGCAGGTCCCCCTCAAGGCCACCGACCGCGACGGCGACCGGCTCGCCTTCTACGCGACCGACCTCCCGGACGGCATCACGGTCAACGCCGCCACGGGAGTAGTGACGGTCAACCCGACGGTGGCGGGCGAGCACGATGTGTCGGTGTACGTCACCGACGGGACGGCGCGCACGAAGGCAACCCTGCACGTGACGGTGCGCCCGCACAGCGCACCGGTGGGGGTCCGGGTCGAGGCGGAGTCGTACGCGGCCCAGCACGGCTGGACGACGGGCGGCGCCAACTTCATCGAGTCCAACCCGGCGGCGAGCGGCGGCGCGAACGTGGGCTGGACAGCGGCGGGCAACTGGCTCGACTACGGGGTCGACGTCCCGAAGCCCGGCACGTACGACCTGGAACTCCGCGTCGCCACGGGCGGCGGCGCGACGGTCCCGAACGCCCTCTCCTTCCGCGACGCCGCTGGCACGACGTTGGCCACAGCGTCGGTCCCGAACACGGGCGGCTGGGGTTCGTACCAGTCGGTCCACGTCCCGGTCACTCTCGCGGCGGGCGACCAGACGGTCAGGCTCTTCTGCGAAACGGGCGGCTTCAACATCGACTACTTCCGCCTGTCGTAGGGCACTGTCGGCGGCCCGCCGTCACTCCCCGGCTACGGGCGAGGAGTGACGGCGGGCCGCCGTGCTGAAACCCGCATTCCACGAGCGAGCAGGTGCGTCCACAACGGCCGGCAATATCCTGCGGTCATCCGGAGGAGACCGAATGTACGTACACGGCGACGCTGTCGGAGTTTCCCTCGTCGATCAGTACGGAGAGGGTGAAGTGTCCCTTGGATACCGTGCCTGCCTGATACTTCTGGATATCCTTCGTGTCGCGGCCGGCCGACCGAGAAAAGTCATCGAAGAGGTCTCGGATGTCAAACCGGGGCAGGGGTTCGATGCCCATGGAGTCGAAGTATTCCGGAACCCGGTACGCGGGCATGGCGAAGACGAACCGGGCTTGGCCTGCCGTCCTGCCGCCGGTCCCCTCCGTGCATCGGAACACGTCGGAGGCTTCGCCCGGAAGTACCACACCCCAGTCGTGGGCTGTGCCGGCGGCTTCCGCCCGGCCGGAGCGGGTGCACGACTCCCCCGCCCCCGCCCAGGAAGGTGCGTGCACGCCAAACACCGAGACATACCCGAACCCCAGGACCGCCAACGCGGCAAAGGAGGTGATGTACAGCTTCGAAGAGATACGATTTCGCACCAGAAGTTCACTTTCCCACCGGCGGGGCTGGCTGTCCTGCGCGGCAAGCTCAGCGGAGCTCACCGCATCGGACCGTGCCAGATGCTGTCCGTACGGCCGGACTCCATCGCGGGGAGGCCCCCACCCGTTTCGTACGTCATCGCGCTGCTCCGTCCCGTGATCACGTATTCGCGCGCAATACCCACATCATGGAGGCGAGCGAAGTCACCGAAGTCGTAGGGTCCCACCCTCTCGCCGTAGTCGAAGTTGTAGGCCTTACGGAACTCGACGGAGTAATCAATGACGGCCTTGTCCCCTCCCTTGGCCTTTTCGTTGTGGCCGGTCCCGGTGATCCTGAATTGGTAGCCGCGCATCGCGAAATAAAGGTCGGGATCCTCCCGGAAACCCACCGAGGCGTCCTTCCACTTGCTGTCGACTCCCACCGTCTCCCCTTCGGGAACCGACGTCATCTTGCTGTCCAACTCCTTGAGAGCAGCGGTGATGGCCTGCTTCCCCGTGTCCAGGCTCAACAGCTTCTTGATGTCGCCCTGCTTCAGCGTGTACGGATCCCCGGAATTTCCGAGGTAGTGCTGGGTCATGTCCGCGGCCGTGGTCAAAAGCGTCGCATACCACCACCCGACCAGTTCCCCGAGCCGTGCATAGTTCATGCGGTCCTTGATTCCCAAGTCATCCGACTTGGATCCCCAGGAACCTGTGTTCTTCATGTCGTTAGGGGCGTCATGGCCAGTTCCGTACACAGGCGCGGGAGGAGGAGTGTGCGCGTGACAGAAGGACGGGTCGACGTCGCACCTGGTCAGTCCGGTGGGGTCACTGAAATTGACGGGATTGTTGGCCGAGTAGCTGTACCCGTTCACATCCTGCGGAGAGTACTGGGCGTTGAGCGGGTCGGGGCTGAGGAAGCGGTGGAGTCCCGGGTCGTACATGCGGGCACCGAGGATGGACAGACCCGTCGAGTCGTCCTCGGGCTTGCCGAGGAAGCCGCGGTCGGTCGCCGCAGGCAGGCCGGTGGAGCGCTGCTCCCCGAAGGGCTTGTAGCGGCGCCGGGTGACGACGCCGGTGGCGGCGAGGACCATGAGCTGGGTGGAGGCCTGTCCGTCGGACATCAGCCAGGTCAGTGAGCCGTTCGTCGTGCCGTCGCCGACGCGCATGGCGACGGTCGCATCGCCCGCGGTGTAGTAACGGGTGGCTGCGGGACCGCTGGTGCCGCGCTTGTGCAGTTCCTGACCGGACAGGTACAGGACGCTCTCGCTGGTGTTGCTGCGCAGCAGGATGTTGCCGTCGGCATCGTAGACGTAGCTGCTGTTGACCGGCCCGGTGACCTTGCTCAGCCGGTGGAGGGCGTCCCACTGGTAGCTGGTAGTGACGCCGCCCACGGTCCGGGTCTTCATCTGTCCCGCGCCGTAGTAGTCGTAGGTCTCGGTACCGGAACTGGTCTTGATGCCGGTGACCGCGTGAGGACGGGCCGCGCCGGGAGTGTAGGACTGCTGGTCGGCGGAGTAGCCGGGGTAGACGTAGTCGCGGACGGTACTGCCGGTCGCCGTGGTGTCGGTGACTTTCTGGAGGTTGCCGATGCCGTCGTAGGTGTAGTCCTGCTGGTACGGAGCGAGGCTGCCGGCGAGGTCGGGGCTGAAGGCGCCCGCGCAGCCGCCGCCGGCCTGCGTCGTCCAGGCGCGGGTGAGGCGGTTCAGCTCGTCGTAGGTGAAGCACTCGCGCTGGCCGGTGACGTTGTCGGCGACATCGGTGATCTGGCCTGCTGCGTCTCGGGTGTAGGTGTCGTTCTGTACGGACGGTGTCTGGCTGCTGGTGGTCGTGGTGATGTTGGTGACCCAGTTGGTGGCATCGTCGTAGGCGTAGCTGCGGCGTGCCGTGGTGCCGGTGGATCCCGTGGTGCCGTAGGTGCGCCCGGTCAGGCGCCCGATGGCGTCGTAGTCGGTGGCGTTGACGTAGGTGGCGAGACCGCTGGTGAGTGTGTCGGGCATACCGTTGTCGTCGTACCCGGTGGTCACTGTCTCGGTCGGCAGGCCGGCGGTTCGGGCGTACCCGACGCTGGTCCGGTGGTCGGCCGCGTCGTAGCCGTAGGTGGTCGAGTAGCTGCCGGCCAACCCGTTCCCGTCGTCGGGGATGGTCACGGTGACGCCGGTCTGGCGGCCCCGGGCGTCGTAGCTGTCGACTGTGGTGGTGTAGGCCTTCCCACCCGAGTACGACGTCGCCGTCGCGGGCTTGCCGGCTCCGAGGGTGGCGGTGTCGTAGGTCCGGGCGGTCAGCACCGTGCCGCCGGCGCTGGTGGTCAGCGGCCGGTTCAGGTTGTCGTACGCGTAGTCGACGGTGACGTTGCCGCCGTCGGTCGCGGACTGCAGGTTGCCGTTGCCGTCGTAGGTGCTGGACGTCGCTCCCGTGTCCGGCTCGGTGGTCGTGAGACGCTCGCCGAGCCAGTTGTAGGTGTACGTGGTGACGTTGCCCTTGGCGTCGGTGATCTTGGTGGGGTGGCCACTGCGGTCGTACTCGTAGTTCGTGGTGTAGGTCGACGGACCGAACTCCACGACCTTGGACGTCTGACCGAACACGTCGGTGTAGGTATTGGTGCGCTCGCCGACAGCGGGCACGGTAGTGGTGTAGTCGCCGTGGTAGTTGGTGACGCTCTGACCCTGGATCTGGGCGTCGCCCTTGACCAGGATCCGCGACTGGGTGGTGCGGCCGGCGTAGTCGATCACGAGATCGGTGTACGAGGGCAGGGAGTCCACTGTGGGGTAGACCATGCCGGTGCCCGCGTTGCCGGAGTTGTAGAACGCCGCAGAGGTGCCGGTGACGTTGCCGGAGGTGTCGTAGCGGGTGGAGACCACGGTGCGGCCGGTCCCTGTTCCGGCGGGGGACTGCGTCTCGCGGGCGCGGCCCAAGCCGTCGGCATAGGCATAGGACGTGAGGTACGTGCCACCTGACTGCAGGCTCTCGCTGAGAACGCGGGGTGGCGTGTCGGTGCTGCGGACCAGGTTCGGCACGCCCTCGGAGTTCGGGCCCATGGAGATGGTGTAGGTGAATCTCATCGAAGGGGTCGTGCCGGCGTCGTAACCGGCCATCTCGGTCGGCTTCCAGACCTTGGAGACGCGGCCGACGGAATCGTAATCGACCCGGGTGTACACACCGTTGGCGTCCAAGATCTTGTAGGGGGTGCCCCACAGCCGCGAGGACCACGTCGTGGTGCTCATCTTCGTCCCGGGCCCGGAACCATCCGGGTCGGGGGTGGTGGCCTTCACGCCGCCGGTCGGCCAGGAGGTGGCCGGGGTGTAGGTGGTGGTCGTGGTGTGGTTGGCCTTGACGGTGGGGTCGCTGCTGGCGCTGCCGATCCCGTCGGTGGTGGACCGGACCCGGCCACCGCCGTCGTAGGTGCTGGTGACGTCGCGGTAGTGCGTGGCGTCGGTGTACGAGCGGTCCGTGGTGACGTTGCCGTCGGTCGGCTTGTCGGACGCGACGGACGTGGCCCCGTCGTAGAGCTTGACCGTGTAGGAGTCCTGGTTGGCGGCGCCGCGAGCGGCGCAGTCCGCGGTGTAGTGCCTGGTCTCGTCGGGCAGCACCATCCAGCGCTGGACCTGCGAGTCCGGGAAGTAATCGGTGTTGTAGGCGCGTCCGTAGGTGGTGCACCGGTTGTCGTCGGTGTCGACCAGGCCCCAGTCGTTGGTGCGCAGGGGAAGTCCGTAGGTGGTGCTGACCGGGTCTGTGTCGTCGTACTCGTCGTTCACGACGTGCTCGCGCCAGCCCGAGGAGGTCAGTTCGTCCGTCGTGGTCTTCGCGTCGCGGACGAAGCGGGCGTCGGGCAGGCCCTCGTAGGTGGCGGTGGTGTGCGCCCAGTAGGTGTGCCAGACCCGCTCGTGGGACTGTCCGGTGCCGTCGCGCCGGCTGGACTCCAGGGTCTTGCCGTTCAGCCAGGCGCGGTCGGGGACGTCGGCGCTGCCGCTGTCGCCGTCGGTGACGTTCACGCTGCGCGTGGCGGACGGGTCGGTCTTCGAGGTGCGGTCGCCGTCCAGGCCGCGGTAGAGCCAGTAGTAGGTGGAGGCGGCGTTGTCCTTGGTGCCGGTGAAGACCTCGACCTGCTGGTAGCCGCGCCAGTCGGTCCAGGACTCGTCGTCGTCCTTGGTGAGCGGGTCGTTCGGGAAGGCCCAGGCCGGCTTGCCCTTGTAGTCGTAGGTGGTGGTCATCACCGGGTCGCCGTCGTCATCAGCGCCCTTGCCGACTCCGGGGTCGACGCTGACCTTGTGGACGAGGTACTTCTTGAACCAGCCGCTGCTTGCCGACGTCGCCCCCTCGGGGGTCCAGGTCTGCTTGAAGCAGTCCTGGGTGTTGGACGACTCGCTGGGCGGGTCGGCGATGTCGCAGCCGTTCGGGTCGGCGTCGTAGTTGAGGTAGTCGACGTCGACGAACGAGCCGAGGTCCCCGTGGACCTGGGTGACCCGGCGGAAGTTCAGCACGTGGTCGCCGAGCTGGTTGTCCCGCCACTCACCGTTGAAGTTGATCGTCGGCAGGGTGAGGTCCTTGCCGTCGCCGTAGCCCTTGCGCTCCACGTAGTCCAGCCACAGGGTCTTGCCGATCGTGCCCTCGGGGTTCGGCAGCCCGTACTTCATCTGGTACTGCATCGCGGGGTCCCACGTCGAGGAGTCGTCGTCCCGGACGAAGGTCTTGATGTCCCACAGCATGTCCGTGGTGAAGAACGTGGGGGACGCCGTCTGTCCCGTGATGCTTCGGCAGTTGTCGTCGGCGGCCGTACCGTCGCACAGGAGGTCGGTCGGCACGTCCGGGTACGCCTCCGGATGCAACGACAGTGCAGGGCACGGATCAGGATCGTTCGCCAGCGGGTCCTTCTCGGCCATGCGGTCCACGCAACGCCCCACATGGGTGAGCTCGACCTTCGCGGGCAGCTGCGCTCCCGCGATGTCCGAGGCCCAGCCGTACTCGATACGCACCAGATAGCCGGCCGCGTCATAGGCACGCGCCTTGTCGGCGTTGGCCCAGGACCGGTAGTGGTTCTGCTGCTTCTCGTAGAAGTAGGCGTTCTCCACCTCGTGGGGATCAACGACCCGGTCCAGGCCCCAGCGCCAGGCCTGCGTGCACGGCTCGGGGCGCTGGCTGTAGCAGGGTTCTCCGGGGTCGTTGCCGACCACGGGCACCGTCAGCACCGAATGCGTGTAACGGTCCCAGTTCGGGTCCGGGTCCGTTCGCTCGGAGCGGCCCCAGCCGAAGTAGTAGCGCATGCCGTCCTGCTGGGAAACCACCCAGTACTCGTCATCCGCGCCATGACCGCCCGTCAAATGCTGCACTCGCCAGCCCGGGTCGTCCTTCACATGGTACGAACCGGTTCCGGTGCCGTCCTGGACCAGCTCGGACGTCACACCGTTCAGGTTGATCACGTAGATGGCGCCGTCCGGCTCCGCGCTCGAGTTCGGGGAGTCCCAGCAGAGGTCACCGACTCCGGTGAGGCCGTCCGTGCTGCATCCGCGGTACCGCCGCTCGACGTAGCCGACGTTCAGGTCCCAGCCCAGACCGGCCCATGAGGCCTGGGTGTTGGCGGCCGAGGTCAGGCTGTCCACCGCTTGCGAGTTGTAGCTCAGGCTCAGCCCGGGCGTGGAGCCGGTGGGGGCTTTGGGGACCTGGATGGGCAGGTTGTAGTTGAACGCACCCGAGCCGACGGACACATTCCATGAGCCTGACGGGCTCAGGGTCGATGCGCGGTAGTCGCCGGCATCGGACGACGATGTCGACGCCACGGCGTAGACCGACCCCGTACTCGTCGACGCCGCCTTGGCCGCAGCCCCGAGGGAGTCGGGCACGAGCTCGCCCATCGGGTGTCCGGCCGGATCGCCGTCGGCCTGGACCGTGGCCGTCATCGTGCCGGCTTCGACGTCGTTGCGGGCCTTGACGAACACCGGTTTGTGCGCGGAACAGCCCTTGGCACGCGGTGTGCTCAGGGCACACGCGGGCAGCTGCACCAGTCTCAAACGGGAGGCGAGGTCACCACCGTAGGCGTACTTGAATCCCGAGTAGTCCAGCGTCACCTGCACCGCGCCGGACTGGGACAGACCGTCACTGCGGGTCAGCCGGACGCCGAGGCCGAGGCCCCCGGCTTCGGCCAGGGACTTGCGGTCCAGGACCTGCACATCGACGTCCCGTGGTGCCGGTACCGTCACCGGGCCGTTCCGCAGACCGGGAACGACGGCGCCGGAGTCAAGGCCGTCCTTGACGAGGTCGGGCTCGGGAGCAGGAGCGACGGACACCACGGCGGCCTTCGCGTCGGAGCTGGTGCCACCGGCCTTCACCACCGCGCCGGAGGGCGCAACCGCCAGAGCCTCGCCGGCCTTCAGCCCGCCCAGGTGCACCCGCGCCGCCGTCGCCTTGGGCCACGTGAGGCGTACCGGCTCGCCCAGGGTGAGATCGGAGCGGTCCGCCGGCGCCGTACCCGCCCGCTGCACCGGCACGTTCACGGGAGGTTTCGCCTTGGCCGCCGCGGGCGCCGCGGGCGCCGCCACCGCAGGAACACCCGACAACACAGCGGCGACCAGGGCACCGGACACCGCCAGCACCAAGCGCTTCCCACGCCAGGACATGAAACTCCCACCCCGCACACAAAACCGGCGCGGGGTCGCGCCGGCGAGGGCCGACCATAACGGCTGGTTAACTCAAGGGGAAGATCAATAAAACCGGCAATAGCGATCAGACGACACCACCCACCCCGAAGAAGCCTGTGACCTGCACCACTTTCGACTCCTTCAGGTCCCTGACCTGTGCTTTTCATCGATACTGCACTGGCGCGGGCCCGCTGGCGGGTGATTCAATCGCCCCCGCATCGAGCCACAAGGGGTTGGGAAGCGCCGTGAGCGAAACGAGTCCGGTACTGAGCCGCCGACAGCTGATCAAGTGGACCGGCGGTGCGCTCGGCGTAACCGCACTCGGATCCGCCGCCGTCGCCCTGTCCGGGGGCACGGCCAGTGCGGTCAGCGCCTCGGCGCGATTCGACCTGACCGACGCGTCGGACGAACTCTTCCGCGAGATCTGGCTGCAAGAGACCCGCGTCCTGCAGTCGTTCTCCTTCGACAACACCAACAAGCACCTGTATGCCGTGGGCCTGGTCCAGGGCGGTCGACAACTTCCCGGTGAGTCGCGGGCCTACACCGGCACCGAACGCGAGGCCAACGGCGACCTGTGCGTCACCCGGCTGGACCTCACCGGCGCCATCATCGGCCGCATGTACCTCAAGGGCTTCGGCCACGGCGTTTCCATCGCCGCCGAGCCCTCGGGCAACAGTGCCTACCTGTGGACCGAGACGGATTCCGTCCAGGCGCTCGACTCCGCCACCGGCCAGTACATCGGCTGGGGCACCCGACTGGCCCGCTTCAAGTTCGCCAACGGTGCCGTGCTCACCCCGACGTCGCCCCAGCTCACCAAGTACAGCCCGGTCGCGGGGGCCGACCGGACCACCATCGCCATCGACCCGGTCAACAGCCGCTTGGCCGTCCGCCACCGCCCCGGCAGCACCGGATCCACCTTCAAGTACAACCTCTACGACCTGGCCACCTTCACCGCCGGCACCTTCACCCCGCTGGCCACCATGACCCAGCCCGCGGGCCTGGGCACCTTCCAGGGCTTCACCAGCCTCGGCCAGTACCTCTACCTCATCGACGGCAACTCCTACTCCGACAGCAACCCTTCGCCCGGCAACACGTACATCACCTCCGTCGACTGGAACACCGGCACCACGAAGCAGCGGGAACTCACCAAGGCCGGAACCAGCCTGCTCTTCCGCGAACCCGAAGGGCTCGCGATCCAGATACCGAACACCGCCGACACGACCAAGTGCCGCCTGGTCATGGGCTTCGCCAGCAGTGCCTCCGACACCGACAGCAACAGGAAGGCCAGCTTCTACTACAAGGACAGCCTGGTCTGACCGCGCCGTCGCCGCTGCCCTGCCTCCCTGGGTTGCTCGATATCCGCCCGCCGCTTCGTGATCCCGAGCACCCATGGAGGGCAGGGGTGCGCGGGCCCGCACTCGGCGCCCGTCCTCCCCACCGCGGCGGAGAGGACGCCCCCGCCCCTTTGTTGCGCGCTCGCGCCGGTGACCGGAGGCGTCCTTCGTCTCGTCGCGGCGCAGCGCCTGCAACTCGGCGAGGCCGGGGACGTCCTCCTGGACGTAGAGGCCGGCGCGTGGGCGCTGCTCTACCGCGTAGGGGACACGTGGCGGGTCCGACAGGGCGGTCCTGCCCGGCTGTGGGACGACGTCGAGAAGCACATCATGCAGTGGCAGGGCGCCGGCGCACCGGGCCTGGACCGCTTCGGGCTCATGGTCCCTCCGAACGGAGACCACCGGTTCTGGCTGGACGCCCCCGACTGCCCATTTCCTGCGACCGGGTGAGGTCGGCACCACGCAATACCTGCACAGCCGATCGGGCTCTGTTCCGTAGTCGGTGGTGACGGTGGGTGCCTATGTGCTGAGCAGGATGCGGTGGCGGAGGAGTTCGAATCCTGCTCGGCCGTGCATCTGTCGCATGATCCGTTTCGTGTGGGTGTTGACGCCTTCGGTGCGGCCCTTGTTCCAGGGGAGGGCCAGGCCGGCGTTGACAGCGGCACGGTCGAGTTCCAGGCCGTTGCAGAAGCTGTGCGGGTGGGGCAGTCCTACGCAGCGGGCCTGGGCGATCCATTCCGTGAGCTTGGAGTCGTTGCGGCTTGCGGGCGTCAGGAGGGCGGCGAAGTCGCGGATGAGGGCGGTGAGCTGGGTCATCTCGGTGCAGGCCGTGGTGAGGAGGCCGAGTAGCTCGTGGACGAGTTCCCGGCACGGGCCAAAGCGCAGAACTTCACTCCGCAGGGTCGTTCAGAGCATGGCCGACGAGAACATCGTGCTGCGCGAAGCCCTGGCGAAGATCAAGGCAGAACTCGCAGCGGAGCGAGAACGGGTTCACGCACTGGTACGCGCTGCCACCGAGCTGTCCCTGGAGCTGGAGCAGACCCGCGAAGAACTCGCAGCGGCGCAACAGGTCACCCGGCTTCCGGGTCCGCGAGGAACTGGACGAATTCCCGGCTGAAGCTCGGCACACTCCACCGTGCGGTCAGGTTGGGCAGCGTCGGGCCACGGCGTCGGGGACCTCGCGGGTACTCGGGCTTGACTGGTGAGCTCGCATGTTGCGGTGTCGCGTATTCCAGCTCAGAGCGCCCCGATCGGTCACTTTGGGTCATGCGGGCGGTGTCCAGGGACCGGCCCGGAGTGAGTATGTTCGTCCGATGGCGCGTTCGAAGCGCTTCAGGAGGGGAGAGTGCCGGTGGACGTCGTCGCGATTATGGAAGCACTGGCTAAACAGGGCCTAACGGTGCTGTTCAAGGCCGACGCCGAGCGGATGGCAGAGAGGGGCAAGCCTTGGACCTTCGTCGCCAGTGGAGCGCCGTTGCGCGAGGACGTCCTTGTGCGAACCGATGCTGCGTCTGTGGAGCAATGCCTCGCAGTGTGCTTGCCCCGCCTGCGTGAGCTGGGCTTTTCGTTCCCTGCGTGAGAGAGGGTGTGACCGATCCACCGCCCTGGATGTCAGTGCCGGCTGCTTACATGAGCCCATGGACACCGTGCACACGACCGCCGCCCTCCTCCCGGACCCCGCCGAGCTCCGCGCGCACCTGCGCGCGCTGGCCGTGCTGGACCAGGCGATCTGCCGCGACCCGCGGTTCTCCCGCTACTCCTTCTCCACCACCTGGGGGCCTGGGACGGAGGCGGCCCTGATGGACAACGGCTCGGGTGACGACTTCTCCGTCGTCTTCACCCCGGCCGGTGTGCTCGTCCGCGGCTTCGACCACGAGTCGGAGATGAGCCCGTACGGCACGGACGACGAACAGGTCTGGCCCGGTGTCATCGACGAGGTGCCCGCTGCGCTGCGCCCGCTCCTGGACGACCCGGCCTTTGTCGACGAGGGCCTCGGCGCCCCGCGGGTCACCGCCTGCCTGTGGTGGGAGACCGGCGGCAGCGCCTGGCGCACCGGCTCGGGCATCGAGTTCCCCTCGGACAGCCCGGACCCGGACGGCTCCGGGCACCTCTTCCGCCTCCTCACCGACCGCTCCCCTGAGACCGTCCAGGCGCACTTCGAGGAGGACTACGGGCGGCCCGTCCCCCTCGACACCGTCCGCCACGTCCTCGCGGGCCACCCCCTGACCCCCGAAGCCGCCCACGGCCTCAACCCGGCCGCCCTCTCCGACGAGGCCCTGCTCCGCCGGATCGCCGCCGACCCCGAGGTCGAGGCGTACCTCGCCTGCGACGGCGAGTTCGACCTCACGCGGACCGACCCCATCGAGTCGATCGCCCTGCCGGCCGGTCTCCCGGTGGAGCCCGTGGCAGGCTGCAACGCGGGAGGCACCCACTACCTCTGCGGCCCGGCCGGCTCCGACCGCGTCCGCCCCGTCCTCTACACCGACTCCGAGGGCCGGGCCTCCCTCATCGCGGAGTCCCTCGCCGAGGCCCTGACCCTGGCCATCGTCCTCCCCTCCTGGCACGACGCCCTGGCCGGCTTCCGTCCCCCCGCGCTCAACGCCGACTACCTTGAGGACAACCCGGACCACCCCGAGGTCCGCTACCGCCTCCTCGCCGCCCTCCGCCTCCCCCCGGCGACCGAGCCCGAGGTCCTGGCCCGCCTCCTCACCACGGCAGCCCGCACCGTCCCGGACGGCTTCCTTCCCTCGGTCGAGGGCGAGGAGGACGCGGCCTTCGAACCGATGCTCCGTCTGCCGGCCGAGTAGGAAAGCCCCGCCGCGCGCCGCCTTCCGAACCCGACGCACCGCTACGGCGAAGCCGTGACCGCACTGCCCGACCGGATGCGCCCGCCCCGCGCGGGGGCTGTTCGCGGAGGACGCGGACCGCCTCCCCGAGGTTCGGCCCGGCGCATGCCGGATCTTCGGCAGGAGACTTTGGGGTGATCGACCTCAAGGACGTGGAGAGATGGGTCGTCACCGGGCATCACAACAGCTGAGATCCATGGACCAAAGTTCCGACAACTTTGGACCCGACAGTCGCCTTGCCTAATGAAGGGCATGGAGGTCGCCATGGATGAGGGTGTCCGGCTGGGACCGACCCAGCTCCCGAACGGTCGCCACGGCGGCATCCAGCACCCGGCGCGGCCATGCATGCGTCAGCTCCTCGGCGTCCTTGCACAACTGCTCTTCCCAGGCATCGGCCAGCTCACACAGCCGGGGCAGGCCGGGCGGTGCGGGGATGGCGAGGCGGCGATTGAGCCGCCCCGCGACCGTCACCACCTCGTCGCCGTCCTCGACCTCCGCCAGGGTCGACGGCTGAACCCGCTCCAGCAGCATCGCGAACCGCTCGTCGTCGCGCTCATGCAGCAGGACAGCGCCGCGTCCGCCCCACGCAACGAACGCATCCGGCTCATGAACATTGCCGGGATGCGGAAACGACACCTTCAGCACGACGCTGTCCTCAGCCCGCCGCCTTACCGGAACGATGACACCGACGCCCCCGTGCATGACCCCACCATCCGGCACGCACCCCCAGCGCCCCAGCAACTCCTCGACGATCCCGGGCAGCTCGGCGAGCCACGCCGCCCCGACCTCCCCCTCGCGGTCGACGGTGCTCCGTGCGAACTCCTCCGGCATCGCGATCATCCCGGCACCCTACGCGCCAGCGCGCCGCAGCCACCAAGACCAAGCCGCCCGCTGCCGCCACCCGGCAGACCACGCACTACGGTCGCGATCTGGGGCCTGTCCTAGCCAGGTCGGAGTACTGGTAGGCGAACCTTGCGGGCGTCAGCTCCGTGGCGCAGCCCAATAGTCCGCCAGCATCTCGCCGGGCCACTCCGGCTCATGGGTGGGCCCCTGCGGGCCCATCGCACGGAAGTAGGGGGCCAAGTCAACGATCGGAGTTCCTTCGACTGCGTCCAGGTCGGTGAAGTGCAGGTCCAGGCCGTCGACCTTGACCAGACGCGGGAAGGACACGGCGAGCTGGTTCGGTCGGCGGTGATTGCGGTGGACGAACGTGCCCGTGGGCGGCCATGCCGGGTTGTTGCGGGGGCTGCGGGCGTGCAGCGCCACGTCGCCGGGTGAGGCCAGGTGGAAGCACCAGGTGACGACCAGGTGGGAGAAGGCGTCGATCCCCTGAAGCGTCTCTGCCGGGAAGCTCGGGTCGAGACGGATGATCGACAGGACGCCTCCCCAGTAATCGTCTGCGACGTCGGTGCGGCCGCCGACCACGGTGGCGATGGGCTGTACCTCGAACGAGTCGGTCAGGTCTCCCTCTCATCGGCTGTCAGGCAGCATCGGCCAGGAACCGGGCCGCGCGAGCGTCAGTCTCCTTCACGGCCCGCACGCCGCGCTGCTGGTACGGCGACAGTGCGGACCGCATGGTGACGGCGGGCTGGCGGGCGCGGCCGGAGCGGACTCCATCCATGGTGTCCAGGGCGCGGTTCCAGGTCGCGCACGCCTCCTCGATGGTGCCTTGACAGAGCACAGCGCCGTAGTAGCCGAAGGCCACAGAGTGGGTGCGCGCGAACGCGGCAGCTTTCCTTGTGTGGACCCTGCGCTGGAACTGGGCCAGAGCGCCCCCGAGGCCGCCGCTGTCGCGGAGGGTGCACGCGAATTCTGTCTCGTGCGCGTGACAGGGGGCTCGTGCACGGGAGGGCCGCCCGCCCCTTCCCGTCCCGGGAAGGGAACCCGCCGTCTCCCCCAGGGCGGTCGGCCCGGGAGTTAAGACCGGGTCGAAGCATCATCCGTCGCACACGCCGGCAACATCCGCGTCTCCCGGCGTGGCGACGTTCCCGTCCCTGAGCTCACCCAAGGAGGGTGACTTTCTCCACAGGGCCCCGGCGTTTACCCGGGTCATCCGGTTTGATCATGTGATGCCGTAGAGGCTGAGGACGAGGACGCTTTCGGTATGGGCCCGGCGGCCGCCGGCGGTGTTGACGTACCCGGCAAGCTTGAGCGCACCGCGGATCAGGTCGCGGACGGCGGCGAGGACTGAGGGCGTGTTATGGGTCCTGACCTGGGACTTGTCCTCGTTGAAGGTCACATCTCGACACCAGTGGACGGTGTTCTCCACCGTCTACTGAGGATTAATGCGTGATGTCGCCGGGGCTTGTGGCGAGGCCGGTGCCGATGAGGCAGCCGGTGATGATGGTGGGCCGGTACTGGATCTGGCGTAAGCCCCGGCGGACTGCGCTGACCAGTTGCGTGTAGTCGGCGAAGGCTATGTTCGCCAGGCCGCTGCGCCGCAGGCTGGACCAGATCCCCTCCACGGGGTTGAGGTCGGGTGCATAGGCCGGCAACTGGAACACCGTGAGCCAGTCCCGGGCCGTGGTCCAGGCGCGCATCGCGCGACTGAGGTGCAGGCCGACGTTGCCCCAGACCAGCACGATCGGTCCGCCGAGCTTGCTGTGGGCGGCGGTGAGCAGGTCTCGTAAGTCCTTCCAGGAGAAGCCTTTGCGGCCGTCGACCCGCCGGTCACCGGTGTGCCGGAAGACCAACCGCGGCCGCTTGCCCGGCTTGTAGCAGCACAGAGCGGCCACTGACAGGTGACGTCTGCTGCCGCCGTTGACCCGGAACACCGGGGTGACGCCGGTGCGGGACCAGCCGCGCTCGTCGCGCAGCTCGGCGAGGCGGGCGTCGACGGACGTGGGGGCGGGGTCTCTCATATCCGGGACGTGTCCCACCTCCGGAACGAAACCAAGAGGGTGGATGGGGCCCGCAGCTTTGACGCACCCCGACCGGTCGCCTATCGTACGTGTAGTAGACCGATCATCTACTACGTCTCATCACCTCCCTCGGAGCAGGAACACCATGAGCGTTCAGGGCCAGAGCAAGACGTTTCTGATCACCGGTGTCAGCGGTGGCCTCGGCCGCGCCTTCGCCCAGGAGGCACTCGCCGCCGGCCACCGGGTCGTCGGCACGGTCCGAGCACCGGAGAGGATCACCGAGTTCGAGGCTCTGGCCCCGGGGCGTGCCAGTGCCAGGCTGCTGGACGTGACGGACGAGCAGGCCGTCGTCCCCCTCGTCGACGAGGTGGAACGGAACATCGGCCCCGTCGACGTGCTGATCAGCAACGCCGGCTACGGCCTCGAGGGCACCGTCGAGGAGTCGACGATGGCGGACCTGCGCCGGCAGTTCGAGGTCAACGTCTTCGGCAGCGTCGCCGTCATCAAGGCGGTCCTGCCCCACATGCGCCGGCGCCGCGGCGGGCACATCGTGACGCTCTCGTCCATGGCCGGGCTCACCGCCCTCCCCGGAGTCGCGTTCTACGGCGCGAGCAAGTTCGCCATGGAGGGGATCGCCGCATCCCTGGCCCAGGAGGTCGCCGGCTTCGGCATCCACGTCACCTCCCTCGCGCTCGGCTCGTTCCGCACCGACTGGGCCGGCCGCTCGATGACCCGCGTGCCGCGCAGCATCCCCGACTACGACACGCTGTTCGACCCCATCAGGTCCGCCCGGCAGGCCAAGAGCGGCAACCAGGCCGGTGATCCGGTCCGCGCCGCCCGCGCGCTGCTGCGGGTCCTGGACGCCGACAACCCTCCGGTCCACCTCGTCCTCGGCACAGACGCTCTGCGTCTGGTCGAAGAGGGTCAGCGGCTGTTGGGCGAGGACCTCGCGGCCTGGGCCGACCTCACGGTCTCCACCGATTTCCCCGCCGCCCGGTGAACACCGTGACCCCGACATCTCCCTGGCCCCTCCGCCAGGGTTCCCGCGACCGAGTTTGGACCCTCCTGTGAACGAATCCCGCCCCCGTACGGCCGTCGACTTCTGGCTTGACCCGGTGTGCCCCTGGACCTGGCTGACCTCGCGCTGGATGCTCGAGGTCGAGAGGATCCGGACGGTCGACGTCACCTGGCGCGTAATGAGCCTGGCCGTGCTCAACGAGGACCGCCTCGACCAACTGCCGGAGCGCATACGCGAGCTCATGGGCCTGGCATGGGCGCCGGTCCGGGTCCTCACAGCGGCCTCGCAGGCCTTCGGGCCCGAGGTGACGGGGCCCTTGTACACCGCCATGGGCACCCGCTTCCACCTGCACCAGCAGCCCCGGACCAAGTCGACAATCGCGGCCGCGCTGCGCGACGCCGGCCTGCCCGAGAGCCTCGCGGACGCCGGCGACACCGATACCTTCGATGCCCTGGTGCGCGCCTCCCACCAGCAAGCCGTCGACCTGGTCGGCGAGGACGTCGGCAGCCCCGTCGTCGCCCTGCCCGGTCAGGACGGTGGCAGGGCCGCGTTCTTCGGCCCTGTGGTCAGCCCCGCCCCGAAGGGCGAAGAGGCAGGGCGCCTCTGGGACGCCTCGATCGTCCTCGCCTCCATACCGGACTTCTACGAGATGAAGCGCACCCGCACCTCCGGTCCCGTCTTCGACTGAGGCGCGGCAACTGCGGCGACAGTGATGGCGGCCGGGGGCCCGCCGCTGCCCCCTGGCGCGGTGGGCCCCCGGGCCCGGTTTCGTCGAGGCCGTCGCGGGCCGTTCTGCCCCGCGTCCGCATCCGGCGAGAGGAGGCGTCGCTCCAGCACGCTCCGCCGACAGCCCACCTTCGCACGGCCGGAGGCCGTGTCGGCGGCGGCTCGTCAGAGCCGCCGCCGCCCGCGCATTGGACCTTTGGCGACGGCCGGCGCGTCGTACTCACCATCCCGTCCAAGCTGGCCTTGGCGTCGGTGATGCACAAAATCAAAAAGCTGACGGGCGAAGTACCACGTCGCTCTCGTTGGAGGAGGTGCTGCGGACGATCAACCCGGTCCTTCGGGGCTGCGCTGCATACTTCCGCTGCGGCGCTTCGAAGCGGACGTTCCCCTACCTCGGCCGGTACGCGTGGTGGAGGCTCATCCGCTGCATCCGGCCTGGAAGCAACTGCGGCGCCGCTACTACGGGGCCGTTCGCATCACGGAGGGCGGTCTCGTCCTCATACAACCCGGCGAAGGTGCGGGTCGAGCGCTACCGCTTCCGCAGAGCGCAGATCAGCACGCCTTGCAACATCGACGAGGTAGATCCGGACGGGACTCGCTTCCGCCGGACCAGCCACGACGATGTGGCCTTCGTCGGTCAGGTCAGCGAGTACCTCGCCTGATCCAGCCGATCACGTGGAGAGCCGGATGCTCGGCCAACGGGCACGTCCGGTTCGGCGGGCGGGGATGGGAAAACCGACGCCCGAGAACGTGTAAGGCGTCCCGTCCCCACCCAACACATGCCGTTCGAGGCTGAAGCCGGGAACCCCCATCCTTCTAGGCCATCTCCTCGACCTCACCTGGCCATGACCGATGAGTTTGGCGGGCCACTATGTGCACTTTCGCGCCACCCTGGCAATCTCGAGAAGAGGTGCAGCGAGTGCGCTACGCCGACGTCAACGAACTTCCCTTACATGGGGCTGGTCTGGTGACGGGTGAGGCGTGCGGTGAGGAACGCGCGCTCCGCCTCGTTGCCGGTCAGCTCCAGCGCCTGCCGGTATGCGGCTGCGGCCTCGTCTGTACGGCCGAGTCGCTGCAGCAGGTCCGCCTTGATCGCCGGCAGGTACTGGTACCGGGAGAGCCGGCCGTCCTGCTCCAGCGCCTCTACCTGCGCCAGCGCGACCGCCGGTCCGTGAGCCATCGATACCGGCACCGTCCGGTTCAGTGCGACGACCGGTGAGGGCCACTGCGACAGCAGCCTGTCGTAGAGGGCCACGATCTGTGGCCAGTCCGTCTCCTCGTACGTCGGTGCCTCGGCGTACAGCGAGGCGATCGCCGCCTGCAGCAGATAGCGTCCCGCGCGGCCGCCGCGCAGCCCGGCCACGATCAACTCGTGCGCCTCGGCCAGCGTGGCGCGGTCCCACAGAAAGCGGTCCTGCTCCTCGAGCCGCAGCAGCCGGCCGTCGGCGGCGGTCCGGGTCGCGCGCCGGGCGTCGGTGACCAGGAGCAGCGCCAGCAGCCCGCGGACCTCGGGCTCGTCGGGCATGAGGTCGTGCAGGGTGCGGGCCAGGTGCAATGCGCGGTCGGCCAGGTCGGTGCGCATGAGCGCGGGGCCTGATGGGGCGGTGTGCCCGGCGGTGAACAGCAGGTGGATCACGCCCAGCACGGCCGTCAGCCGGTCCGGCAGCTCAGCCGGGCGCGGCACCCGGTAAGGGATACGGGCGGCGGAGATCTTCTTCTTCGCCCTGGAGATCCGGGCAGCCATCGTCTGTTCCGACACCAACAGCGCCCGGGCGACGTCCGCTGTCGGCAGCCCGCACACCAGCCTTAATGTGAGCGCGAGTTGCGCCTCTTGCGCGAGCGCGGGATGGCAGCAGGTGAAGATGAGCCGCAGCCGTTCGTCGGGTACGACACCCTCCGGGCCCACGACCTGCTCCTCCTTCTGCTCGCCCAGCTCGCCCAGGGCGAGCTCGTCGACGGCCTCTTCCGGCTCCACCAGCAGCGGCAGCTTCGAGCGGAACGTCCGCTCGCGGCGGATCGCGTCCATCGCCCGGCGCTTGGCCGCGGTGGTCAGCCACGCCGCGGGGTTGCCTGGGATCCCGTCGCGTTCCCAGGCCGACAGCGCCGCGGCGTACGCCTCCTGCACGCACTCCTCGGCCAGGTCCAGGTCGCGGGCGACGCGCGCCGTCGCGGCGAGCACGAAGGCCCACTCGCGCCGGTGCGCGTCGGCGACCGCATGTCCTGCGTCCGTTTCAGCCGTCATCGGGCCAGGGGCGGGATGCCGCCCGCGACGGGCCGCACCTCGACACCGCCGCGGCCCCACTGGACGGCGGGGTTGCGACGCGCCAACTCCAGGGCGGCGTCAAGGTCGGGGGCCTCGATGATGCAGACGCCGGCGATGACCTCCTTGGAGTCGATGAAGGGACCGTCGGTGACCACATCACCGCGCAGCGAGGTGGCGGTGTCGGCGGACTGCAGCGCGTACGCCGTGATCATGGCGCCGGAGTCGATGAGGTCGTCGGCGTGCCGCCTGCTCGCCGCCTGCTGGTCGGGGGTGTAGTCGCCGGCCGCGGGGTTGTCGAAGATGAGGATCGCGTACTGGGCCATCACGAGTCTCCCTTGCTGTGTGTCTGGTCGGTACGCCTCTACGTCGGACGGGGGACGCGAATTCGACAGACCTACCCGAAGTTTTTCAGGTGCCCCGGGCCGGCTCCCGGTACCTCGGGCGATGAAGAGCGTCGGTCCTGGTATGACGACGTTCGTCCCGACGTTCCTCAACCCCCAGAACCGGGGAGCGGCTATGTGCGCAGCCAGATCATGAGCGCCGCCGCGGTGACGCTTCCCAGGAAGACGTAGCCGTGCTTGTCATACCGCGTGGCCACGGCCCTGAACTGCTTCAACTTATTGATCGCCCGCTCCACCGTGTTGCGCTTCTTGTACCGCGCCGGATCGACATCACTAGGCCGCCCGCCGCGTGAACCCCGGCGCAGGCGAGCGGCCTTGTGGTCCTTCTTCTCCGGGATCACGTGCCGGACGCCGCGACTGCGCAGGGAGGCGCGGATCTTGCTGTTGTTGTATGCCCCGTCCGCGCTCACGCTGCAGGGGGTGCGACGTGGACGACCGCGTCCCTTGCGGGGCACGCGGATCTTCTCCATGACCGGTTCGAACTGGGTGCGGTCCGCCCGCTGTCCCGGCGTGATGACCATCGACAGCGGGCGGCACTTCCCCTCCGCCGCCAGGTGAATCTTCGTCGTCAGCCCGCCGCGGGAGCGGCCGAGGGCCTCACCTGCCGCACCGCCCCCTCCAGCAGGAGCCGCAGGCTCACCGCCGTCGAGGTCGGCACGACCCTGAGGACCCCGCCCGAGCCGCTGCCCGCCTGCTCCTGCGCCGGCACCGATGTCCGGAACCTACTCGAGCTCACCGGCAGCGAGCCCGTGCTCCGCCACGCCGCGTGCGGCGGCGAGGTCGACAAGGGCTGGCCGAGCGTCGACACGCTCTTCATGGGGCCGGTCCCCGTCACCGCCGAGGTGTCCAGGAGACGGAGGACTCTCACATCGCCCTCACCGTCGGCCCCCCGCCGGCGGACGAGCACCCCGCAGAGCTCGTCTTCGCCCGGCTCGCCCGCGAGATCGAGGAGTGGGGCCAGCACGCCACTCCGGCCGCGATCCTCGCCGCAACGCAGCAGGCGATCCAGCCCGTCATCGACGCCCTCCGCGTCGAGGCCGCGCAACCCCTCGGCTTCCGGTTCCTCGAGCGCCTGAGGCCGCCGCCGTCGAGGTCGCCGAGGAGGGGCGCCTCGCCGCCTGCGACTGCGTCGAGCCCGAAGGCCCGTCCCCCTTCGAGGTCGACGAGGGCGGCATCTCCATCCTCCACCAGGCCTGCGGCAAGCCCCCGGCCGATGACGCCTGGGTCCACGACGGCCACCTCGGGCCGCTCCCCGTCACCGTCCGCTGGGAGCCCGACTGCACCGGCGACCACCACGGCGCCTGCGACTGCCGCTGGTGGCCCGTCTACAGCCCCGTCCCGCCGACCACCGTGCAGGTCGACAAGCCCATGAGGCTCTGCAGGCCGGACCGCAAGACCAATCGCCGCACCTGCCGGGACGTCATCACAGGACAGAAGGAGACCCGCCGCATCGTCGACCACGCCGAGTGCTGGCAGGTCACCCTCACCCACCACGCCCCGTTCTGCACCAGCAGGACCCGCTGGCACACCCTCCGCGTCGGAGCCCGCTGGTGACCGGCCCCACGCCCTCCGCGGCCGAGGCCGCCGACCGCTTCCAGCAGGCCCTCCCCCCGCACCCCGCGACGCTGGTCATCACCGGTTTCACCGAGGCCATGCAGCGCATGAGCGAGGCCTTCGCCGAGCTCTCCCGCCGCCTCCGCGAGTCCCTCGCCGCGTTCCGCACCTGCCCCTGCGACACCCCGACCCGCCGGCCGGACCGCCCGGCCTGGCGCTCCCTCACGGACCCGCCCACCACCCAAGGAGCAACACCCGTGGCCAAGACCCAGTTCACCGACCGTGCCGCCGCCCGCCAGCGCGCCGCCGAGCTCTACAACGCAGGCGCTTCCGTCCGTAGCGTCGCGGCCGACTTCGGCTGCTCGTACGGCGCCGCCCACCGCCTCCTCAGCGAGGCCAACGTCAAGTCCCGATCCCGCGGAGGCAACAACCACCCCGGACGGAGGCGCTGATGGCCCCTGCCGCATCCCCGGTAGTCGGCTCACCGACCAGGACCGCGCCGTCGTGGCCGAGTTCAAGGACTACCTCGCCGGCCGCCAGGAGCAGCCGCATGCTCAGACGATCCTCGCCGGCCTCATCACCGCCGCCCTCGGCATCGCCGCCGTCCTGGCGTTCGTGGCCCTCGCAAGCCTCGACGCGTACCGCGGCCGCACCATCGCCGTACCGTCGCCCGGCCCTGACGCATCACCTCGACACTGAGTGCAGATGGGGGAATGGGTCCCAGTGCCGAGGAGTGTCAGTAATGGACTACCTGGCTAGGCCTGCTCGACGATCTCGGCGATGCGCTCGAAGGGACGGGATGCCAGGATTTCACTCTGCAGCGCCCGGGCGCGATCGCGGTAGCGCGGCTGATGGAGCACGGCCTCGACGGCGGCGCGAACTGCTGCAACGTCCGGGCGGCCGGTGCGCAGGTTGACGCCTGTGCCGCTCCATTCCACCCGTGCGGCAACCTCTGGCTTGTCCTCCGTCTGCCCGGCGACGACGAGGGGTACGCCATGGCGCAGTGCCGTGTGCACGCCGCCGTAGCCGGCGTTGGTGACGAGGACGTCGGACAGCGGCAGGAGTTCATCGAAGGGCACAAAGCCCGCGAGGCGTACGTCGCCGGGGACGTCGCCGCCCAACATGGCCCGCACGATGTCGGGCCCGTCGGGACGAGCGGTGGCAGCGACGACCATGACGTCGGTGTCCGCCAGGGCCCGGATGGTGGGGACGACCAATTCGGACAGGTCGTGGTTCGCCAGGGTTCCCTGGGTGACGACGACCACCGGTCGGCCGGAGGACAGCTCCGGCCACCAGTCGGGACGCTCGAAAACGGCACTGGTCCCGGACGGGACCGGGCCGATGAGGCGGAAGCCCTTCGGGGCGTCGCCGCGCGGGTACTCGAAGGAGGGCACGGTCAGTTGGAGGTAGTAGTCCGGGACGGTGGCCCATGCGTTGAGGAAGAAGTCGGGAAAATCGACGCCTATCGAGCGGAAGAGCTCTTCGCCGTACTTCTGGACCTCGCCGAACATCTCCCGTGTCCGGGCACGCAGGTCGGAGTATGCGGCGCGCTCCTCGTCGGTGGTGGGCGGCGGCAGGCCAGGACCGTAGGGAGCGGCGTCCGCACTCTCGAAGGTGGGCGCCGAAATGCCGATCTGCACCAGGAGGGGGCGCTGGTGCCGGGGAGCTCGCAGAGCCATGGGCAGTGTCCCCAGGAGTGACAGTTCACCGATGACCACGGTGGCCGGGAAGTCGACGAGCAGTTCCTGTAGGCGCGCGTCGTGGAGCGGAGCCGGTTCGAAGAACAGGTGCTTGTTGTTGAAGTTCGCTTGCTCGAACGGCGAGAGCTCGTCGTACTCGGGGTACAGCGCGGCCAGATCGCGCGTGTCGAGGTCGACTTCTGCCGCGAACGGGGTGAAACGCGCCCCGGTCCGCCGGACCTGCTCCTCGAACCGGGCGCTTGTGTAGAAGAGCACCTCGTGACCACGCGTGACGAGGTCCGATGCGATCGCCGCGAGGGGAGCGAAGTGCCCCTGCAGCGGATTCGAGGTGACAATGATCTTTGCCATGGTCTCGCTTCGAAATAGTCGGGATGCCGTGCACCGGCCGATGGACGGCCAAAGTCGAGGGCCGTTCGTGCGCACGTCGAGGTGGCGGTGCCGATGCCGCGCCATGGCGGCCACCCAGAAAAAAGAGGTCGCTGCAGCCTCGACCCCCATGAGTGCGCACTGGGCACAACAGACGACCGGTCGCCTATTTCTGGATCATACACAGATGCGGACCCAGACCCGTTCGCCCTTCCTGCTCAGCGAGCCGGCAGCCCCTGAGCGCACTGGTCGCAGCCGCAGGTCAGGCCGTCGAGGGGCGGCGGTGTGCCAGCGGGCGGCGGCGTCGGCCGGATCGACGGTGACGACGGGGCCGGTGGGGGTTTGACCGCGCCGAAGGCGCCCCCTTGCCTGCTGAAGTCGCGCGGCGACATGCGGCGGAAGCGCTATATGGGGTGAACATCACATTTGGTCTCGCTCGGCAAGGGTTCTGGTAGCGTGCAATAGGCGACCGTTCGTCTACTCTAGAGAGTGGGTGCACGGACGCCCCGACGCCACAATTCTGGACTGCTCTTCCCAGGAAATTCGACCTGAGGAAAGAGCCCACGGAAACCGATGGATTCAGGGGCGCCGAAACATTTCTCCAGAGGGCTCGGACGAAGGGGTCCCCAGCGTCGCAGTCGCATTCTCACCGGCAAACGGGCCGCAATTTGCTGGAACCGCCGAGATGTAATCCGAACCAAAATCGACCGAGCTCCGCATCCCTGATCACCCCACTGACAAGGATTGAGACCATGAAATTCACCCAGCGCATCCAAACCCCCTTCGGAGAAGAGTCGACGGCCGCCGAGGTCGTCGAAGGTGTCGACCTTTCCGGCAAGCAAGCAGTCGTGACCGGCGCCGCTTCGGGCCTCGGTACCGAGACCGCACGCGCTCTCGCCAGTGCCGGCGCCTCGGTCACCCTCGCGGTCCGTGATACGGACGCCGGCGAGCGGGCCGCGGCCGACATACGCAAGGCCACCGGCAACGACGCCGTCCATGTCGGCCGGGTCAACCTCACCGACAACGCGTCGATCAGCGCCTTCACGAGTGCATGGACGGGGCCCCTGCACATCCTCGTCAACAACGCCGGCGTCATGCAGCCGCCCACACTCGACCGCACACCCGATGGCTGGGAGCTGCAGTTCGCGTCCAACCATCTCGGCCACTTCGCGCTCGCGTTCGGCCTGCACGACGCGCTCGCATCGGCCGGCGGCGCGCGCATCGTGTCGCTGAGCTCCCGCGGCCACCATGCCTCACCCGTCGAGTTCGACGACATCAACTTCACCTCCCGCCCCTACGACCCGCGACTCGGTTACGGGCAGTCCAAGACCGCCAACATCCTCTTCGCGGTCGGGGCGACGAACCGCTGGGCAGCCGACGGGATCACCGCCAACGCCGTGCACCCCGGAGTGATCCTGGGGACGAACCTGACGCGCTACATGGAGCCGGAACAACTCGCACAGCTGCGCGAAGCCGCCGCGGCCGGGGAATTCGGCACCTTCCAGGGCGCGCCGTTCCGGTTCAAGACGGTCACTCAGGGCGCCGCGACGAGCGTCCTGGTCGCGACCTCACCCCAGCTGGAAGGCATCGGCGGCCGCTACTTCGAGGACAACAACGAGGGCGAGAAACTGTCGGCCGAGGCTGTGGGCAAGTCCCCCGGCGGCGTAGCCCCGTACGCGGTCGACCCGGACGCCGCCGAGCGTCTGTGGGAACTGTCACTCGCCGCAATGGCCGTGTAAGCAGAATCCTCGCAAGAGTGGCACTGAACTCCTGCCGATTTCAGTGCCATTCAAGCCGGCCAGTCTCATCCAGTCGTAGCGGCGAGTGGGATCCAGCCTCGCTTCATGGCCGGGGGCGGGGCCGAGTTCCGCACGTACGCGGCTCCGGCCACGTCTGAGGGCCCACGCGCTGCCGCCTCTCGATTGCCCTGTTCCGCCCGCCTCAGGATCTGCGTAGCCGTGACCAGGTCTGCTCCATTCGGCTGTCAACAACGCCCAAATTCCAAGGAATCTCAGCATGACTACCACCACAACGGCCTATGCCGCGCTCGCTCCCAAATCTCGGCTGGAGCGCACCACCATCGAGCGTCGTACAGTGGGCGAGTTCGACATTCATATCGATATCAAGTACGTCGGCATTTGCCACTCCGACATCCACCAGGTCGACGAGGGCTGGGGCGACTCCATCTTCCCCATGGTGCCCGGTCACGAAATCGCAGGCATCGTCTCGGAAGTCGGCCCCGGCGCCACCAAGTTCCGGGTCGGCGACCGTGTGGGCGTCGGCTGCATGGTCGACTCCTGCCGCACCTGCGACAACTGCAGAGCCGGCAACGAGCAGTACTGCACGCGTGGCGGGATGGTCGGCACGTACAACGCGATCGGCAAGGACGGCCGACCCACCTACGGCGGCTACTCCCGGACCATCGTCGTCGACGAGAACTACGTGGTCCGTATACCCGACGCACTCTCGCTTGACGTCGCCGCGCCGCTGCTGTGTGCCGGCATCACCACCTATTCACCCCTTCGGCACTTCGGCGCCGGCCCCGGAGTGAGAGTGGCAGTCCTGGGCATGGGAGGCCTCGGCCACCTGGCCGTGAAGATCTCCCATTTCCTCGGCGCCGAAGTAACCGTCCTCTCGCAGTCCCTGCGCAAAAAGGACGACGGCCTGAAGTTGGGAGCGGACCACTACCGCGCCATCAGCGACCCGCAGACCTTCGCGGATCTGGAGGGCACCTTCGACCTCATCCTCTCCACCGTCTCGGCGCCACTCGACTTCGCCGCCTACCTGTCCCTGCTGAAGACCGACGGCACCCTGGTGAACGTAGGCATTCCCGAGGAGCCGATCTCTCTCAACCTATTCTCCGTGATCGCAGGCCGAAGGGCCCTCGCGGGTTCAGCGATCGGCGGCATCGCGGAGACTCAGGAGATGCTGGACTTCTGCGCCAAGCACGGCTTCGGCGCTGAGATCGAGCTGATCCGTGCCGAGCAGATCAACGAGGCGTACCAACGACTGCGGGAAGGCGACGTGCGGTACCGCTTCGTAATTGACGCGGACACGATCTGACATACGTCCTTTTGACAGCGCTGCCGACGGCGGAGGCTATCGGCAGGCGACCACGCGGCGGCGTGCCCCATTACTCCCGGCGCGCCGCCGCGATGCTCGCCTCGAGCGCCGCCATCAGGTCGACGACCTCCACCGGCTCGGCCGGCTCCTCCACCTCGGCCCCCGACACTCTGCTGAAAGAACGCCTTTCGGAGGCATCCGACGTCATTCTCGGCGAAGCTCGGGAGGCACACGCGTGGGTAGTAGTGGCCACGATGCTCACCCGCCCGGTCCCGGCACCAACCCAAGTCGAGGCCAATGCGGGATTCCGGAAAGCTATGGAGGCCCCCGACCGAGCGGGTATCGCCCGGGCTCTTATCCTCTCCAACCGTATCGGCGACTACCTGAGCGTCGGTTTCCGACGGTGGGCGAGTAGCAACTTCCTCGTGCCAGAACGTGCCACAAGTAGCGGTGGAATCCTGGTTGAACTGCACCACGACGGATGGGTCGTGGTGGGTGTCGACCTCAGTGCCAACTTGCCTACGCCTGGCTACGGCCTTCCTGTCGACGCGAATAACCTGCGCCTTGTCGTGGACGAAGCGGTGGTGTTGGCGGACACCCACCGCCTTCACCGTTCCGCGGATGCTCCGATCGAGATGGCAGCAACCGTATTGGCGACGGAAACCAACCGACGGCTCGTCCCATTCGACCTGGACTTCGGACGAATGAAGCAAGTGGAGGAAACGCGCCATCCGAAAAAGCTTCGGCCTGCATCCAGCGTTCTGGCGCCCAACGCCGGCGATGCAGCCCTCCGGGCATGTGCATACGAGCTCAACAGTGGCCTGCTGCATCAATTCGGCATGGAAGTCCGGCGCTGACAGCGCCTGGCAACATCGGGGCGGCAGGGGCTTGACGTGTCGGACCGCGCGGACCCGTCAGGATGCAGCCGGTTTGGGCAGCGCGCACCCTTGAAAGGCAGCCCCGCTCGTACACCGCGCACGCACCTCGGGCGGGGCTGCTCAAGCCCAGGTTCCGGGGCCGCCGTCGCGCCAGTCAACGAGCTCGGGTTCGGTGATGTCGACCGTGTCGGGATCGAGACCGGCGCGCCGCAGGAACTCCAGCAGATCGGCCGAGTTGAAGGCGACGGCGGCGAGCTGCCCGGCCTGGTTGTCGTCATACACGGCGAGGAGCTTGTACGCGGCCAGGCGCCGCAGATCAGCGGCGGGCACCCAGGAGCTGGCAAGTTCGGGAAAGGCCGCACTGTTCGCGGGACGGTCCGGATCGACCATGACCAGCCTGTAGTTGAGCCAGCTCCAGGCGTCGACGACCAGCGTGCGCAGACGCACAGCCCCTCCAGGCGTCGAGCCCCGCGCCCGCGCCGACCAGGATACGCAGAGCCGTTACGGAGCGTCCGGCGCGGCAGAGCAGCCGGTCATCCAGTTCGCCCACCACAGGCCCTGCTGTTGGATGCGCTCGACCTCCTCGGCTGGCTCCGTTCATGAGAACGGACAGCAGATGTTCACCACTTCGGGAGGCGGAACGACGCACCGAGGATTCGAACGCTGCGTGAGGTGTGGTCCGAGCGGTGGCCGCAGGGCGGATGCCGTCGTCGGCGCTGGAGCCCGTTGTCGACGTCGTGGCGGCGCTCGAGCCCCGCGGCGGACGGGAAACTCCATGGCTCGGCCGCCGCCAAGCTGCGACGATGCTGTTTTTCAAGCGGAGGGCATTTGTTCGTCTTCGTGTGTGAGGGGTGCGGCGCCGAGCTGACCGCCCCGCTGTCCCAGGTGGTCCTGCCGGTCCACGCCCATCAGAAGTACGGGAACGGGATTCAGCTCCCGGTCCTTATGGAGTCGGGCACGTTCGCCGTGGAGCCGGAGCCCTGGGGGCCTCCGTGGCGGAGGTCGGAGGAGATCGATCCGGACGAGCTGGCTGCGCGCGGCATCTACGCGCCGGTCCACGTCCTGTCTGACGGCGCGCCGGGCGCGATCGTCATCGCGCCTGGAGATGTTCGCGGCACCGTGCTGATCCCGGAGAAGTGCGGTGGCTACTGCTGCGGCCTCGACGGCGCTGACGGCCCCAACGTGGCCTGCGAGACGTGCGGCCTGCCCGTGGCGAGCAGGATCGACGACTGCTCGCTCTGGCAGGCGGTGTGGCTCGCCCCCGGCGCGGTGCGCCGCCGCCGAGTCGACGGCACCGATGCCGCACCGCTCTCCTGGGCGGAGCTGGCAGCGCAGGGAAAGCGCACGCCTCCGTTCGAGCCGATCACCGCCTGGGACGGACCACGGCTGGGGTTGAACCACTGGTGGTCCTGGAGCCCGCGGTGGGAGGCGGCGGCCGGCCGAGCGCTCGCCCATCTGCTGACGGCGTCAGGGGGCCGGTCGGTGACCGTCCCGGACGGCCTGGCCGAGGAGATGTTCCAACGCTTCCTCGACACCCTGTTGCCCGCAGGTCCGCCGGCGCGGCGCGCCGTCCTGGCCGGACCGGGGCTGCCCGCCCCCGACGCCGACGTCGACATCCTCATCGTGCCGGTCCATCCGCAGACGGGGAAGACCTGGGCCCCGCCCAGCCCGGCCGCCTCGGCACCCCCGGTGCCCCTTCCGTTCGGGGTGTGGATGTGTCTGGCTTTCCCCGAGCCGCACCTGCCCGCCCCCGCGTCGGGCGTCATGCCCGACGGCGTCCTACGCGACGATCCACCCGCACCGCACCCCTGCATCCGCTTCAGACCCGACCCGGGAATCTTCTGGCACACCCTGGTCCGGCTACCAGCCGTCCGCAGCCAGTGGCTGCGCGAGATCTTGAGAACCTCACGCAGGACACGCGCACGCCTCTTCTGATCAGCCGGCAGAAGACGCCGACGCCGACGCTCAACCTCCGACCTGTCGGGTGATCATGCCTCCGCAATCGAACAGCGCCAGACGGTGGTGCCTCCCGAAGTGGTGGACATCTGCTGTCCGCCCCGGTCGTAGGCCTGCAAGGCGGTCTCAGAGCGGTTGCCGCGCACCCGCAGGGGGCTGCTGTCGAACCAGACCGGCCACCGGTGCCAGTCCTCCACGCCCTCCGCTTCCAGCAGGGGGCGGAGCCACTGCTGCGTGAGGGCGAACGCCACGGTGCCGAGCTTGGGTTCGATGCCGAGGCGGATCGCTTCCTCGGTGAGCGCCCACTGTCCCCAGTAGTTGACGTCGCCCATGCCGAGGAGGATTTCGGCGGGGATCTCCAGGCCGGTCGCGAAGCGCCGCACGGCCTCCTCGCGGAGCTTGAGCGCCAGCTCATCGAAGTCGGACTCGAACGTCAGCAGCTTGAAGTCGCTGATGGTGTCCGCGGGGACTTCCAGCACGATCGGCACGGTCGCGGCAGCGGACTCGGGGTCCTTGATGGCGGTCTCGGCGACCGTCATCAGGATCTCGATCAGGTCGTCCTCGGCGTCGCCCTGCGTGCCCGGGGTCGGGAAGCGGGTGCCCTTGGGAACGAGGAGGATGCCACGGCCGGTGAGCCGGCTGCGGGCGATGGCCTTCACGGCGGCGTTCAGCAGCTGGAGTTCTTCCAGCAGGTCCAGGGAGGACCGCACCGGGGAGTCCGCTTCGATGGCGCGCTCGGGGTCGGCCTCCCACACGCGGATCGCCACAGGGGCGTCCGGGTCGAGGTTTTCCGCGTCGCCTTCGGGGATGGCGACTTCCTCGCCGTCGATCTCGGCGATGAGCTTCCCGGACTGGGGGCGGACCTCGCGGACGGACAGCACGCGCCAGTCGTGGCCGTCCTCGGGGCTGTCGGGGCTGAGGACGTCGGCGTTGGGGCGGACGACGATCCAGCCCTCGCCCGCGACGGTCAGGTGCCGGCCGAACGTGCCGAGCATCTTGGCCTGACCGGGGCCTCCGGCGATCTGGGCCAGGATCTCGCTGGCCCTGTGGTTGTCGGGCGCGCGCTCGATCGTGCCGTCGTCGGCGCGCCGCCCGGCGTACAGCAGGGCGCCGGACATGGCGTTGCCGATCCATCCGGCGGCGAACCGCACCTCGGGCACGGTCCGGTACATCTGCCAGGCGCGGACCTGCCACGACTGGTCGGTGCCTGCGCCCTTGCCGCGGATCTTGCGGGCGACGTACCGGGACGACGCCGCGGTGAGGGCCCTCCCTGGCGTGGTCACTGGGCGACCCGGCCGAGGGTGTCATCCACGCGGTTCATCAGCACTGCGAGGCCGGCGACGGCGAGCCATTCGATGCCGTGGACCAGGAGCGGCACGTCATCGAACCGGCCGGTGGCAAGGAGGTACGTGGCGAGGAGAGCACCGGCGACCCACCAGCCGGTGCAGTACACGCAGCTGATCAGGGTGACGACGAAGTCGCGCCGCTTGGAGTCGGGGCGGGCCTGCTGCCAGGCGAACACCCGGTCGCAAGCCGGGTCGAGGATGGAGTCATGGACGAGCAGCTGGGTGCCGCGGTAGCCCGCGAATCCCAGCAGGGCGAGGTCAACGGCACCGATCAAGGTCGCCCCTTTGATGAAGATCCTCCGGATGTCGGCGGACATCATAGGATCCACCCGAAACCGGGCGTCGTGAGCGAATTCGCAGGTCAGTGCCGGTATTTCAGATCACGCACGGATTCGCACCAGTTGAGGCGCCGCCGGTACGCTCCATGGCACGGGGCCGGCGGCCATGCCGATGCAGTGTCCGGACGGCGCGGGCCTACGTACCCCGCAGCCGCTGGCCCTCGTATTCGTGGCGCTACTGCTTCGATTCACCTCCGCAGGAAGTGACGGGCTGCACCGGGGGCTCACCCATCACCCTTCCGGCCACTTTCAGCAAGGCGGGTGGTTCCAAGGCGCCCGGGTTGAGGGGCTGCTCTGTTGTCCGGGTCCATCTGATGCCAGCGCGATCCGTGAAATCCATGCCGATCCTGTTCCCCAAAAACCACACATCATCGACAAACGGCCTGTACGGGGTCTTCCCCCTCTTTGGATTGAGCGGAAGGGCCCACGTCAGCATGTTGGGCGTTAGGTCGATCGCGTAGCCCAACGAAGCGCTTTGAATCAACGTGTCCGAGCATGGTGGCAGGTTCGACAGCAACAGACGGTAGTTCGCCTCCCGAGGCTCTTTCCGGGCCCAGACGCCGAAGGTGACGTGCACGTCGGTCACGGGATCCGGAGACCTGTTCATCAGGTGCAGCGTCTCGCCGTCGCTCGACCGTCTGATCCAGAACGCGATGCGAGATGCCTGTTCCCGAGCCGCGTCATCGTCGGCTTTCCGGCGGTCCTCGTCTTGCTCCCGTGACTGCAAAAGCTGATCTTCGGCGACACGTGCGCTCCACAGCGTTCCGATGCCGGTCGTCACCAGACTTCCAAGGGTTGCCACGATCGTGACGACCGCGCCGAGGGTGAGTAGGCTGAGGCGCCGGCCCGGCCGTGCGGCCTCCAAGTCCAGTTCCTCTGCGCGCTCGCGGGCGCGGACGCGGCTGGGGCCCGGACGCTGCCTGGCCAGACGCAGTCTCGTTTGTCTCGGTGTCCCGTTCTCTGGCACGCGTCCCCTCCCGTACATCCCTACGCAAAGGGACGCACGGCGGACGCGAATGGCTCCCGGGGCGGCTGGGAAAACGCGGCGGGCCCTCGCCGATCGCGCAGCGGGCCCCTCTCAATGCGACGCGGCAGCTTTCTTCACCTACTCCCGATTCAGCTCGAATTCGGCTCATGGCGGCTGTGGGCCGCCGGCGACGTCGTGCGGCACTGTGCGCACCGGTACTGGAACATGGCGATCCCCCTCGTCCTCATCTGTCCTACTTATGGCTCGGCACCTGCCGCCCGGGCACCGCGACCGGTTCGAGGGCGGCCGCTCTCGATGAGGCTCCCGCCCAGCGCCGGCGACAACAGCGCCGCGGACTTCACGCACAACAGGATTCAGGCGTCACCCGGTTGTGGACAGGGCGGCCGACGGGATTACCGCTCGGCCCCTCGCACGTTGCGGCCGGGTGACCCGCGCGGCCACCGATGGTGACGTACGTCGCCGCGGTAGGGCGGTGGTCGAGAAGGCGTGAACACGACACGCGGCGCCAAGTCGCCAACTCCGTCCATTGACCCGGTCGTCGAAGGCACGCGATCTTTCTTCCGGCAACGCGTCACCCGCCCGGCAACGTTATCGGAATTGCCCTGTCCACTCCGCCCTCCACCGGAGTCGCCCTGTGCTCGTGCCCCGTCTCCCACGCCCCCTCGCCGCATACTTGAGGGGTGCCCCCGCCCGGCCATCGCGACCCCGGTGGCGACAGACCACCGGCACGGCCGCGGCCCTGCTGCTGGCCGCCCTCGCGGTCCAAGTGCCGCACCAGAGCCCCGCCGTCGCCGATGACGCCGAGGCCGCGACGCAGTCACTCTGCGGCACCCCGCAGCCCGGGCACTTCAGCTGCTTCGCGGTACGCCGAGCGGACACCGGCAGCGCTCGCGGCGCCCGGTCCGCCGCACCCGAGGGGTTCGGTCCGGCCGACCTGCGCTCTGCGTACGACCTGCCCGCGGACGGCGGCGCCGGGGCGACCATCGCGATCGTGGCCGCCTACGACAACCCGACGGCCGAGCAGGACCTCGCAGCCTACCGGGCCCAGTACGACCTGCCGCCCTGCACGGCCGACAACGGCTGCTTCCGCAAGGTGGACCAGCGCGGCGGCACGGACTACCCGCAACCCAACGACGGCTGGGCCGGCGAGATATCCCTGGACCTCGACATGGTCTCGGCCGTCGCACCGAAGGCGCACATCCTCCTCGTCGAGGCCGACAGCTCCGCCACGGACGAGCTCGGCTCCGCCGTCAACACGGCGGTGGCCATGGGCGCCCGCTACGTCTCCAACTCCTACGGCGCCTACTACGACGGCCCGGACCTCGGCGCCCTGGACGCGGCGTACTTCGACCATCCCGGAACCGCCGTGGTGTTCGCCTCCGGCGACGACGGCCACGGCCTGAGCTACCCGGCGTCCTCCCCGTACGTGACCTCGGTCGGCGGCACCTCGCTCAGCAGAAGCGACACCGGTGCCCGCGGCTGGACGGAGACGGTGTGGAGCGGCACAGGCTCGGGGTGCTCCGCGTACCAGCCCAAGCCGGCGTTCCAGACCGGCACCGGCTGCGACAAGCGATCCGTGGCCGACGTCAGCGCGGTCGCCGACCCCGACACCGGCGTGGCGGTCTACAACACCTACTCCGGCGGCGGATGGGCCGTCTACGGCGGTACCAGCGCCTCCGCCCCGATCATCACCGGTCTGTACGCGCTGGCCGGGACGCCCGTCGAGGGCACCTACCCGGCCGGATACCCGTACCGCACTCCCGGCGCGCTCAACGACGTGACCACCGGCAGCAACGCCCACTGCTCCGACGACGCGCCCTGCGGCCCGGACACCGCGCCCGCGTGCGAGCCCGCGAACAGCTGCACCGCCGGACCCGGCTACGACGGGCCCACGGGCCTGGGCACGCCGCACGGCGTCGGCGCCTTCCGCCCCGGCCCGCACGGCACCGTGACCGGCAAGGTCACCGACAAGGCCACCGGCAAGGCGGTGTCCGGGGCGACGGTACGGCTGGGCGCACTCTCGGCGGTCACCGGCGCGGACGGAAAGTGGTCCCTGGCGGCGCCCACCGGCCCGTACCCGCTGAGGGTCAACGCCTTCGGCTACTCCGACAAGGACCTGGGCACGGTCACCCTCACCGACGGCACTCAGCTGACCAGGAACGCCGCGCTCGCCGCCGTGCCGACCACCACGGTCTCCGGGACCGTCCGGGACGGCGGCGGACACGGCTGGGGCCTCTACGCCCGGTTGACCGTCGACGGCGTACCCGGCACCGTCCACACCGACCCCAGCACCGGCCGCTACTCCGTCCGCCTCGAGCGCGGCAAGACATACACACTGCACGCCACCGCCCTCTACCCCGGCTACCGGCCGGCCGACACGAAGGTCGTGCTCGGATCGTCCCCGAGGACCGCCGACCTGACGCTCCCGCTGGTCGGCTCCGGCACCCTCCCACCCGGCTACGCCGTCGACTACCACGGCGGCGGCTACCAGTCCTTCGACACCGCCGCAAAGCCGGCCGGGTGGAGCATCGTCAACCACACCGACGCCGGCGGCTGGGGATTCGACGACCCGCTCACCCGCGGCAACCAGACCGGTGGAAACGGCGGCTTCGCCCAGGTCGACGACTACGCCCTCGGCTGGGGCGAGGTCGACACCGAACTGATCAGCCCCACCTACGACTTCTCGGCGCAGACCCGGCCGGCCCTGGAGTTCGACACCGCGCTGCCCAGCCTGTGGCGCTTCAACGACCCCACCGCCGACATCGACGTGAGCACCGACAACGGGGACCACTGGCAGAACCTCTGGCACCACACCGACGTCGTGGAAGGCCCCTCCCACCAAGTGGTGCCTCTCACCGCCTACGCCGGCAAGTCCTCGGTGCGGCTGCGCTTCCACTTCGCCGGCTCCCTGACCGGCATCTGGCAGCTGGACAACATCGCCGTCGGCACCCGCTCGCTGGTCACCGTGCCCGGCGGGCTGCTCACAGGCCGAGTGACGGACGCCAACACCAGTGCCGCGGTGGTCGGCGCGACCGTCTCCGCAGCGAAAGCCCCGGAAGACAGCGGCCACAGCATCGCCACACCGGACGACCCGGCCGTCGGCGACGGACTGTACTGGGCCTTCTCCTCCCGCACCGGCCGCCAGGAATTCACCGCCGCCCTGCCGGCCTTCGGCTATCCGACCGGGACATCGGCCGTGACGGTCAAGGCCGACGCCGTCACCGCCGCAGACTTCGCCCTGCGCCCGTCCCGGCTGAAGGCCACCCCCGGTGCGGTGGGCGTCACCGTCCCCTGGGGCGGGAAGAAGACCGTCACCGTGAACGTGCGCAACACCGGCGGCGCCCCGGCCTCCCTCGCCGTCGGGGAGCAGGCCGTCGCAGGCACCCCGGCCCGCATGTCCGGCGCCCTCAGGGAACGGACCGCGGCCAGGCCCGATCCGCTCGGCGTCGCGACAGCCACCGCCACGGCGGCCGACCGCACCACCGGGGCGACCTCCGGGCAGGCGTGGCAGCCGCTCGCGGACCTCCCGCAGCCCATGACCGGGGGGATCGCGGCCGCGTACGACGGCATCCTCTACACCGGACTCGGCCAGACCCCCGACGGGCAGTGGACCACCGCCCTGCACTCCTACGACCCGGCCACGGCGACCTGGAAGGACCTCGCCCCGGCCGTCACCAAGCGCAGCGGCGCGGCCTACGGCTTCGTCCGCGGCAAGCTGTACGTCGTCGGCGGCAAGAACCGCGCAGGCACACCGATCGCCGGGGGCGAGGTCTACGACCCGGCGAGCGACACCTGGTCGCGCATCGCCGACGCACCCAAGGCGTACGGCAATTCGGCCGCGGCAGCGGTCGGCGACCGGCTCTACGTCATCGGCGGATGCACCAGCCTCTCCTGCGGCACGCGCGACGTCCAGGTCTACGACCCGGCGGGCGACACGTGGTCCCCGGGCCCGGCCTACCCTCTGCCGACCTCCTGGCAGAGCTGCGGAACCGTCGACGGGACGCTGTACTGCGCGGGCGGTGTCCACCAGGGCGACGGGCAGCCTCCGCACGCCACAGCCGTCGGCTACGCCCTGGACCGTGCCGCGGGCCGCTGGACGCCGATCGCCGACCCGCCGGTCGACTTCTGGGGTGCCGCGACGGCGAGCGGAGGAGGCCGGCTCATGGCCGCCGGCGGCGTACTCGTCGGGGCCGCAGCAGTGACCAACGAGGCCTACGCCTACGATCCGGCCGCAGACGCGTGGAGCGCACTGCCGAACCTGCCGCAGCCGCTGTACGCGGCGGCCGGAGCACCCGGCTGGTCCGTCCTCGGCGGCCTGAGCGCCGACAGGCTGATGCAGACCTCCGCCCTCGAACTGCCCGGCTACGACGCCCCCCACGGGGACGTGACGTGGCTGGCGGCGAAGGCGGGCTCCACCTCGGTCGGCGCGGGCAGGACGGCGGAACTGACCGTCACCGTCGACGCCGGCGACATGGGGCCGGCGGACGCGGGCGTGCACCAGGCACGGCTGATCATCGACAGCGACGGGCCGTACGCCTCCGTCACCGTTCCCGTCACCATGACCGTGGTGGCGCCTCCCGGGTGGACGCACCTGAGCGGCACCGTCAGCGGCGCCGGGCAACACGGCGGCAACACCCCGCTGGCCGGAGCCACGGTCCGGGTCGGGACCGGGACCGGCGCGCACACGCTGAGCACCGGGGTCGACGGCACGTACCACCTGTGGCTCCCGGACGCCGGACCCGCCGTCTCCCTCACGGTGAGCGCCGAGGGCTACCGGACCGCCGAGCGCACCGTGCGAACGCGCGGTCGCGACGCCGTCACCGCCGACGTGGTCCTGACCAGGCGATAGGCGCCCTCGCAGAACACAGTGGGGCCGGCCCGGCGACGGGCCGGCCCCACTGCGTCGAGCGGGGTGGTGACGGACGGCAGCGGCACAGCGTACGGCTCAGGGGCCCACGGGCAAGACCGGCCCACGGCGAATCGGCGGATGACGGCCTGCCCGGCGGTGAAGACGCTGTCGGCCGGACCGACCCGTCGTGGACACCCCGGACGCCTGCGCGTGCCAGACCGGGCGGCGCTCCCGGCGCGATGTGCGGGGCATCCAGCCGTCACGCGCAGCGTTCACGGCGAGATCACGCACACCCTGGCGCCGGTACCCACCGCCCCTGGCGCAGACCGGGACACCGCACGATCGCGTCGACCGAACCGCCGGACGACGCACCTCTGGCACTGTCCGCCCCCAGGGCCCCGGCAAACGACCCGGGCCCGGCACGGGCAGAACACCCGAGCCGGCTTTCAGCAAGGTCGTCCATGCGCGTGCCGGTGCACCCGCCGGACCGGAACCGCTCCAGGGCGGTGTTCTGCTCATCGAACTTCGAGGGCGTGCCATGCGGCCAGTCCACGTTCTTGACCGATTCGTCCATATGGTTTAGCGTTATGGACGAGCCGGTCAAGAATGAAGCGGCTTCGACGATCACCCAGCCCCAGGCGCCATGATCGGCGCCCCCGCATGGGCAGCACCCACCTGACGGCGCACCCCAGGGCTATGACCGCGATACAGGACCGGCGCCCACGTCGGTAGGCCGGTGCGTCAATCGGGCCGCGGTTTTGAGTGGTGCGCAAGCGCCCACCGCCTCAGCGGCCGGGCAGAACAGCAAACACCGAGGTACTTTCGTGCACAAAAATCAGACAAGACTCCTGGGGTTCCTGGCTGGCCTCGTGGCCCTCTCCGCCCTGATCCTCCCGAACCTTGCGAACGCCGCCGCCGGCGAAAAGTCGTCCGCATCCCACGCGCCGGCCTGCGCAGCTCCGGAGCGGGCGAAGAGCCGTGGCTACGACTCCGCAACCCGCAAGGACGCAGCGTTCAACAGGGAATTCCGTCACTGCTTCACCACCGTCGACGGAATACAGATGCACTACGTCATCGGCGGCAACGGCCCGCAGACCACGGTCCTGCTGCACGGCTGGCCCGAGAACTGGTACGCGTACCGAGGGATCATGCCGAAGCTCCTTCCCGGGAGGACGGTCATCGCCGTCGACCTGCCGGGCCTGGGGGACTCGACCGGAGCGCCGTCGAACTACGCCGCCGCGACCATGGCGACCTACGTGCACGATCTCCTCGACCGGATCGGCAAGCGCCACGGTGTGGAGCTCGTGGCCCATGACATCGGCGCCGGCGTCGCCTACCCCCTCGCCGCCACATACCGTCAGCAGGTCAGCGGGCTCTTCATGATCGACTTCCCCCTGGTGGGCAAGAACCTGCGCTTCGCCGACTTCAGCAACGTGTCCTTCCACTTCCTGTTCAACCAGCAGTCACCGCTGGCCGAGCAGCTCGTGACCGGCCGTGAGAAGCAGTTCTTCGGCTACTTCTACCCGACGTTCTCGCACTCGCCTCACGCCGTTCCGTCGCCGCGTGCCGTCAAGGAATACGTCCGCACCTACTCGCGGCCGCAGGTGCTCCACGGTGGGTTCGAGTTCTACCGCTACTGGAACCAGGACGAGATCGACAACAAGCGACTGCAGCAGAAGCCGCTGACCATTCCCGTGAGGATGATCAGCGAGGAGGGATACCTCAACGTGATGCTCGCCGGGGCGCAGGGCGCCTCGCCCTCCGCGACCGGCGTGGAGGTGGCCGGCTCCGGGCACTGGCTGACGGAAGAGGCTCCGCAGCGCATCATCGAAGAAATCAACGCGTTCCACCCCGGCAAGTGACGCACGCGGAGCCGGGCGGAACAACGGGTGACACCTGCCGAAAGGCATGAGCCCGGTCCGCGCTCCGGATGCGGGGGGTAGGCGGAAGACGCGTTCGACCGCCCACCCCTCCCATCCGGTCGACAGCGTGGATCGTCGAGCAGACGCTCGGCATCCTCATGCTGTTCCGGCGGCTCGTGCGGGACTACTACGAGCCGTGCCGGCGGCGATTGACGAGACGTGGACCCGCTCGATGTCCGAGCCGCTCGACGCGACGCCTTGCAGGCGTCCGTCGGCCAGTTCGACGAACGGGCAGGTGCCCTCACCCGCGCGGTGATCGACCTCTCCCCAACCGACAACGCGCCACCTCCTGTGCAGCATGGGGGAATTCCGCGCCACATCGGCGGGACGGCACTGAACCTCCTGGGGATCACTGACAACGCCGGTCGGAGCTCCCGCCGCCCGGATCAGGGGGATCCGTGCGGGTTCGACCTGGGTGACATCGTCGTCACGGGGGACTCCGGTACCGCGGCTTCCCAAGGCCACTCCCCGGACCAGGGGATGATGATTCACCTGGCGCTGTCGCTCCTGCTGGATCAGTTGGCCGTCCTGCGGAGCACCGGGAAGCAGATGACCTTCGTCGGAACCGGCTCGTCGTTCACGATCCGGTTCAGGCCGACACGTCGGGGGATCGCGATCTCCAGCGGAAACACACACACACATCGGCACGACCCGGTCGGAAGAACTCTTCGCCGAGGTCCTGCGGGCAGCCGAGGAGTTCGCCGCTGCGGAACTGCACCGCCTCCGGGACGACGACGCGGGCCGATCGGATCTCGCGGCGTCCCTGCGTCAGTTCCGCAGCGTCGTTCCTTGATGACGCCCGATGTCCCACGCCGCGCGGCGCCGGACCGCGGACCAGCTCACCTCGGTCCGCCCCGGGTGACATGAGGGTCACTACGGCCCGTCGGGCCGCCCGCGCTCCGGGAGGGGGGCGGCCAAGTGCCAGCCGGTCGTGAGGAGCGTGTCGACGGCTGTCACTGCCGTGCGCAGGCGTTCGTCGTGCGGGCCCGTCAGGAGGACGTACGGGAGGCCCCTGCGGGTCAGTTCCTCGCGGAAGCGGTCCGTCATCCATGTGCGCACGTGTTCGCCGTCGCGGAGGCCGTCGTCCTCGAAGGGGACGCCCGCGTCGTCCGTGAGGAGCCACAGGTGGTGGTTGGCGCGGGCGGCGATGGATTCGACCTGGGGGTTGCGGGTGCCCATGTAGCGTTCGTGCCAGATCGTCGTGGCCAGGGGGTCCGTGTCGCAGAACAGGACCGGGGAGCCGGCGCGTGCCGCCGCGTTCTCGTCCGCGAGCTGGCGTTCCGCGATCAGCTCGAAGTCGGGAGACGTCCAGGTGACGTCGGCGAACAGCGCGTTCGGGCTGGCGGCCAGGAGGCTTGCGTACTTCTCCTCGGAGTACGCCCTGCCGTACTCCGGCACCCACCGCGTCCCCGACCACACCCCGCCCCGCGCCCGGTAGTGCTCCGCCAGGGCCCGGGCCATCGTCGTCGTGCCCGTCGACTCCGCGCCCACCACGACCACCCTGCGGGCCAGCCCCGCCCGCACCGGAGCCGCCAGAAAACGCCAGCAGCCGACCGGGTCCCTGCGGACGGCCGTGCCCGAGACCGGGTGGGTCGTGCGGGCGATGTCCACCGTCACCGGCGTCGCGCCGAAGCGGCGGCCCAACTCCTCCCCGTACGGTTCGGAGGTGAAGACGGCGTCCACCGGGTCCGGGACGGCCGCGCGGAAGATGGCCATGTGGGCGTCCCACACCGCCGGGTCCGTGATGTCGACCGGTATGTCGTCGACCGCGCCGACGACCTCGATGCCCGACTCCGGGTGGACCTCGCGCATCCACGCCACCCGGTCCGCCAGCGGGATCGACTCCACCGCGGAGGCGCACACCAGCACCGTCAGCCGGCGGCATCGCGCCGCCGCGCTGCGGACCAGGTGGTGGTGGCCCGCGTGCGGCGGGTAGAACTTGCCCAGCACCAGCCCGTGGTCGAACTCGCTCATGCCAGCGCCTCCTTCCGGGCTGCTCCGGCTTCGGCCAGCCAGGCCCGCAGCCCCACCGCGCACAGCAGCAGGAAGCCCGCGTAGAGCAGCGACGTGAGGTAGAGGCCCTTGTAGGCGTAGAGCGGGATATAGACGACGTCGGCGGCCATCCAGAGGTACCAGGACTCGACCTTCTTCCGGCACTGGCCGTACGTCGCCGCCAGCGACAGCGCCGTCGTCAGCGCGTCCCAGAACGGCACCGTCGAGTCGGTGGCCCGGTCGAGCAGCACGGTCAGGAGCCCGGTGGCGGCCACCGTCGCGGCGGCCAGGATGCGCCACGTGCGGGCGTCCGTGCGGCTGATGGCGAGGTGCCCCGAGGCCCCGGCGACCCAGGCCCACCATCCGTACACCGCCAGCGCCACGTAGACGACCTGGAGGGCGGCGTCCGCGTACAGCCCGGCGCCGGCGAAGAGCAGGATGAAGAAGAGGTTGTTCGCGATGCCGATCGGCCAGTTGGCGATGTGCCGGCGGGCCACGAGCCATACGCAGAGCGCTCCGCTGCCGAAGCCCAGCACCTCCACCCAGCTGACGGGCGTGTCGAGCAGGGTGAACAGGGGCTGTTGGAGCCGGGTGACCATGTCCGCGAGAACCACGCGGTGACCTCCTAAACGTCACATTGACGATAACGCCGGGCGTGCGGGAGGGGCAAGGGAGTTTCGCCCGCCGCTCAGAGCCACCCCCGCCGCGCCGCCGCCAGGCCCGTCTGGAAGCGGGTGGCCGCGCCGAGTTCCGTCATCAGGCGGTGGATGCGCCGCTGCGTGGTCCGGGCGCTCCAGCCCTGCGTACGGGCGATGGCCGCGTCCGTCAGCCCCGAGGCCAGCAGGCCGACCAGGGCCCGCGTCTCGGCGTCCGGCTGCCCCGGTTCCGCCGAGACCGGCCCCTCCCCCAGCGGGATCGCCCGCTCCCACTGCGCCTCGAACAGCGACTGCAGCGCCACCAGCATCGGCGACGGGTGGATGAGGTACGCCGCGGACTGGCCGCCCGGCGCCAGGCTGAACGGGATGATCGCGGCCCGGCCGTCGCTGAGCACCAGCTTCAGCGGCAACTCCGGCCGCATCCGGGCCTGTTCGCCCGCCCGGATGCTCGGCATGATGTCCGCCTGGAGTCTGCCCGGCCAGGCCACCGCCTCGCGGTCGTAGATCACCCGGTGGACCACCCCCGTGCGCTGGCGCTCCAACTGCGCGTCGAGGTTGCTGCCGGGCCGGTCCACGTACGGAGGGCGGTCGAAGGCGCACACCTCGCGCTGCGCCCCGGCCGTCAGCCGGTACACCGCCCTGCTGATGTCCTCGCGGTCCGTCAGCAGTTCCGCGGCCATGTCCGGGTGGCTGATCCTGCCCGCCTCCCGGTGCGTCTCGACCAGCCGCTGCACCAGCGCCCGCGCGTCGCCCAGTTGCTGCTCCCGCTCCTGGATCAGCGCGCCGACCGCGACGTCCGGCGCCGCCGCCGAGAACGTCGGCGGCCGCCCCGCGCTGCGTACCGCCAGGCCGTCCCTGACCAGGCCGGACAGCAGCCTCCCCGCGGCCGGCGCGGTCAGGCCGCACGCCTCCGCGACCTCCGCCGCCGTGCTCCGCGGCATCCCCACCAGCGCCGTGTACACGCGCTCCGTGTCCGCCGTGAACCCCAGTACGTTAAATTCCATGCCGTCTCCCGCACCTTTGTGGCACCAACCGGCCACCTGGCGGAGGTAGGCCACCTTCCCCACCTTGTGTCTCGTCCGCCTCACTTGACATCTTCCAGCAGCGAGCGCGCTGCCCTGCGTTGAGGTGGGCGTCAGCGTGCCGCGGTGTGTCCCCCGCACACCTCGCCCCGCTGAAAAGGTGTTCCATGTCGCGTGCCCCATCGCACGGCAGACGGCGGCTCGGTGCCATATCCGTCACGTCCGTCGTCTTCCTGGCCCTCACCGCCGCGCTCCCGGCCTCCGCCGCTCCCGCCTCCCCGGGCGAGGACTCCGCCCGTACGCCCCTCGGTGACAGCTCGCCGCAAAAGGCGCTGCCCGCCCAGCGCGCGGGCGTCGTCCCCGGGCAGGTGCTGGTGACCCTCTCCCCTCAGACCGCGGTGACCGGCCGGACGCTGCCGGGCAACCGGGCCCGTGCCCTCGCCCCCGGGACGAGCAGCGCCGCGCTGAACCAGAAGCTGACCGCGGTCGGTGCCACCTCGCTCCAGCCGCTCCTCCCCTCGCTGTCCGCCTCCGCCGCCGCGTCGATGACCACCTCGGCCCGCATGCGCCTGGGAGACGAGGCCGCCGACCTGTCGCGCACCTCGTACGGACCGGCGACCGCGACTCCGCCGCCGTCGCCCGCGCCCTCCAGGGCACGCCCGGCATCATCGGCGCCGAGCCGAACCGGTACGTGAACACCATGAACACCGGCGGGCGGCAACTGCCCGCCACAGCCGTGACGTCGGCGAAGCGCGCGAAGGCCGCCGCGCCCGGCGCCGTGCCCGCCAACTTCGCCCTCACCGACTCCGCCCAGGCCTTCCTCAACGCCGGCGGGGTCAACGCGGTCGGCGCCTTCGACATCCTCCAGGGCCGCTACGGGCAGCAGCCCGGCGCCGGCCGGACCGTCACCAACGTCTCCATCGGCGACCTCACGGACCAGGCCATGGCCGACGCCGGTGACGCCTACGTCCAGGGCCACGGCCCGACCACCGTGCTCCAGGGCGGTCAGCGCTACCTCGACCTCCCCTCCATGCCGCTGATCCCCGCCTACGTCGCGGCTCCCGACGGCAGCCTCAGCGGTTCGGCGTCCACCAAGGACCAGGACCCCGGCCTCGGCGAAGTCCTGCTGGACTTCAGCGTCATGGCGCCGCTGGCGCACGACCGGCAGCGCCCCGGCCGTACCGGCAGCGACTACACCGACCTGCTCGGCGTGGCCCCCGGCGCCAACTACCGGCTGGTCGTCCCCCAGCAGCCGACGATGGACCAGATCGCGACCGCGCTCCTGGCCGCCGCCCACCAGTCGCCCAAGCCGGACGTCATCACCGCCAGCCTCGGCTTCGGCACCGACGCCCAGGGCTTCCCGGGGCGCTACCTGGAGGACGACCCGTACATCCGGTCCGTCGTCGCCTCGATCGTCCAGAAGGACCACGTCGTGGTGGTGATCTCCTCCAACGACGGCACCCGCCTGTACACCCCGGCCGCTGTCGGCCCCGACGGCGGCAGCACGCCCACCGACACCGCGAAGAACGACCGGTCCGCCACCGACATCGACGACGTGGCGTACTCCACCACGCCGTCGCAGGTTCCCGACAGCGGCGCGATAGCGGCCGGCGGCACCACCCTGGACGACACCCTCGCCTCCCGGACCGGGCACGCCACCACCGCCGAGACCCGCATCAGCGGCTTCGGCACCTTCTCCTCCGGCTTCGGCACCCGCATCGACCTCTCGGCGCCCAGCGACAACATCGTCGCCTTCACCCACCCCGAGCGGGGCGACGCGCAGTCCGTCACGCCCGTCCTCAACGGCGGTACGTCCGCGTCCGCGCCCGAGATCGCCGCGGCCGCCGCCGTGGTCCTCCAGGCCGCCGGGATCGCCGGACACCACCTGACGCCCGCTCAGGTACGCGACGTCCTGAAGCGGACCGGCCGTGAGGTCGCCACCCCGGCGCAGATCGACCGCGAGCTCAACGTCGGCCGGCAGATCGACGTCACCGCCGCCGTCGAGGACGTCCTCGGGCACCGCGGCGACCGGCCCGCCGCCGTCCGGCTGTCGGTCGCCCACCGGGTCACCAACGCGGGCCTGGGCGGGCAGTTCCTGGAGACGACCGACCCGAACCGCATCGACCTCGGCGACATGGCCTCCGGCGGCAACGGCATGGGCCTGGTGGGCCCGGTCACCTTCGCCGCCGACGTCACCGGGCTGCCCAAGGGGGCGGATCCCACGTACACGCTCAGCGTGGGCGCGAAGACCTGGACCTCCGCCGGCCCTGCGATCCGGGTGACGCCGACGGAGCTGCTGAACGCCGCGGGCCTCCCGGTGGTCTCCGACGCCGACCGCACGGTCACCGTCACCTACCGCGTGCTCACCGGCGGCCACACGCAGGCCACCGTACGCCGCACCCTCACCGTCGGCCCCAGCGACGGCCGTTACGTGGAGAGCACCGCGCCCAAGGCCCCGGAGGTGGTGAAGGCCGGCCATGCGGTCACCGTCTCCTACGACCTGTCCGGCGTCGCGGGCCTCCGCGACCCGCAGCTCGTCGTCTCCACCGTCGGCCACTGGAACCCGGCCCTCGCGCCCCTGTTCAGCGCCGCCTGGCACCAGGCGCTGACCGCCGAATCCGGCACGGTCACCGTCCCCGCCGACGCGTTCGCCGCCGGCGGCGGCCTGTACGGCATCGGCATCGCGCAGTCCGGATTCGGCGGCAACCCGAACCTCGTCACGTACGGGGAGTTCGCGCCGGTCCGCGTCGACGGCGGCACAGCTGAAGAGCGCCCGCGGGCGCCGCTGGTCGCGGGACGCGACGGCGCCGCGGGACACAGCGCCGTGGTCACCCGCGCCAAGGCCGGCTTCACCCTGCGGTACGACGTCCGCGACGTCCCGGGGGCGAAGTACGCGCAGGTGGAGTTCGCCGCGCCCGCCCCGACGCTGCACAACTCGCTGAACACCTTCACCAACGCCAACGGCACGGCCCTGGACGACGACGGCGTCGACTCCCCCTCCAGCGCCCACCGCGTCCTGCCCGCCGCCAAGGGCACCGTCGACCTCGACGCCCTGCGGCTGGGCCTGTCCACGTCCACCGTCTACGGCGTGCGCGTCATGGCCCTCGACAGCCGGCACCGGGTCGTCGGCCAGGCCTCGCCCGTCTCCACCCTCGAAGTCGACGACGGTCCCGCGCCGGCGGGCAGCACGGTGCTGTCCTTCGCCGCCGCGGGCGACGACTCGATCGCCGCGCTGCGGACCGTCTCCGGCGCCACCGAGCTCCGGCACTACTCCACCCGGACCGGCGCCTACGGCCCGGTCGTCGCCTCGGACGCCGGTGACACGTCCGACTACGAGGTCCTCGGCGTGGCACCCACCACGCACCGCGCCCTCGCCGTCCACCAGGCGACGCCGGACGGCGACGTGCAGGTGGAGACCTGGAACACCGCCACCGGCACCCTCGTCGGACGGACCGCGCTCGCCGCGGCCGACTACCGCTTCGTCGTCGGACGCGTCGACGCCGCCCGCTCCCGCGGCGCGCTGCTGCTGCGGGCCGTCGCCGACAACGCCGACCTGGTGCTGCCCGTCGACCTCGCGGACGGCACCACCGCCGAGCCTCTCCCCGCCGATCTGCCGGGCGTCGCCAAGGGCTCGTACAGCCTCCTGGACATCGACTCCTCCACCGGCGACGTCTACCTCGCGAAGGGCGCTCCCATCGCCCTCTGCCTGGGCGGCGTGCAGATCCCGCGGGTGGACACGCAGGCCCGGAGCGTGAGCCTCGTCGGGACCATGTCCGGCTGCAGCAACGGCTTCGGCTCCGACGGCGCCGGCACGCTCTACAACCTGTCGGCCACCGCGATCAGCACCAAGATCGTGCCCACCAGTGTCCTCGGCTCGCTGTCCGTGGCCACCGGTGAGTCGGACGACCCGGTGGCCGTACGGCGCGGCCCCGCCACGGGCATGGCGGTGGACGGCGTCAACAAGTTCGCGGTCGCGGCGTTCACGGCGCCGGAGGGCACGAGCTACGCCGGCTCCGGCACCGCCGTCGTCACGGACAACAACGCCACCGGCCAGCTGCTCGTCATCGACACCACAACGGGCGCGGTGGTGAAGACGCTGACCGGCTTCCAGATCAACGGGCACGGAGGTCCCCTGGTCCACGGGGGCGTGATGAACTCCGTCCAGCTGGACCCGGCGACCCGCACGGGCTGGACGTACGGCGCGTACGACGGGCAGATCCGCCAGTTCTCCTACTGAGCGCGGAGCGGTCCGTGGTGCGGGGGCGAGAAGCGGTCACGCTTCTCGCCCCCGCGGCGCTGCGGTGTGAGCCCTGCCGGACCCGCGAGCGGGAGGCGGCGGACCGCTCGAACGTCGGGGCGGCACGGCTGCAGGAGGCGTTCCTGACGGCCGTACCGGGGGCGGCCCGCCGCGGCCTCGGTACAGCAGATGCGGACGCGCAGAGCGCTGCGAGAAGCCGTCGCCGTCGCTCCCGCCTGACGGCTGGTGCTTCGACTGTCGTGAGGACGGAGCGGCCGCGGGGAGCGGGTCATGAACCGCGTGACGGCGGCCGGCCTCGCCACCGCTCCCTGCGCCTCCTGGCGCCTGCAGCGAGCAGACGGCCCCGAGCGAGCGGCTCCACAAGGCCGTCGCCCCGGTGGCGGCCGCCGACGTACGTGCCCGGCTACCACCTCCGCCCGCCCTTCACCCTCTCGCCCTCATCCGGCTCCACCTGCATCGCCGTTGCCCTGTACGGCGCTTCACTGAGGCGAATCGAGCGTCCCTTGACGATGACGGGTCGCTGCGAATGCAGCAGGTCAGCGATTCTCGGCAGCGCGGACGCCGGCTTGTGGGGGTGCGGCAGGGGAAAGCAGAAGGCCCTCGCTCCCTGTGTGGGTGAGGGCCTTCGTCACCTCGTGGAGTGGTCAGTTGTGCGTGCCATTCCACTCCCAACGGTCGAGCTCGATGCCGGACTGACCCCAGGGGGTGGAGTAGACGGCGTCACCGTTGCCCGAGGTGCGCAGGTAGTTCGGAGACAATCCGCCTCCGACCGTGAGTTCGTTGTTGTCGCCGTTCCACATCTGCCCGCTGTCGTAGATGCCATTGCAGGGGCTCGTCCAGACGGCGTTCGTGTCTGTCTTGAAGTCCGTGGTGAGGCACCGCTCGTCGTTGCGGTACCAGGTCTTCAGCTGGCGGTAGGTGACCCTGGTGATGTAGTCGGTATACGAATCGCCCCAGTACCAGGCGACGGTTGACCCGCTGCAGGGGCCCGACCAGACGTTGCTGGTCGTGTCGGAGTAGGTGAGGCAGTTGCCCTCGTAGACGTTCTGGTACACCCATCGGGTCGTCGTCGCGGACGCGGTGGACATAGAGCCCGTGATGGCGAGCATGAGGGCGGCGAGTCCCATGGGCACGGTCAGGCGCAGGGTCTTCAGAGATTTCATGATCGCGAGGATTGGGGGCTGAAGCGTTAACCATATGAATCAAGCATGAACACGCCATGTCTCAGCGGTCACGCTCTCGCCATGCCCACGCCAGCTAATGGCTTCCAGGCTCAACAGCACCTTCAGTGGTCGCCTGCTGCCCCGATGCCTGCCGCCAGAGCGGCCGTCAAGACGAAGACCGGCACGGACTCCGCCGGCTCCTCCGCCTCGACCCTGCCGCGCCAGGGCCTCGACGCTCAGCGCATACGGATGCGCCGTCGATGGCCCTGCTCGCCCCCTGGTGGGGACGAGGGCCATCGCGCAGCAGGGCGCAACGTCGCCACACCTGGCGCCTATACCAAATCGAAACCATGGACACAGACTCCTGTGCAACCCTCCGCAGTGCTGCGGGAGTGATGGATGGCGAGCGGTGCGCCGTCGGAGAGCGGCAGCGGCTCCACGCACATGAGCTTTGCCGACCGAGGAGGAGACTCGAGTTGTCCGGAATCAGAAGTGCCTCGATAGCGGCCGCGCTGCTGGGCTGCACCCTGTTGCTCTCGGGGTGCACCGATTCCTCCGGGTCCGGGTCCGACTCCGCCGCCGGCACGACCGCTTCGGCCTCGCCGCAGTCCTCGGCCTCCGCCACGGCGGACCCTTCCAGTGAGCCCTCGCCTTCGGCGTCGTCCTCCAGCGCGGCCGCCACGGCCTCGGCGTCGACATCGACACGGCCTGCGACTCCCCCGCCGACGTCGAAGCACACCACCGCCCCGGTCAAGGTCCCGCAGGCGCCTGCCTCCGTCCCCGGCTGCCGCAATCTGGCCGTCAGCGGCGAGGTCAAGGCCGCGGTGACGCGGGCCTACCAGCGCAGCTACCCCCGCTTCGTCCACATCGCGCCCGCGCCCGGCCGGTTCTTCTACGGCCAGTGCGGCACCGTCCGCTACGCCGCCACCCCGTTCGACCCCACGTCCGGGGCCAACGAAGGTGAGCTCGTGAACCTGCAGGACGAGGGCAGCGCCATGAAGTACTTCCGCGCCACCACGGGGAGCGACTGGAGCTACTTCGCCTCCGACGGCTTCCCCGCGAGCCCGCACGGCTGCGCCGAGATCCTGCAGATCCCGGACGCCCTGATCGCCGCCTGGAGGAACTGCTCCGTCGCGGGCTGACGTACGGGACGACGACCGACGCGCGCACTCCGCCAGGCGCGGGTGCGCGGCGTCGGCACGATCGGGCCGGGGGCCTCAGCGCACCGGGTGACACCGGTAGCGCGCATCCGGCGGCCCGAACAGCAGCCCGTTCTCATCGAGGGCGTTGAAGACCGTGAGTTGGCCGCGCGGAAAGCGGAAGCCGACGGCGACTGTCCCCAGGGCCATGTCGGTCCCGGTCCATTCGAGGAGCTGTACGTCCTGAAGGATCTGGCCCTGGAGGGCCTGGAGTTCGCCGCGCGCGTCGTGGTGCCACCGAAGATCGAAATCGGGCCGGACGACCGGCTGATGGGGGTCCGCCGAATTCCAGGTGATCGAGACGTCGTCGAATTTCTGGTGGTTGATCTCCACCTGGTCCCCGGTGAAGTCGAGCAGGACCGGGCAGTCGGCGAACCACTCGTCGTCCTGGACGTCCCAGACCAGCCAGGCGCGGGCCAGCGAGCGGCCGATGAGCGCCGCCAATCGTGCGCCGTGGCGTGCCGCGACCGATGGGTGGCCGTTCAGCCAGTCGGGCCGGTAGCCGTCGATCCCGAAGTCGAACACCTCGCTCATGTCCTCCCGCCCGCGAGCCATTCCGCGGTCCGCTGCTTGAACTCGCGGTTGACGTAGGGGCTGTCCTGTTCCGTCATCCACTCCAGGTGCCGCAGGACGTTCTGCGAGCGGTGGGGGTGGCGCACCGCCAGTACGTCGACGCCGGTTTCGCCCGTCGAGGCCTGGAGGTACACGCTGCTGTCGAGCGCCATCATGGCGAAGCCGGGGTGGCCCGCGCGTACGCCGAGGAAGGCCGATGACGCGCCGCGCCCCATGATGTCCCAGTGCGCGAGCAGCCGGACCCGGGTCCACGCGGGCAGCCGGACGTCGCCGCTGTCGCTGTGCATGTCCCGCAGGACGGCCTGGTGGGTCCGGGCGCCCTGCGGGAGCTGGACGAGGAATTCACGCCGCCGGTCGAGGAGGCCCGAGGAGACGGCGAGGTCGTACCAGTCCTGATTGAGGCGTTCCACGAGCCGAGGGGTGTCGTACCGGTGGGAGAAGGCACCGTCCACGTCCTCGGCCTCGTATCCGACGACGAACGGCATCGTGCCCTCCGGCACGGCGTCCGGAATCACTTCGAGGCCGGCCCGCCGCAGCGACCGGTGCACCTTGCGTTCGCGTTCGCGGATGCCCATCGATGGCTCAGCCCCGGGAGGCGACCTGGAGGAGCCGGCTGACAATGGCCGCGGCCTGCTCCGGGTGGCCCTCCAGCCAGCCGCCGAGGTGCTCCCGGACGGCCTCCCTGACGCACGCGGACACCGCGGCATTGCCCAGCAGGCTGCGCGTGGCACCCGGGAATTCCGGCCTGGCCAGCTTCACCGACACGACCGCCGTGAGACCCTGGCCGATGCGTGCGGCGCCGAGGTCGGGATCCGTCGGCGACAGCAGTCGCCGCTCCCGGGCGTACGCGTGGAGCGCGGCCGCCATCCCCTCACGGAAGCCGACCACATGCGTGCCACCCTCAGATGTGGGCCGGCTGTTGGCGAAGCTGCGCAGCAGCTTTTCGTCAGAGGCGCACCACCGCAGTGCTACCTCCGCCCGCCCCTCCATGCGCTCGTCCTCCCACTCGAAGGCGATGACGTCGGGGTGTACGGGCCTCCGCCTCGGCGCGTCGAGGAAGGCGACGAAGTCCCGCGCCCCGCCCGGGAACCGGAAGCGCTCCGATCGGGGTTCGCCCGGAACGCGCGCGTCGGTCAAGGAGATCGCCAGGCACCGGTTCAGAAAGGCCAGTTCTCTGAATCGGTCCGCCAACACCGTGAACGAGCACTCCACGGTCTGGAAGATGTCCGCGTCCGGCCAGAAGGTGATGGTGGTCCCGCTGCCCATCGCCTCCCCCACGGCGGTGGGCGGGGCTACCGGGACGCCATGCACGTACTCCTGGACCCAACGGGTCCCGTCGCACCGCACCTCGGCCGTCAGACGACTCGACAGGGCGTTGGTGACGCAGGGCCCCACTCCGACCATGTCCAGTTCCGCGTGGACGCGACCGCCGGATCCCATCCTGGCATGCATGCTGGTCAGCGGAGCTTCCAGCTCGACGGGGAGCCTCGGCCCGTCGTCGGCGACGCTCACGCCGCCGTCCGGCGCGAGGGCGACGTGGACGGAAGTGGCCCGGCCGGCCAGCACCTCGTTCACCGCCAGGCCCACCACCTCGAACACCGCCTGATGCAGGCCCCGTTCGCCGGTCGAGCCGACGTACATCCCGGGCCGCGCCCGAACGGCCTCCCACAAGTGCAGCACCGTGATGTCGCTTGCGTTGTACCTCTTGGCGTCCTCAGTCACCAAATCCCCCTGCGACCGTGTCCAACAGTGCCGCCAAGCCTAGGCGATTAACGGGAAAGCCGCAGGTCAGAGCCGCTTTACAAAGGGCACGCAGAGGCGGGTGACCGCCTGCCCGCATACGGTTGGCCCTGGGAGTCACGGGACAGCCGAGAAGCCGGCCGCACCCCGGCCGAGGCCGCGCACGACCCCTTCCAGGGGTACGCCGGGGCCTCTGATTTACGGGTCCGCCTTGGGAGGATGGTGAGATGGGCGATCTGCTGTGGGACGACGTCGCGTGGCTGCTCGATCCGGCCGACTGGGGCTACCTCCCCGACGTGTTCATCAAGGACGCGACGGCGGCGGACTGGCAGGCCGTGCTCGACCTGATCCGCGAACGGGGCTGGGCTTTCGAGTACTTCGAGGGCGCCGAGATGTTGCCGTTGCCCCGGGCCGAGGCCGTACTGTCCCGTTCGCCCGACGCCGAGTGCCCCAGCCTGCGGGTGTGGCCGCATCCTGAGGTCTGTGCGATCTTCCGGTTCCTCGGGGACGAGCAGATCGACTTCGACGTCGACGTCCGGGAACTCCAGGGACAGGAGCGGCTGGACCTCCTGTGCGGGTTTCTGACCGCGATCGGACGGCGGCTGGGCACGTCGGTACCGCTGTTCCCCGAGGGCGGCGGCACGGAACCACTGCTCGGGTACGACATCGCCGCCGACCGGGTCAGGGTGCTGTGGTCGCCACCGGACCGAGAGTGCGCACACAAGCCCGGCGACATCGCCGATCCTCCCGGGATGCTGGGCGCCCATGGATGAGGTCGAAGTCGTCGTCGCCCACTCCGAGCGCGCGACCCTGCGGGTCGGCGACGTGTTCCTGAAGGTGGACACCGACCGGGCGCGCACCGACGTCGAGGTCCAGGCGATGGCCTTGGTACCAGTCCCGACGCCAGAGGTCCTGTGGCGCAAGCCGCCCGTGCTCGCGATCGCCGCCGTCCCGGGGACGGTGCTCGGCCGTCTCGGTGAGCCGTCGACCGCGTCGCCGGCGGCGTGGGCCGCGGCGGGTGCCGCCGTCCGGCGGTTGCACGAGGCCCCGTTGCCGCCCTGGTCCGGCCGGCGCCGCCGGAGCCCCGACGAGTTGGCGGCGGAACTCGACGCCGAGTGCGCGTCGCTCGTGACGAACGGCGTCCTGCCCGCCGGCCTCGTCACCCGCAACCGCCAGGTCGCCGAGGCCGCGATCCGGCCGTGGACCCCGGTGTTCACCCACGGCGACCTGCAGATCGAGCACGTCTTCGTCGACGGCGACGAGGTCACCGGCATCATCGACTGGTCCGAGGCGGGCCCGGGTGATGCCCTGTTCGACCTCGCCACCCTGACGCTCGGACACGAGGAACACCTCGGCGACGTCGTCGCCGGTTACGGCACGGACGTCGACCTCGACGTGATCCGCGCGTGGTGGTCGCTGAGAAGCCTGCTGGGGGTTCGCTGGCTGGTCGAGCACGGCTTCGACCCGTTCGCGCCGGGCTGCGAGGTCGACGTGCTGAGATCCCGGACGTGACCGTGTGGCAGCCTGCTGCCATGCTGGCGGAGGTACGAGAACGTGCCGGTCGTCACGACGCCGTCCCGTTCCCCTACGCCTTGCCCGACGAGGGCTCAGGCCTGGAACGAACCGTCCATAGGCACGGTCTCCGCGCTGCCGCGCCGCGCTAGACACGGATGACGACCTGCCGCAGCGGATGCCCGAGCGCGTCCGCGACGGTGGCCAGTTCGGCGTCGGTCAGCCAGGACCGGTTCGGGTACAGCACCTCGATCCGGAACCGCGCGAACCCCATCGGCCAGTCGTACACCAGGTCGTTGAGCGACGTGTCGACCTGACAACAGGGAAGGGTCGTCACGAGCGTCGGGAAGCCCTCGTCGTAGCGCTCCGAGACAGCCTCGCCCCACCAACCGGAGGGGCACTCCGCACCGCAGTGCGGACAGGAGATGCTCGTCAGGTGGGAGCCGCACCAGACGACTTCGACGCTGTCGTGCCACGCGGTGGCCAGGCCGCGCCGGGCATCGTCGTCGGGAAGCATCCGCGACAACGCTGCCGCAGCGCGATCCGCCGCGTCCTTGCCCGGCTGCCAGTACGGGTCGGTCGGGATCACCGTCAGGTAGTTGTCGCTCATCGGCCGCCCATCCGCTCCTCGCCCTCGTCGACCGGCCCCGCGAACGACGTAACGACGCAGCGGCGTCCGCGCTTTACGTGACAGTGGATCACGGACGACACTGGAGCACCGCACGGCCGCCCGAGTGCCCTGCCCCACGCAACCGGCCCGGGAGGCCGTCGGCGCACGCCCATCCTCGTGAGACGGTGCCCCACTCCGGCTCGACTTCCGGCGAAGGACGCCCATGCGACGCTCCACCCTGCTGACCCGCGGCTTCGGCGCTACCGCCCTCGTGTGCGCCGCGGTCGCCCTGGCACTGGTCTTCGTACGCTACGACGCGCCCGCCCCGCGGTGGGACATCCTGACGGCGCTCGGGGCGTCCGCGGTCGCCGCCGGGGCCTGGGCGGTCGCCTGCCGCCTGGCGCCGCCTCTGGGCCTGGCGCCCTCCGCCCCGCTGCCGTCCGCACCGCCGCCCGTGCCGCGCAAACTGCCCATGCCGGCCCGGGACGCCGGGCGCGCGACGGGGGCCGTGCTCCTCATCGTCACGCCGCTCTTCCTCACGCGGCTGGCCGCCGGGACCGGCGGGGTGCTCTCCGGCGTGCTGATCATCCTCGTCCTCGTCCTGACGGCGAAGACGCTCCAGTTCGCCCGCCGCCGGACCAGGCAGGGCGACGTCCGCGCCAAGATGCGTGTGCTGTCCGAGGACGCGGGCCGGGGCGGGCTGCACGCCGTGCGCGTCCGGGTCGGGGAGCCGGTGCGGATGCGCTACCTCAAGCGCGGTGACAAGCCGGGCGAGTTGGACGTCACGCAGTTCCACTGGATCGTCCTGAAGGAGGGCGACCAGGAGATCAGACTCGCCGGGCACAACGAGGAGCTGGGCCGGGCGGTCCTGCGCCTCGGCGGCCAGGACGGCTGGCTCTGCTGGCCGGAACGGTGGAAGCTGATCGACGACGAACTGCCCGCGGCGTTCGTCACGGACGGCGGTGAGACGGTCGTGGGTCTCACGGACCCGGACGAGGCACGCCCCTACCTCAAGGGCGCCGCCCGTTCCGACGCCTCGGACCGCGCCGTCCGCCGGGTGCCGCGCACCGCGAAGTTCTCCGCGCGGGTGCACGGACTCATCCTCGGCGGCGCCCTCCTCGCGGCCGTGATCGCCGCGCCCGTCCTCTGGTTCGGGCCCGACGGGCTGCCCTGGTTCGTCACCTGGCTGCTGTGCGCCCTGGCGTCGGCGGCGGTCGTCCAGCTGCCGCTGCGCGGGGTCGCCGCGGCGAGCCGGGCGCTTCCGCAGGGCCCGGCCTGGACCGTGCAGGAGGAGTCGGACCCGGCCATCGCGTGACCCGGGAGGCGCGGTCTGGGGAAGCGACCGCGGACACGTTCAGGCCGGACGGGTGTGCTCGCGCCGGAAGCGGGCGGGTGTCGTGCCGAGGTGGGCCCGGAAAGCCCGTGAGAACGCGGACTCGGAGTAGTAGCCGACCTGCCCGGCGACGCTCGCGACGGTCGCGTCGGTGGCGGTGAGCAGTTCCGCCGCGGTCATCAGCCGTGCGCGGGTGAGGAAGGCGCCCACGGTCGTTCCGGTCTCCTGGGTGAAGTGGCGCAGGAAGGTGGCGCGGGACATGGCGGCCGTGCGGCTGAGCCGTTCGATCGTCCAGTCGGCTCCGGGGTCGTTGAGCATGCCCTCGACGGCCGCCGCGATGCGGCCGTCGGCCGCCGCGGTCCACAGGGTGGTCCGTGTGGTGTCGCCGCGCGCGGTGCGCAGCACCATCGCCAGCAGCACGGTGCACAGGGCGGAGAGGATCGCCGCGGTGCCCTCGCCCTCGCGGCGCGCCTCACCGCGCATCAGGGCGCTGAGCATGCGCAGCACCTCGTCGCTCTCCGCCGACTGCCCGAAGGAGACGTGCACGGGGTCGGGCAGGCTCGCGAACAGCAGTGCGCCCGTGCCGGCGTCGAAGGTGTAGTGCCCGCAGAACAGGTCGATGACGGGCTCCCCGCCGTGCTCGCTGCGGGTGGTCGTGAAGACGTCGCCGGGCGTCTCCGCCGTCCCCACCTGGTCGCCTTCGCCCTCGGTGATCACCCGGTGCGGCGTGCCGCTCGGGATCATCACCACGTCCCCGGGGCGCAGGTCGAGCAGGACCGTGCCCACCTGCAGCTGACAGGTGCCTTCCAGCAGCACGTGGAAGGGCGCCTCCAGCTCGCCGTGGGGCGGCACCTCCATCCTGGTGCCGGCCCCGAGCAGGCAGTGCTTGTCGAGGTCGGCCCTGAGCCGGGCCAGGCGCAGCAGTCGGCTGACTGAGTCCACGGTGAGACTTTCGGGCAGGACAGTGAGACGGCCGAGTCTATTTGCCCCGGTGGCCGGATCGCAGACTCGACGCATGGAGATCACCACAGCACTCACCGCGGATGTCCTGGTCATCGGTTTCGGCAAGGGGGGCAAGACCGCCGCTCACGCGCTCGCCGGGGCCGGCCGCAGGGTGGTCCTGGTCGAGCGGTCCGAGAACATGTACGGCGGGACCTGCCCGAACGTCGGCTGCGTGCCGACGAAGATGCTCGTCCACTACGCCGGGACCAAACGCCCGGGGGACCACGCGCAGGAGTTCTTCGCCCGCTCGGTCGCCGGCGTCCGTGCGCTGACCAGCGCTTTCCGCGCCGGCAACTTCGAGGCCCTCAACGGCAGGGACACCGCGACGGTCATCACCGGCGCGGCCCGGTTCATCAACCCGTACACCGTCGCTGTCGGGGAGGGACCGGACGTCATCACCGTCACCGCCCCCACGATCCTGGTCAACACCGGGTCGGAGCCGGTGATCCCCCCGGTTCCCGGCCTCGCGAGCAGCTCCCATCTGGTCTCCAGCACGGAGCTCACCCGCACGCAGAACCTGCCCGAGCGTCTCGTGGTCCTGGGAGGCGGATACCTCGGCCTCGAGTTCGCGGGGATCTACCGGCGCTTCGGCAGCGAGGTGACGGTCCTCGAAGCTGCCGACCGGCTCCTGCCGCGGGAGGACGAGGACATCGCCGGGGCCGTCGAGGAGATCCTCACCGGCGACGGTATCCGCGTCGTCACCGGCGCGAACGTCACCGAGGTGCGGGACAGCGGCGCCGTCTCGACCGTCGTCTACGAGAAGGACGGGCGGACCCACACCGTCGAGGCCTCCGCCCTGCTGCCCGCCACCGGGCGCCGGCCCGTCACGGACGGCCTCCGGCTCGACGCCGCCGGTGTCCGCACCGCGCCGAGCGGCGCGATCGTGGTCGACGAGTTCCTGCGCAGCAGCCGGCCGCACATCTACGCACTCGGCGACGTCAACGGAGGTGAGCAGTTCACCTACATCTCCCTGGACGACGCGCGCATCGTCCTGGACCAGCTTCTGGGCGAGGGCAAGCGCTCCACGAGCGACCGCAGGGCAGTGCCCCACACCCTGTTCATCACACCCCCGCTGGCCACGGTGGGACTCACCGAGAGCCAGGCGCGCTCGCGGGGGTTGGACATCAAGGTCTCGCGGGAGAGGGTCGCGGACATCGTGGCCATGCCCCGCGCCTACACGGTCGAGGAGACCCGCGGCGTCATGAAGTTCATCGTGGACCCGGACACCGACCTCGTCCTCGGGGCCGCCCTGCTCAGCATCGACGCGCAGGAGATCGTCAACACCGTCGCGCTGGCCATGCGGCACGGCATCACGGCCACGCAGCTCCGCGACGCGATCTACACCCACCCGAGCTCGACCGAAGCCCTCAACGAGGTCTTCGACAAGGTCCTCACCTGACGTCGACGGACATGCGCGCCGGGGCAGGATGCAACCGCCGCCCGACCATGAGACAAATGGGACCAACCGGCCAGTCTTCCGGAAGAGAAAAGAACCATGCAGCAGAAGAGCAGGCCCTTCGACATCGCCGAAGTGCGGATGCACCGGCGCGAACTCGCCGACGGCGTGTACGCGGTCATGGCGGCGGATGTCGAGGAAACCGACCACACCGCGACCAACGCCGGTTTCGTCGTCGGCGATTCGGGAGTGCTGGTGGTCGAATCACTGAGCAACGGCCGCTTGGCGTCCCAGGTCATCGGCGCGGTGCGCGCAGTGACCTCGCTGCCCATCCGGTTCCTGGTCAACACCAGTTTCCACGGCGATCACTGCTTCGGGAATTTCGCCTTCCCGTCGCAGACGGTGATCATCCACCATGAGGCGACCAAGCGTGCGATCGACGAGCGCTTCGAGCAGGACCGCGCCTTCATGATCGACCTGCTCGGCGCGAACGTCGGCATCGAGGAGGTGGTCTCCCGCTCGGCGGACATCGCGGTGTCCGGGGCCTGCTCCGTGGACCTGGGAGGCAAGCATGTGGACATCGAGCACATCGGCTTCGCCCAGACGGACGGCGACCTGGTCGTCCGCATGCGTGAGGACAACGTCGTCTTCGTCGGGAACATGCTGCAGGCCCCTCCCCCGGCCTTCCCGTGGCTGCTGGAGGGGCGGGCCGACGAGGCGCTCGCCACCTACCGCCGCCTCTACGAGCTCCTCGACGACGGCACCCTGATCGTGCCGGGCCACGGCCGGCCCATGCGCCGTGCCGACGTCCTGCACTCGATCGCCTACCTCGAGGAGCTGACCGGCCTGGCGCGGGAGGCCCAGGGCAAGGGACTGTCCGCCGACCAGGTCCGCGAAGCGCTCGGGATGAAGGAGTACAGCGACTACAGCATGTACGAGTCCATCCACTTCGAGGTCAACGTCCCGGCGGTGCTGAACGCGCAATGAGCAGCGTGCGCATGACGGCACGGCACCAGGGGCCGCCCGAGGCGGCACCCTGACCCGCCGCCTCGCCCGGCCTCCGGTCAGGTGTCCGCGCGGGCGCCCCGTGTGGCGCCCGCCGACGCGGCCACCACGCACACCACCGCGATCCACTGGGTCCAGCGCAGTGACTCCTGGAGGACGACCAGGCCGATGAGGGCCGCCATCGCCGGTTCGAGGCTCATCAGGATGCCGAAGACGCGCGGCGGCATCCTGCGCAGGGCCTCCAGGTCCAGCGAGTACGGGATCACCGAGGACAGCAGTCCCACGCCGAGCCCCGCGAGCAGGACCCACGGCTGGACGAGCGCCGCGCCGCTGTCGGCGACGCCGAACGGCAGGGCGACCAGGGCCCCGACGGCCATGCCCAGGGCCAGGCCGCCGCCTTCCGTCGTGTGGCGGCCCAGGGCCGCGCCTACCAGGACGTACAGTCCCCAGCACGCTCCCGCGGCGAGGGCGAACAGCACGCCGAGGGGGTCGAGGCCGCCACTGCCGTCCGTCAGCAGGAGGACACCGCCTGCCGCGAGCAGCACCCACAGGGCGTCCAGCCATCGCCGCGACCCGGCCAGCGCCACCGTGAGCGGGCCGAGGAACTCGACGGTCACCGCGATCCCCAGTGGGATCCGGGCCAGCGACAGGTAGAAGCAGAGGTTCATCGTGCCGAGGGTCACGCCGTAGCCGAGCACCACCGCCCAGGTGCGGCGGCTCATGCGCGGCGAGGGCCGCCAGACCGCGAGCAGCACCGCCGCCGCGAAGCACAGGCGCAGGGCGACGGTTCCGAAGCTGCCCACCGCGTCGAAGAGGTTCTTGGCCAGTGCCGAGCCGAGTTGGACGCTGACGATGCCGAGCAGGACCAGTCCCGTGGGCGGGATCGCACCGAAGGCCCGTCCGATCGGCGCGGTCGGGGAGGTTTCGGGGGAGGACGGGTCACGGCTGCTCGCGTCGGCGTTCATGGTGGCCACGCCATGGATTTTCGGCGATCGGGCGCTCCGCGTCACGTGGTTTCCGGCCCGGCTTCGCGACCGCCCCGCCTGCCGCCTCCAGCACAGGATGCCCGGCACCCGATATGCTTGACCAGTCAACGACCAGGCGGGAAGTCCGGAGTTGACCTCGCTTTGGCGTTCGCCAGTGTTGCGACATCCCCCTTTGCCCGGGACGTTCGAGCACTGCCTACCGTGGGAGAAAAATTGACATATAAGGTCATTCAGTGGGGTGCCGGCGACAACGGGCAGGCCCTCATTCGCGCTGTCGCTCGCCATCGCGATCTCGAACTGGTCGGCTGCAAGGTCTGGAGTCCCGCGAAGGACGGCGTCGACGCCGGTGTCATCGCGGGCATCGAGCCGATCGGCGTCCTCGCGACCACCGATCGCGAGGAACTGCTCCGCACGGACGCGGACGTCGTGCTCTTCTGCACCCGCCTGCGCCCGGACGAGATGGACGCCAACGACCAGGACATCGCCGACCTCCTCCGGTCGGGCAAGAACGTCATCTCCGTGACGGGCCAGCACTCGATGCCGTCCGCGATACCCGGTTACGCGGAGAAGTTCGAGGAGGCGTGCCGCGAAGGCGGTTCGACCTTCACCGGCGCCGGCCTCAACCCGAACTTCATCGCCTCCCGGCTGGCCCCGACCATCACGGGCCTGTGCGCGGACGTGGAGTCCCTCCACATCCGCGAGACCTACTCCGTGGCCGACGACGGACCGGAGATCGTCTTCACCGCGGTCAACTTCGGCGCGAAGCTGGAGGACTGGCACGAGGGCACGGCCCTCAAGCAGCAACTCGACCACCTCTTCGTCCAGTTGACCCACAACGTGGCGCACTCCCTGGACATGGAGCTGAAGACCGTCGAGATGAGCACGGAGCTCACGCCCGCGCATCGCGACATCGAGATCGCGGCAGGGCTCATCGCCGAGGGCACCGTCGCCGTGGTCACGCTCACCTACGCGGGTGTTCCGGTCGACCCCGACCAGATCCGGATCACCGTGCAGGTGCGCTGGGCCGTCTCCGACGACATCCCGGGCGTCCCGATCACCTCGGGCTGGCGCGTCAAGGTCGAGGGCAAGCCCAGTCTGGTGATGGAGATGCGCCCGGACCCGGCGGAGGACCGGACCTACCACCCCGAGACGATGGTCGGTTCCGCGATCCCCGTCATTCCCGAGGTGATCAACGCGGAGCCCGGCCTCCTGCTGCCGCACGTCTACGGCGCGTACAAGCGCCGTTTCGTCGGGGCCTGATCACCTAGGCGGCCGCGGGCGCGTCGCGCCGGGGGACGACGGGCGGACCCGGCGCTCCCCCGGCGCGTCGCGGCCGCCGCCGCCGGAACGGCCGGCGCACCGGCGCACGGCCGGTTCACGACGTCAGCCCAGGTAGGCGTTCTTGGCCGCCATGACCGCCTTGGCGCTGTTCCAGCCGGCCACGCCGACAGCCCGTCCGTCCTTCTCCGCGACCATGGCGAACTTCCGGGACTCCACGGAGCCCTCGATCAGCCGTACGTCCGCGTCGTCGGGCAGCGCGCCGAAGACCTGGATCCTGACGTCGTACTGGTCCGTCCAGAAGTACGGAACCGACCGGTGGCCGTCCTGGGCGCCGGTGATGTCCCCGGCGACGAACACGGCCTGCTGCACGGCGTTCGCCCGGTTCTCCAGACGGGGACCGACGCCGGTCCGACCGTCCGACCAGCGGGCCACGTCGCCGACGGCGTGGACGCCGGCCGCGGCCCGGCCGCGTTCGTCGCAGACGATGCCGTCGTCCAGGACGAGGCCGCTGCCGACGAGCCAGTCGGTCGTGGGAACCGAGCCGATGGTCACCACCACCGCATCGGCGGGAACCGTCCCGCCGCCCTCCGTAGCGACGCCGACGACCTGCCCCTGGTCGTCGAGCAGCCCGTTGACGCGCGTGTCCATCAGCAGCCGTACACCGCGCTCGGCGTGGAGCCGGGACAGCTCCCGGCCGACGGCCGGACCTGCCTGACGCCACATCGGAGCCGGGTTCGGGTCGATCAAGGTGACGTTCAGGCCCATCTCCCGCGCTGTCGCGGCGACCTCGCACCCCAGCACTCCCGCCCCGATGACCGCCACATCGCGAGCCGCGAGCAACTGCGCGCGGAGCCCGGCGCAGTCCTCCAGGGTGCGCAGGACCCACGCGCCCCGCAGCGCCCCGGTGCCCGGCAAGGCACGCGGTGTCAGGCCGGTCGCAAGGACGAGCCGACCGTAGTCGAGCGTGCGGCCGTCCTCGAGGACGACGGCGTGCGCCTCGGCGTCCAGGCGCACGGCTCGGCAGCCCAGCAGGAACTCGGCGTCCAGCCGGTCCAGTTCCCGCCGGTCGCGCAGGCGCACCCGCTCCTCTCCCCAGGCCCCCGAGAGGACCTTCTTGGAGAGCGGCGGCCGGTCGTAGGGGAGGTGGGTCTCCGCCCCCACGACCTGGACCGTGCCGCGGAAGCCTCTGCTGCGCAGCGCCTCCACGGTCGTCAGCCCGCCGACCGACGCGCCGATCACCAGCACGTCGGCGGTCACGGGTGCAGCGACTCCGCCAGCCGGATGGCGGCGGCGGGGCAGATCGTCGCGGCTGTGCGCACCCGGTCGAACTCCGCTGCGGGAGGCTTCTCCTGAAGCAGGATCACGACCCCGTCGTCCTCCCGCTGGTCGAAGACCTCAGGTGCGGCCACGACACACTGGCCGCCGGCGACGCACTTGTCCTCTTCCACCGTAATGATCATGAATCGTCCTTCGAGAATGCGGGCTGGGACTCACCAGGCGACGGGCAGGGCGTCCAGGGTGTAGACGTTCGGGCCGAAGCGGTGGAAGGAGAGCTCCTCGGCGGGGACCGCGAGCCGCAGCCCCGGGAACCTGCGGAAGAGGGGGGTCAGCGCCATCTGCAGTTCCGCTCGGGCCAGGTGCTGTCCCGGGCACTGGTGGATGCCGGACCCGAAGGTCATGATCTGGATCGGTTCCCGGGTCAGGTCGAGGGTGTTCGGGCCCCCGGGGACCACCTCCGGGTCGCGGTTGGCGTTCAGCGGCGAGGCCAGGACCCATTCGCCCGCCTTCACGACGTGCTCACCGACGGTGACGTCCTCGGTCGACATGCGGGGGAAGCCGCCCGAGACGCTCATGTAGCGGAGCAGTTCCTCGGCGGCGTCGGCCGTGGAGTGGGAGTCGTCGAGCAGAACGGCGAGTTGCTCGGGCTGCTGCATCAGCGCCAGGGTGCTGAGCGCGATCGTCGCCGCGGACGTCTCATGGCCGGCGACGACCAGCGCGCTGACCATGCCGACGATCTCCTCGTCGGCGACCTCGCCGTGACGCTGCGCCACCAGGGCGCCGATCAGGCCGTCGGTCGGATTCCGGTGGTTCTGCGCCACCAGGTCGCCGACGTAGTCGCTCAGGCGCATGAGGTTCTTGAAGGCCTCCTCGGGCGGCAGCGAGAAGTCGACGATGCCCGCGCACAGCCGGTTGAAGTTCCGGTGCTCGGAGCTGTCGATGCCGAGTATCTCGCCGATCACGATGGAGGGCAGCGGGAGGGCGTACGCCTCGAGCAGATCGACTCCCGGGCCGGCTTCCTCCACCTCGTCCAGCAGCTCCGAGACGATGGCCGCGATCCTGGGCCGCAGCTGCTCGACCCGCTTGGGCGTGAAGGAACCGGCGACCATACGGCGCAGACGGGCGTGGTCCGCGCCGCGGAAGCGGGGGAAGAAGCCGGGCAGCACACTGTCCATGGCTCCGTCCGGCGCGGGAATGAAGCTGTGGTCGAGACGCGGCTCGTTGTAGAGCGCCCGGACGTCGGCGTAACGGGAGAACATCAGCACGTCGACCTCGCCGTACTCCCGCTCGACCATGCGGAGCCGTGTGGGCCCTTCATGCCGCGCCATCTCCGCGAGTCGCTCGGAGGGGTCGAACGGACACCGGGCATCACGGTCCGTGACAGCGAACCCGCGCGTCAGTTTTTCAGGCATGTCGAGCTCCAAGCAGGTGCAGACCGGACGTATGCGGGCGCCCACGCCTCCCGGCCGCGGTCGCACGCTGGCACACGTGGCCGAACGGGTCGTGGATATGGGGCCCATGGCTTTCGGCCCGGCGAGGAAGCCGCACGCCGAACCGGCATGCCCCAGGCCCCATTTGCCGGATCCGGGATCATTCAAACATGAACTTGCTTGACGCGACAAGCGTATTCGGAGGCTGCGCCCCGATACCGGAGAGGCAGGGGCGACAGTATCCTGCATACGATCAACCCAACGGCGCGACACCGGAGGCGACATGGAGCATCTGGACCCCGAGGTGGTGCTGGGCATGACAGCCCGCGCACCCGACGGCGTAGTGATCATCGACCGCGAAGGACTCATCCGCTACTGGAACCACGGCGCGGAACGGATCTTCGGGTTCCCGGCGGCCGAGGTCATCGGCCGCAGCCTGGACGTGATCATCCCCGAGCGGCACCAGCAGCGGCACTGGGACGGCTTCCAGAAGTCCATGGCCACCGGCACCACCCGGTACGGGGACGACGACCTGCTCGCCGTCCCCGCGGTCGGCGCCGGAGGCAGGAAGCTGTCGATCGAGTTCAGCGTGGTGCTGCTGAACGACGCGGACGGGCAGCCGGGTTGGGTCGGAGCGGTCATCCGGGACGTCACCGCGCGGCGCGCCAAGGAGAAGGAGCTGTACCGCCAGGTGGCGGCCGCCAGGGGGGATTGACGCCGCAGTACGGCACAGCGCCGGGTCAGACCCCCCGTCGACGCTCGCCAGAGAGCGCCGACGGTCTTCGGCACGCCCTGTCCTGTCCGATCGCGACGGGGTGCCGACCTGTTCCTTCATTCTCTCGACGCACGCCCCTCACAGGCTCTACCTTCTAGTCCTCGGGCTTCCTGGTCTCTCGTCCTTGCCTCGCAGGGGGACTCATGCGGTCACACAGATCCGGGCCCATCGCGGCTGTGTGGTTCCTGCTGTCCATGCAGCGCATGTTCTCGGGTGATGCCTATCTGCCGGGGCATCAGTGGCCAGACGGAAACCTGTACCTGTGGGTGTGCCGAGCTCCGGGGTGCCGCTGGGCACGGTTCCTGCCGCTCCACCCCAGGAGCACTCAGCGCTGCACGGTCCACGGCTCGGGCCATCGCCACCGTGCTGACCGGACGGACCGCGACAAAGATGTGCAGTGCCCGGTCGAGCGGTGCACGGCGGAGAAGCCCATGAACACGCCGTACGACCCGCGTACACACACGCCCGAGCATTTCTGCTGTCCCGAGGACGGACACAAGGGGGGCCACCAGTGAGTCAGTTGAGCGCGCTCGGGGTGGCCGACGCCGACCTCACCCCGCGGCTGAAGTTCGTCAACATCCTCCCCTCCGCCCTGCTCCTCACCGTCGTGGTGTCGTTGATTCTTTCGGGCGCCCCGGCTCACGCCCCCGCCCTGGACAGGCTCGTCGACAACGCCCGCTCCTACGGCTGGCCCGGCGCAGTCCTCGCATCCGTGGGTGCACTGGTCTCAGGCCTGCTACTCCAGCCGCTCGAACTCGCCTCCATCCGGCTGCTGGAGGGCTACGTCAGCTCGACGGGCCCTCTCGGGCCGCTGGCCAGGCTGGGCACCTGGGTGCACGCCAACCGCCGGTCGAGGCTGACCTGGCAGCACGATCATCTGGACTACGGGGATCCGCGTGCGGAGAGCGCGCGGTTCCGGCTCACCCACATGCCGCATCGAGCGCCGGTCCTGCCCACCTCACTGGGCAACCGGCTGCGTGCGGCGGAGGAACGGGCCGGCAGGCCTTACCGGCTCAATGCGCTGCTGACCTGGCCGCGCCTCTACCACGTCCTGCCCGCCGAGGTCCTCCAGACGGTTTCCAGGAGCCGCAACGAACTCGACACCGCCGCCCGGTTGTCGTTGTCGTTCGGCCTCACCTCGGTCGTCACGACCGGACTGCTGCTGAACCACGCCTGGTGGCTGGTGCTTCCGTTGGCATTCGCCGTCCTGTCGTGGTTCGCCTACCGGTCCGCCGTCCACGCTGCCACAACGTACGGGAACACGATCGCGGCCGTCGTCGATGTCTACCGGTTGAAGCTCCTGCGGGAAATGCGGATCGCGCTTCCGGCCGGCACGGAGGAGGAGCGGGTTCTCAACGGCGAACTCACCGCTCTGTGGTCGAGAAGCGACGAGGAACCTCTGCCCGGCCCGGTCAAGTACGACACCGGTAGCGAGGACTCAGGAAGCTCCTGACATGTTCTCGGCCTTGCGGACTTCGATACCGCCGAAGAGCGACAGAGCCTTGATGTGCAAAGTCGGACTTTCGGGAATCGGAGGATCGGCCACCGGCGGTTGCTGGCGCCATCGCGCCGAGTAGCGCTCGATCCGTATGTCCCAGTCGGCCGGTACAACAACGTCGACGCCGCTCAGCACCGCCGTGACATCGAGTCGGGCCTCGCACCAGACCCTGTCGTCGACACGGCATTCCTGCAACCGCGCCTCCCGCAGGTCGATCACGCACCCGCTCGCCACCGCCGTGACCGTAGCGAGCGAGAACACCCCCCGCGGCCACATCACTCTCCGTGCTTCCGCCACCGAGAGCAACCGCGTCACGAGCAGCCCCTCCGTAGCGGGCGCGGTGGCCGCCATGCCCGCGAGCATGAAGGCGCCCGCCAGGAGCAGGACCAGCGGCCAGAAGTAGGGGCGGACGGCATCGGGGAGGGGATCACGGGTCAGGAGGAGCAGCAGCGCGCCCGCCAAGGCCACGGCCACGGGGCCGCGGAGAACGTTCTTGGTGGCGATGAGAAGCCGGAGGGCGCCGCCGAGTCCGAGGGCCACAAGGGCGAGGGGCCACCAGTCGCGCAGGACCATGAAGACGTGCGCCGAGGGTGCGAGCCGATCCACCAAGGCGATGAGACCGGCGGCAAACAGCGCCAACGCGATCCAGAGGCGCAGATGGCTTCTCACGGGACCGAAGGTTAGTACACCGTCCGTACACGGTGCGCCGACCGTCCCTCCCCCACGGCCGTCTGAGCACGCACGCGTTGTCGCGCCCCGAGCACGGGTGCCCCGCACGCGCGTCGCGTGCGGGGCACCGTTGCCGTACGGAGGGGGTCAGACGACCACGTTGCCCTCGTGCAGGGCGCGGATGGCGTCCGCGTCGTAGCCGAGGTCCGCCAGCACCTCGTCGGTGTGCTCACCGAGCAGCGGGGCGCCGATGATCTCGGGCTTGAAGCCGGAGAACTTGATCGGGCTGCCCACGGTCAGGTAGGTGCCGCGCTCCTTCTGCTCGACCTCGACGATCGTGCCGCTCTTGCGCATGTCGGGGTCGGCGGCCAGCTCCTTCATGCTCAGCACGGGCGCGCAGGGCACCTCCCACGTGCGGAGGATGTCGACGGCCTCGTACTTGGTCTTGTCGGCCAGCCACTTCTCGATCTCGGCGAAGATCTCGAAGATGTGCGACTGGCGGGCCTTGGCGGTCGTGTACTCCGGGTCCTCGACCCACTCGGGCCGGCCGATGGCCTCGGCGGTCCGCTTCCAGTTCTGCTCCTGGATGGTGAAGTAGATGTAGGCGTTGGGGTCGGTCTCCCAGCCCTTGCACTTCAGGATCCAGCCGGGCTGGCCGCCGCCGCCCGCGTTGCCGCCGCGCGGCACCGTGTCGCCGAACTCGCCGTTCGGGTACTGCGGGTACTCCTCCAGGTAGCCGACCTTCTCCAGGCGCTGCTGGTCGCGGAGCTTGACCCGGGTGAGGTTGAGGACGGCGTCCTGCATGGACACCGACACCTTCTGGCCCTGGCCGGTCGCGTTGCGCTGGATGATCGCGGTCAGCAGGCCGATCAGCAGGTGCATGCCCGTGTTGCTGTCGCCGAGGGCGGAGCCGCTGATGGTCGGCGGGCCGTCCCAGAAGCCCGTCGTGGAGGCGGCGCCGCCGGCGGCCTGGGCCACGTTCTCGTAGACCTTGAGGTCGTTCCAGGACGAGTCGTCGTTGAAGCCCTTGACCGAGCCGAAGATCAGGCGGGGGTTGAGCTCATGGATGTGGTCCCAGCCCAGGCCCATGCGGTCCATGGCGCCCGGCGCGAAGTTCTCGACCAGGATGTCGGCCTCGCGGATCAGCTTCTCCATGACCTCCTTGCCCTCGGCGGTCTTGGTGTTGATGGCCAGCGAGCGCTTGTTGCTGTTGAGCATCGTGAAGTAGAGCGCGTCGAGGTCGGGGATGTCGCGGAGCTGGTTGCGCGTCACGTCGCCGCCCTGGGGGCGCTCGACCTTGATGACGTCGGCGCCGAACCAGGCGAGCATCTGCGTGCACGCGGGACCGGCCTGGACCCCGGTGAAGTCGATCACCTTGATTCCGGCGAGCGGCTTGTCACTCATGGTGGCTTCCTTCTGGTGAATGTTCGCTGAGCGGGCATGGGCTGTGCGGGAGCTGGACGACTCGGGGGTTCGGGCGCTCACTTCTTCGCCGGCACGATGTTGCCGACGGTGATGCCCTTCGGGTTGAGGTGCGAGATGTGGCCGCTCTCGGTGCCCGCCGAGGGGTCGATCACGCAGTCGATGAGGGCCGGGCCGCCCGAGGCCAGGGCCTCGGTGAGGGCGGCGGTGACCTCGGCGGGGGTGGTCGCGCGGTAGCCCTTGCCGCCGAACGCCTCGATCATCAGCTCGTGGCGGGCGGCGGACATCAGGGTCGTCGGGGACGGGGCGTCGTCGAGGGGGTTGACGTCGTCGCCCCGGTAGACACCGCCGTTGTTCATGATCACGGTGACCACGGGCAGCTTGTAGCGGCAGATGGTCTCCAGCTCCATGCCGCTGAACCCGAAGGCGCTGTCGCCCTCCACGGCCACGACCGGCGCGCCGCTCTCGACGGCGGCGGCGATGGCGTAGCCCATGCCGATGCCCATGACGCCCCAGGTGCCGCTGTCCAGGCGGTGCCGCGGCACGTGCATGTCGATGACGTTGCGCGCGATGTCCAGGGCGTTGGCGCCCTCGTTGACGATGTACGTCTCGGGGCGCTCGCGCACCACGTCGCGCACCGCCTTCAGCGCGCCCATGAACTGCATGGGGTGCGGGTCGGCCTTCAGGCGCTCGGCCATCTTGGCGACGTTCTGCGCCGAGCGCGCCGCCAGCTCCTCGCGCCAGGCGGTGGGGGCGGCGATCTGGCCGGGCTTGGTCCGCTCGGCGAGCGCGTCGAGGACCGACTCGATGTCACCGACGAGCGGGGCGGCGATGGGCTGGTTGCTGTCCATCTCCCGGGGCTCGATGTCCACCTGGATGAACTTCGCGTCGGGGTTCCACTGCGGTGCCTCGCCATGGTTGAGCAGCCAGTTGAGGCGGGCGCCGACCAGCATCACGACGTCGGCCTTCTTCAGCGCCAGCGAACGGGCGGTTGCGGCCGACTGCGGGTGGTCGTCGGGCAGCAGGCCCTTGGCCATCGACATCGGCACGTAGGGGATGCCGGTGGACTCGATGAACTCCCGTACCTGGTCGTCCGCCTGCGCGTACGCGGCGCCCTTGCCGAGCACCACCAGCGGCCGCTGCGCGCCCGCCAGCAGCTCGATGGCGCGGTCCACCGCCTCGGGCGCGGGGATCTGGCGCGGCGCGGGGTCGACGAGGCGGCTGACCGTCCTCGCGCCCTCGTCGGCGTTCATGATGGAGCCGAGCACCGCGGCGGGTATGTCGAGATAGACACCGCCGGGGCGCCCGGAGATCGCGGTGCGCAGCGCGCGGGCGATGCCGCGGCCGATGTCCTCGACGCGGCTGACGCGGTAGGCGGCCTTGCAGAACTGCTGGGCGGCGGCGAGCTGGTCCATCTCCTCGTAGTCGCCCTGCTTGAGGTCGACGAGGTGGCGCTCGCTGGAGCCGGAGATCTGCACCATGGGGAAGCAGTTGGTGGTGGCGTTCGCGAGGGCGACCAGCCCGTTGAGGAAGCCCGGCGCGGACACCGTCAGGCACACGCCCGGCTTCTTCGTGAGGTAGCCGGCCGCCGCCGCCGCGTGTCCCGCGTTGCTCTCGTGGCGGAAGCCGATGTAGCGGATGCCCTGCGCCTGGGCGAGGCGGGCCAGGTCGGTGATCGGGATGCCGACCACCCCGTAGATGGTGTCGACGTCGTTGAGCTTGAGCGCGTCGACGACCAGGTGGTACCCGTCGGTGAGCTCGGCCGGAACGTCGGCGGTCGCCACGGTCTCCAGTGGTGAGGGGGCGGTCATGGTCCGAGGTCCTCCTTGGGCAGGTCATGCCGGTGCGGCTACTCGTCTCACCATCCGCAGCGCGCCCGCCCGCGTCCAAGACCTATCGGCGACCAGCCCATAAGCGGCGTCTATCAACGCATGCCGCGGGGGTCCGGAGCACCCTTGATAGACGTCCGCTATCGACCGTTCACCAGCGCGTATTGGACGTGTGCCGGGCACCCCGCCCAGTCTCGCTGAGGAGACGGCGCACGCGACCGGGCTCGCAGACGTGGCTCGACAGACCTGGCTCAACGACCCGGCGCCAAGGAGGTGCGGTCATGACCGTTCCGGCCGCAGCACCCGTGCGCGACCCGCAGCGGTACCGGCCGCCGGCGGTCACCGGCCTCGGCGGTCTGCTGGACCGTCAGCTCCGCGAACGCCCGCGCGCCCGCGCGCTGGTCGTCACCGGGGACCGGGTGGAGCTGTCGTACGGTGCGCTCGCCGCCCTCGCCGACGACGTGGCGGGCCGGCTCGGCGGCAGGGGGCTGCGCCGCGGGGACGTGGTCGGCCTGCTGTGCGCCAACACCGTCGAGTTCGTCGTGGCGCTGCTGGCCGGGGCGCGCGCGGGGCTGGTGGTCGCGCCCGTGGACCCCGCGCTGCCGGAGGCCGAGGTGTCCGCCCGGCTGGAGGCGCTCGGGGTGCGGGCGCTGCTGGTCGGTCCGTACGAGGGTGGGGCCGCTCCGGTCGGGCGGGTGCGCGTGCCGGCGTGGACCCTGCGCGTGGCGGTGTCCCGCGCCGGGGCGGTGTCGGCCGCGCTCGACGCCGGTGCGCCCGCGCCCGCGGACGGCCGGGGCGCGGCCCGCGAACTGGCCGACGACGACGCGCTGGTCCTGTTCACGCCGGGCACCACCGGCCGCGCGAAGATGGTTCCACTGACGCACGCCAACGTCGCCGCGTCCGTGCGGAACATCTGCGCCACCTACGAACTGGGGCCCGGTGACGCGACCGTGGCGGTGATGCCCTTCTTCCACGGCCACGGGCTGCTCGCCGCGCTCCTGTCCTCCCTGGCGAGCGGCGGCAGTGTGCTGCTGCCGGCGCGCGGCCGGTTCTCCGCGCACACGTTCTGGGACGACATGCGGGCGGCGGGCGCCACGTGGTTCACCGCCGTCCCCACCATCCACGAGATCCTTCTGGACCGGTCGGCGGTCGACCAGGCGGGCCCGCAGCCGGCGTCGTACCGGCCGCCGCTGAAGTTCGTGCGCAGTTGCAGCGCGCCCCTCAACGCGGCCACCCAGCGGGCGCTGGAGCGCGCGCTGGGTGCGCCGCTGCTGTCGGCGTACGGGATGACGGAGTCCACGCACCAGGCGGCCAGCGAACCGCTGCCGCACCACGGCAAGTTGAAGCACGGCTCGGTCGGCCGCGCGACCGGGGTGGAACTGCGGGTCGTCGGCCCCGGCGGACGCCCCTGCCCGGCCGGCGCCGAGGGCGAGGTGTGGGTGCGCGGCGCCACTGTCGCCCGGGGCTACCTCGCCGACCCGGACGGGACGGAGCGCGGCTTCGGCGACGGATGGCTGCGCACGGGCGACCTCGGCACGCTCGACGAGGACGGCTACCTCTTCCTCACCGGGCGCATCAAGAACCTGATCAACCGGGGCGGCGAGAAGATCTCGCCCGAGCGCGTCGAGGACGTCCTGGCGGGCTGTCCCGGGGTCGCCGAGGCCGCCGTGTTCGCCGTGCCCGACGCGACGTACGGTGAGCGCGTCGGCGCGGCCGTGGTCCTGTCGCGGGGCGAGAGCGTCGGGCCCGAGGAGATCCTGCGGTACTGCCGCACCCGGCTGGCGGCCTTCGAGGTGCCCGACCGGCTCGCCGTCGTCGCCTCGCTCCCGCACACCGCCAAGGGCGGGCTCGACCGGCCGGCGGTGCACGCCCTGTACGCGGACCGGCCCCGCGGGCCCGGACTCACCTGACGCGGTGCTCGGCCGGCAGCGGCTCGTCGAAGAACTCGTCCAGCGACAGACCCGCCGCCGCGGTCATGAACGCCCGGGCAGCGACGGAGCCGGGGGTCGCGGCGTGGATGGCGACCGACACCCGCGCCCTGGCGTCCGGCTCGACCAGGCGGACGGCGCGCATCCTGCCGAGCGGCGGCATCGCCCGCAGCCATGTGTGCGGCACGATGCTCGCGCACGCGCCGGCCCCCACGCTGGCGTACAGGGCCGCGACGGAGTCGGTCTCCACCTGGGGGGTCACCGCGACCCCGCTCTCGGCGAAGGCAGTGTCGATGACCTGACGGATCCTCATGTCCTGGGTGAGCAGGGCGAGCGGCATCTGGGCGGCGTCCGCCCAGCGCATCGTGTCGGACGGGGACAGCAGCTGGTCGCTGGGCGCGAGCAGCATGTACCGCTCCTCGTACAGCGACATCACCTGGAGATTCTCGCGGTCGTCGGGGGCGAAGTGGGCGATCGCGGCGTCGAGTTCGAAGGCGAGCAGCTGGCGGTGCAGCTCGGTGGTCGACAGCCGGGAGCGCACCTGCACCTTGGCCAGCGGGTGCGCCGCGCAGAACGCGGCGACGGGGAGCACGAGCGTCGTCGACGCCGTGGGCTCCGTGCCCAGCCGCAGGGTGCCGGTGATGCCCGACTGGACGGCGGCCACCTCGGCCTTGAACGCCTCCTGTTCGGCCAGGATGCGCTTGGCCCACACGACGAGGCGTTCGCCTTCCGGGGTGAGGCCCTGGTAGTTGTGGCCGCGGTTGATCAGCGTGACGTTGAGTTCCCGTTCGAGCTTGGCGATCGCCGCCGACAGCGCGGGCTGGGACACGTAGCAGGACTCGGCCGCCCGCGCGAAGTGCCGCTCCCTGGCCACCGCCACGAAGTACTCCAGCTGACGGAACAGCATGAACGACTCCTCTCTGCCTGGGGCCGTGGCCGCGCCGGCGCTTCCTGCTGGAGTCGCAAGGCCGTCAGTGGTGCCTGGTCGACGCCCCGGACGTGGGACACGTCCCCGGGCCGGCCGGGGACGGACACGCCGGATGCGAGGGGCGTCCGGCGCGGCCAGCTTACCGAGCCCGGTGCGGCCGCCCGCACGGCCCGGGCCCCGGCGCGGTCGCACCGGGGTCGCGGGCCGCCGCGCGGCGCCCGGGGTTACGCGGGCGCCGCCTTCTGGGCGGTGTCGTCGATCTCCCAGCCCGCCGCTGCCCGTTGGGCCAGCAGGTCGGTGGCGGCGTGGACGGTGCGCAGGGTGGGTGCCTCGGCGCCGGAGATGTCGGCCATCTCCACCACCGCCGTGACGATGGCGTCGAGTTCCAGCTGCTTGCCGGCCTCCAGGTCCTGGAGCATGGACGTCTTGTGGTGCCCGACGCCCTCCGCGCCGCGCAGCCGCTTCTCGATGGAGATGTCCGGGGTGCTGCCGACCCTGGCGGCGATGTCGAGGGTCTCCTCCATGAGTTGCGTGACCAGCCGCCTGGTGTGCGGGTGCTGGCAGATCTCGACCATCGTCGCCCGGGTCAGGGCGCTGATCGGGTTGAACGCGACGTTGCCCATCAGCTTGATCCAGATGTCGTCGCGCAGGTTCGGCTCCACCGGGCTCTTCAGGCCACCGGCGATCATGGCCTCGCTCAGGGCCGTGCAGCGGTCGGAGACCCCGCCCGCCGGCTCGCCGATGGAGAAGCGGGTGCCCTCCAGGTGCCGGATGACGCCGGGGGCCTCGATGACCGTGGCGGGGTAGACGACGCAGCCGATCGCCCGCTCCGGCGGCAGCACGCGGCTGGTGGCGCCGTCCGGGTCGACGGCCTCGATGCGGCGCCCTTCGTAGGGACCGGGGAGCTTGTGGAAGTACCACCACGGGATGCCGTTCTGGGCGGCCACGACCGCGGTGCTGTCGCCGAACAGGGGGGCGACCAGTGATCCGGAGGTCGGGTAGGCGTGTGCCTTCAGCCCCAGGAAGACGTAGTCCACGGGACCGATCTCGGACGGGTCGTCGGTGGCGTGGGGCCGCGCCACGAAGTCGCCTCGCGGACTGAGGACCCGGACTCCGTCCGCGCGTATGGCCCGCAGATGCTCACCCCGGGCGATCAGGTGGACGTCGGCGCCACCACGGTGCAGTGCCGCGCCCCAGTAGGCGCCGATCGCACCGGCTCCGAGGACTGCAATTCTCACGGCGGCTCCTCTCGATTCGAGCGGGAATGAATACTGTATGCAGTGCTGTCTCGCGATGTACAGTCCCCCTACGGAAAGGCGCACGCGCGAACGCCGGTCGCCGCGGGGCGACGCAGGGCCCCACCGCGGTCCGGCGCCCCGTCGGGTCGGCTCCAACGCCCCACAAGGCGGCACAACTCACACCCCCGGCTGGTTGGCCGGGCACCCAGCGGGGGAAGCCTTCGCCGCACACGCTGTGCCGCGCGCCACCGCGCACCGAGGCCGGCACGCGGTCGCAGCGGAACGCACCGCTGGGCACGTCCGCCGGCGGCTCGTGGTGAAGGCCCACGTCAGAGCGGGTCGGCCGGCACAGGAACAGGAACAGGAACAGGCACAGCACGGCGCACGGCTCAACTGACAACGGCACCGGTCAAGTCAGTCGGAAGGGACGGAACAGGAGAGCGATGTCGGATTCACCACCACAGCAGATCGGTGTCGTCACCGAGTCCACCGCCGGGGAGACCCGCGTGGCGGCCACACCGGACAGTGTCCGCAAGCTCCTGGCCATCGGCTACGAGGTCGTCGTGGAGTCGGAGGCCGGAACGGCCTCGGGCTTCTCCGACGACGCCTACACCGAGGCCGGCGCACGGATCGGCGACGCCTGGCGGGCGGACGTCGTCCTGAAGGTCAACCCGCCCTCGCAGGAGGAGACGGCCAAGCTGCGCGACGGGGCCACCCTCGTCGGGCTGATCGGACCGGGCGTCAACCCCGGCCTGCTGGACGAGCTCGCGCGGCGGCCGATCACCGTCCTGTCGATGGACGCGGTGCCGCGCATCTCACGGGCCCAGTCCATGGACGTCCTCAGCTCGATGGCCAACATCGCCGGGTACCGGGCGGTGATCGAGGCCGCCCATGTCTTCGGGCGCTTCTTCACCGGCCAGGTCACCGCGGCGGGCAAGGTGCCGCCCGCGAAGGTCCTGGTGGCCGGTGCGGGGGTGGCGGGGCTCGCGGCGATCGGCGCGGCCGGCAGCCTGGGCGCCGTGGTGCGGGCCACCGACCCGCGGCCCGAGGTCGCTGACCAAGTGCGCTCGCTGGGCGGTGAGTTCCTCGCCGTGGAGGTCGAGCAGCAGGCGAGCGGCGACGGCTACGCCAAGGCCACGTCCGAGGCGTACGACCGGCGCGCGGCCGAGATCTACCACGAGGAGGCCGCCGACGTGGACATCATCATCACCACCGCGCTGATCCCCGGCCGCCCGGCGCCCCGGCTGATCACGGCCGCGGACGTGGCGGCCATGAAGCCCGGCAGCGTCATCGTGGACATGGCCGCGGCGCAGGGCGGCAACGTCGAGGGCACGGTCAGCGGCAAGGCGATCGTCACCGGCAACGACGTGACGATCATCGGCTACACCGACCTCGCCGGCCGGCTGCCCGCCCAGGCCTCGCAGTTGTACGGGACCAACCTGGTCAACCTGCTCCGGCTCATGACGCCCGGCAAGGACGGGCGGCTGACGGTGGACTTCGACGACGTCGTCCAGCGGTCGGTGACGGTGGTGCGGGACGGCGAGAAGACCTGGCCGCCGCCGCCCGTGCAGGTGTCGGCCGCCGCGCCCGCCCAGCAGGCCGCGGCTCCGGTGACGGCGGCCCCGCAGGCCAAGGAGCCCCGTCTGACCCCGGCCGTCCGCTACGGGCTCGTCGGGCTCGGCATGCTCGCGATGTTCTTCCTCGTCGCGTTCTCCCCCGCGCAGCTCATCGGCAACTTCACGGTGTTCGCGCTCGCCGTGGTCATCGGCTACTACGTGATCGGCAAGGTCCATCACGCCCTGCACACCCCGCTGATGTCGGTCACCAACGCGATCTCCGGGATCGTGGTGGTCGGCGCGCTGCTGCAGATCGGCCACGACGGGGTGCTCGTCGCCGTGCTGTCGCTCGTGGCGATCACGCTGACCACCGTGAACATCTTCGGAGGATTCGCCGTCACCCGCCGCATGCTCGGCATGTTCTCGAAAGGCTGAGGTCCGATGACCGCAACAACGGCCGCACAGGCCGCCGACATCGTCGCCGCACTGCTGTTCATCTTCAGCCTGGCCGGGCTCTCCCAGCACCGCACCTCCCGCGCCGGGGTGGCCTACGGCATCGGCGGGATGGCGCTGGCGCTCGTCGCCACCGTCGTCGTCGCCGCGCGGGACATATCGGCCGGCGCCGTCCTGCTCATCGTGGCCGCCACGGCCGTCGGCGGCGCCGTGGGCCTGTGGCGGGCCCGCAAGGTCGAGATGACGCAGATGCCGGAGCTCATCGCCGTCCTGCACAGCCTCGTCGGCCTGGCCGCGGTGCTGGTCGGCTGGAACAGCTACCTGGAGGTCGAGGCGCACGGCGCGGAGCAGACCCGGATCGCCGCCGACCTGCTGCGGATCCACCACGCCGAGGTGTTCATCGGCATCTTCATCGGCGCGGTGACCTTCACCGGCTCGATCATCGCGTTCCTGAAGCTGTCGGCCCGGATCAAGTCCCGTCCGCTGACGCTGCCGGGGAAGAACGCGCTCAACCTCGGCGCGCTGGCCGTCTTCGTGGGGCTGACGGTCTGGTTCGCGGTCAGCCCGAGCCTGGGGCTGATGATCGCCGTCACGGTCCTGGCGCTCGCACTGGGCTGGCACCTGGTCGCGTCCATCGGCGGCGGCGACATGCCCGTCGTGGTCTCGATGCTGAACAGCTACTCGGGCTGGGCGGCCGCTGCGGCGGGCTTCCTGCTCAACAACAACCTGCTGATCGTCACCGGCGCGCTGGTGGGCTCCTCCGGTGCCTACCTGTCGTACGTGATGTGCAAGGCGATGAACCGGTCCTTCCTCTCGGTGATCGCCGGCGGATTCGGCATCGAGGCGGCGCCGAGCGGTGAGGCCGAGCAGGGCGAGCACCGCGAGACCAGCGCCGAGGAGACCGCGGAGCTGCTGGAGAACGCCACCTCGGTGATCATCACCCCGGGCTACGGGATGGCGGTGGCCCAGGCACAGCACCCGGTGGCGGAGTTGACCCAGGCGCTGCGCGAGCGCGGGGTGCGGGTGCGGTTCGGCGTGCACCCGGTGGCCGGGCGGCTGCCCGGGCACATGAACGTGCTGCTGGCCGAGGCGAAAGTGCCCTACGACGTCGTGCTGGAGATGGACGAGATCAACGACGACTTCACCGACACCTCGGTGGTGCTGGTCATCGGCGCCAACGACACGGTGAACCCGGCGGCGCAGGAGGACCCGTCCAGCCCCATCGCCGGCATGCCGGTGCTGCGGGTCTGGGAGGCCGGGCAGGTCGTCGTCTTCAAGCGGTCCATGTCCTCGGGGTACGCGGGCGTGCAGAACCCGCTGTTCTTCCGCGAGAACAGCCGCATGCTCTTCGGGGACGCGAAGCAGAGCGTGGAGAACATCCTGCGCGCGCTGAGCGCACCGGAGGCCGGGTCCGCGGCGGCGCGGCCGGGCGGCCGTACGGCCGAGCAGCCCACGCACGCCTGACGGGCGCTCCGCACGACGGTGCGGGCGGGGCGGGGAGGCCGTGGCCTCCCCGCCCCGCCCGCAGCGCTGCGCCCTGCCTTGCCCTGCCCCGCGTCAACCGCCTTTCGCTGACGAAGGCTTGGACAAGACTGTACGTAGATTGCATACTAAAACCTGTATCCTGGCTCCGTCACGAACCGCAGTCCGATGAGGGGGCCCATGCGCGACACACGCACCGCCGCAGCCGCCACCGTCCGGATCAACCGGCCGGCGCCGCTGCGCCAGGCCGTCTACGACGCGCTGATCGAACTGATCATCAACGGCACCCTGACACCCGGCCAGCACCTGGTCGAGGCCGAACTCGCCGAACACCTCGGCGTCAGCCGCCAGCCCGTCCGCGAAGCCCTCCAACGCCTCCAGACCGACGGCTGGGTCGACCTCCGCCCCGCACAAGGCGCCTTCGTCCACTCCCCCACCGAGGAAGAGGCCGCCCAACTCCTCAGCGTGCGGGCCGTCCTGGAGACGCACTCCGCCCACGGGGCCGCGCTGCACGCGACCGGGGAGGACGTGGCCAGGCTGTGGGAGCTCCAGGAGGCCGGGATCGCGGCCCTGGCGGCGGACGACGCGCGGGGCATCGTCGAGGCCAACGCCGCCCTGCACGGCTTCATCACCGAGCTGTCCCGCAACAAGGTCCTGGCGGAACTGATCCCGCAGGTCGACCGGCGCGTGCGCTGGTACTACATGCCCATCGCCAAGCCCCGTGGCAAGGATGCCTGGAACGAGCACGCCGCCCTCATCGACGCCATCGCCGAGGGCGACGCGGAACGGGCCGAGGAACTGATGCGCCGTCACACCCAGCGCACCACCGACTTCTACGGCCGGCAGATCGCCGCCGCCGGTGCCCGCAAGGGGTGACGCACAGCCGCCCCATCCCCCCTCTACATCAGGGGAGATGGGGCGGGGCCGGACGAAGCAGGGAGCGCACCCCACCGGCCGGCCCCGCTCCCGTGACGCGGACGACCCGGCGCGGAACTGCCGCTGGACCGGGCCGGGCTCCGTTCGCCCGCGCACGTCATGCGGGAGGGGGCGCCGGGGCGGGCGCCCCCTCCGGTACCGGAACGGTCAGCCGCTGCTCGCCTCGGCGGGGGACGGCTGGGCCGCCTGGCCGCCCGCGGTCTCCTGCACGGCGGGCGTGTCCTGTGCGTGCGAGGGCTTCGGCTGGCGCAGGAACAAGGTGATCGCCGCGGACAGGAAGGCGATGCCTCCGGCCAGACTGTAACCACCGGTGTAACCCCAGGCGCTGATCACCGAGGCGGCCAGGCCGCCGCCGAACACACCGCCGAACAGCTTGGCGCTGTAGACCAGGCCGTAGTTCTGCGCGTTGTTGTTCTCACCGAAGTAGTCCGGTACGAGCGCGGCGAACAGCGGGTAGAAGGCGCCGCCGCCGAAGCCGTTCACGAACGCGAAGAACAGGAAGAGGGGTTCGTTGTGGGCCTGGCCCGACCACAGGACGCCGAACTGCGCCACGCCCGCGACGACCAGCACCAGCGTCAGCGTCCGCTTGCGGCCCAGGGTGTCGGACAGCCAGCCCACCGCCGCCCGGCCGACGCCGTTGACCACGGCCAGCACACCGGCGGACGAGGCGGCCACCAGCGGCCCGAACCCGAGGCTCTTGGCGAACGGCACCTGGAAGTTGATGCCGAACAGCGACACACCGCCGATGCACACCAGGGCGAACCACATCAGCGGCAGCTGCCCGGTCCTGATCGCCTGCATCGGGGTGAACTGGGCCTTCGCCGGCGGGTTCTTGGCCAGCCGCTTCGCGACGCGCGCGGAGTCCTCGGTCGTGCCCCGGTTCAGCGGGTCCACGTCCTGCGGCCACCAGCTCTTCGGCGGGTCCTTGAAGAACATGCCGCACACGCCCACGACGATCACCATGAACACGGCGATCAGGTCGAGCACCAGCTTGAAGTTCCCGGGGTGGAACCAGTAGCTGAAGACGAAGATGAACGGCAGGGTCCCGTAGGCGAAGCCGCCGTTGACGAACCCGGTGCGGGCGCCCTTGTTGTCGGGGTACCACTTGCCGACCATGTTGATGCAGGTCGCGTAGACCAGACCGGCACCGGTGCCGCCGAGCACGGAGTAGCCGAGGATCACGACGGCGGGGTTGCCGAAGTGGGCGACGGCCGACAGTCCGAGGCCGGAGAGCAGCGCGCCGGCGAGCATGGCCGTCCTGGCCGGCAGGACCCCGGTCTCCCTCAGCCGCCCGGCGGGGAACGCCACGCCGGCCTGGAAGACCGCCCAGATGCTCGCGATCCAGAACGCCTCGGTGAGCGTCCACCCGTGGGCGGTCTCCAGCGTCGACTCCGCGGAGCTGTAGCCGTACTCGAAGACGCTGACACCCATCATCGCGAACCACGGCAGCCAGACCATCCAGGCCCGGGGCCTGCCCAGGATGGACCGGTCGGTCTCGCCGATCCGGTACACGCGGCCGTTCACGTCGGTGACTTCCCGATAGGGAGCAGGAGCCACCTCAGGTATTGCTGACATGTGTGCCTTCCCTTGCGTGAAAAGAACCTGGCGTGCGCTCCCTGGGCCTATCTCTTCTCATGCGGCGGGGTGGTACGGATTCCCATCCCTGCGGCACGCCCGGCACGCGGCCGTGCCGGTGGTACGCCGTCCGTCCGCCGGGGTCCGGGGCGGCATCCCGGGCTTTGCGGCGCATGGTCGGTGGCACATCCATGGACCCCCGCGGCACACGGCAAAGCCGCGCCCGGGCGTCCAGTTGTCGCTGGTCAGCCGGTCGTTGTGCGATGCATTACATACTGGAGATTGCATACGGTATGGATCCGCGGAAGCGTGTGTCCAGAGGATGTCGGGAAGATTGACTACCGCATTACCATCGGCGCCCGCCCCCGGACGGCCAACGGCCCGCCCACTCCCGGGGATTCGGGCGGCGGACCTGCGGAATCACGCGCGCACGGCCGCACGCGGGCGTGCGGAGCCGTGGCAGGGGGCCGAATTGACGGTCGATCAGAGTTAACGGGCGTACCGCGCGGCGAAACCCGCTCGACCCGGGGACCTTGTTGCCGGGACCCTCTGCGCATGGAGTTTCTCTGCTACCACCGCGACCGGTCCGGATCCCTGGCGCTGCGCGACGCGCTGCTGGAGGACCACTGGTCCTACATGGACCAGTGGTCGAAGGAGATGATCGCCCGCGGACCGACGCTCGCCGACGACCTCGACACACCCACCGGGAGCGTGCACATCCTCGACCTGCCCGACGCGGCCGCCGCCCGGGCGTTCGCCTTCGACGAGCCGAACTACCAGGCCGGCGTCTACCGGGACGTGCTGCTGCGACGGTGGCGCAACCTGCTGGGGCGCACCATGTGGGAGTTCCCCGGCGGCAGGACCGGTGGAAGCCGGTACCTGGTGCTCGGCCTCGGCGCGGGGGAAGCCGCCGACCTCACCCCGCCGCCCGGCCGGGACGACGACCTGATCGCCTACGGGCCGCTGCTGTCCGACGACGGCGGCGCCTGGCTCGGCACGGCGGCCCTGCTGCGGGCACCGGACCCGGGGACGGCACGCGCCGTCCTGACCCCGGACCGGTACGCCTCGATCGAGGTGCACCCCTGGCAGTTCGGCGGTCGCCCGTCGTGATTCGGGGCGGCCGGGCCTGAGCCCGGCGGCCCGAGCCGGGTCGTCACGGGCCCTCACGCACGGCAACTCCCCCCGGCCTTCGGGCCGGGGGGAGTTGCCGCTTCGGCCGAGCAGCCCGCTCACGCCGACAACGCCGAGCACGAGGGCGGCTCTCCGCCGTGCGGGACCCGCCTTCCGGGCCGCCGGGCCTGAGCCCGGCCGCTCAGTTCGCGGAGGTGCGGCGGCCGGCCTGGCCTCCGCGGCCGCCCTGGCCACCGCGGCGGCCACCCGTACCGCCCTGCCCGTCGCCGGAGGCCGTACGGCGGGCGGTGCCGTTCGCCGTGCCGGAGCCGGTACGGCGGTCACGGCCCCGCGGGGTCCCGCCGCCCGTGGGGGCCGATCCGGTCGCGGCACCGCGGGTTCCCGCCCTGCGGCGGTCCCCGCCCTGCCCGCCGGTGCCCGTGCCAGTGCCGGTCGCGGCGGCGCCGCCGCCACTGCGGCGCCGGCGGCTGGGCCGCTTGCCAGGCTCGGTGCGCGGGGCCGGGGCGGCCGGCTCGGGGACCTCGATGGTGACGGCCACGCCGGACGGCTCGCGCGCGCCGGTGATGGTGGTCAGCGCCGCGTCGGACGAGGTGATGCGGGCCGTCCGGGGGCGGATGCCCGCGTCCGACATGAGCCGGGTGACGTCCCGCTTCTGCTCGGGCAGCACGAGCGTGACCACGCTGCCGGAACCGCCGGCGCGGGCCGTGCGGCCGCCGCGGTGCAGGTAGTCCTTGTGGTCGGTGGGCGGATCGACGTTCACGACGAGGTCGAGGTCGTCCACGTGTATGCCGCGCGCCGCGACGTTCGTGGCGACCAGCGCGGTGACCAGGCCGGTCTTGAACTGCTCCAGGGTGCGGTTGCGCTGCGGCTGGGAGCGGCCGCCGTGCAGGGCCGCCGCGCGGACGCCGACGGACAGCAGCCGCTTGGCGAGGCGGTCGGCGGCCCGCTTGGTGTCGAGGAAGAGGATGACCCGGCCGTCGCGTGCCGCGATGCGCGTGGTGACGGCCTTCTTGTCGGTCTCGTCCAGGACGTGGAGCACGTGGTGCTCCATGGTGGTCACCGCGCCCGCGGACGGGTCGACGGAGTGCACCACGGGGTCGGTCAGGAACCGCTGCACCAGGCGGTCGATGTTGCCGTCCAGGGTGGCCGAGAAGAGCATGCGCTGGCCGTCGGGGCGTACGCGCTCGATCAGCTTGGTGATCTGCGGCATGAAGCCCATGTCGGTCATCTGGTCGGCTTCGTCCAGCACGGTGATGCGCACGTCGCCGAGCAGGCAGGCGCCCTGGTCCACGAGGTCGTTGAGCCGGCCCGGGGTGGCCACGAGGACCTCGACGCCGCGGCGCAGCGTGGCGGCCTGCCGGGTCATGGACAGCCCGCCGACCACCGTGGTCAGCCGCAGGTTCACGGCCGTCGCGTACGGGGTCAGGGCGTCCGCCACCTGCTGGGCGAGCTCGCGGGTGGGCACCAGCACCAGGGCGAGGGGCGCCTTGGGCTCCGCGCGCAGTCCCGCCGTGCGGGCCAGGAGCGCCAGCCCGAAGGCGAGGGTCTTGCCGGAGCCCGTCCGCCCGCGGCCCAGGAGGTCCCGGCCGGCCAGCGAGTTCGGCAGCGTGGCGGCCTGGATCGGGAAGGGGTCGGTGACGCCCTGCGCGGTGAGGGTCTTCAGCAGCCCCGCGGGCATGTCGAGGGCGGCGAAGTCCTCGACGGGGGGAAGGGCGGGGGTGGTGCTTTCCGGCAGCCGGAACTCCCGCGGCGCCGACGCTGCGGACGATGCGGACGGCGACGTGCGCCGGACCGGCTTCTGGGGCCTGCGGGACATGCGGTTACTGCCTTCCTGGAACCAGCGCAAAACGGGGTCCGCACCAGACGGTGCGGACCCCGGTGAGCAGATACGCGTCAGGCGATCAGGCGGGGACGATGTTCTCCGCCTGCGGGCCCTTCTGGCCCTGGGTGACGTCGAACGAGACCCGCTGGCCCTCCTGGAGCTCACGGAAGCCCTGGGTCGCGATGTTCGAGTAGTGGGCGAAGACGTCAGGGCCGCCGCCGTCCTGCTCGATGAAGCCGAAACCCTTTTCGGCGTTGAACCACTTCACGGTTCCCTGTGCCATGACTTTTCTCCCTCAGTAGGCAGAGGCCCCATCCGGAGATGCCGGAGAACAAATAATGCGCCTGAAGGAGAAGTCACTCCCACCAGGCGCATAAAGATCCTTGGGTACCACAACTGCAACTACGGCAACCCTAGCACAGGACGCCCGCCGGCCCCGCCGCAGCTCGGGGGCGGCCGCCTGTGAGTCCGCCCACAGCCGGTTCCCGGACGGCGGAGGGGGCCTCCTCCGCCGTCCGGGAACCGGTCCCGCACCAGGTCAGCGCATGAGCCGCACCGCGGCCACCACCAAGGGGTCCAGGCCGTCCGCCCCGGCGTCGACGTACGCGAAGAGCCGGGCACGCATGCGCGGGTCCCAGAACCTGCCGATGTGGCCCGCGACGGCCTCGGCGGCCCGCTCCCCGGGCAGGTGCACAAGGTTCGCGGCGATGTCGTTCGCCATTCTCCGTTCCGACGGCACTCCCGCGGCCATCTCAGTCCCCCACCGTGAGCAGGCTGTCGGCTGCGGGCTCGGCGTCCTCGTGTCGCGGCGGCCGCGCGAGGGCGACCTGCACGGCGGTCACCTTGTACTCCGGGCAGTTGGTCGCCCAGTCCGAGTTCTCGGTGGTGACCACGTTGGCGCCGGTGACCGGGTGGTGGAACGTGGTGTAGACGACCCCGGTCGGCATGCGGTCGGAGATCTCCGCGCGCAGCGTCGTCCGCCCCACCCGGCTGGCCAGCGTCACCATGGCGCCGTCGGTGATGCCGCGGACCTCGGCGTCGTGCGGGTGGATCTCCAGCACGTCCTCGGGGTGCCAGGCCACGTTGCCGGTGCGGCGGGTCTGCGCCCCCACGTTGTACTGGCTGAGGATCCGGCCGGTGGTCAGGACCAGCGGGAAGCGCCGGGTGCTGCGCTCGGCGGTCGGCACGAAGGTGGTGACCACGAACCTGCCCTTGCCCCGTACGAACTCGTCCACGTGCATGATCGGCGTGCCCTCCGGCGCCGCCTCGTTGCAAGGCCACTGGACGCTGCCGAGCTTGTCCAGCAGCTCGAAGGAGACCCCGGTGAAGGTGGGCGTGACCGCGGCGATCTCGTCCATGATCCGGCTCGGGTGGTCGTACGCCATGGGGTAGCCCATGGCCGTGGCGATCTCGCTCACGATCTGCCACTCGTGCTTGCCCGTCCTCGGCTTCATCACCGCGCGCACCCGGTTGATCCGGCGCTCGGCGTTGGTGAAGGTGCCGTCCTTCTCCAGGAAGGACGCGCCGGGCAGGAAGACGTGCGCGAACTTGGCCGTCTCGTTGAGGAACAGGTCCTGCACGACGACCAGTTCCATGGCCGCCAGCGCGGCGGTGACGTGCCCCAGGTTGGGGTCGGACTGGGCGATGTCCTCGCCGTGGACGAACAGGCCGCGGAAGGTGCCGTCGATCGCCGCGTCGAACATGTTGGGGATCCGCAGCCCGGGCTCGGCGAGGAGGGTGCCGCCCCACAGGTTCTCGAAGACCTTGCGCACCGCGTCGTCGGAGACGTGCCGGTAGCCGGGCAGTTCGTGCGGGAAGGAGCCCATGTCGCAGGAGCCCTGCACGTTGTTCTGGCCGCGCAGCGGGTTGACCCCGACGCCGTCCCGGCCGAGGTTGCCGCACGCCATCGCGAGGTTGGCCATTCCCATGACCATGGTGGAGCCCTGGCTGTGCTCGGTGACGCCGAGGCCGTAGTAGATGGCCCCGTTGGGTGCCTGCGCGTACAGCCGCGCCGCGGCGCGCAGTTCCTCGGCCGGCACCCCGCAGATCTCCTCGGCCGCCTCGGGGCTGTTCTCCGGGCGGGCGATGAACTCGGCCCACTCGTCGAAGTCCTCGCACCGCTCGGCCACGAAGGCCCGGTCGACCAGGCCCTCGGTGACCACCACGTGGGCCATGGCGTTGACGACGGCGACGTTCGTGCTGGGCCGCAGCTGGAGGTGGTGCTCGGCCTGGATGTGCGGTGAGCGCACCAGGTCGATGCGGCGGGGGTCGACCACGATGAGCTTGGCGCCCTCGCGCAGCCGGCGCTTCATCCGCGAGGCGAACACCGGGTGCCCGTCGGTGGGGTTGGCGCCGATCACCATGATCACGTCGGCCTCGGCCACGGAACGGAAGTCCTGGGTGCCCGCCGATTCGCCGAAGGTCTGCTTGAGCCCGTATCCCGTCGGGGAGTGACAGACCCGGGCGCAGGTGTCCACGTTGTTGTTGCCGAAGGCGGCACGCACCATCTTCTGGACGACGTACACCTCTTCGTTGGTGCACCGCGAGGAGGTGATGGCGCCGATCGAGCCCGATCCGTACCGCTGCTGGAGCTCGCGCATCCGCCGGGCGACGGTGCCGATGGCCTCGTCCCACTCGACCTCGCGCCACGGGTCGGTGATGCTCTCGCGCACCATGGGCTTGAGGACCCGGTCGGGGTGCGAGGCGTAGCCGAACGCGAAGCGGCCCTTCACGCAGGAGTGGCCCTCGTTCGCCCCGCCGTCCTTGTACGGCACCATCCGCACCAGCTCGTCGCCGCGCAGCTCCGCCTTGAACGAGCAGCCGACGCCGCAGTACGCGCAGGTGGTGACCACCGAGCGGGTCGGCATGCCGAGTTCGACCACCGACTTCTCCTGGAGCGTGGAGGTCGGGCAGGCCTGCACGCAGGCCCCGCAGGAAACGCACTCGGAGTCCATGAAGCTCTCGCCCGCGCCGGCGGAGACCTTGGAGTCGAAGCCGCGCCCCTCGATGGTCAGCGCGAAGGTGCCCTGGACCTCGCCGCACGCGCGGACGCAGCGGGAGCAGGCGATGCACTTGGACGCGTCGAAGTCGAAGTACGGGTTGGAGGTGTCCTTGGGGGCGTCGAGGTGGTTCTCGCCCTCGTAGCCGTAGCGGACCTGCCGCAGTCCGACGACCCCGGCCATGTCCTGGAGTTCGCAGTCGCCGTTGGCCGGGCAGGTGAGGCAGTCCAGCGGGTGGTCGGAGATGTAGAGCTCCATGACGCCCTGGCGGAGCTTCTCCACCTTCGGCGTCTGGGTGCGCACCTGCATGCCGTCGGCCACCGGCGTGGTGCAGGAGGCGGGGGTGCCGCGGCGGCCGTCGATCTCCACCACGCACAGCCGGCAGGAGCCGAAGGGCTCCAGGCTGTCGGTGGCGCAGAGTTTGGGGATGTCGATGCCGGCCTGCGCGGCGGCGCGCATCACCGACGTGCCCTCGGGCACGGTCACCGGCATCCCGTCGACCTCCACCGACACCGTCGCCGCGCCGGGCCGCTCGGGTGTGCCGAAGTCGGGTTCCTTGAGAAGTGTCATGCCGGACCCTCCGTCCTGGCGCCGCTGGGCTGCCTGTTCCGGCTCCCGTGGCCGGTGTCACGAGCGAGGAAGTCGTCGGGGAAGTGGGCGATGGCGCTGCGCACCGGCATGGGGGTCAGACCGCCCATCGCGCACAGCGAGCCGTCGGTCATCAGCTCGCACAGGTCCTCCAGCAGGGCGAGGTTCTCGTCCCGCTGGTGACCGGCCACGATCTTGTCGATCACTTCGACGCCGCGGACGGAGCCGACGCGGCAGGGGGTGCACTTGCCGCAGGACTCCTCGGCGCAGAACTCCATCGCGAAGCGGGCCTGCGCGGCCATGTCGACGCTGTCGTCGAAGACGACGACGCCGCCGTGCCCGAGCATGGCGCCCGCCGCCGCGAAGGCCTCGTAGTCCATCGGCAGGTCGAACATCGTCGTCGGCAGGTAGGCGCCGAGCGGCCCGCCGACCTGGACCGTGCGCACCGGGCGCCCGGAGAACGTCCCGCCGCCGTAGTCCTCGACCAGTTCGCGCAGGGTGATGCCGAACGCGGTCTCCACGATGCCGCCGCGGGCGATGTTGCCGCCGAGCTGGAACACCTGGGTGCCGCGCGAGCGGTCGACGCCGAGCTCCTGGTACGCCTTCGCGCCGTGCGACATGACGACGGGCACGGTGGCGAGGGTGAGGACGTTGTTGACGACGGTCGGCTTGCCGAACAGGCCCTCGATGGCGGGGATCGGCGGCTTGGCGCGCACCGTGCCGCGCTTGCCCTCCAGGCTCTCCAGCATGGAGGTCTCCTCGCCGCAGATGTACGCGCCGGCGCCGACCCGCACGTGCAGGTCGAAGTCGAGCGCGGAGCCGAGGACGCCCTTGCCGAGCCATCCGTGGTCCCGCGCGATGTCGATGGCCGCGCGCATGGTGGCCACCGCGTCGGGGTACTCCGAGCGGATGTACAGGTAGCCCTCGCGGGCACCGACCGCGTGCGCGGCGATGGTCATGCCCTCGATGAGCATGAACGGGTCGCCTTCCATGACCATGCGGTCGGCGAAGGTGCCGCTGTCGCCCTCGTCGGCGTTGCAGCAGACGAACTTCAGCTCGTCGGCGCAGCCGAGGACGGTCTTCCACTTGATCCCGGCGGGGAATCCCGCGCCGCCGCGGCCGCGCAGTCCGGAGTCGGTGACCTCGGTGACCACGTCCGCGGGGGCGAGGGCCAGCGCCGCGCGCAGCCCCTCCAGTCCGCCGTGGGCGAGGTAGTCCTCGGCCGACAGGGGGTCGGTCACGCCGATCCTGGCGAAGGTGACCCGCTTCTGCCGTGCCAGCCAGGGCAGTTCGTCCACGATGCCGAGGCGCAGCGGGTGGTCGGCGCCCTCCAGCAGGCCGGCGGTCAGCAGCTCCTCGACGTCCTCGGGGGCGACGGGTCCGTAGCCGACGCGGCCGGCGGGGGTGGCCACCTCCACGAGCGGTTCCAGCCAGAGCATGCCGCGGGAGCCGTTGCGCACGATCTCGACGGGCAGTTCCCGTTCGGCCGCGGCGTGGCGCAGTGCGTCGGCGACCTCGTCCGCGCCGACGGACCGGGCCGCCGAGTCGCGGGGGACCCAGATCGTCACGGTGGGGTCGGAAGCGCGCTCTGTCATCGGACCGTCCCCTTGAGGAGGGAGCCCAGCCGGGCCGTGCCCACACGTCCGTACAGCCGGCCGTTCACCTCGACCGAGGGCCCCAGGGCGCAGTTGCCGAGGCAGAAGACCTGCTCGACGGTCACCGAGCCGTCGGCGGTCGTGCCGCCCGGCTTCAGTCCGGCCTCGCGGGCCCAGTCCATCAGGTCCTCGGCGCCGACGGCCTGGCAGGCCTCGGCGCGGCATATCCGCACGGTGGTGCGTCCCGCGGGCTCGCGCCGGAAGTCGTGGTAGAAGGTCACCACTCCGTGGACGTCGGCCCGGGAGAGGTTGAGCTCGTCCGCGAGCACCGGGACGGCCTCCTGCGGCACGCAGCCCAACTCGGCCTGGACGGAGTGCAGGATCGGCAGCAGCGGCCCCCGGTCACCCCGGTGGTCGGCGGCGGCCGCCCGGACCACCTGCTCGACGGACACGTCGGTCCCGTCGGTCCCGTCGGTGCTCCCCGGCGTCATGACCGCTCCGCCTTCGCGGCGCGCGGGAGTCCGGGCGCGGGACGCTCAACTGCCGTACGGCACATTCGATGCACACACATGCGGGCCCCTTGACCTCTCCTGCGGATGCGCGGGGTCCGTGACCGACGTACAGAGCCGCTTCGGTTTTCAGGCGGTGCTGGCGGTACTCCCAGGAACGATAACGCATACAAGCTTCTGCATACAGAATGCCGTCGCACTTTTATCGGTCCGTCACCGCTGCCCGGCACACTCTGACGCAGGGTCAACACACCTCCGCAGACCGGCAGCACACGCCATGTTGCATACCAAAACCTGTATACTCAGGCGCCGCCGTCCAGGCCCCTCTCGGCGGACTCCACTGGCAGAGCCGTCGGCCCCGCAGGCTCGCCGGCAGAACGGGGGAACGATGCGCGAGGCCCTGACGGCGGCGGCCGGTCATCGCGTCGCCCGCCCTGCGCCGCTGCGCCAGGCCGTCTACGACGCGCTGATCGAACTGATCATCAACGGCACCCTGACACCCGGCCAGCACCTGGTCGAGGCCGAACTCGCCGAACACCTCGGCGTCAGCCGCCAGCCCGTCCGCGAAGCCCTCCAACGCCTCCAGACCGACGGCTGGGTCGACCTCCGCCCCGCACAAGGCGCCTTCGTCCACTCCCCCACCGAAGAGGAAGCCGGCCAACTGCTGGGCGTCCGGGGCGTCCTGGAGACGTACTCGGCCGAACTCGCCGCCCGCAACGCGACACCCGAGGACGTCGCACACCTGTGGGAGCTGCACCAGGACGGCGTCGACGCCCTCGCCGGCGGCGACATCGAGCGCCTGGTGGCGGCCAACATCGCGCTGCACGCCTTCATCACCTCCGTTGCCGGCAACGCCGTACTGGCCGAGCTGATCTCGCAGGTGAGCCGCAAGGTGCGCTGGTACTACACCCCCATCGCCAAACCCCGCGGCAAGGAGGCCTGGAACGAGCACGCCTCCCTCATCAAGGCCATCGCCAAGGGCGACGCGGACCGCGCGAGCGAGATCATGCGCAAGCACACCCAGCGCACCGGTGAGTTCCGCAGGGCCGTCGCCGGCAAGGCGTCCGGCCGCGGCTGAACACCGGGCCCGTCAGGACGCGAGGGCGCCGGCGGGACGCCGGTCCGGGCCCGCGGCGGCCACGACCGCCACGGAGGGGTGGACGGCGGTATCGCCGAGGGCCTCCCGCAGTTCCAGCAGCCACGGCAGCACGGTGCCCAGCACGATGCCGAGCCCACCGCCGTCCTCCCCCAGCATCGCGTCCGCGGGGACGAGGACCGGGTCGGCGACGACGCCGGAGGTGGCGCTGCCGTACGGTCCCGCCCCGTCCGTGCGGGCGGGGACGAAGAGGTCGGGGGCGTGCGCGGGCACGGTCCAGAGCGTCATCCCGTCCTCCGCGGCGAGCGGCCGGGAGGACCAGACGTAGCTGTCGGCCTCCCCGGCGGCGACCACCTCGCGCTTGCGGGCGCTCAGGGCCACCACGTCACCGGTGCGGGACGCCGTCGAGCGCGGGGTCCAGGGCCCGTTCGGGGGGACCCGCTCCCCGGGGGCGCCCTCGGTCAGGGCGAGACTGCCGAGGTGGCGGCCGGCGGCGATCTCGCCGCGGATCCAGCGGCTGCCGTGCGCCTCCAGGACGGCGACCGCCGCGTAGTGCGACTGGAGCACCGCCGCGGTGGCCGGGCACACCCGGGCGATCCGCGCGACCACTTCGGCCGCCTCGGACAGGCCGAGGCCACCGCCGCCCAGGTCCGCGGAGACGGTGAGTCCGAGCAGCCCGGCACGGCCCAGGGCCGTCACCGCGCCGCGCGGAAACCTGCCCTCCGTGCCGGTCCGCTCGGCGGAGGGCTCGATGACGCTGCTCAGGACGTGGGAGAAAGCGGTGCGGTACGGCACGGGGTGCCCCCTCGGGAGTGGATTCCGGCCCGCTGGGGGCCGGTCGGTGTACGGGAGTCGTGGTTCCCGGTCGTACGGGGCCGGCCGCCGCGGAGCACATCCGCGCCGGCCGGCCCCGCCACCGTGCGCGCGGGCCGTGTGCCGGGGCCCGTCGCCGGGCGGCCCGGCCGGTTGCCGTCCGCCGGCCCGCGCGCACACCTGGTCGGCTCAGGGCCGCGCGTCGGCCTGGGGGCCGATCTCCCGCAGCAGCCCGGTCGACACGTCGAAGACAAAGCCCCGGACGTCGTCGGTGTGCGGGAGGAACGGTGAGGTCCGCACCCGCTGCATCGACTGCCGGACGTCCTGGTCGACGTCCTGGAACGCCTCCACGGCCCAGGCCGGGCGCTGCCCGACCTCCCGCTCCAGTTCGTGCCGGAAGTCCTCGGTCAGGGTCTGGAGGCCGCAGCCCGTGTGGTGGATCAGCACGACGCTGCGGGTGGACAGGGCCCGCTGGCTGATGGTCAGGGAGCGGATCGTGTCGTCGGTGACCACGCCGCCCGCGTTGCGGATGGTGTGGCAGTCGCCCAGTGCGAGGCCGAGGGCGGCGTGCAGATCGATCCGCGCGTCCATGCAGGCCACGACGGCCACGCCCAGGACGGGGCGGGCCCCCATGCCCGGATCGGTGAACCCGGCGGCGTACTCCCGGTTGGACGCCACGAGGCGGTCGGTGACCGTCTCCGGGTCGCGGGGGCCGCCGGAGGACTGCGCGGAGGGTTGCGTCGACGTCGACATGCTGGGCTGCCTCATTCCGGTCGTCGGGGTGAAGGGACCCGTGCCGGGATGCCGGACGGTTCGAGCCGGATCACGATTCCCTTCGATGTCGGGGTGTTGCTGATGTCGGCCACGCTGTCCAGCGGCACCAGGACATTGGTCTCCGGGTAGTACGCGGCGGCCGACCCCGGAGTCGTCGGGTAGGGGATCACCCGGAAACCGCGGGCGCGGCGTTCCACCCCGTCGTGCCACACGCCGACCAGGTCGACGAGGTCACGGTCGGCGAGGCCGAGGGCCGCCAGGTCGGCGGGGTTCACCAGGACGACGCGGCGGCCTTCGTGGATGCCGCGGTAGCGGTCGTTCATCGCGTACGGGACGGTGTTCCACTGGTCGTGCGAGCGCAGCGTCTGCAGCACGAGGTGCCGCTCGGGGGCCTGCACCATCGCGAAGTCGTTGCACGTGAAGACCGCCTTGCCGCTCGGGGTGGGGAACGTCCCGTGGTTGACCGGGTTCGGCAGCGCGAAGCCGCCCGGCTCGGCCGCCCGGGCGGAGTAGTCGTGGAAGCCGGGCACGACCCGGGAGATGCGCTCCCGAATGGCGCCGTAGTCCGCCTCGAACTCCGCCCAGGGAAGGGACGGGCTGTCGCCGAGGGTCCGGGCGGCCAGCCGCGAGACGATCGCCACCTCGCTGAGCAGCGTGCGGGAGGCGGGCTCCAGCCGCCCGCGCGAGGCGTGTACCTGGCTCATCGAGTCCTCGACGGTGACGAACTGCTCGACGCCGCCCTGGACGTCCCGGTCGCTGCGGCCCAGGGTCGGCAGGATCAGTGCCGTCTCGCCGCACACCGTGTGGGAGCGGTTGAGCTTGGTCGAGATGTGCGCGGTGAGGCGGCACTTGCGCAGCGCCGCCTCGGTCAGCTCGCTGTCGGGTGCGGCCCGGACGAAGTTGCCGGCGACGCCGACGAAGACCTTGGCCCGTCCGTCGCGCATGGCCCTGATGGAGTCCACGGTGTCCCAGCCGTGCCGGGTGGGCGCAGTGAAGCCGAACTCCCGCTCCAGCGCGTCCAGGAAGGCCTGCGGCATCCGCTCCCAGATGCCCATGGTGCGGTCGCCCTGCACATTGCTGTGGCCGCGCACGGGGCACACGCCCGCCCCCGGCTTCCCGATGTTCCCGCGCAGCATCAGGAAGTTGACGACCTCGCGGATGGTGGGCACACCGTGCTTGTGCTGGGTCAGGCCCATCGCCCAGCAGACGATGACGCTCCTGCTGTTCAGCACCCGCTCGTGGACCTGCTCGATCTCCTCGCGGGTCAGCCCCGTGGCCTTGCGGACGTCGTCCCAGTCGGTCTTGCGGGCGTGCCGGGCGAACTCGGCGAAGCCCGTGGAGCGGGTGTCGATGAACGCGTGGTCCAGCACGGTCCCGGGCGCGGCGTCCTCGGCCTCCAGCAGGAGCAGGTTCAGCGCCTGGAACAGCGCGAGGTCGCCGCCGGGCCGGATCTGCAGGAACTGGTCGGCGATGGCCGTCCCGCGGCCGAGGATGCCGCGGGCCTTCTGGGGGTGCTTGAACCGCATCAGCCCGGCCTCGGGCAGCGGGTTGACCGCGACGACCTGACCCCCGCGCCGCTTGGTCTCCTCCAGCGCGGACAGCATCCGCGGATGGTTGGTGCCCGGGTTCTGGCCCACGACGAAGACCAGGTCGGACCCGTGGATGTCCTCCAGGGAGACGCTGCCCTTGCCGATGCCCAGGGTCTCGTTGAGTGCGGAGCCGCTGGACTCGTGGCACATGTTGCTGCAGTCGGGCAGGTTGTTGGTGCCGTAGGCGCGGGCGAAGAGCTGGAGCAGGAAGGCGGCCTCGTTGCCGACCCGGCCCGAGGTGTAGAACAGCGCCTCGTCCGGGGAGTCCAGGGCGCGCAGTTCACCCGCGAGCAGGTCCAGGGCGCCGTCCCAGCCGATCGGCTCGTAGTGGTCCGAGCCGGGCCGCTTGACCATGGGCTCGGCGAGCCGGCCCTGCTGGTTGAGCCAGAGGTCGGACTTCCCGTCCAGCTCGGACACCGGGTGTGCGCGGAAGAAGTCAGCGGTGACCCGGCGCGAGGTCGCCTCGTCGCTGATGTGCTTGGCGCCGTTCTCGCAGTACTCCTGGAGGTGCCGGTGTGCCGGGTCCGGCTCCGGCCACGCGCAGCCGGGGCAGTCGAAACCCTTGGCCTGGTTGATGTTCAGCAGGGTCAGCGCCGTCCGCCGGACCGTGGTCTGGCCCAGGGAGTACTGGATCGCGTGGGTCACGGCAGGCAGTCCGGTCGCCCAGATCTTGGGCGGCGTCACCTCCAGATGCTCGTCGCTCGGGTCCTCGATGGTGCTCACGTTCTGGCCTGTGCCTTTCTGCTGTTGCCCCGGTACCTGCGGATCGCGGTCGCCGTCAGATCACGCCCTGCGCCCTGAGGTCGGGCAACTCGGCCTCGTCGATGCCGAGTTCGGAGATGTAGATGTCGTGGTTGTGCTCACCGAGGAGGGGTGAGCGGGTGATGGTGGTGGGCGAGTCGGAGAGTTTGAGGGGGTTGCCCACGGTGGTGTACGAGCCGCGCTGGGGGTGCGGGACGTCCACGACGATCTCGTTGGCGCGCAGGCTGGCGTCCTCGATGATCTCCTTGGTGGACAGGATCGGCCCGCACGGGATGTTGTGGCCGTTGAGCTGCTCCAGGACCTGCCACTTGGGCAGCGTGCTGGTCCACTCCTCGATGAGCTGGAACATCTTGGCGAGCTTCGGCAGCCGCGCCTGGGGGGTGGCCCACTCGGGGTCCCGCGCCAGTTCCGGGCGGCCGATGAGTTCGGCGATGGGCGGCCAGCCGGTCGGCTGGACGATGACGTACACGTAGTCGTTGGGGCCGCCGGGCGCGCATTTGACGGCCCATCCGGGCTGGCCGCCGCCGGAGGCGTTGCCCGACCGCGGCACCTCGTCGCCGAAGTCGTCGTTGGGGTACTCCGCGAGCGGACCGTGGGCCAGGCGCTGCTGGTCGCGGAGCTTGACGCGGCACAGGTTGAGCACCGCGTGCTGCATGGCGACCTGCACCCGCTGGCCGCGTCCGGTGTGGGTGCGCTGGTACAGGGCGGCCAGGATGCCGGCGACCGCGTGCATGCCGGTGCCGGAGTCGCCGATCTGCGCGCCGGTCGCCATCGGCGGGCCGTCGTCGAACCCGGTGGTGGCCATCGACCCGCCCATCGCCTGCGCGACGACCTCGTACGCCTTGTAGTCGGTGTAGGGGCCCTCGCCGAAGCCCTTGATGGAGGCGTAGACGATCCGCGGGTTGATCGCGTGGATGCGTTCCCAGGTGAAGCCCATCCGGTCGATGGCGCCCGGGGCGAAGTTCTCCACCATCACGTCACTGCGGCCGATGAGCTCGGTCAGGAGCTCCTTGCCGCGCGGCGTCTTGGTGTTCAGGGTGATGCTCCGCTTGTTGGCGTTGAGCATCGTGAAGTACAGGCTGTCCACGTCCGGCAGGTCGCGCAGCTGACTGCGGGTGATGTCACCCCCCGGCGCCTCCAGCTTGATCACGTCGGCCCCCAGCCATGCCAGCAACTGCGTCGCCGACGGCCCGGACTGCACGTGCGTCATGTCCAGAACACGAATGCCTTCGAGTGCCCTGCTCATCGCCGTCCCCACCTCACCTGTCCACACCGACCCGACCGACTGACTGACTCCTGGACTGTAGATTGCATACCGTATGGAGTTCCTTCATGGTCGCGGCAGGCGTGACGGATGTCCAGACCGCGCCGGCAAATATTTGCCCGTACGGGCACCCCGCGGGGCCGGGCGGGGAGGCCCCGCGATTCAGGACAAGTGGACGGCGGCCAGCGGATATCCGCCCGCGTCGAAGGTCTCCTGGCACACGGAGAAGCCGAACGCGGTCCCCAGGCTCCCGAGGAACCGCTTCCGCCAGTCCCCGGAGCGGTGACCGCCCTCCCCCCGGCAGGCTTCCCTCACGGCCTGGTCGAGGAAGGCCGGCTCCCCTGCCCCCTGCCGGCTCCCGGACCCGCCGGGGATCTCGCCGTGCCACACCTCCCGGCCGCCCTCGAAGCAGGCCATGAGGCTCATGCCCTTGGCGGCGATGTTGTAGAGGAGTACGGCCCGACCGGTCCCGCGCGGCAGCGCGAAGTCCTCGCGGAACGGGACGAGGTAGTCGAAGTGCCCGGCGAGGAACGACCACTCGCCCTCTTTGCCGTAGACGGTCAGCAACGGCTCGTCGGGGACCCGTGTACAGGGGTGGGTCCGGTCCCAGACCGCCTTGGCCTCCGCGCCCACCGGCTCCGGCATCTCCCACGGAACCGCGCCGAACACCACCGCCAGGTCCTGCGGTGCGATGCCCTCCGCGAACACCAGACCCGCCTGCACCCCGAGGAGGGGGTCGGCGTCGTCGTCGGGCCACCGTGCGCCGATCCATGCGATGCCGTCGTCTGCCGCCATGACCGGGGACCGTAACAGCGCGGTCCGACAGCGGTGTGCGGCCCGGGGCGGGGTGCGGGACCGGACGCCGTGCTCGCGCCGCGGAGCGCTCCGCCCGGTACCGGTTGCCCCGGTCGCGGCCTCCCCTCGCGGGACTTCCCGGTGACCGGCCGGGCCCCGAGTACGCCCACGTCTCGAAGCGCCCGCCCGACTGGCCGACGCCGCCCCCAAGTCGCACTCGGCGCCGCCGTCGACGGCCGCACAGGCCGCCCAGGGCGCCGCTGACGGGCGGCACCGCCCCAGGAGCGCACGAGGGGCCTCTGCCGCCCCTGGGCGGCCCCTCAGGCGCCAGGGATGGCCATCTCCAGCCAGACCGTCTTGCCGCGCCCGTTCGGGGAGCTGTTCCACGCCCTGGTCAGCGCGTCCACGAGGAAGAGGCCGCGTCCGGACTCCGCCTGGGAACTGCCCTCCTCCGTGAGGGAGAAGGCCGACGGGACGGGCGGGTCGCTGTCGGAGTCGCGGACCTCCATGCGGATGTTGTCGCGGAAGGCCCGCAGCCGTACGTCGACGTCGCTTCCCGCGTGGATGAGCGCGTTCGTCACGACCTCGGAGGCGACGAGCTGGAGGTCCTCCGTCATCTCCTCCAGGCCCCACGCGCGCAGCGAGTCGTGCACGAAGCCCCGGGCCGCCTTGACGCCCAGCAGGTCGTGCTCCTGAAGGTGGAGATGACCCGTCCGGGAGCCGTCGCGGACGTCGGCGCCCTCGAAACGGGCCAGCAGCAGTACCGCGTCGTCGCGCCGCTGGTCGAACCCCGGCATCTCGGCGACGACGCCGTCGGCGAGCTCTTCGAGGTTGTCCCCCGCCATGCAGCCGCCGGTACGGAACAAGCCGGCCGCGGCGGCGGTGGGGTCGGGCACGCACGCGTCCAGCAGCCCGTCCGAGTACAGCATGAGCACCGACCCCGGCACGACCGTGTGCTCCCGCGCCCGGCAGGCACCGCCCACGGCGACACCGAGCGGCACGTTGGAGGGGGCCTCCAGGACGGCGACACCTCCGTCGGGCCCCATGACGAGCGGCGGTGGATGGCCCGCGAGGGCCACCTCGGCCACGCCGTCGGCGGTGTCCAGGGCGATGACGCAGCAGGTGGCGAGCAGGTCGGTGCCGAGCCGGGCGAGCAGTCTGCCGGTCCGGTCGATCACCGCCGCCGGCTTGTGCCCCTCGGTCGCGTACGCCACCACCGCGCCGCGCAACTGGCCCATGAGGGCGGCGCTCTCCATCGCGTGCCCCTCCACGTCGCCCACCACCAGCACGACACGGCGGCCCGGCAGGTCGATCACGTCGTACCAGTCGCCGCCGACCTCGGACGCGGCGACGGCCGGCTCGTAGCGGGCCGTCGTCGTCAGCTGGGGCGATTCCGAGAGCACCGGCGGGAGCAGCCGCTTCTGCAGGGTCTCGGCGAGTGCGTGCCGCTTGCGGCCCAGTTCCACCCGCTCGACGGCCGGGCCCAGCGTGCCCGCCATCATCGCCAGCACCGCCCGCTCCTCGGGCGAGAAGCGGCGCGGGCCGGCGAACTCCAGGCAGCACACGCCGACGACGTCGTCCTTCCCGATGAAGGGGAGGTCGATGACGTGCCGGTTCCCGACGAGCGGGAGGTAGGCCGCGGAGGGGGACCCGTCGTCGGGCAGGAGCGGGCCGGCCGCGAGCGGAGCGCAACCCCCGGCGACGACCAGTGTCCGCCGCCGGACCGCCTCCGCCGCGGGCTGCGCGGTGTGCAGCCCGCTGCCGTGGATCCGCCGGGCCAGGTCCGCGGAGTCCCCGCTGTGCCCGACGACCCAGAGGCGCCCCCGGCCGACGGACGCCAGCACGAGCGCCCTGGCCCGGAACGGCGCCATGACGCAGAAGCCCGCCGCCCCGACGAGCTGGTCCAGGGTCGTGGCCTGGTTGACCATCTCGGAGAGCCGTCGCAGCGGGTACATGAGGCTCAGCCCCACGGAGCCGGCGACGCCGCGCACCCCCCACAGCACGTCCCCCGCCGTCTCGTCCACCACGTCGGTGCGTGCGGCGCGGTCGATGGGCACCACCGCGGGCATGTGGCCCGGCACGATCGCCGTGCCCCGCTCGGCCAGCGCCGCGAAGGTCTGCGCGAGCCGGTCGCCGAGCGCCGCCAGCCGCGCGCGGTCGGCGGCGTCGTAGCCGCCGCGGTTCTCCGGCCGGAGGACGGACAGCGCGCCGAAACGCACTCCTTCGCAGACGAGCGGGGTCGCGGCGACGGCGAAGGGGTAGTGCGGCAGGTCGAGCGGCGGATCGGACCGGTCCTCGACCTGGGGGTCCGGATCGGTCAGGACCACGACCGCTTCGGTGGCCAGGGCACGCGAGGAGGCGTAGGGGGCGTCCAGCGTCATGTGCCCCGGCAGCGTGAACACCGAGGGCGAGCTGCCGCCGATCATGGCCGCCTTGAGTTCGCCGCCGTCCGCGGTCAGGAGGTAGACGGCCGCCGCCACACCGTCGAGCCGCTGCGCGGCGTCGCGGAGCGCACGGTAGACCACCGCCGCCAGATCGCCGCCCAGCGCCGGGGAGGGGACCGCTTCGCGGTCGTGTCCTGTGACTGTCCGGCTGCTCATCACGGAGGTTTCCTGTCCGTTGGCAGTATATGTGCGGCGTATGCGCGATTCCTACCGGAATGCCCGTGCCCGCTCACCCGCCGGTCGACGCCTCCGGCGGCCCGGCCCGGCGCGGGCCGCCCGTACATCCGGGCAAACCCGCCGAAGTTCGCGCAGCCGGGGTGACCTCGCCGGGGCCCGACTTGTACCGTATAGACCCTGGCTCAGGTTGTTGGGTCGCAGACAACCGATCGTACGTCCAGGCGAAGGGCCGTGTTCAGGACCGCGTCATCTCCATCCCCCCAGATATCGGCTAACCCGCAGATCACGGGGGTCGTTCAGAACTTCTGCAAGGCGGGTGATGGTGTGCGCGTGACGCACGGACTGCGTGTGCTCTCCGTTTATGAGGGCTTCTTCTCCGGTGGGGCCCGGATCCTGCACAGCGACGTCGTCCTCGGACTGCGCGAGGGCGGTCAGCACCACAGCGTGCTCAGCATGCACGGCGAGGTGCATCGGGAGGCGACCCGCCAGCCGATGGAGAACGACGCCTGCTACCGGTCGCTGACGGCGGCCGGGGTGGACGTCACCTCCCTGGGCCGCAGTTTCGGGCCGACCGGGGGCCCGACGGCCTTCACCGGACCGGAACTGGCCGCCACCGCCAGGGCGACGGCGGCCGCCGACGTCATCCTGTCGCTCAAGGAGCAGCCCCTGGAACTGCTCAACCAGGCCGGCCTGCCGCTGCGGCCGGTCGTGGTCTGCCTGCACCGCTCCGACCCGGAGAACCAGGGCCAGGCCCTCGACGAGCTCAAGGCCGCCGTGGCGAACGGGAGGATCGCGGCCTGCGTGTGCTGCGCCGAGTCCACGCGCGTCGCGTACGAGGCCGCCGGGATCCCGGGCGAGCTACTGCATGTCATCCCCAACGGTGTCGACCTGCTGCGCTTCCGCCCCGACCCCGCGCGGCGGGTGCTGCTGCGCTCCGCGCTGGGCATCCCGGACCAGGCGCCGGTGGTCGTCTTCGCCGCGCGCTACGCCACGATGAAGAACGTCCCGCTGTTCCTGCGGGCCGCGCAGGCGTGGCTGCGGCGCGAGCCGGACGGGCACGTCCTGATGTGCGGCGCGGGCATGACCGAGGCCAACCTCGCGCTGCGCGCGGACATCGCGGACGCCTTCGGCGACGGGGCGCGGCTCCCCCGCGGGCTCCATCTGCTCGGTGTGCGGGGCGACATGGAGACGGTCTACGCGGCCGCCGACGTGGTGGCCCTGACGTCCTCCTCGGGGGAGGCGGCGCCGCTGTGCCTGATCGAGGGCATGATGTGCGGCGCCGTCCCGGTCGCCACCGACGTCGGCGACACCGCGGCGATCGTGGCCGGCCACGGCATCATCACCCCGCAGGACCCCGAGGCGATCGGGGAGGCCTGGGCCGACGCCCTGGCCCGCCGGGCGGAATTCGGCGCCTCGATGGCCCTCAGCCGCGAGCGCTTCAGCCGCACCCGCATGATCGCCGCGTACGCCGCGCTCCTCGACCGCGTGCACCAGGGGATGGGCGCGGCACCGCTGCCGGAGGCGCTCTGAGGGACACGGCCGGCGACGGGGCGATGACGCTCCGCGCCGTGCGGGGCAGCCGGGGAACCGGCCGCCCCGCACGGCGTCCCCGTCGCCGCGGCACGCCCGCGGAAAGCACAAAGGCCGACCGGGATCACTCCCTGCCGGCACTTTCCTCGCTACGTCTGCTGTGTCCGAGGGGGGACTTGAACCCCCACGCCCGATAAAGGGCACTAGCACCTCAAGCTAGCGCGTCTGCCATTCCGCCACCCGGACCGGGTGTCCGACCGCGGGGCATCCCCGCGGCGACAAGGACAACGATACCAAGGATTCGGGGCGGGTTTCACCTGCGTATCCGCAGGGCCGCGGCACCGTACGCCGCCCTCCCCCCGGGGGGGGTCGCGGGGCGCACGGTGCCGCGGTCTGCGCTCATCGGTCATCGGGCGCGGCTCACGCCGGACGCACCTCCCTCAGTGCGCCGCTGCGCGTGTAGAGGAAGCCCCGCAGCGCCTCGGTGTGCGGCAGCTGCGGGTTGCCCTCGACGCGGGCCATGCAGACGCGCAGGTCCTCGTCCGGGTCGCTCAGCGCGGCGCAGTCCTCGTGGTGCACCAGCACGATCTCGCGGGTGCCCTCCCGTATCTGGCTCAGCCGCAGCGAGCGGAGCGCGTCGTCGGTGACGCACCCGCCCGCGTTGCGGATGACATGGGCGTCGCCCGCACGCAGGCCGAACATCGCCTCGACACCGAGCCGGGCGTCCATGCAGGCGAGGATGGCGACCCGGGTCTGCGGCTCGCGCTTCCTCGGGTCGAGGGGGATCAGGGCGGCGCCGACGTCGTGGCGGCGGACCAGCAGGTCCTCGGTGCCCGTCATCACAGCAGCCCGCGGACGATGAGCGCGGTCTCCGAGGGCGTGCTGCCGACGGCGACGCCCGCGGCCTCCAGGGCCTGCTTCTTGGCCCGGGCGGTGCCCGCCGAGCCGGAGACGATGGCGCCGGCGTGGCCCATGGTCCTGCCCTCGGGGGCGGTGAAGCCCGCGACGTACCCGACGACGGGCTTGGTGACCAGGCGCGAGATGTAGGCCGCGGCCCGCTCCTCGGCGTCGCCGCCGATCTCGCCGATCATCACGATGAGGTCGGTGTCGGGGTCGTCCTGGAAGGCGCGCAGGCAGTCGATGTGGGTGGTGCCGATCACGGGGTCGCCCCCGATGCCGACGGCGGTGGAGAAGCCGAGGTCGCGCAGCTCGTACATCAGCTGGTAGGTGAGGGTGCCGGACTTGGAGACCAGTCCGATGCGGCCCGCGGTGGTGATGTCGGCGGGGATGATGCCCGCGTTGGACTGCCCGGGGCTGATCAGGCCGGGGCAGTTGGGGCCGATGACGCGCGTCCCGGCCGCGGTGGCGCGGGCCCGGAAGGCGACGGTGTCGTGCACGGGGACGCCCTCGGTGATGACGACGACGAGGGGGGTCCCGGCGTCCGCCGCCTCGTCGACGGCGGCGCGGACGAAGGGCGGCGGGACGAAGACGACGCTGACGTCCGCGCCCGTGGCGCCGATCGCCTCCTTGACCGACCCGAAGACCGGGATGATGCGCCCGTCGAACTCCACATGGGTGCCGGCCTTGCGCGGGTTGACGCCGCCGACGACGTCCGTGCCCGAGGCGAGCATGCGCCGGGTGTGCTTCATGCCCTCCGAGCCGGTCATGCCCTGCACGATCACTTTGCTGTTGCGGTCGATGAAGATGGCCATCGCGATCAGCTCCTTGCGGGCGCGGCGGCCCGCGCGGCCGCGCCGTCCATGGTGTCCACTTGCTGTACGAGGGGCCCCAGCGACGGCGCCGCGGCGGCGAGCACGGCCCGGCCGCGCTCGGCGTTGTTGCCGTCGAGGCGCACGACGAGGGGCTTGGTGAGGTCGACCAGGCCGAGGGCCTGCACGATGCCGTCGGCGACGGCGTCGCAGGCGGTGATGCCGCCGAAGACGTTGACGAGCACGGAGGTGACGTCGGGGTCGGAGAGGATGACGCCGAGGCCGTCGGCCATGACCTGGGCGGAGGCCCCGCCGCCGATGTCGAGGAAGTTGGCGGGGGCGCCGCCGTGGTGGGCGACGACGTCGAGGGTGCTCATGACGAGGCCCGCGCCGTTGCCGATGACGCCGACCGTGCCGTCGAGCTTGACGTAGTTGAGGCCCTTCGCCCGGGCGGCGGCCTCCAGGGGGTCGCCCTCGCCGGGGGTCTCGTAGGCGGCGTGGGCGGGGTGGCGGAAGCGGGCGTTGTCGTCGAGGGACACCTTGCCGTCGAGGGCGAGGATGCGGCCGTCCTCGGTCCGTACCAGCGGGTTGACCTCGACGAGGAGGGCGTCCTCCTCGGTGAAGACCTCCCACAGGGCGACCAGGACGGGCACGGCCTCGTCCGGCAGGCCGCCGGCGGCGGCGATCTCGCGGGCCTTCTCCTCCGTGACGCCCTCGTCGGCGTCGACGGGGACGCGGGCCAGGGCCCCGGGGCGCGTGGCGGCGACCTCCTCGATGTCCATGCCGCCCTCGGCGGAGGCCATGGCGAGGAAGGTGCGCTCCGTGCGGTCGAGCAGATAGGCGACGTAGAACTCGTCCTGGATGTCGGCGGTCTCGGTGAGCATGACCGTGCCGACGGTGTGCCCCTTGATGTCCATACCGAGGATCGCGCGGGCCTTGTCCTCCGCGTCCGCGGGATCGGAGGCGAGTCTCACACCGCCCGCCTTGCCCCGGCCGCCGGTCTTGACCTGGGCCTTCACCACGACCCGGCCGCCCAGGCGCTCGGCCGCGGCGCGGGCCGCGGCGGGTTCGTCCACCACGGAGGAGTCGAGCACGGGGACGCCGTGGTCCGCGAAGAGCTCCCGTGCTTGGTACTCGAACAGATCCATCGTCAAACGCACCTGCCCTGACTGGAGTCGGCGGAGAATCCGGTGCACACCTCTGGACACCGGACGGCCGATGAGGGATAAACGTCTGCATACAGTATTCGTCGGCTGTATGCAATGTACAGACTGCTGAACGGAATCGCACCAAGGACCCACCCACCGGCCCCGAACGGAAGGACCCCGCTCGCCATGTACGAGGGCAACTCCGCACCCGCCGCCGGTACTTCTCCCACCGCGCCGTCACGCGCGGCACCCCTCGCCAGGAACATCACCGGCGGTACGCCGCCGTAGGCGGACGGGACGGCGCGCACGTCCCTCCGCGAGCGCGGCCCAGCCGCCGCGCCCGGGCCGCGCAGTCGGCCCGCCACTGATCCTGCCCGGACGACGTCGTACCGGGCAGTCGCTCCCGCTTGCGAGCGGAGCACAAGGGGCGGCACCGGTCCCGTGACACGCGACCGGACCGCCCGCCCCGGAAGCACCACAAGAGAACCGTCCAGGGGGCGCTGGCCCGGCTCTTACGAGGCAAGGGGAACGACAATGGCGTCATCGACATCGTCTCAACCACCCAGCTCATACACGGAGGTGACGGACCGCAACGGCCGCACGTACCGGATCGGCGAAACCGACCGGCAGATCATGGGGCGGCCCCGGTGGACCATGGTGATCCTGCCGTGGGTCGCCATGATGGCCATCAGCTCCTCGGAGTACGCGTTCACCTCCGCCGAGGACACGCTCGCCGACGCGCACAACTGGCACGGCGCGCACATCTTCTGGCTGCTGGGCGTCTGGATCCTCTTCCAGGCGGCGGTGGCCTTCCCGGCCGGCAAGATGCGGGAGAACGGCACCCTGTCGGCCCGCGCCGCCATGGTGCTGGGCGCCGGCGGCACCCTGCTCGGCTACCTGTCGCTGGCCCACGCGCCCAATGTCTTCTGGGCGTACCTGGGCTTCGGCTTCTTCGGCGGCGGCGGCGCCGGTTTCGTCTACGCGACCTGCATCAACATGGTCGGCAAGTGGTACCCGGAGCGGAAGGGCGGCAAGACCGGCTTCGTCAACGGCGGTTTCGCCTACGGGTCGGTGCCCTTCATCTTCCTGTTCAAGAACTACATGGACCTGGACAACTACGGGAACGTCCTGATCGTGGTGGGTATCGGGCTGGCGCTCGCCGTCGCCGTCAGCGGCTTCTTCTTCAAGGACCCGCCGAAGAACTGGTGGCCCGCGCACATCGACCCGCTCGCGGTCTCCGACGACCCCCGGGTGCGCCGGGCGCTGGAGAAGAACCCGCCCGCGGTCAAGCAGTACACCCCGATGGAGGCCGTCAAGACCGGTGTCCTGCCGCTGATGTGGTTCTGCCTGCTCTGCACGGCGGGCGTGAACATCTTCGGCATCTCGTTCCAGGTCGACTTCGGTGACGAGATGGGCTTCGCGGGCGGCATCGTGGCCCTCGCCATGAGCCTGAAGGCCATCGTCAACGGCACCGGCCGCGGTGTCATCGGCTGGATCTCCGACCGGTACGGGCGCCGGCAGACGCTGACCTTCGTCTGCGTGGTGCTGGGCCTGGCGCAGTTCGCGGTCTACTTCTCCGGCTCGATGGGCAGCATGCCGCTGTTCCTGCTGGCGTCGATGATCTCGGGCTTCGGCGGCGGCGCGATCTTCCCGTTGTTCGCGGCGATGACCGCGGACTACTTCGGGGAGAACAACAACGCCTCCAACTACGGCCTGGTCTACAGCTCCAAGCTGGTCTCCGGCCTCGTCGGGGCGGGCGTCGGCAAGATCGTCGTGGACGCCTGGGGTTATGGCGGCGCCTTCATCCTGGCCGGCTGCATCGGCCTGTTCACCGGTGGTCTGTCGCTGCTGCTGCGGCAGCCGGGCCGTCCCCGCGCCAAGGACATCCGGCCGAACCCCCAGCCCATCAGCCGGGAGATGGTCTGAGGTGCCCACCGGGCACCGGGTGACCCCGGCGGCGTCCGGTCGCCGGACGGCAAGAACGGCAAGAACGGCATGACGGGAGCCTCAGCCGTGGAACCTCACGGCTGAGGCCCACGCGGAGGTCATCCGGAGCGGTCTGCCGCGATCGCCTTGTGGTGCCGGATGACCTCTTCGACAATGAATTTGAGGAACTTCTCCGCGAAGGCCGGGTCGAGGTGCGCCTCCTCGGCCATCTGCCGCAGCCGCGCGATCTGCTCGGCCTCGCGCCGCGGGTCGGCGGGCGGCATCTGGTACGCGGCCTTCAACTCGCCCACCTGCTGCGTCGCCTTGAAGCGCTCCGCGAGCAGGTGGACCAGGGCCGCGTCCAGGTTGTCGATACTGCCGCGCAGGTGGCGCAGGCGCTCCAGCGCGGCCGCGTCGTCCGCGTGTCCTTCGTTCATCCGCCCAGCCTATCCAGCGCCGCGGTGATCAGTCGGTACGCCCCGTCGCGGCGACCGTGACACCCAGGCCGATCATGGCCAGGCCGCCCGCACCGCCGACCATCGACAGCCGGCGCGGCGAGCGCGCGAACCACGAGCGGGCCGCGGAGGCCACCAGGCCCATGGTGCTGTCGGAGGCCAGCGCGATGACGTTGAAGACCAGGCCGAGCAGCAGCATCTGCACGGTGACGTGCCCGGCGGCGCGATCCACGAACTGCGGCAGGACGGCCGCGTAGAAGACCATCGTCTTGGGGTTGGACACCCCGACGACGAAGCCCTCGGCCAGTGTGCGCAGCGCGCCACGCGCCGCCCCCGCCTCCGCGGCGGCCATGCTGAGCGCCTTGCGGTGCCGCAGCGCCTTGGCCCCCAAATACACCAGGTACGCGGCGCCGGCGAGCTTCAGCGCGGCGAACAGCAGCGCCGAGCGCTCCACCACCGGGCCGACGCCGAACGCGACGGCCAGGACGAGGACGTAGGAGCCCAGGGTGTTGCCGGCCACGGAGGTCAGCGCGACGCGGCGGCCGTGCGCCAGCGCGCGGCCGATGACGAACAGCACACTGGGGCCGGGGATGAGCACCAGCACCAGCGATACCAGGGCGAAGGCCGCCAGTCGGTCGAAGGTCACCATGGCGGGAGGGTAATCGGGTATATCTTCCGGCGCACTGGATTATCGGCGGGGCTGAAAGGCGGGACGGACATGGGTGAGCCGCAGGGCAAGGAGCTGGAGGCGGTTCGGGCGCGGCGGGAGGAGCTGCGCGCGGCCTATCTGCGCGAACCCGGCAAGCGGCCGGAGACGACAGCGGCGGGGGTGCACCACGTGGCGTTCATCTGCCGCGACGTCGAGGAGACCATCCGCTTCTACCAGGAGTTCCTGGGCTTCCCGCTGGTGGAACTGGTCGAGAACCGCGACTACGCGGGCTCCAGCCACTTCTTCTTCGACATCGGTCACGGGAACCTGCTGGGCTTCTTCGACTTCCCCGGCCACGAGCACCCCGAGCAGCACGAGACCATCGGCGGTCTGCAGCACATGGCGCTGTCGGTGACGGCGGAGCAGTTCGACGCGGCGAAGGAGCGCCTGGACGCGGCGGGCACCGAGTACCTCGGGCCGGACCGGGGCGTGGACAACAGCCTGTACATCCGCGACCCCAACGGCCTCAATCTGGAGCTGTACCGGGAGAGGCTCGGCTACTTCGAGGGCAACGCGCTGTTCTGACCTCGCGAGCCGGTCCCGCGGGCCGGTCCGGTCCCGCGGGGCGCCGCGCTCAGTCCTTGTCGGCGCGGTGGTGGTAGGAGGTGCGGGTCTGCTCGGTGTGGCCGCGCATGACCTCGCTCGCCCGCGCGGCGTCGCGCGCGGCGATGGCGTCGATCAGCTCGCGGTGCTCGATCCAGGACTGCATGCCGCGCTGCCGGGCGACCGGGGTGTAGTACCAGCGCACCCGCCGGTCGACCTGCCGGGAGAGTTCGGCGAGGACCGCGTTGCCGGCCAGCTCCATCACGTAGGCGTGCAGGGCGGCGTTCGCCGCGACGACGGCGTCGACGTCGTCCACCGCGACCGCGGCCTCGCCCGTCCGGCACAGCTCGTCCAGCCGCTCCAGCCCCTCGGCGCCGGCGTTGGCGGCGGCCAGGCGCGCGGCCTCGGTCTCCAGCAGCGCACGGACGACGAGCAGCTGGTCGGCCTCCTCCTCGGTGGGCTCGTGGACGAACGCGCCCTGGGCCGGGCGCAGATCGACCCAGCCCTCGGTGTTGAGCCGCTGCAGGGCCTCGCGCACGGGCTGGCGGGACACGCCGAGGTGGCCGGCGAGTTCGGTCTCCACCAGATGCTGGCCGGGGCTCAGCGCCCGGGTGATGATGAGTTCGAGCAGTGCCTCGTACACCCGCTCGCGCAGGGGTCCTGGACGCTCCAGTTTGGGCACTGATCCCTGTGACAGCCCAGTGGACAGCATCTCGGCCCCCTGCCTTTCCGGGGATGATTGGCTTTCGTCTACAGTCTACCGGGGGTGGGGCCCGCTGAGGACACCGCCCCGGCGCGTGACCCTCTTCACATCTGGGACGCGGGCCTTCCCTTATGCGGCGCCGGTGAGTTGGGCGGTCTTGACCGTCACCAGCACCACCAGCACGGCCAGCGTAGCGACCGCGCCCACCACCTGGACGAGGGTCCGGTGACGGGCCGGGGCACGGGCGATGACCAGCCCGAACACGCCGCCGGTGAGCAGGCCGCCGAGATGGCCCTGCCAGGACGTGATGGCCGCCGAGATCACCATCCAGACCAGCAGCATCACGATCAGCTGGTTGCCGCCGAGGGGGTCGTAGCGCAGCCGCCGGCTCAGGATCCAGTACGCGGCGCCCAGCCCGAAGACGGCCCCGGAGGCCCCGAGCGCGGGCGTGTACGGGGCGAGCACGTACGTGGCGACACCGCCGCCGAGGGCGGCGAGCAGGTAGAGCCCCAGGTAGCGGACGCGTCCGAGCTGGCCCTCGACGACCCGGCCGATGTTCCAGAGCGCGGCCATGTTGAACAGGATGTGGGTGATCCCGAAGTGCCCCTCGGTCGGGGCGAGATGGAGGAAGGACGAGGTGATCAGCCGGTACCACTCGCCGTGCGCGACACCGATCGCCCGGAAGCCCGGGGGGACCGGCCCGCCGCGGTAGACGTAGCTGTTCCCGTCGGGACCGAGCAGTCCCGACCCGAGGGCGTCCAGCCGGACGACGATGTCCGGGCGCATCAACTCGGCGACGTACAGGGCGACGTTCAGCGCGATCAGCGCGTACGTCACCGCGGGCACGTCCGAGGTCGCGATCCTGCCGCCGAAGGCCGTACGGGCCTCGCGGACACCGCGGTTGCCCTCGCGGACGCACTCCGGGCACTGGTGGCCGACGGACGCCTCCCGCATGCAGTCCGGGCAGATGAAGCGGTCGCAGCGCGTGCAGCGGACGTGCGATTCGCGGTCGGTGTGGCGGTAGCAGGTGGTGACCGGGGGCTGGGTCCCCTGATCGGCGTCCGTGGTACTCACGAGTGACAGCCCCTGTCGGCGTACGGCACAGCGGATTCGCACGGTTGTACCCAGTTGCGGCACCGCGCGTCAAACCATGGCCGCGAGGCTGTTCCGCGCTGCGCGACCGGCCAATACAGTGATCCCGTGACGAGCGAGGTATCCGCCGCCGAGCAGCCGGAGTTGGTCCTGCGAGGGGGCGGTGTGACCGCCCGCTTCGACGGGGACGACGTGCACGTGAGCGAAGGGCACGAGCGGCGCCGCATCCCGGTCGCCGCGATCGAGGAGGTCCGTGCGGCCGGCCCGCAGGGCAGCACCGCGGAGATCGTCCTCACCACCGCGGGCGGGCCCGCGACCGTGCACTCCGTCACGCACCACAACTCCCGTGCCGTGACGGCGTTCGCCGCGGCCGTCAACGCCGCGATCCCGCCGCGCGACGCCCACGAACCCCGGGAGGACGGCACGGCCCTGGTGGAGGTGACCTCCACCAAGTCCCGTCCCGCGCGCGACGACGCGAAGCCCGCCGAGGAGGCCACCGCGGCCGAGGCCGCCGGGGGGATCGTGTTCCTGCTCGTGGCGCTGGGCTGGCTGACGGGTCTGGTCTGGCTGCTCGTCGACGGCGAGGGAGGACAGGCGCTCCGCTGGGGCCTCGGTTTCCTGCCTTTTCTGATCGGCGGCGGCGCGTTGTACGGGTTCGTCTCGGAACTGGACAAGGGCCTGGCCCTGCGTCGGCGCGGCATCACGGTGGTCGCCGTGTTCGACCGCAAGGAGGAGCCCGCGGACAGCGAGCAGTCGGCGGTGACGGTCTACCGCTTCACCGACCTCAAAGGGGTCGTGCACGACTACCGGGGCTCCGGCCGCAAGGTCGAGGGCGACGCGCGGCGCGTGGAGATCACGTACGACCCGGACCACCCCGACGTGGTCTCCGGCACCGGCTGGTACGCCCGGCTGACCGGCATCACCGCGCTGGGCCTGCTCACCCTCGCCCTGCTCGCCGGCGCCCTCTACCTGACCGTCGGCAGCGTCGTGGACGTGTTCTGACCCCCGCGCCCCCGCGCACACGGCACTTGACCACCTCGCTGAATGTTGTAGACAATCTACGAGCACCCGCGCCGCGCGCCACCGCGCCCGCGCGTGGCAACCTCTGTACCAAGGGCCGAACCGGCCGCCCGCACGGACAGAACCGGGACTGATCGACATGGGACGGGTCACCGAACGGCGCCGCGTACTGCGGATCAGGGACGGCGCCATCGACCACCGGGCGGACACCCTGGTCGCCGAGGAGCCGCTGGAGATACGGCTGAACGGCAAGCCGCTCGCCATCACGATGCGCACACCGGGCGACGACTTCGCCCTGGCCGCCGGATTCCTCGTCAGCGAGGGCGTGCTCGGCAGTGCCGAGGAACTCGCGAACATCGTCTACTGCGCGGGCGCGACCGTCGACGGGTCGAATACGTACAACATCGTCGACGTGCGGCTCGCGCCCGGTGTCCCTGTCCCCGACATCACCCTGGAGCGGAACGTCTACACGACGTCCTCCTGCGGCCTGTGCGGCAAGGCCAGCCTCGACGCGGTCCGCACGACCGCGCGCTGGCCCATCGCCGACCCCTCCCCCCTCCGGCTGGAACCGGCCCTGCTGTCCGCCCTCCCCGACCGGCTGCGCGCGGCCCAGCAGGTCTTCGACCGGACCGGCGGTCTGCACGCCGCCGCGCTCTTCACGGCCGACGGCGAACTGCTCGACGTCCGCGAGGACGTCGGCCGCCACAACGCCGTCGACAAGATCGTGGGACGGGCGCTCCAGCAGGGCCTGCTCCCGCTCGCCGGGAAGATCCTGATGGTCTCCGGCCGCGCCTCCTTCGAGCTCGCCCAGAAGGCGGTCATGGCCGGCATCCCCGTCCTGGCCGCCGTCTCCGCCCCGTCCTCCCTCGCCGTCGACCTGGCCGCCGAGTCGGGCCTCACCCTCGTCGGCTTCCTCCGCGGCACCTCCATGAACGTCTACGCGGGCGAGGAGCGGATCGCCCTGCCCGCGCCGGTGGCCGGCCGGGGCTGATTCCGCCGGTCCGCCGGGGGTAGACAGCGTCTACCACGCGGTGGACACTGTCCACCATGTCCGCCATGCCCGCCACGGCCACCGACCCCCGCGCCCGGCTGCTCGGCGCCGCGCTCGCCGTCCTCGACGAGGACGGCGTCGAGGGGCTGACCCTGCGGGCCATCGCCCGCAGGGCCGAGGTGTCGCACGGCGCCCCGCTCAAGCACTTCCCGCACCGCGCGGCACTGCTGTCGGCCGTGGCGACGGCCGGATTCCGGGAGCTCAACGCCTCGGCGGAGGCCGCGGTGCGGGACTGTCCCGAAGGGGCCTCGGCGCGGGCGCGGCTGCGGGCCGGCGCCCGCGGCTACGTGGCCTACGCACTGGAGCGGCCCGCCATGTTCGCGCTGATGTTCCGGCACGACCTGCTCGACCCCCAGGACAAGGAACTGAGCCGGGTGAGCCTGTCGGCCTTCGACGACCGGCTGCTCGTACTCGTACGCGCCGCCCAGGCGGACGGCTGGCACCCCGAGGCCGACTCCCGCGCGCTCACCGGCGCCCTGTGGTCGGGACTGCACGGCCTGGTGCAACTCTGGCTGTGGGGCTCCCTTGCCCTCGCGACCGGCGCGCCGTCCGCAGACGCGGCGCTGGACGCCCTGTTCACCTCGTACGACCTCAAGGAACGCCCACGATGACCGAGACCTACGGCTTCGACCGCGAGACCGCCCTGACCCCCCGCCCGGACGACCCCTCGCTCCGGGACGGCGAGCTCCACGAGGGCTGGCGCATCGGCATGGGCATCAACGGCGGCCTGCTGCTGGCCCTGGCCGGGCGGGCGCTCGCCGCCGAACTCGGCGGGGACGACCGCGGGCACCGCGACCCGTTCTCGATCAGCGCCTACTACCTGTCGACCTCGCACCCCGGCCCGGTCACCGTCCGCACCGAGACGCTCCGCCGCGGCCGCACGGTCTCCACCGGGACGGCGTCGGTCGTGCAGGACGGCCAAGAGCGGCTGCGCGCCATCGCCACCTACGGCGACCTGGACGGCCACGACCACGCGGGTGACGTACGGACCTCCGCGACGCCCCCGCAGATGCCGCCCCCGGAGCGGTGCGCCGGCACCGACCTGGCGCCGCCCGACTTCCTGAAGATCGCGCCGATGCTGGACCGCATAGAACTGCGGCTGGACCCGGACACCGTCGGCTGGGCGGTCGGGGCCCCGTCCGGACGCGGCCTGATCCAGGGCTGGCTGCGGCTGCCCGACGGACGTGAGCCGGATCCGCTGATGCTGCTGCTGGCCGTCGACACGCTCCCGCCGGCCAGCTTCGACCTGGGCATCGGCGGCTGGGCCCCCACCCTGGAACTGACCGCCCATGTCCGGGCCCGGCCCGCGCCGGGCTGGCTGCGGCTCAAGCACTCCACGCGCAACTTCGCCGACGGCTACATGGAGGAGGACGCCGAGGTCTGGGACTCGGCCGGCCGTCTCGTGGCGCAGTCGCGGCAGCTGGCGCGGGTGCGGCTGCCGGAGGACGCGTAGGCCCCCAGCTACCGCTGGGAGGTGCCCCCGACCCTCGACGCTCCCCCGGCCCTCTGCCCGGGGGAGTTGTCGCATCGTCCATGCGGCCCGGCCACGCCGTCCACGAGGGAGCCTTACGGCTACCGTGCCCGCGCCCCAGGCACCGCGTCAGTGCAGTTGCTGACGCCAGTCCTCGGGCACCCTGCCGTGCGGGCCCGGGGAGGGCTGGGACTCCGGGCGGGAGGTCGGCGGGGGCAGGGCGGGCCCCTCGTAGTACTCCTCCGTGTCGACGTTCCAGAACCAGTCCTCACCGGGCTCGAAGCTGGTGATGAACGGGTGTCCCGCCTCCCGGGCGTGCCGCGTGGCGTGCTGGGACGGCGAGGAGTCGCAGCAGCCGATCCGGCCGCACTCGGCGCAGCGCCGCAGATGCAGCCACCAGCCAGGCCCCTGCCCCGCGCCGCAGTCGGCGCAGCCCTCGCCGCTCGGCTTGGCCGTGGGGTCGATGCCCGGGATCGTACGGTCGTCCGCCATGGTGGACCCGCCTCCTTCGCGCGCGATCATGTTCTCCCCGCATGCTAGCCATCCCGCCGCTCCCGCACCGCTCGAAGCGGCAGGCCCGCCCACGGCACGTACGGCCGGAGGGGCCGATGACACTCACGGCGGACCCGCTGTCGCCACCGGGCCGGGGGAACTGTCCTGGCAAACAGGCAACTCATGGCATTCAAGGGCTTTTTCGGTCTATGCCTTGCCTTGTCCTCCACGCCGCCTTCACACTTGTCCCCTCAGCGAGGCACCAAAGGGCGCAAACCGGCCTCGTTGACGGGGGGACAATACTGTGCGTCACACCACGCTGCCGGAAAATCTCGGCGACCGACTGCGGGCCGCGGCCGCGCTGCCCGCCCTGACCGTCCACCGGTCCGGGCTGCTGGGCCTCGCCGCCGCCGTCGACCGGCAGGCGGGCCGGACACCCCCGCGAGCGGGCCGGCGGAGCGGCGACCCCGGGCCCGTGCTGGAGGCGGACGCCGCGACCTGGGCCCAGCTCGACCTGCTCATGCTGTTCGGCCGCCCCGACACGTACCGCGTGCCGGCTCCGTCGGCACGCGAGGCGCGGGTGCGCTCCGTCCTGGGCCTGCTCCCCTCCCTGCTGGTCTTCCTCCCGCTGGTGGTCACCTGGTACGGGCTGAGCCGGGCGACCCACGCCTACCAGGAGCTGCGTGCCACCGGCGAAGGACGGCGCATCGCCGACGGGCGTACCTTCCTCGACCTGTGGCAGGACGGTTTCGCGGGCCATCTCAGCGGGGCGTTCACCTTCGGCGCGCAGGTGTGGTGGACACTGGCGTCCCTCGGCCTCCTCGTGGTGGTGACCCTCGCGTCCGGCCTGCTGCGCCGCGGCCAGGAGGGGACCGCGGAGGCGGCCGTGCAGGAGGCCGCGAACCAGCTGCTGCCGCTGCTCACGGAGACCCAACTCCACCTGCTGCCGCTGCGCTTGGAGACACCCGCCCGGTTCGCCGCCGAGTTGAGCGGCGCCGCCGCCCGGCTCACCACCCTGCTGGAGGCGGCGAACCGCACCCACGCCGAGAGCCGCAAGGTCACCGACACCACGGTCGCGCTGCTGCGCACGGCACAGCAGGACATCGAGAAGCTCTCCTCGGCGGCCGGCGCGCTCGACGTCGCCGCGGCCCGGCTGGACCGTTCGGGCGACCGCATGGCCGCCACGACCGAACGCACCACCGTGGCCGCGGAGGCGATGGGCCGGCTGGTCACGGAGGACATCGAGCGGGCGCGCACGGAACTGGCCGCGGCGGCGGGCGCGACGGCCGACGACATCCGGCGGGCGTCGGAGACCTCGGCGCAGCGCGTCACGACGCTGGGCGACGAGGCGGTCCGCACGGTCGCCGCCCTGTCCGACGCGGCCACGCAGCGCATGGCGGACATCGGGGGCCAGGTCGAGAAGGCACTCGAAGTGACCGCGCAGCAGGGCCGGCAGCTGGTCGGCAACGCCTCGGCCCAGGCAGGCGCCTCGCTCACCCGGCTGCTGGACGAGGTACGGGTCGCCGCGGCCGCGCTCGACCGCTCCAGCAGCCGGCTGGGCGCGGCCGGCGGCGGGCTGTCGGAGTGGCTGGAGTACACGCTCGGCGAGGGCGCCGACCGCATCGCCCGCACCTATGAACTCGCCATCGCCACCGCGGCGGTGGAACTCAGCAGACGGTTCCACGAGGCGGGCGGCGGCGTGGAGAGCGCCCTGGCCGCCCTGACCGAGGCCGTCGGCCGGCTCAACGGCACGGTCGGCGCCCTCCGTGAGCCGCCTGTCGCGGCCACCGCGCCAGGCCACCCCGCGGACCCGCAGTGGCAACCTCCCGCCGACGCCGTGCCCCATGTCCCCCACGTCCCCGCCGTGCCCGCGGACCGGCAGCCGTCGGACGACACCCAGGTCCCCGACGGGGGTCAACCGCCGCTGCGGGGCGGCACGGTGCTCCTGCGCCGCTCCCCCGGCCACGCGGCGCGGGACGACGGAACGGACGGCGCGGCATGAGAGGCCCCGGGGTGACGCACCTGGCCGGATGGCTCTTCGCCGACCTGCTGCTCGTCCTCGTACTGATCGTGCTGGGCGGCCAGACCGTCCACACCGTCCAGGACGCGGCACCCGCACCGGCCGCCCGGGCCTCCGCCGCGCCCTCGGCCACACCGTCCGCCGCGCCGTCCGCTGCGGCGCCCCCCAACAGGATCGGCATGGACCCGGTCAGCAAGCGCCTGAAACTGCTCGTCAGCCAGGACGTGGCGGACGACCTGCGCGGCTCCGGCAGCGCCCGGGAGGCGGCGCGGCGCCGGATCAACAAGGAGGTGGACCGGGTCCTGGCCGGCGAGAGACGGCGCGGCGCGATGATCTTCGTCTGGGGCTCGGACGGCGGATGCGCCGGCTGCGCGGCCGACTCCGACCGCAGCTCCCGCTACGCCGACGCGGCGGCCGAGGCGATACTGCGGGGCCACCACCGGCTACTCCCCCGCGACGCCGCCTTCTACCGCGGCTACATCGATCTGAGCGGCTCCTCCGGTGCCCTGCGCATGGAGGTCTTCTTCTACAACGCCTGAGCGCCGGCCCGGAGCCGGCGCCTCCCCCGCCCACCAGCCACCGCCGGACCCCTCGCGCGGGACACCGGCGCCGAGCACGACCGTTGAGGAGAACGCAGGTGACATGGGACGACCCCGCACAGGCGCTGCGATTCGTCCGGGAGGTCCGCCAGGCCGTCGAGGACTGGCCGGACATCCCCGACGACGCTTTGGACGACTTCACCGACGCCGGACAGCACACGAACGAGTTGGAGGCCGTGGCCACCACCCCGGTGACGATCGGTGTGGTCGGTGAGTTCACCGCCGGCAAGTCCAGTGTGGTCGGCGCGATCCTGGGCAAGCCCGACCTCCTGCCGGTCGCGCGCCGCGCCGCCACGGCGCAGGTCACCGCGCTGCGGCTGCGCCCCGGCCCGGACGGCGTCCCCACGGCGCTGGGCCCCGACGCCACCGTGGAACTGCTCGGCCCGGCCGAACTCGCCGCCTGCCTGACGTACATGGCCGAGAAGCTGGCGGACGACCTCAAGCGGTCCAAGCCCGCCGTCGACCGCCGTCCCCTGCAGGAGTTCCTCGCGGCCCTCGCCGGCTCCGGGACTCCCACGGCCGCGCACCCGTCCGACCTGCCCGCCTGGCGGGATCCGCGCACCTGGCAGCGGTTCGACGCGTGGGCCCGCGGCGCGCTGTGGGCCGGTCCGGAGGACAACGAGCAGATACGCGGCCGCGTCAGGGAACTGCACGCGCTGAGCGACGCCGTGCTGAGCACCGAGCCGTCGCTGTTCGGCACCACCCACACCCTGCCGGCCCAGGAGGCGCTGAAACTGGCCGACATGGGACGCCCCGAGACACCCGGGGCCCCCTATCCCGGCCGCTCCCCCGCACGGGAACGGCTGGACGCCGCGGTGCTGGCCCGCCTTCTGCGGCCGGACCCCGAGGGCCGGCAGGAGGCCGACCGGCGCAGGCTCGTCCCGCCCCTCATCCGCAGGATCAACCTCGACGTCGCCGTCCGCCCCGGCACCTGGGCGCCCGTCGAGTCCGGCGACGGCGGGGCGGTGCTGCTGGACTTCCCCGGCCTGGGTGCGGCCGGCCGGCGGGACGACTACCTGTGCCAGTCGCAGCTGAAGAACGTCGAGACCATCCTGGTGGTGGCACGCGGCGACCTCATGGGCTCCGACCTGGCCGCGAGCTTCTACGGGATGATGGAGACCCAGCGGCCCGACCAGGCGGCGCTGCGCGACTCCATCCTCGTCGCCTTCAACAAGTGGGACTGCGCGGACGTCCCAAAGCTGCCCGACGGCGTCGCCGCGACGGGTGAGACCGTCACCGAGCACTCCGACGACCTGTACTCCCTGCGCACCGACGCGGCCAAGCTGCTGTTCCAGCGGCGCGACCGGATGCAGCCGTTCTCCGTGTTCACCGCGCTGACCACCGAGGGCACCGGACTCGACTGCACCCTGCGGGACCTGGCCTCGCCCAGCGAGGAGGAGATCGCCGCCCTCGGCAGGAAGCGCCTGGCGTGGGGGCGGCTCGCCGGACGCATCGCCGCCGCCGATCCCGGCCACCACTGGGTGGACCAGCTGGGCGAGTACGCCCGTGACGGTGGTCTGCTGGCGCTGCGCGGGCTGCTGGCGCGCCACATCGAGGAGCACGGGGCCCGGCTCAAGCGGCAGACCATCAAGGAGCAGTTCCTGCGCACCCACCGGGCCTGGCGCACCGTGGACGTGCGGGCCGGCGCCCGGGGCGTGGCCGCCGGCAGCCCGGAACACGCCCGGATCATCCAGCGGTTCGAGCAGTTGCGCACCGCGGCGGAGCGGCTGATGACCGGCCTGCACGAGCTGCGCAACCCGGCCAAGGCCCGCCGGGACGGCGGCGCTTCGGTGCTGGCCCGGCTGGAGGAGCGCGCGGTCGCCCAGGTCTTCACCTGGCCGCTGTGGGGCGAGCTGTACGCGACCCTCCAGGACGGCGTGGTCGCCAAGGCCCCCAGGACGGACCCGGAGGACGTCCCGGAATGGGTCTACGCCCTGCCGGAGGAGGAGCGGCACGAATTCCTGGACAACCTCAGGGGCCGCACCCGGGAGCGCCAGGCGGACACCACGGCCGCCTTCCACGAGCAGTACGAGAAGACCGTGCGCTCGCTGTACGACGACGCGTTCGAGCAGCTGACCCTGTGGGCGGCGGCGTGGGCCGCGGAACAGGACGAGGCGTTCGGCGAGTCGGTCGCGTGGCTCGCCGAGGAGGAGACCGCCGTACGGCTGGAGAGCCTGTTCGCCGAGCTGCCGGACCGGGCCACGACCCCGTCGTTCCGGGTGACCCAGCTGAAGGTGCTGGCCCGTACCTCGGCGCTCGCCTCGGCCGCCGAACGCGGCGCACGGAAGCGGGCCGAGGCGCGGACCGAGGCACCCGTCGGCGGTTTCCCGCAGCTCCAGGACCACGTCCTGCCGTGGAGCCACGAGTACCGGGACGATCCCTCCCCCGAGCGGCGGAACGCGGAGAGCAGCCAGTACGCCGTCGCCCTGTTCCGCGACCGGCTGGTCGCGTCGGTGTACGAGCAGACGGCCGCGGCGTTCGCGGACATGCTCGCCGCGGCCCTGGCCCAGATGATCGGCATGGTCCAGGAGAACGCGAAGGCCGTGCCCGACTCGCTCCAGGTGGCACAGATGATCAGCGCGGCCGCCCGGGGCGGCGGCGCGAAGGACGAGGAGCAGGAACACGGCGCCCGGCAGTCGCTCCGTGCCGTCCTGCGCCGCTGGGAGGCCGAGAAGTGAGCATCCTGCAGATCACGTTCGAACCGGTGCCCGGGCTCAACGGCATCGACCAGGCGTTCACCAGCGTCGAACAGGAGGGCCGCTACCCCCTGCCCGCGGTGGCGCTGGACTCGGCCAACGCCATGCTGGGGTACCCGCAGGACCTGACGGTGGTGCAGACGGGCGGCGGGCCCGTGCCGTTGCGCCAGTGGCTGGAGAACAACTGGGTCTGCGGAGTCCTCACGGGCAAGCACCCGGTCTACGGCCGCCAGGTGGTGATCCCGGCCTTCAGCATCCCCGCGGAGGTGGTGCGGCCGGCCGGCACGCCCCCGGGCGACGTACGGGTCACCGTGAGCTGGAAGTTGGCCTTCCGCGACGAGAAGAGCGCTCCCGGCGAGGACTTCGCCTCCGTGGAGCTGACCTTCAGCACCGAGGACGGGCCGCCCGCCGCGGCACCCCTGCTGGACGGCATTCCGCGGCACGTGGGGGACCGTCCGGTCTTCGTCCACTTCGCCTCGGTGGATTTCGGCAACACCAGTTCGACCGCGACCCTCTACAACGGCGAGGAGAACACGACCTGGCGGATCGACCCCGACCAGGGCCGCGCCCTCGCGGTCGAACTCGCCGCCACGCTGCGCCGGGACGCCCGCCCGGCCGCCGTGACCACAGCCGGGCACAGGACACCGCCCGACTGGCCGAAGTCGGCGGACGAGATCGCGGCGGTGGTCCTGTCCGACCGGCCGCAGGACGAACGCACCTGCGCCCATCTGGTCGAACTGCTCACCGTCGGCGGCGAGGGCCCCGACCGCCGGCTGATCGAGCGCACGGCGCAGGAACTGGAGCGGCTGGCCCGCACGGCGGACCACGGCGACTGGCTGGTGCCGCGCCTGTTCCGGGCCTACAACCGGGCCTTCCGCGTGCCGCCCCTGAAGCGGCTCGGCCTGGAGCGGATCAACTTCGGGGAGACCACGGACACCTACGAGGTGCCCAGCGCGCTGAACGTCAGGAACGGCGCCCTGCACCTGTCCGACCAGCACTCCGGGTCGCTGCGCGGACTCAAGCGGATGCTGCGGCGCCCGGTGCAGGTCCCGGTGCCGCGGCTCGGCGACGGAGTGGCCCACCACTCCGACGACCTGATCGCCCTGGCCTTCGTCCGGCTGATCGAGGCCGCCGAGACCAGGACCCGGCACCCGCAGACCCAGGAGGCCCGGCACCTCACCGAGATCGTCGTCACCTATCCGACGACGACGGCGCCGGACGTGCAGCGGCGGCTGGAGAACCTGCTGCAGTCGAAGGCCGGCCTGAGCCAGGTCTACGTCGGCTACGACGAAGGGGTGGCCGCCGGACTGTTCTTCGTGCTGCGGGACTTCTCCGGCAACACCGGTTCCGGCGTGGAGGCCCTGCGCGCCGCGGCCCGTCCGGTGCCCGGGGCGGCGTGGCCGACCTGGCAGCAGACCATGCTGGTCGTCGACATCGGCGGCGGCACCACCGACATCGCCCTGCTCGGCCTCACCCTCACCGACTACAGCGGTGAGCTGACCGAGGAGGAGGCCAGGACGCGCGGGCGCCGCTACGAGCTGCGCCCGGAGGTGCTGGGCTCCACCGGCCACCCCGACCTCGGCGGCGACTACCTCACGCTGAGGGTGTACTACCTGCTCAAGGCCACGCTCATCGACCGCCTGGTGCGGCAGGCGTACGAGGCCCAGGAGGCGGGCGGCGCCCAGGGGTCGGAGACCTACCGGCAGCTGCTGGACCTGATCCCCGAGTCGCTGCTGACCGGCTCCGCGGGCGCGCCGAGCCTGGCCACGGCCGTGCTCTCCCACCTCTCCGGCTCCGAACTGCCCAAGAAACTCGCCCCGGAGACCGTCAGGTCCGCGCTGGCCAATGTGCTGCCGACCGGGTGGGAGCGGGGCGACACCCGGGAGAACCCGGTCTTCCACGCGCTGTGGTCGGCGGCTGAGGACGCCAAGATCCACCTGGGCAAGGAGGGCGCCGACTCGTGGCGCGCGCTGCGCCCCGACGTCATCAAGTGGCTCTCCGGGCTGACCGGCGACGGCTCGGGCCCCGATGTCCTGGACCTGGTCGAGCAGATCGAGGACCCGGAGGTGCTGACCCTGGGCAAGGCGCAGTTCGACCGGCTCGCCGGCCCCGTCTTCCGGGAGGCCGCCACCATCGCGGTGGAGCTCGTCCAGAGCCGTTTCGCGCTCGACGACTCCCTCACGCTGGACCGCATCATCCTCTCCGGGCGCAGCACCTCCATGCCGGTCGCCCGGGAGTCCGTCGCCGACGAGATCGCGCCGCGCAGTCTCCCCAACGACAAGCCGCTGTTCCGCAATCCGGCCGCCATCGAGGTGGAGGCGCCCTTCGCCAAGCAGGCCACCTCGATCGGCGCGGCCTGGGCGCACGCCCGCAGCCGTGCCGCCAGGCACCAGTGGGCCGAGGGCACCGGCGGCGCGCCGCGGACGAGTTCGGTGGACATCGTGGTGGGCGACATCTGCCCCACCCTGCCGTGCGACTTCAGCCTCGTGGACGCCAACAACGACCTGGAGAAGGTCTTCACCGTCGGCACCCCGTACCAGTCGCTCGCGGGCGAACGGCTCGCCGTGCGCTCGGACTGGCGCGCCCCGAGCCGGGTGCTCGACCTGCACCGGCCGCTCAACGGGCGGGTCAGCATGAGCTGGGGCTCCTTCTCGGTGCTGCGCACCGCGCTGGCCGAGGACGTCCAGCTGGACGAGGACCTGTGGTGGGGCCGGCTGTCGGAGGGCGTCAAGCCCGGCATCCGCATGCAACTGGAGATCGACGAACGCCTCGAACCCGGCATCCACTTCTGCCACGGCCGCCGGGCGCACCTCGTGGTCGGCCCGGCGGACGGCCGGGGCACCGGTCTCGTCGGCACGCGGCACGCGGCCTTCGGCGTCGACGGCCATCTCACCGCGCTGCTCGGCACCGTCCGGCTGCACGGGGTCAACCGGCAGGGCGAGCGGACCGAGTCCGTCGAGCTCGTCCGGCCCTGGCAGGACGACGGCGCGCCACTCGCGGAGCGGCTGCCCGAGACCTTCCACACCGACCACGACCCGGCCGCCTCCGCCGAGGCACTGCCGGGGCTGCTGGTCCCGTTCGCGCCCCTCGCCGGTTCCGGCGAGTACGTGATCGAGGTGGTGGACGGGGACGGGCGGGCGCACACGCTCGGCAACGTGCCCGTCCCGGCGGGCCGCCGGTCCGGCACGGAGCACTTCCTCAGCCTCGACAGCCGCGGGAGGCTGCGGGTCCACGGCGGCCGGCCCCCGTACCTGACGTTCAAGACCATCCGCGCGATGCAGGAGCACCCCGGGGCGGTCTACACCGCGCCGATGCGCCAGGACCTGGAAAGCCTCTACCCCGACTGGAACCCCTTCAGTGGCGAGCACTGAACCGCTGTCGCGAGCGGACGCCGGACGGGCGGCCGAGCCAAGGAAGGCGGTCCGCATGCCGGACGACACCGCAGAAGCCGTACGCCGGGCGGCCGAGGGCCTTGCCGGCGCCCTGACCGCGCTGGAGCACGAGGAGGACGAGAAGAACGCGCTGGCGTGGCTGCACAGCGCCACCACGAGCCTGCACGCGCTCTGCGGGGGAACGGACCCGGCGGAGCACGCCCGCCGCATCGCCCTGATGACGCTCGTCCGGCACCTCGACGAACTGCAGCTGGCGGTCCTGGCGTTCCAGCACCGCAGGGCGACCCGGCCCGAGGAACCACCGCCTTCGCCGCCAGCGGCGAAGGCCCCGGCGGCGGCGACACCCGAGGACCCGGCACCGCGGCGGACACCGGCACGGACCGCCTCGCGCGCCGCGGCGGCCTCCCCGCCGGACGGCCGCGAGGCCGAGCTGCGGAGGCTGACCGAGACCTGGTGGCCCGAGAGCCCGGCGGGGAAGGGGCGTCCCGCCCGGTTCCACCCCGAACTCCCGGGCCTCCAGACCAAGGTGGCGAAGGAACGCCTCCGGAACCCCGGCACGCCGGAGGCGCTGGCACGGGGACTGCGCCTGGACGCGCTCCGCGTCAACCCCCACGACGCCGCCTCGCCGCTGTTGGACCTGGAGAAGCTGCTCGGCGTCCGCTCCCCCGGGGACGCGCTGCTGCCCGGCTGGGACGACGTGCTGGAGGCCGTCGGCATCCCCCGCACCGGGCAGGCGGCGGGCGACGGCCTGCCGTCGCTGTGGCGCGAACTGGTCGGCCTGCTGGCGCCCTCCGTCGACCCGCAGGACGCGTCGCCGCCCCACACGGAGAACCCTGAGGAGACCGGGGCGCTGTGCCGGCTGGTCGCCGGCGCGGCGCAGCTCGTCGCCGTCGTCGACGAGAGCACGCGCTCGGGATGCGGCGGCCTGGCGCTCATCGACCAGCCGGCGGGGGACCAAGGGGTCCGGCAACTCGACCGGGCGCGGGTCGCCAATTGGAAGACCCATCTGCACCGGTGCCTGCGCACGCTGCGCCGGCAGTCGTCCAGCCGCGCCGCGGGCCCCGACCGGGAGGCCCATGTCGCGACCCTGGTCCAGCTCGACGAGATCCTCGCGCAGATCGTGCCGGACCCCGTCCCGCCCCGCGACAGCTGGTGGGAGAAGCGGCGGCGCGAGGCCGTCGAGCAGGTGGCGACCCTGCTGAAGGGCGAGGGCGCCGAGCAGCGCGGCGGCTTCGCCAACTACCAGACCAAGGAGAACCTGGACAGCCTCGTCCAGGACTCGATCACGGTGTACGGGCGGGGCGACACCGCGGAGGTCCTGTGGTGGGTCCGGCTGCCGTATGTGATCACCCGTCAGGGCGAAGCCGTGCTGCGGCCGGGACGGGTGATCTGGACCCCGCGCGGGCACGGCTGACATGCCCGCACCGGCGCCCCGGCACCTGCCGGAACCCCCGCCGCCGTCCTGGGCCGCCGATGTGGCCCGGGTCCTCGGCGCCACCCCGACCGGGGAGCGGGCCGGCCTCAGACCGGCGCTCGCCGGGGACGTCGGGCGCGACCCGGCCTCCGCGGACGCGGTGGGCCACCGGATCGCCCTGGTGCGCGCGGCACCACTGCCCGCCGGGTTCCGCGCGGTGCTCGACGGCGCTCTCGACGCGGCGACCGCGGGCGGCCCGGCAGGACCCGGACCGCTCGTGCGCCACGAACTGCTGGACGCCGCGGTCGGACCCGCGGCCCCGGACGGGGAGGACCGCGCGGCCGAGCGCGTCGTGCGGCAGGCGCACGCCGTGCTGGTGGCGGTGGAGTACGGGGAACTGGAGCCGGCCGCGCGCGGTGCGGCGTCCGGCACGCGGCTCGGGGCCCGGCTCCGGGCCCTGCGCCACATCCTCCCCACGGCGGTGGCCGCCGTGGGCGCGGACCGTACGGCGGTGCTGGTCCTGGGCGCGGACGCGCTCGGGGTGGGCGCGCGGCCGCGCCTGCGCGAGTGGTCGGCCGCGGCGGCCCGCCGCGTGCTCGGCGAGGCGGCGGCGTCCCTCACCGTGGTGCCCGTGCTGCCCGGGCACGCCGCGGCCGCCGGGACCGGGCGGGAGCGGACCGCCGCGGGCCTGACCGACCTCGCCGACCGGGTCCTCGGCCCGTGGACAGCGTCGGCCGGCGGGACCGTGGCCAGGCTGTCCACGCTCCGCTACGCCGCCGCCCTGCGCTCCGCGCGGCAGGGGTTCGCCCGCGCGGCGGGCCCGGGCCGGGCCGCCTCCCCGCCGGACCCCGTGCGCCTGCTCGACCCTTCCTACGCGGCGGAGTTGCGCGCCCGCTTCCTCGCCGCGTCCTGCGCCCCGCTCACCGCCCTCGCGCTCCGCGCACTCCAGGAGGAACCACGGTGGAAACCCTCGTCTACGTCGTCCTGAGCCTCTCCCTGGCCGGCAACGCGCTGCTGCTGTGGACGGTGCGACGCCGCCGTCCCCGCGTGGGCCCCGCGGAGGTGGCCGAGCGGATCGTCCGCGTCGAGGTCCCCGGCCCCGAACGCGTCGTCCAGGTCCCGGGCCCGGAACGCATGGTCAAGGTCGAGATACCGGGCCCCGAGCGGATCGTCCGCGTCGAGGTCCCCGGCCCCGAACGGGTCGTACGGATCGGCCCCGCCCCGGAGTTCGGCCCGGGCCCCTTCCCGCCCGCCGTGCCCGGCGGCCTCGCGCTGGGCCGGGACGCCGTCCACGACACCGTCGTCGACGGCGCCGACCTCGGGTCGCTCCACGTACGGGGCGGCTCGCTGCGGGGCGGGCGCCACCGCGCCGACCAGAGGTTCCGGCGCGACGCCTTCCTGACCCGCACCCTCCCTGAGTTCCCCCGTCCCACGCTGCTGTCGGCGGTCGCCGCGGGCAACCCGCTGGGCCTGTGGTCACGGACCGCGGCCGAGCTGCTGTGCGAGTCGCTCGGCACCCAACTCGACGCCTTCGCCAAGCCGCTGGACACCGCCCTGTCGGACGACGCGTCGCCGGAGACGGTGACCGACCTGCTGCGCACGGCCCTCCGCGGCACGGCGAACAGCCTCGAACGGCTCGGCCACCGCCACCAGGCCGACACCGGGGACGTGTCGGCGGACGTCCTGGCGGTGCTCTCCCCGCTCGGCGAGACCCCCGTCCGCCGCCACCTCGTCCTCGGCACCGGCACCGGCGTGGCGTTCCTGCTGCGCGACGGCGCCTGGCACCCGGTGCTGGAGCTCTCCGAGGCCACCGCGTGGGCACCCGGCCGCGCCCTGCCCGCGGGGTGCGAACTGCGCCACCAGTCCGTGCACACCCGCCCGGGCGACGTGCTGGTCCTGTGCACCGGCGCCACCGCGGAGCTGATCCGCCGCCCCGACGTCGCCAAACACCTCGCCGACGCCTGGACCGCCGGCTCCCCCGACCTCCTGGGGTTCCTCCAGCAGTCCGCCTTCCGCACGGCCGGCGCCGACACCGACCGCACACTGGTGTGCCTGTGGGAGGCCGCCTGACGGTGGATGGCCCCCCGACGGCCACCGGCTCTCGACCTGCGTCCGAACGGCCGTGAACTCCCCCGCCCGCCACGCCTCACCGGCCGCGACCGCCGGACCGCAGCGGACAGCGAACGGGCGAACGGGTGCAGGCCGCCCAGACCCTGCCGGACGCCGGTGTGCCCGAAGGAAGCCCTTGGCGGGCCTGAACTCCCTCACCCGCACGGCAAAAGCGGCCCCCGCCACGCCTCATCGGCCGTGCGCGCCGGACCGTAGCGGACGGCGAACACGTGCAGGCCGCCCCCGTAGCTTGCCGGTCGCCGGTGCGCCCGCGAGGAAGCCTCGGCAACCCAGCGGCGGCGCGTCGACGGCCGCGCAGACGCAACGTCGGCTCGCCCGCGTCATCCCTCGACAGCGGCCCGCCAACAGCCGGGAACTCCCCCCACCAGACCGAGGAACGCGGCCCACGGCTCCACGGCCGCCGTGACGGCCGGAGCACAGCGGACGGTTGACAGGTGGAGGTCGTCCGGGCCCCGTGGAGGGCCCGCGCCGACATGCACCGGACGCCGGTGTGCCTGCGGGGAACGTCATGACGGCCCGGGACCGACCCGCCGTCGGCACGGCGACAGCCGTGGACTCCCCCACCCGCAGGGCGAACGGCTCCACGGCCGGACCGGAGCGGACGGCAAACACGTGCAGGCCGCCCGGGCCCTGTCGGCAGCGCCGCCTCAGCGGCCCCGCAGGCGCAGCGTCGGCTCGCCCGCGTGGTCGCCCGACGGCGGACCCACGACGGCCGTGAACTCCTCCGCCCGCACGACGAGATCGGCCCCGGCCGGCTCGAAGGACGGCTCGAACGGCTCCGCCGCCGTGGCGGCCGGACCGTAGCGGACGGCGAACAGGTGGAGGCCGTCCGGGCCCCGCGGGACGGCGGGGGCCTCGATGGCGGTGGTCGCGGTGATGTGGCGCCAGCCCTCGTCCGGGTTGCCGAAGCCGCGGGGGTCGGCGGCGAGGCGGAAGGCGGCCTGCTCCTGGGTGAGGCCGATCGTGGTGGGGCTGTTGAAGTACGCGGTGCCGTCGGCCCCGGGGAAGTCCGGTGTCGTGAGGCGGAGTCCGGCCGCGCCGGCGACGGCCATGCCGCCGATGACGAGCGCGCCGTCGGTGGTGTGCCGCAGGCCCTTCGCCGCGAAGTCCACGCCCGCGGCGTGCCGGAGTTTGGCGAGGCGGTCGCCGTGCGCGGTGGCGTACGGGAGGCCGGCCAGCAGGTAGGGCTCGCCGGGGCGGCGGTCGACGGCGACGACGAGCCACAGGCGCACGCCGTCGGTGACGTACAGGGACCGGGTGTGGACCAGGTCCCCGTCCCTGGTGACCACGGGCTTGGTGACCAGTTTCGCCGTGAGGCCGGGCGCGGCGGCCGCGTCCCGTACGCGGACCCGGCCGAACGGCCGGGTGAGCAGGAAGCCGTCCTCGGCGGGGCCGATGCCGTGCTGGCGGCTCACGGCGGCGGGCAGCAGCACCGTGCGCCCCGCCTCGACGACGGCGGGCGTCAGGCGGTCGTCGAAGGAGACGCTGACGCCCTCGCGGCGCAACTGGTGCCGCACGGCGCCCTCGCGCGGGGCGCGGTGCCAGCCCGGCGGGTCCTGCGTCTGCCAGACCAGCATGAAGGCGAAGTGCCCGTCGAGCGCGCCGTCGGGGCCGGCGGCGTGCCGTGCCCAGCGGGTGTCGCCGAGGTAGCGGCCGAGGTCGGCGCGCACGCGGCGGCTGAAGTACCGCAGCCCCAGGACGGCTTCGAAGCCGCAGTGCTGCTCGCTGTAGCGGGGGCCGCCGACGTCGTAGCCGCCGGAGGAGAGGCGGGCGTCGATGTAGCGGGCGATCTCGTCGCCGTCCGTGGCGAAGACCTCCTCGCCACTGACGCGGTGGGCCTGCGCGAGGAAGGACAGCGAGATCGGGCCGTAGTTGTTGTCGTACGCGCCGCCGTGCTCCGCGGGCAGCAGCGCGCCCCGGTCGGGGAGGCGGCGGGCGCGCACCTCGCGTTCGTACAGCTGCATGGCGGTGGCGCGTACGGCCGCACCGGCCGCCGCGGGCAGGTGGCGGGCGAGCATAAGGCCGCCGACGACGCAGCCGATGGCCTGGTTGGTCGCGTCCTGGGGATTGAAGAAGGTGATCTCGGTGAGCCGGCGCCAGTAGCCGCGGGCCAGTTCGGTGAGGGCGGCGCGGTGGGCGGCGTCGAGCAGCCCGTCGGCGGCGTCCAGGATGTTGACGGCCTGGAGCAGCGCCCACACGGTGCTGGGCCAGTCCCCGAGCGGGTGCTCGCCGTCGCCGAGGGAGTAACGGGCGTACGGCACAGCGGAGTCACGGACCCGCAGGTTGGGGTAGCCCGGGTTGTCGTGCACGTAGACGCGTTCGCGCAGGTGGAACGCGAGGCTTCGCCGGACCGGTTCGGCAAGGTGCTCCAGGGCGCCGCCGGAGCGCCGGAAGGCGAGCGCCAGCAGCGAGGTGACGCCCAGTGAGGTGTCTCCGACGTCGAGCACGCAGCCGGGGCGCTCCAGGTTGCCGTCCTCGGTGATGCGCGCCAGCGCCTCCTCGGCGACGCGCGCGAGCACGGTGTCGTAGGCATCCGGCGCGTCCGGGAGGTCGTGGAGGGCGCCGCGCTGGTAGGTGAGGTACACCGGGTCGGTCTCGGGTGCTGCTGCCACGGTGGTCCCGGCCCTTCGTTCCGTTGGTGACGGCCCCGAGGACAGCGTAGGGCCGGACCGGTCGCGGGAGGGGAGTGTCAGCCGTCCGCGTCCGGCATGGCGTCCAGGGCCCGTCCCAGGCGGTCCAGCCATTGCGCGGCGGTGCCGCCGACCCGGGGGTGGGCGGCGCGGAAGGCGTCCCAGTCGACGGAGTGCGGCGCGACCCGTGCGAGACGCGGTTGCGCGGCGGGGTGGCCGGGCTCCCGGCGCATCACCTGGTGCAGCAGGCGCGGGGAGAGGGCGATGCCGGGCCCTTCGGCGAGGAGGACCGCGTCGTAGAGGTCCTTGCCCTGCGCGCGGCCTTCTGCCGCGGCATCGGCCTGGAGCCACAGCAGCTTCCAGGCGAGGGAGAGTTCGCGGCTCGCGGTGCGCACCACCGCCGGGGGGCCGCCGTCGCCGCGCGGCACGGCGGTCAGCACCGGCGCCTCCGGCATCCGTTCGTCGCGGGCGAAGTCGAGGCGCACCTCGCCCGGGGGCAGTCCGTCGGCGTGCCAGGGGACGACCAGGCGCACGCCGGGAGTGTCGTACTCCGTGTACGTCCAGTTGCCGTCGTGGCCGGCGCCGTTCGCGTCGAGCCGCACGCCGGGGGCGGCTTCGGGGTGCCTCCGCACCAGTTCCAGCAGTTCGCCGGGCGGGCCGTCGGAGGGGTCGGGTTCCGGATCGGTGATCCAGCGCAGCCCTTCGGGCGGGACGCGGGCCCGCAGTCCGCCGGTGCCGAACTCCTCGTCCGCCCATATCTCGGGGCCAGCCGCGCCGTCGGCCGCCTCGGGCCACTGCTGGACGGTCGCCAACTCGTCGACGTACGGGTGGGGGTGGAGCGGATCGACCGGCACGGCCAGGGAGGGCGGCACGATCCAGTCGAGGTCGGCCGGCTCGCGGGCGGCGGCGCCGACCCAGGCGGGCATGACCATGCTGCCGCGCAGCACGAGCAGGTCGCCGAGCGGGGACCGGGCGACCAGGCCGAGCAGATGGTCGAGCACGGCCCGGTGCGCGGCGGCCGCGGGGTCGCGTTCCTCGCGGGCGTTCACCGGCCGGGCTCCCCGCCGGTGCGGCGTGCCGCCTCCGCCGCGGCTACCACGTGGGCCGGACCGGGCCGTTCGGGGCGACGCGGTGCAGGTCCTCGGCCAGGGCGCGCAGGCGGTCGCGGCCGAGGACGCCGGTCCAGGGGCGGACGGCGTCGGCGGCGGCGGCCTCGGCGGCGCGGGTGCAGTCGTGGCCCCGGCCGGTGAGGACGACGAGCCGCGCACGGGCGTCGTCGGGGTGCGGGCGGCGTTCGGCGTAGCCCTTGGCGACGAGTTCGTCGACGAGCTGACCGGCGGCCTGGCGGGTCACGCCGAGATGCGCGGCGAGTTCGGTGACGGTGGCACCGCCCGCGGCCATGCGGGCGAAGGCGAAGCCGTGGGCGGGGCGCAGGTCGGTGTAGCCGCGGGCGACGACGCCGTCGTGGATGGCGGCGGTAAGCGCGCCCGCCGCCGCGAGCAGGTTGACGCCCAGGGCCGTGGCCAGGGCCTCCTCGTCGTTCATGGGATCACCTTGACACAGTGCGCAAGCAGCTTGAACATATGAGCAAGTCACTTGCGCAAGCTGCTTGCCCATATCGACAGGAGTCCACCATGCCCGTCGTCCGTGCCTCCGACGCCCATGTGCACGATCTGCACGGCGTCCGCTTCGTCTCGTACGCCGCGACCGCCACCGGCAGCCGGGAGATCTGCGCCTGGCGCGGCGAGGTGCCGCCGCGCACCGCCGGACCCGCGCACGTCATCAGCCGGGAGGAGGTCTTCCTGGTGCTCGGCGGCACACCTCGGCTCTCCCTGGACGGGGACCGCCACGACCTCTCCCCCGGCGACGTGGCCATCGCGCCCGCCGGATGCTCCCTGGTCCTGGAGAACCCGGCGGACGAGCCCGCCGTGCTCTGGGTGACCACGAGCACCGGGCTGGAGGCGTCCCTTGCCGACGGCTCGCGCCTCAGCCCGCCGTGGGCACGCTGAGGCGGCCGGGCCTCACTGCAGGTGCGCGGTGTCGTTCCACAGGGTGATCGCGGGGTCGCCGTACTCCCAGCCGAGGACGGAGAGCGACGCGGGCGCCAGGCTCAGCACCATGCCCCGCATCGGGTCCAGACGCAGCCAGCGGGCGGCGAGGGTGCGCAGGAAGTGGCCGTGCGCGAAGACCACGGCGTCGCTGTCCTCGGACTTGGCCCAGGCCACGACCTCGTCGGCGCGGTTGGCGACCTGCCAGGAGGTCTCACCGCCCACGACGCCGTCCCGCCAGATCACCCAGCCCGGCCGCTCCTCGCGGATCTCCGGCGAGGTGCGGCCCTCGTACTCCCCGTAGTCCCACTCGCGCAGCGCGTCCCAGGACTCCGCGCGGTCGCCGAACCCGGCCAGCTCGCAGGTCTCGCGGGCGCGCTGGAGCGGGCTGGTGCGGACCCGGGCGCCCGGGAAGTCGTGCCAGGGGGCGCGGGCGAGGCGCTTGCCGAGCAGCCGCGCCGCCTCCCGCCCCTCCTCGGTCAGCGGGATGTCGGTACGGCCGGTGTGCTGGCCGCTCTTGGACCACTCGGTCTGTCCGTGCCGCACGAGCACGAGGCGCGAGGCCATCAGGAAGCCACCTCCTTGTGGACGGCTTCGATGTTGTTGCCGTCCGGATCGCTGACGAAAGCGCAGTACGCGCGGTACTCGGGCCAGTGACGCGGGGCGTGCCGCGAGGTGCCGCCGGCGGAGACCGCGGCGGCGTGGAAGGCCTCGACGGCCGCCCGGTCGGACGCGGCGAAGGCGATGTGGGCGCCTCGGGTGGGCTGCCCGTCCGCCCGTTCGAGGGAGAGCGACGGGGTGTCGCGGTCCGGGTGCCAGTACTCGACGACCCCGTCCGCCTCGTGGCCGACGGACACGCCGAGGGCCGCCAACGCGGCCGTGTAGAAGGCGCGACTGGCCTCGTGGTCGGCGGCGAAGACGCCGATGTGGTGCAGGAACCGTTCCGCCGAGCCCTCTGAGGTCACGGGGACAGTGTCCCTCCCGACCGGGCGGTCGCACAAAACGGCGCCCGGCCGGCCGGGGGGACCGCGACCGCCGCGGACGGGGCACGTACGCTGCCGCTCGCCGGGCACTGCCCGGCGGGACCGCGACGCCGCCGAGGAACGAGGAGCCGGATGACCCCCGCGACACAGCCCCTGGACGTGCGATGGATCCACGGGTCCCCGTCCGCGAAGCACAACACCGACCCCGACATCCAGGTGTTCGCGTACTCCGAGGACACCGTCGTGCTGCGGCAGAACAAGGCGGTCCACTACGAAGCGCCCTTCCTCTTCCTGCTCTTCGGCGAGGAGCGGGCGGTGCTGATCGACACCGGGGCCACCGAGTCCGCCGCGTTCTTCCCGCTGCGCCGGGTCGTGGACGAGCTGGTCGACGCCTGGCGGGAGCGGCATCCGCGGGACGGGTACGGGCTGCTGGTGCTGCACACGCACGCGCACGGCGACCACGTCGCGGGCGACGGGCAGTTCGCGGACCGCCCGGACACCGTCGTCGTCCCGGCCGGGCGCGAGGGCGCGTGGCCGTTCTTCGGCTTCGACGCGGACCCGGACGCGGTGGCCCGCATCGACCTCGGCGGCCGCGTCCTGGAGTGCCTGGCGACGCCCGGCCACCACGAGGCCTCGGTCACCTACTACGACCCCCGCACCGGCTTCCTGCTCACCGGCGACACGGTCTACCCGGGCCGCCTGTACATCGCCGACTGGGCCGCCTTCGTCCGCACCGTCGACCGGCTCATCGCCTTCGCCGCGGAGCGCCCGGTCAGCCATGTGCTGGGCTGCCACATCGAGATGAGCCGCGACCCAGGTGTGGACTACCCGATCCGCACCACCTACCAGCCGGACGAACCGCCGCTGGAGATGACGGTCGGCCAGCTCCACGAGATCCGGCGGGCGATCGACGAGATCGGCGAGCGCCGGGGCAACCACCCCTACCCCGGCTTCGTGATCTGCCGGCAGGACTGAGCCGTGCACGCCGCGGCCGTGCCCTGACCGTCACGGCGGTGGCGCAGCTCGCCAGGGGCCCCGCCGGAGGCGGCGATTCTTCGCGTGGAGGCTCCACCGCCAGTTGCGGGCGGGCGACCGGGAGCGGGCGCTCAGCCGACCGGCAGTCGATCGACCGTCAGAACCTCGTCCCTGGCCGAGGCCGGGATCGAGGACCCGGTCGTCTTCAAGGAGGACCGCTGCATCTCCAGCCGCCTCCACCCGCTCCCGCGGCCGGGTCCTGCCGGCCCTGGCCCCGCCGTCGCGAAGACACTCGGCTATCGCGACACGACCGCCACCCGGCTGGTCACCTATGCCGGCGGAACCTGAAGCCGATCGCTCCTGGCGACCACGATCGGTGACCGCCGGAGGACGAACACTCAGGCAACCGACGCTCTGAAAGGATCGGTGGGGACGATTCCCGCCTCGTCGAAGAGCTTCTCCAACGCCTCGTGCCCGTGACGCCCGCGGAACTCTATCTCAGCTGTCGTTACGGGCAGGCTCCACAGGATGCGCGCGTGGCCCCCGGGAACGGGACAGTGTTCAAGGTCGGGTCCGTGGAGATAGGGAAGGCTGATCAGCAGGTGATCGCAGGTTGAACCCGGCACCCACGGTTCACCGATCGGCAGGCTGTGCTCCAGGTCGAGCTGATGCCCTCCGCAGTGGTAGTAGGCGATCATCGCCATGACCTCGATGAACCGCTGGTCGCGGACGTGGGCCGTCATGACGAACTCAAGGCCGTGACCGTCCTTCTCCATCACGGCCCAGCACCCGGCGGTCACATAGGCCCAGCTGTCGCTGCGGGGACCGGGCCCCACAACGAGTACCCGCAAATCAGGCAACACCTCTCGCCGTTCCGGCCCGAGGTCGCAATCGACGACATCCACGGAGTGGCCCTCGAAGAACGCCCGGACATGTGCCTCAACGGCCTCCGCGGCCGACACCCTCGTCTCGCTCACCGCGCGATCATCCCACCGCGATTGACCGCCTCGGACGGCTCACTCGGCGTCATGGAGCTGCCGACGTCAGCGACGCACATACGAGACTTCGACATGCGAGCCCACCAGTCCCGAGGCCGGGAACGCGCCGCGTCAGGGGGCCTCGTCCCCGCGCGCCGGCGCGGAACTGCGCACCAGGACGCCGCGTACGGGCACCGTGCCCGCCGCAGTGTCCGCCGCGGGCGCGGCCGCCTCCGCCTGGCGTCCCCAGCGCTTGGCGATCACCGCGCAGACCATGAGCTGCATCTGGTGGAAGAGCATCAGCGGGAGCACCGCGAGGCCGGCCTGCGCGCCGAACAGCACGGTCGCCATGGGCAGTCCGGCGGCGAGGCTCTTCTTCGACCCGGCGAAGACGATGGTGATCCGGTCCGCCCGGCCGAAGCCGAGGCGCCGCGCCCCGTACGAGGTCAGCGCGAGCATCGCGGCCAGCAGCAGGGCCTCCGACAGCAGCAGCCCGAGCAGGCGCAGGGGCGTCACCAGGTGCCAGATGCCGCCGACCACACCCTCGCTGAAGGCGGCGTAGACGACCAGCAGGATGGAGCCGCGGTCGACCAGGCCGAGCACCTTCTTGTGCCGCAGGACGAAGCCGCCGATCCAGCGGCGCAGCACCTGTCCCGCGGCGAAGGGCACGAGCAGCTGGACCACGATCCCGAGGACCGAGTCCATCGAGAAGCCCGCCCCGCTGCCGCCCAGCAGCACCGCCGCGAGCAGCGGGGTGAGCACGAGACCGGCGAGGCTGGAGAAGGAGCCCGCGCAGATGGCGGCGGCGACGTTGCCGCGCGCGAGGGACGTGAAGGCGATCGAGGACTGGATGGTGGAGGGCACCAGGCACAGGAAGAGCAGTCCGGTCCACAGCTGCGGCGTCAGCAGGTACGGCACCAGGACGTGGGCCGCCAGGCCGAGGACGGGGAAGAGGACGAACGTGCAGGCCAGTACGGTCGTGTGGAGCCGCCAGTGGCGCAGCCCGTCCATCGCCTCGCGGGTGGACAGCCGCACCCCGTACAGGAAGAAGAGCAGCGCCACGGCCGCGGTGGAGGCCCCTCCCGCCACATGGGCGCCCGCGCCCCGGGCGGGCAGCAGGGCCGCGAGCAGTACGGTGCCGAGCAGCGCCGCGATGTAGGGGTCCAGGGGGAGCCAGGACGGGTAACGCAGGCGGCGCATGGACTTCCTCATCGGTGCACGGACGTGGCCTCGCCAGTTTGCCCGCCGCGCGGTCGATCGTAAATGGCATTGACCGCACTGACTGTCATCACGTTTCGCGATGGACATCGCTAGTCTGGGGGCATGTTCGACCCGGTGCAGCTGCGGACCTTCGTCACGGTCGCGGGGACGCTGAGCTTCACGCAGGCCGCCCGGCGGCTCGGCCTGCGCCAGTCGACCGTGAGCCAGCACGTGCGGAAGCTGGAGGAGGAGGCGGGACGGCAGTTCTTCGCACGCGACACGCACAGCGTGGAGCTGACCGAGGACGGCGAGGCCATGCTCGGCTTCGCGCGCACGATCCTGGAGGCCAACGAGCGGGCGGCGGGCTGGTTCGCGGGCACCCGGTTGCGCGGGCGGCTGCGGCTGGGCGCGTCGGAGGACTTCGTGCTGACCCGGCTCCCGGAGATCCTGGAGGCGTTCCGGCGCGAGCATCCCGAGGTCGACCTGGAGCTGACGGTCGAGCTGTCGGCCACCTTGCACCGGCGGCTGGCCGCCGGACGGCTGGACCTGATGCTCGGCAAGCGCGCGGCCGGCGACACGCACGGTGAACTGGTGTGGCGGGACCGGCTGGTGTGGGTGGCCGCGGAGCGGTTCCGGCTCGACGCGCGGCGGCCGGTCCCGCTGATCCTCTACCCCGCCCCGGCGATCACCCGGGCCCGGGCGCTGGAGGTCATGGAACGGCACGCCCGGTCGTGGCGGATCGCGTGCACCAGCGGCTCGCTGAGCGGGCTGGTCGCCGCGGCCCGCGCGGGTCTCGGGGTGATGGCACACGCCGAGGGACTCCTCCCGCCCGGTCTGGTGCGGGTGCCGTCCCGCGCGGGGCTGCCGGACCTCGGCGGGGTGGACTTCGTCCTGCTGCACGGATCGCGGCGGCCCGCGGCCAGGGAGGCGGCGGACGCGCTGGCGGCGGCGATCCTCGACGGATCCCTCAGCGGGTCCCTCAGTGGATCCCTTCCGTCGTGATCTGCTTCACCAGGCGCAGGTAGGGCACGGTCTCCACATGCCGGACGCCCTCCAGCGCGCCGACCTGCTCGCTCAGATAGCGGTACATCTCCGCGGTGTCCCGGCAGATGACGATGGCGACGATGTTGGACGAGCCGGTGGTCGCCGCGACGAAAGCGGTCTGCCGGTGGGCGGCCAGCGCCGTGCCGACCGAGTGGAGCTCCGCCGGGGCCGCGGTGATCCAGAACACCGCCCGGGTGCCGTGGCCGATCCACGCCGTGTCCAGCTGCACGTCGGTGTAGAGCACGCCCGAGCCGCGCAACTGCTCCAGCCGGCGCTTGACGGCGGACTCCGACAGCCCGGTGGCCCGGTGCAGTTCGGGGTAGGTGGCGCGCCCGTCCCGCGCCAGGGCGGCGAACAGGGCCTCGTCGGCGGCGTCGAGGACGACGGTGCCGGGTTCCGGCAGGTCCGGCGGGGGCAGCCGCAGGGCATCGGCCTCCTGGGCGGTGAGCGCCTCCCGTTTGGCGAACCACCCCAGCGCGCCGCCGTAGAAGGTGTGCAGGATGCTGTGGGCGCCGATCTCCACGATGCTCGGGGTGCGCGGCAGCCGGCCCAGCAGCAGCGCGTCGTGCTCGTCGTGGCTGCGCGAGCGGGTGACGCACATGACCTCCGTGCCGCCCGCCATCAGCGAGATCCACGCCGTGTCCGCGCGCCGGGCCAGCGCCTTGGCGAGCGACTCGGCCGCCTCCGGCGTGCTGCGCAGCCGCAGCGCCCAGCGGGTCCTGCCGAGCAGTTCCTGCTCGGGCAGGGCCAGCACGCGCATCCCGAAGTCGGCGTGCAGGCGACGGTAGCGGCGCGCCACGGTCTGGTCGGAGACGCCCAGCACGTCCGCGAGGCGGCTGAAGGGGGCCCGTCCGTCGAGTTGCAAGGCGTGCACCAGGCGCAGGTCGAGCTCGTCGAGCATGTGGGAATCCCCCATCTTTTCTCTCCTCATGTCGGAATCCGGCGCATCACGGCTCGTGGCTGGAGGAACCGGGCCGTCCTTGGCGATGGTACGGAAGAGGGTCCCCGTCGAGGGACCGCGGGGGACGTCAAGGAAAAGGGAAAATCCATGCGCAAGTGGGGACCGCTGGTCGCGGTCTGTCTCGGCACCTTCATGCTGCTGATCGACGTGACGATCGTGATCGTCGCGCTCCCGGACATCGCGGACGCGCTGAACGCCTCGCTGTCCGACCTCCAATGGATGATCGACATATACGCGCTGGCGCTGGCCGCCCTGCTGCTCGGCGCCGGTTCGGCGGCGGACGTCATCGGGCGCCGCCGGATGTACGTGGTGGGGACGGCGCTGTTCGCCGCCGCGTCGCTCGCCTGCGGCCTGGCACCCGGGGCGGGCTGGCTCGTGGCCATGCGCGCCGTGCAGGGTGTGGGCGCGACGGCGATGTTCGCCACCACGATCTCGCTGATCGGCGCGGCCTACCAGGGACGCGACCGCTCGGTGGCGCTCGGCGTGTGGGGCGCGGTCAGCGGCGCGGCGGCGGCGCTCGGCCCGGTGCTGGGCGGCCTGCTGACGCAGGGACTGGACTGGCGGTGGATCTTCTTTGTCAACCTGCCGGTGAGCGTCGTCACCATCGCGCTCACGCTGCGCGTGGTGGGCGAGTCGAAGGGCGGCCACGGCGGCGCGCGGATCGACTGGCCGGGCACCGCGTCCTTCACCGCTTTCGCCGGGCTCACCACCTTCGCGGTGATCCGCGCGGACGAGGCCGGTTGGGCCTCGGCGCGCACGGCGACGACGTTCGCCTGCGCGGCGGCGGCCCTGGTGGTCTTCGTGCTCGTGGAACGGCGGTCCGCGCACCCGATGCTGGACCTCGCGCTCTTCCGGGACCGCTCGTTCACCGCCGTCATGGTCGGCGCGTTCGCCCTCGCCGGTACGGCGTTCGGCGTCCTGGCGTACACCTCGCTGTGGCTGCAGACCCTGCTGGGGCTGAGCCCGGTGCGCGGCGGCCTGGTCCTGATCCCGCTGGCGCTGGCGGCGTTCGTGGCCTCGGCGGTGGGCGGCCGGCTCCTGCACGGGGCGCCGTACCGGCTGGTGATCGGCGGCGGCCTGGTGCTGATCGGCGCCGGGGCGCTGGCGCAGGCGGTGCTGGACGCGGGCTCCGGCTGGGCCTCGCTGACCGTGGGCCTGGTGGTGGCCGGCCTCGGCGTGGGCCTGGTCAACCCGGCGATCGCGGGCGCGGCACTGGCCTCCGTACCGCCGCGGCGCGCGGGCATGGCGGGCGGCGCGGTCAACACCTTCCGCCAGCTCGGCTACGCGCTGGCGGTCGCCGTCTTCGGCACGCTGCTCACCGGGCGGATGGAGGACTCGCTGCGCGACTCCGGCGTCCCCGCCCCGCACGCCACCGCGCGGGTGCTCGCGGGCGGCGGCGCACGGGAACTGCTGGCCCGGGTGCCCGAGGCGCAGCGGCCGGCGGCCGACCACGCGCTGCACGCCGCCTTCGCCGCGGGGCTCGACGCGGCCGCCGTGACCGCCGGCATCGCGGGGCTGGTCGCGGGCGCGGTCGTGCTTGTCCTCGTACGGTCGAAGCCGCAGGCGGCAGCACCGGAACGACCCGTTCCGGAGCCGGTGGGCGCTGTAGAGCGAGGGTGATACCCGCGCGGGGATTTGGTGCAGATCCGGACGGCGCCCGATCCGTCCGGACGCTCCCTCCCGGCCCCATGTTCCTTGCGGTAACAGGGAATCCGCTCGTCACCGGCGTGTGAGGGCCTCTCCGCAGACCCTCACACACGGTTTTCGCACCCCTCCCGCCCCGCCGCGCCATCGGGTAGCTTCTGCAACCGCCCGAGCGGCCGAGGAGCGACGTTGCGCGAGTTCACCATTCCCCCACTGGTGACGGCACCCCAGGTCGGCGGTCTGGCGGACTCCGTGTTCGCCGCCGCCGCGGAGGAGCCGGACCGTGTCGTGCTCGGCCGCCGGACCGGTCCCGAGGGCGCCGAGTGGGAGGACGTCACCGCCGCCCGCTTCCGGGACGAGGTCCTCGCCGTGGCCAAGGGCCTGCTGGCGCACGGCATCCGCTTCGGCGACCGGGTCGGCCTGATGTCCCGCACCCGCTACGAGTGGACCGTGCTGGACTACGCGCTGTGGACGATCGGCGCCCAGCCGGTGCCGATCTACCCGACGTCCTCCTCCGAGCAGGTGCGCTGGATGCTGCAGGACTCGGGCGCGGTGGCCTGCGTCGTGGAGCACGAGGACCATGCGATGACCATCGGCGCGGTCGTCGACGAACTCCCCCGGCTGGCCCGGCTGTGGCAGCTGGACTCCGACGCGCTCACCGAACTGGCCCGGGACGGCGCCGACGTCGACGACGACCTGGTCCACCGGCACCGCATGGCCGTCACCCCGGACGGCCCGGCCACCGTCATCTACACCTCGGGCACCACCGGCCGCCCCAAGGGCTGCGTGATCACCCACGCCAACTTCATGGCCGAGGCCGACAACGTCATCGCCAAGTACGAGCCGGTCTTCCACTCCCGGCCCGGCGACGAGGCCTCGACCCTGCTCTTCCTCCCGCTCGCCCACGTCTTCGGCCGCATGGTGGAGGTCGCGGCGGTGCGTGCCCGGGTGCGGCTGGGCCACCAGCCGAACCTGGCCGCCGCCGAACTGCTGCCGGCGATGGCCTCCTTCAAGCCGACCTTCGTGCTCGCGGTCCCGTACGTCTTCGAGAAGGTCTTCCAGGGCGCGCGCCGCAAAGCCGAGGCAAACGGCAAACTGGGGCCGTTCGAGAAGGCCGTCGAGATCGCCGTACGGCACGCGGAGGCCACCGAGGCGCGCGCCTTCGGCACCGGCCCCGGCCCCAGCGCCGGACTGCGGATGCAGCACCAGCTGTACGAGAAGCTCGTCTACGGCAAGGTGCGCGCGGCCCTCGGCGGCAAGGTCCGGCACGCCTTCTCCGGCGGGTCGGCGATGGACCGGCGGCTCGGGCTGTTCTTCGACGGCGCCGGCGTGCGGATCTTCGAGGGGTACGGACTGACCGAGACGACGGCCGCCGCCGTGGCCAACCCCCCGGAGCAGACACGTTTCGGCACGGTCGGGCTGCCCATCCCCGGCACCTCCGTGCACATCGCCGACGACGGCGAGGTGTGGGTGCACGGAGGCCAGGTGTTCACCGAGTACCTCAACAACCCCAAGGCCACCGCGGAGGTCCTGCACGACGGCTGGCTGGCCACCGGCGACCTCGGCGCGCTGGACGAGGACGGCTATCTGACCATCACCGGGCGGAAGAAGGAGATCCTGGTCACCAGCGGCGGCAAGTCCGTCTCCCCGGTGGTGCTGGAGGACCGGGTGCGGTCCCATCCGCTGGTGTCGCAGTGCGTCGTGGTCGGCAACGACCGTCCGTTCATCGCCGCGCTCCTCACCCTCGACCCCGAGGGCGTCGGGCACTGGCTGACGATGCGGGGCAAGCCGCAGCTGCCGATCGCCCGGCTGATCCACGACGCCGACCTGGAGACCGAGATCCGCCGGGCGGTGGTCGCCGCGAACACCCTCGTCTCGCAGGCGGAGTCGATCCGTACCTTCCGCATCCTGGCCGGCCAGTTCTCCGAGGAGGAGGGGCTGCTCACGCCGTCGCTGAAGCTGAAGCGGAAGGCGATAGAGAAGACGTACACGCGGGAGATCGAGGCCCTGTACCGGCACTGACCGGGGACGTCGCGGGAATGCCTGCCGGGATGCGATCGTTGGCACCCACGTTACGTGTATACCGAACGAGAACCTAAGGATCAGCCGCCTGTGAGCACGGTCCCCGACATCACCCTCAACAACGGCATCACGATGCCCCAGCTCGGCTTCGGCGTCTGGCAGGTGCCGGACGACGAGGCGGCCGTCGCGGTCGCCACGGCCCTGGAGGCCGGCTACCGCAGCATCGACACCGCCGCGCTGTACCGCAACGAGCAGGGCACCGGCCGCGCCATCGCCGCCTCCGGCATCGCCCGTGAGGACCTGTTCGTCACCACCAAGCTGTGGAAGACCGATCTGGGCCACGACAACGCGCTGCGCGCCTTCGACGCCTCCCTGGACAAGCTCGGCCTCGACTACGTCGACCTCTACCTGATCCACTGGCCGAGCCCCGCGCGCGGCCTGTACCTGGAGACCTGGCGCGCCCTGGAGAAGATCCACGCCGACGGCCGGGCCCGGGCGATCGGCGTCTCGAACTTCCCCGTCGCGCAGCTGCAGCACGTCCTCGACGAGGGCACCGTCGCGCCCGCCGTCAACCAGATCGAGCTGCACCCGAATCTGCCGCAGGCCGAGCTGCGCGCCTTCGGCGCGGCGCACGGCATCGCCACGGAGGCCTGGTCGCCGCTCGGCCAGGGCCGCGGCCTGCTCGACGAGCCCGCGCTCGCCGCGCTGGCCGCCAAGCACGGCAAGAGCCCGGCCCAGATCGTGCTGCGCTGGCACCTCCAGCTCGGCAACGTGGTCATCCCCAAGTCCGTGACCCCCGCGCGGATCAAGGAGAACATCGACGTCTTCGGCTTCGAGCTGGACGCCGAGGACCTGGCGGCCATCGACGCCCTCGACAACGACGGCCGCCTGGGCCCCGACCCGATGGTCTTCAACTGACATAGGCCTCGCCCCGCACGGCACAAGGGCGGCGGACCGGTGACCGGTCCGCCGCCTCTGCCGTTCCCGGCAGTCGCCCAAGCGCCCTGGCTTCGGTAACCCCCCGCGCCGTGAAGGGGGTTGAGGCACCGGCCTGGCCTGCGGTCATGCTGGACCACGAGAGGGAGGCCGCCCGGTACGACGCCACCCGGGGCGGGACACCGCGGGCCCGGGCCGCCGCCGAGGCGGTGCTGGGGCTGGTGCCACGGCAGGCGCGCACGCTGCTCGACGCGGGGTGCGGGACGGGCCTGGTGACGCAGCGGTACGCACGTCCCGGGCTGCGGGTGCCGGGGGTGGACGGCGCGACCGCCATGGCACGGATGGCCAGGGCCCGAGCAGGGCCGGGCATCATGGTCGCCGACGTCCGCCGGCTGCCGTTCGCGACGGGGTCGCTGGACGCCGTGTCCACGCTTTGGGTGCTGCATCTGCTGCCGTTCGCGACGGACGTGGTCGCGGAATGCGCGCGGGTCCTGCGGCCCGGCGGGGTGCTGGTCACCACCGTCGACAAGGACGCCGGGCACGACGTGGGCAGCGACATCGACGCGCTGCTCGGACCCTTCCGGCGGCGCGAGCCGTACGACGCCGAGGGGCCGGTCCTGCGGCACGCCGCGGCGCACGGCCTGCGTCCCGCCGGGGAGGCCCGCTTCACCGGCCACGGACAGGGCCGGACCCCGCGCGAGCTCGCCGCACGGATCGCCGCGGGCCACTTCGCCACCGCGCTCGTGCTGGGCGCGGGGGACGCCGCCTCACCGGCCGGGCGGCCGGCGGCCCTGCCGGACCAGGACAGGCCTCGGCCCGATCCGGTCTTCCGGCCGGTCGCCCTCGCCAAGGGCCCGGATTCCCTTACAGAGGCGGCTCGTTGAGGAGTTCCTTCAGCCACAGCGTCATCCGCTCGACCGGCACCGTTCCGGTGGCGGTGCCGGAGCCCGTGGCGGGGAAGACCCGGCCCCAGGTGTGGGCGCGGCCGACCGCGCCGACCCGGCAGGCCAGGCTCGCCAGCCGGCGCAGCGCGGGCAGGTCGTGGCCCTCGCCGCCCCAGGATTCCAGGTAGCGGTCGCGCAGCCGGGCCACCACCTCCGGGCCGTCCGCGCCGTGCCGCCGGTGCGCCATCCGGGCGGTCACGAGCAGGCTGGTGAAGGGGTGGGCGAGGGCCGCGTCGCCCCAGTCGAAGAAGACATAGGCGTCGCCGCGGTGGAAGACCTGGTCGTCGTGGAGATCGGCGTGGTCGAGTGCCGCGCCGATGCCGGACCCGTCGAGTTCCGCGCACCAGTCCGCGAACCGCGGGCGGACGGCACGGACGTCGGCGGGCGCGTCGGTGCGGTGGATCAGCTCGTCCAGCCGCTCCGGCAGCCGCGCGGGCCGCAGGTCGGGCACTCCCAGTGCGGCCATCTCCTCCGCGCGGTGCGCGGTGGCCCGCTGCAGGGCGGCGTACGCGCGCAGCGGGGCCTCCCAGTAGTAGGGGCTGCCCCCCGGCCGGTCCGCGGTGCCGGCCAGCAGCGGCCCGCCGTCCGGCAGCAGCGCCCAGGCGCGCCCGGTGTCCACCGCCAGCGGCGCCAGCACCCGGCCCGGCACCCACCCGTGCAGGGCCCTGGTCAGCGCGGGCTCGAAGGCGGAACCCGGGGGGTTCGCCTTGAACCACACCGTCTCCCCCGAGGCGGTGGGGATGCGCACGACCACCGACCAGGGACGCAGCCGGGCCAGCCACTCCTCCCGCGCCCGCGGTCGCAGACCGCGGGCGGTGATGGCCTGCTCCGCCCAGGCGAGGGCGTCGTGCCGCCACGCCCGGTCCGCCCAGGGCGTCGGCCCCTCGTGCTCGCCGATGTCGATCCGCGGTTCCCGCTCCATCAACGCATCACAGCACGACCGCCCGCGCCGCGCACCTGCGTTACGGTCGGCGCATGACGACGACCACCGCCGGCCCCGGCCCGTCCGTCGCGGGGGTGGGCGCCCTGCTGCGCGGCTGGCGCGAACGGCGCCGGATCAGCCAACTGGAACTCGCGCTGCGGGCCGACAGTTCGGCCCGGCACATCAGCTTCATCGAGACCGGCCGCTCGCGTCCCAGCCAGGCCATGGTGCTGCGGCTGGCGGAGCACCTGGACGTACCGGTGCGGGAGCGCAACGCCCTGCTGGTGGCGGCTGGTTACGCTCCCTCCTTCCCCGAGACGCCGCTGCGCGACCCCGCCATGAGCCCGCTGCGGGACGGCCTCGACCGGCTGCTGGCCGCGTACGACCCGTACCCGGCGCTGGTCCTGGACGGCATGTACGACGTCGTGGCCGCCAACCGCGGGGTCGGCCTGCTCCTCGACGGTGTCGCCGGGCACCTGCTGCGGCCTCCGATGAACGCCCTGCGGATCACCCTGCACCCGCAGGGTCTCGCCCCGCGCATCCTCAACTTCCGCGAGTGGCGCGGCCATCTGCTGGAGCGCGTCGAGCGCCAGATCACGATGAGCGGCTACGCGCCGCTGCGCCGGCTGCACGAGGAGCTGGCGGCCTATCCGGTGGACGGCGCGCACCCGGACCCGCCCGCGCCGGACGGCCCGCACGTCCCCTTGGCGCTGCCGCTGCGGGTCGCCCACGGGGGCCGGGAGCTGTCGTTCCTCTCGACGGCCGCCACCTTCAACACCCCCATGGACATCACGGTCTCCGAGCTGGCGATCGAGACGTTCCTGCCCGCCGACCCGGAGACCGCCGCCGCCCTCAGGGCGGGAACGCCGCCCGTCAGCCCTGCGGAATCCGGTCCAGGAAGCCGCTGACCGAGCGGATCCGGCCGTCCTCGGCCAGTGTGATCACGTCCGACCCGGCCACCGGTGCGGTTCCCGCGGGCGCGCCCTGCGGCCCCAGCTCCCAGGAGAACCGGGCGATGTCGTGGTGGCCGTCCACGCTGCCGGTGAGGGTGAACACCAGGCCGGGGAACTGCTCCGCCACGCCGCCGATGAGCGCGTCGATGGCCTCGTGGCCGGTGGCGTCGGCCAGCGGGTCGGTGTAGCGGCCGTCCTCCGTCCACGCGGCGGCCACGGCCTTGGCCCGTGCTTCCGCGTTCCCGGGGCCTCCGGCGTTCCATGCCTCGAAGTACCGGGCCACCGCGGTCTCGTACCGGTTCTGCTCCATGCCTTTTCCTCCCGCTCGTTGTGGTGGGCCCGGCGGACGGGGTGGAGTGCGCGGCCCGTCCGCCGGTACGTCCACCCTGCCGGGACGGCGCGGAGGCGTCGATTACCTCGGAGGTAGCGGCAGGTGGTCGCCGAGGACGGGGGCGATGGCCTCGGCGTAGGCGTCGGCCATGTGGCTCTCGTCGCGGTAGACGAAGACGTCGCCCACGACGACCGGGCAGGCGCCCGCGTCCGTGCAGAACCAGCGGGTGGGGTCGAGGACGGTCCCGCCGGTCGTACGGGCGGCCGCGCGGATCGCGGCCCCGCGGAGGGGGTCGCGGACCGCGCCGGGCAGGTGGTTGGTGCAGCGTTCGAGGTGCAGGGGGCGGGTGGCCGCGCAGTCGACCGCGTCGGCCCGGGGCCACGGGGTGTCGAGGAGGGCGACGACGCGGGTGCCGTCCCGTGCGAGCGCGCGGTAGGTGGCCGCGAAGCCGGCGGTCCACTGCCGCAGCGGGTCGTCCGTCCGCCGGTCCGGAGTACCGGCGTCGGAGGAGGAGGCGACGACCAGCGCCGGGTGCAGGGCGTGGATCCGGGCGAGGGCCTTGGCCCGCCACTGGTCGCAGGCGCGGTACGGGCCGCCCCCGTTGACGGTGGTCACCTCGGCCACCTTGCAGGAGGCCTTGGTCAGTGAGACCAGCTTCCAGTGGCGGGCCTTGGCCAGCCGGTCCAGCGCGGGGAACCACTGCGCCGCGTGGGAGTCACCGAAGAGGACCACGGTGCGGTCCGCGGACGTGTCGCCGTACACGCACGGCGACACCGCGGTACTGGCGTAGTTGACGTGGCAGCCGTCCTGGTAGACCGCCGACCGTGCGGACGTGATGTCCGCCAGCGCCGGGCGCAGGTTGCCGGGCAGGCTCGTCGCCGCGCCGTCCAGCAGCTCCGCGAGCCGCCCGCCCGGGTCGGGGGCGGCGGTGAGCGCGGGCCTCAGGGCGACCGCGGGCGCGCCGGAGTCGACGGCGGGCGGGAAGGCAGACGCGACCAGGACGGTCGCCACGGCGCCCGTCGTCAGCGCGGCGCCGAGCACGAGCCCGCGAGCGGGGCGCCTGAGCAGCGCGGGGTGGAAGCGCACCCGGTTCTCGACCAGGTGGAGCGTCAGCCACGCGGGCAGGAGGGCGAGGGCGCTCAGACCGACCCCGAGGAGCGGGTCCGCGGGTACCCCCAGCGCCACCGGGACGATCACCAGCAGCGGCCAGTGCCACAGGTACCAGCCGTACGAGAGTCCGCCCAGCCATGTCAGCGGCCGCCGGGCGAGCAGCGCGCGGGCACCCCACTGCGGTGCCGGCGCGCAGCCGCCCGCCAGGACGAGTACGGCACCGAGCACCGGCAGCAGGGCGTGGTGGCCCGGGAAGGGGGTGTCCGCGTCGAACACCACCGCGGACAGCAGGACACCGGCCAGCCCCGCCCACGTCATCGGCGCCGCCCACCGCGCGGGCAGTCTGCGCAGCCGGACCGCGGCCAGGGCGGTCAGGGCCCCCGCGCCGAGCTCCCAGGCCCGGGTGTGGAAGCCGAAGTACGCCCAGGAGGGCGAGCTCCGCGTCGTCCACACGCTCAGCCCGAACGACAGCAGGCAGAGCGCGGCGAGCGGCAGGGCCAGCCCGCGCCGGCGCCGGGTGAAGCGCGCGGCGGCGGGCAGGAGCAGCGGCCACAGCAGGTAGAACTGCTCCTCCACCGCGAGCGACCAGAAGTGCTGGAAGGGCGAGGGCGGGGCGCTCTGGGCGAAGTAGTCCGTGCCGTGGACGGCCAGCCGGAAGTTCACCGCGTACAGCGAACTGCCCAGCGCGTCACCGGCGTACTCGGCGAAGCGGATCTTCGACAGGAACAACCACGCGCCGGCGACCGTGGCGAGGACGACGATCGTGGAAGCGGGCAGCAGGCGCAGCGCCCGCCGGGCGTAGAAGGCGCGCAGGGAGACGGTGCCGGTGGCGAGCACTTCCCGCAGGAGGAGCGTGGTGATGAGGAAGCCGGAGATCACGAAGAAGACGTCCACGCCGGCGTAGCCGCCCGCCAGGTGCGGCACTTGCGCGTGCGCCAGGACCACCATCGTGACCGCGACGGCGCGCAGTCCCTGGATGTCCGGACGCCACGCGTGGCCCTTGCCCGCCCGGGCGGGGCGCGGCGCGGGGACGGCGGTGCGGGGCGCGGGCACGAGCGGCCCGCCCGCGCGTGGCACGGGCGGCGTGCGGTCGGCGAGGGATCTCGATATCACTCCCTGTACTGTCCGGATCCGCGCGCGCGTTCTTGTGACCCCGGTCATACGTGCGGAGCCCCGTGGTGCCGGGTGGCGCCACGGGGCTCCGTCGCGGCGGGCCGTGAGGGAGCCGCCCGCGGGGAAACGAAGATCAGCCCTTGCGGGCAGTGACCTCCTCGGTCAACTGCGGCACCACCTGGAACAGGTCACCCACCACCCCGAAATCCACCAACTCGAAAATCGGCGCCTCCGGATCCTTGTTCACCGCCACGATCGTCTTCGACGTCTGCATCCCCGCCCGGTGCTGAATCGCACCCGAAATACCCGCCGCCACATACAACTGCGGCGACACCGACTTACCCGTCTGACCCACCTGATTCGCGTGCGGATACCAGCCCGCATCCACCGCCGCACGCGACGCACCCACCGCCGCACCCAACGCATCCGCCAACGCCTCGACCACGGAGAAGTTCTCCGCACCCCCCACACCACGACCACCCGAGACCACGATCGCCGCCTCCGTCAGATCCGGACGACCCGTCGCCTCCCGCGCCGTCCGCGACACCACCCGCGCACCCGTAGCCAGCGCACCGAAGGTCACCGCAAGCTCCTCCACCGCACCCGCCGCCCCGACAGCCTCCACCGGCGCCGAGTTCGGCTTCACCGTGATCACCGGCACGCCGGACGTCACCCGCGACCGCGTCGTGAACGACGCCGCGAACACCGACTGCGTGGCCACCGCACCCCCATCACCGGCCACCACATCCACCGCGTCCGTGATCAGACCCGACCCCAGCCGCAACGCCAACCGCGCCGCGACCTCCTTGCCCTCACCCGACGACGCCACCAGCACCGCCACCGGACCCACCACCTTCGCGGCCGCCTCCAAAGCGTCCACCTTCGGCACCACCAAGAACTCCGCGAACTCCGAAGCCTCACTCACCAGCACCCGCACCGCACCATGCGCACCCAGCACACCCGCAGTCGACCCAGCACCCGCACCCAACGCCACCGCCACCGGCTCACCCAGCCGACGCGCGATCGTCAACAACTCCAGCGTCGGCTTACGCACCGCACCATCGACATGGTCCACAAAGACCAGGACTTCACCCATGGAAACTCGAACTCCTCGCAGAACAGACGGACAAGCGGATCAGATGAACTTCTGGCTCACGAGGAACTCCGCGAGCTGCCTGCCGCCCTCGCCCTCGTCCTTCACGATCGTCCCGGCCGAACGCGCCGGACGCGCCGCCGCCTCCACAACCTCGGTCCACGCACCCGCCAGACCGACCTGGCCCGCATCGATCCCCAGATCGGACAGGTCCAGGGACTCCACCGGCTTCTTCTTCGCCGCCATGATCCCCTTGAACGACGGATACCGCGCCTCACCCGACTGGTCCGTCACCGACACCACCGCCGGCAACGCCGCCTCCACCTGCTCCGACGCCACATCACCGTCCCGGCGCCCCGACACCGTCCCACCGGCGACCGCCACCTGCGACAGCAACGTCACCTGCGGCACACCCAACCGCTCCGCCACCAACGCCGGCACCACACCCGCCGTCCCGTCCGTCGACGCCATCCCCGTCACCACCAGATCGAACCCCACGTGCTCGACCACCTTCGCCAGCACCAGCGACGTCGCCAGCACATCAGACCCGTGCAAGCCCTCGTCCTCGACATGCACCGCCTTGTCCGCACCCATCGACAACGCCTTGCGCAGCGCGTCCTTCGCATCCTCAGGACCCACCGTCACCACCGTCACCTCAGCGTCCCCCGACGCCTCAGCGATCTGCAGCGCCTGTTCCACCGCATACTCGTCCAGTTCCGACAGCAGCCCGTCCACCGCATCACGATCCGTCGTCAGATCCCCCGCGAAATGACGATCCCCCGTCGCATCGGGCACGTACTTCACCGCTACAACGATCCTCAAGCTCACTTGATGTCCCCTCACACTCTCGGTTGGGTGCTTACGGCAGGTTGCGGGCCATGACGATGCGCTGGACCTGGTTGGTGCCCTCGTAGATCTGGGTGATCTTCGCGTCGCGCATCATGCGCTCCACGGGGTAGTCCCGCGTGTACCCGTAACCGCCGAGCAGCTGCACCGCGTCGGTGGTGATCTCCATTGCCGCGTCCGACGCGTAGCACTTGGCGGCCGCGCCGAAGAACGTCAGGTCCCCGTCGTTGCGCTCGGACTTCGCCGCGGCCGCGTACGTCAGCTGCCGGGCCGCCTCCAGCTTCATCGCCATGTCCGCCAGCATGAACTGGATGCCCTGGAAGTCCGCGATCGCCTTGCCGAACTGCTTGCGCTCCTTGACGTACCCCTTGGCGTAGTCGAGGGCGCCCTGCGCGATGCCGATCGCCTGCGCGGCGATCGTCACCCGCGTGTGGTCCAGGGTCCGCATGGCGGTGGCGAAGCCGGTGCCCTCCGCGCCGATCATGCGGTTCGCGGGGATGCGCACGTTGTCGAAGTACACCTCACGCGTCGGCGACCCCTTGATGCCGAGCTTCCTCTCCGGGGCCCCGAAGGACACACCCTCGTCGCCCTTCTCCACCACGAAGGCCGATATCCCCTTGGAGCGCTTGTCCGGGTCGGTCACCGCCATCACGGTGTAGAACTCCGACACCCCCGCGTTGGTGATCCAGCGCTTCACGCCGTTGAGCACCCAGAAGTCCCCGTCGCGCACCGCGCGGGTCTTCATCCCCGCCGCGTCCGAGCCGGCCTCCGGCTCGGACAGGCAGTAGGAGAACATCCCCTCGCCGCGTGCCAGCGCGCCCAGGTACGTCGTCTTCAGCTCCTCGGAGCCCGACAGCTGCACGGGCAGCGATCCCAGCTTGTTCACGGCCGGGATCAGCGAGGAGGAGGCGCACACCCGCGCCACCTCCTCGATCACGATCACCGTGGACAGCGCGTCCGCGCCGGCGCCGCCGAAGGCCTCGGGCACGTGCACCGCGTGCAGGTCGTTGGCCTCCAGCGCCTCCCGCGCCTCTTCGGGGAACCGCCCCGCCTCGTCCACCTCCGCCGCGAACGGGGCGATCTTCGCCTCCGCGAGCGAACGCACCGCGTCACGGAGCATGTCGTGCTCCTCCGACGTCCGGAACAGGTCGAATTCCTGGCTCACGATCGGTCACTCCAGTCCGTGTACGGCGCCCATGGCATCGAGTACCCTCAATTATGCACACTCAGTGCCATCCGTAAGCCCCCGATGCTAGATTTTCGGACCATGACCACGAAGCCCCCGATGCGGGACGCCCTCGTCGCCGCGGCCTTCCAGCTCTTCCTGGAACGCGGTTACGAGGCGACGACGATCGACGACATCGTCGCCCTGGCGGGCGTCGGACGCCGGTCGTTCTTCCGCTACTTCCCCTCCAAGGAAGACGTGGTCTTTCCCGACCATGAACGCGCGCTCGCCGAGATGACCGAGTTCCTGGACGGGAGCGCGGACACCGACGAGCCGGTGTCCAAGGCCTGCGGCGCCGCCCGCCTCGTGCTGAACATGTACGCCGAGAACCCCACCTTCTCCGTGCAGCGCTACCGCCTGACCAAGCAGGTGCCCGGGCTGCGGGCGTACGAGCTGTCCGTGGTCTGGCGCTACGAGCGGGCCCTCGCCGAGTACCTCGGGGCGCGCTTCGCCGACCGGCCCGACGGCAAGCTGCGGGCCGACGTCATCGCCGCCGCGGTAGTCGCCGCGCACAACAACGGCCTGCGTTCGTGGCTGCGTTCCGGCGGCGAGGGCGACGCCTTCGCCGCGGTGGACCACGCGCTGGACTACGTGCGCCGCGGCTGGAACCCCGAGGGCGCCGCGGCCGGGGGGCCGGCGGAGGCCGAGGACGACGTCGTGGTGGTGATCACCCGGCGGCGCACGCCGATGTGGCGGGTGGTGCGCGAGATCGAGTCCTCGCTGGACGGGGAACGATCCCCCTCATAAGGAACTGAGTACCCCGATCGGGGCACTCCGTTCCCCCCTGCACGTCAGCCCCTCCCGGCCCGGTGCCAGGGGGCCGGTCCGCCCCACTTTGCGTGTGCTTTAAATTTGTACGATCGAGTCGCCGGGCATAGCGTGATCCCATGGCCGAGACTCCGCAGCAGACCGGTTCCCCCGTCCGTCAGAACGTCACCTTCACCAGCGCAGGAGCCACCGCGCACGGCTACCTGGCGCTGCCGCCCGCCGGGCGCGGTCCGGGCGTGATCGTGATCCAGGAATGGTGGGGCCTGAACGACCACATCGCCGACGTCACCGAACGCCTGGCCAAGGAGGGCTTCGTCGCCCTCGCCCCCGACCTGTACGGCGGCAACGTCGCCCACGACTCCGGCGAGGCGCTGCGCATGATGCGCGCGCTGCCCGTCGCGCGCGGCGTGGAGCTGCTGTCCGGCGCCGTGGACTACCTCCTCGCGCGTCCCGAGGTGACCTCCGAGCACGTCGGCTCCGTCGGCTTCTGCATGGGCGGCGGATTCGTGCTCTACCAGGCCGCGAGCGACCCCCGGGTGAGCGCCGCGGTCCCCTTCTACGGTGTCGTCCAGGGCGAACTGCCCGACTTCACCGGCCTCAAGGCCGAGGTCCTCGGGCACTTCGGGGAGACGGACGAGAGCGTCCCCCCGGCCGCCCTGGTCGCGCTGCGCGACGCCATCCGCGAACAGGCCGGTGTCGAGGCCGACTTCCGTACCTACCCGGCCGGCCACGCGTTCTTCAACGACCAGCGTCCCGAGGCGTACCACGCCGAGTCGGCGGACCGCGCCTGGCGCAGCACGCTGGAGTTCCTCCACACCCAGCTGGGCTGACCGCGCTCCGCGGGGGCGGCACCCGGGACGGGGTGCCGCCCCCGCGGTCTCACGGCGCGAGCAGCCGCAGCCAGCCCGCCGACCGCACGACACCGTCCACGGGCAGGGCGCAGGCGCCCTGGAGCGTCCGCACCGCGGCGGCCGTCGCCGTACCGAACACCCCGTCCACAGCAAGCGCCGCCCCGTGGGTGTTGAGCAGCGACTGGGCCGAGGACACGGCGGCCCCGGCGTCGCCCTGTGCCAGCGGCGCCACAACGAGCGCCTGCCACGTCGCGGATCCGACGACGCCGTCCACCGGCAGGGCGCGGGCGCCCTGGAACGTCCGCACCGCGGCCGCCGTCGCCGTACCGAACACCCCGTCCACCGCGAGCGCCGCCCCGCGCGCGTTCAGCAGGTACTGCGCGGCCTTGACCCGGCTGCCGCTCTGCCCCTGCGCCAGGTACGGCCAGTCGGCGGCGGGCGTGCCGAGGCCCGCGGGGAGCGGGAAGGGCAGCGGGACGAGCAGTTGGGTGTTGCGCGCGTCGGCCGTGCCGCGCCGCTTGTCGATGCCGCGGGCGACCGCCTGGATGTCGTTGACGGCCAGTTCGCGGGCGAGGGAGGCGAGCGCGGCCGGGGAGCCGGTGTCGCCGCCGTAGGACACCGGGGCGTCCGCGTCGATCATCGTGGTGAAGATCGACAGGGTGCCGTTGCCCTCGGCCACCTCCAGGATCCGGCTCTGGATCGGCCAGTCGATGTGCGAGGCGGTGTTGACCTCCCAGAAGCCGCCGCTGAGCGAGGCCGGCCAGGCGGGCCGGTGGGGAATGACGGTGTTGGTATGGGTGTGGCCGTCCACCATCAGCACCACGTTGGGGAAGCGCAGCAGCAGGGCGCGCAGGTCGTCGCCGCCGTAGGGCGCGTCGTCGTCGGTGTTGTCCATCGAGTCGAGCGTGTGGTGGCAGAACACGACCACGAGCTTGTCGCGGACACCCGGCTGCTGCACGACGGTCCCGGGCCCCGTGCCGCCCGGGTCGGCCAGTTCGTACCGGGAGGAGACGGCCTTCAGGCGCCCTTCCAGCCATGCCCACTGCTCCTCGTCGAGGGCGCCGTCGGCCCCTCCCCCGGCGTTGGTGGTGTCCAGGACGAGGTACTGGAAGAGGTCGTCCGGCGCCGAGGGCACGGCGTAGTAGGCGCGGTCGGCGCCGGAGGTGAAGCCGTGGCCCGCGGGGGTACCGCTGGTGCGGAAGTGCTCGGCGACGAACTCGCTCCGGGACAGCAGCCGGCGGGCGGAGTCGGCGGTGACCTTCGCCGTGGCGAGGGTGAAGTCGCCGGTGAGGATGTCCGTCAGCAGTTCGACGTAGTAGCCGAGTCCGTTGTCGAGGACGTCGGGCACGCCCTCGACCTTGGTCAGCTTGGTGGAGCCGGTGGCGATGGCCTTCAGCGGGTCGAACGGCAGCGTGTCGGGCGGGACGTTGCCCTGGACGAGCCCGTCGTGGTTGCCGTAGGCGGCGTACCAGGGCATGCCGAGACCGGTGGCGGCGAAGGGCCGGCGGGCGGCGGTGAGGAGCCCGGTGACCAGGGGGAAGCCGGCCAGGTCGTTGTTGTCGGGGGGAGACTGCCGTACCTCGGGGTGCCAGTAGTGGACGTCGGCGCCGAACGCTCCGGCGGCGACGCTCTCGTCCTTGGCGAGGTTGCCGGAGTCCGGCCGCACGCTGTTGCCGTCGAGCAGGTCGATGTACCAGCGGGCCTCGTTGTACTGGCAGTTGTCCACGGCGTCGCCGGTGACGACGGTGAAGGCCAGCGGGGCACCCGTTCTCGGGCCGCGGCCGGTGCGTCTGATCGCCCGGCACATCGCGTCGGTGGTCTGCGTCGACAGGAACTCGTGGGCCCGGTAGGCGGATTCCGTCGGGTACGAGTTGTAGTGCGGCGGACCGTAGTCGGCCAGGCGGTCCAGGCACTCCACGCGCAGCGGCGACTGGTCGTCGACGATGTGCAGGTCGGACATCTGGGCGAAGGCGGCGAGCGACCGGGTCACCGCGGGCGCGGCGACATCGGCCAGGTCCCGCCGGATCAGGTGGGGTTCGCCGGGCCCGGCGACGATCCCCCGGTAACCGCGGCCGAGGTCCGGGCCGCGCTGCAGCGTCCGGTCCACGGTGGACAGGACGGAGGCGGCGCTGTCGCCGACCGCCGTCGCGGCGAGGGCCACGCCGAGCGGGCCGCGCAGATCGACGGCGGCGGCCACCACGCTCGCGGCGGTCACCGTCAGCATCCTTCGACGAGAAAGGGACATTCCGAATCCTGTTCGGTCGTCAGCCGCCGTGCCGGGCAGCACGGCATGGCGAGGGGACGGGAGGGGGGCGCGCCGGTCCTTCGGTGGGCCGCCCCGCGGACACGCGGAGGGGCACGGACCGGAGTGGGGGGAGAACGAACCGTGGAGGGGAACGGGCATGCGGGGGCGGGCACGGACCGGGCCCGACCAGGGTGGCCCACGGGGGCCGTGGACCGCAAGGAGTGGTACAGCCACTCAGTCACTGATCCGTGGCGGACCCCGTCCCAAAGAGGTGCGCTCCAGGCAATTCCTCTTTGCAGATGGGGAGTTCAGCCCTCTGCGGCGAACCCGCCCCTGCCGTCCGGCAGCGCGTCCACGACCGCCCGGACCGCCTCCTCCGGGCTCGACGCGCGCAGGGGGATCCCGTCCCCGGCGTCCGCGGCGACGTCCCAGCCGGCGAGGACCACCGTGGGCCTGCCGGTGCGCATCGCGAGCGCCACCTCGCTCAGGGTGCCCCAGCTCCCGCCCACGGCGACGACCGCGTCGGCGGCGGCCACGACGAGCCCGTTGCGCAGTTCGCCGAGCCCGGTGGGCAGGCAGACCGTCAGGAAGGGGTTCCCCTCGGCACGGTCCCGGCCGGGCAGCAGCCCGACGGTGACGCCGCCGTGCGCCCGGGCGCCCTCGCACGCCGCCTCCATCACACCGCCGAGGCCGCCGCAGACCACCACCGCGCCCCGCAGCGCCAGCAGCTCGCCCACCCGCCGGGCGTGCGTGCGCTCACGGTCCCCGGCGGTACCAGGGCCCACCACGGCCACATAGACCGGCGTCATACCGTCCCCCGATCGCCTGGCAGCGTTTGACATGGCGGATACCCACAGATATTTGCTGTAGATGTGACTTCCCGCCACTTCGCTTCCCGCGCCTCCCTCGCCTTCCTCGCGACGACACTGGCCGTCGCCGCCTGCGACGCCCACCGCTCCCCCGACAGCTCCGGAACGGCCCGCGCGATGTCCGCCAGGACCGCCGCCGCGAGCACCCCGTCGTGCGCCCAGCGCGTCGAGGCGGCCATGAACGACACCGAGCGGGTGGGCCAGCTCTTCATGGGCGCGGCCGTACTCCCCACGACGCCCAAAGCGGACCTCAACGCGATGAAGACCTACGCCGTCGGCTCGGTGATGCTCGCGGGCCGCAGCACCGCGGGGGTGACGAAGATCCGGGCCTTCGCCGACCAGTTGCAGGGCATGCGGCAGACCGTCGCCGGACAGCGGGTCGGACTGCTGGTCGCCACGGACCAGGAAGGCGGCCAGGTACAGGTCCTCAAGGGCCCCGGCTTCTCCACCATCCCCAGCGGGGTCACCCAGGGCAAGTACACGACCACCTACCTGCGGCAGCAGGCCGCGACCTGGTCGGCCCAGCTGCGCAGCGCCGGGGTGAACGTCAACCTCGCGCCGGTCGCCGACATCGTGCCCGCATCGCTGGGCACCGCCAACGCCCCGATCGGCAAGTACGGCCGGCAGTTCGGATCGACCTCCGCCGTGGTCTCCCCGCACGTCACGGCCTACGTCCAGGGCGCCACCCGCTCCAAGGTGCTCACCACGCCCAAGCACTTCCCGGGCCTGGGCAGTGTGCGCGGCAACACCGACGTCACCGCCGGGGTGACCGACACGACCCTGACCCGCACCGGCGCGAACGTCGCCCCCTTCAAGGCCGGTATCGGGGCCGGAGCCGCACTGGTGATGATCTCCACGGCGATCTACAAGCGGATCGACGCCGCGCACCAGGCGGCGTACTCCTCCGTGGTCATCAGCGGGATGCTCCGCAAGGACCTCGGCTTCAAGGGGGTCGTGATCTCCGACGACCTCGGCAAGGCGGCCTCCGCGCAGTCCCTCGCCGTCGGCAAGCGCGGGCTCGCCTTCCTGCGGGCCGGCGGGGACCTCGTGCTGACGGTGCAGCCGACGGGCATTCCCGCCATGGCCGAGGGCATCCGCTACGCCATGCGGCACGAACCGGCGGTGCGCACCCGGGTGCACGACAGCGTCCTGCGCGTGCTGGCCGCCAAGGAGGCGGCGGGCGTGCTCACCTGCACCGCCTGAGGACCGCGGCCCGGTGCGCCGTCGCCACCACGAAATACCGCCGTTCGCGGCGTGGCGGCGACGGCGCACCGGCGCCGGGCGGTGGCAGGGTCGGTCCATGGAACGTCCCGCCTCCCCCGTCCGCCGCGCACCGCGCCGGCTCGCCCGCCTCGCCCTGGCCGCCGGGGCCGCGGCACTGGTCCTGCCGGTCGTCGTCGCCGGACTGAAGAGCCTCCTGCTGGTCGCCGTGGCCTTGGCCGGCACCGGGGTCACGGCCGCCGGCGTCTGGTGGGTGCTGACCCGGCGCGGAGCGGTCAGGGTGCTGGCCGTGGCCCTGACCGTGGCGGCACCGGTGGGTGTGCTCCTCTACTACGCCCACGCGGACCTGCTCTGGGTGGTGCTCACCTCGCTCGCCCTGTGGATCCTGGCGCTGAGCTGCGGGCGTGCCGCGGTGCACAGGGCCGGTCAGGAGGAACGGCGCGTCCGCGAACGGCGGGCTCCCCCGCCGCGGCGCCCGTTCCTGATCATGAACCCGCGCTCCGGCGGCGGGAAGGTCGCACGCTTCGGCCTGAAGGAGAAGGCGGAGGCCCTGGGCGCCCGGGTGACCCTGCTCGACCCGGACCATCCGCAGGACGTGGCCGCGCTCGCCCGCGCGGCCGCGGACGAGGGTGCCGACCTGCTCGGCGTGGCGGGCGGCGACGGCACGCAGGCACTGGTCGCGGCCGTCGCCGCGGAGCGCGGGCTGCCCTTCCTGGTGATCAGTGCGGGCACCCGCAACCACTTCGCCATGGACCTGGGGCTCGACCGGGAGGATCCGGCCGCCTGCCTGGACGCGCTCACCGACGGCGTGGAACTCCGCGTCGACCTGGGCTCCGTGGACGGCCGGCCCTTCGTCAACAACGTCTCCTTCGGCGCCTACGCCGCCGTCGTGCAGAGCCCGGCCTACCGCGAGGACAAGGTCGGCACGATCCTGGAGATGCTGCCCGACCTGCTCACCCGGCGCACCGGCAGCCGGCTCACCGCGCGGGCGGGCGCGACCGTGCTCCACGAGCCGCAGGCCGTCCTGGTGAGCAACAACCCCTATCGCACCGGCGACCCCGCGGGGCTCGGCCGCAGGGACCGGCTGGACACGGGCATGCTCGGGGTGCTCGGGGTGACCGTCGACAACGCGGCCCAGGCGGCGGCCCTGCTGATGGGGCCGCAGGCCCCGGGACTCAGTGCCCTGACGGCACGCCAGGTCGTCGTCACCGCGGACGCCCCGGCGATCGAGGCCGGCGTCGACGGCGAGGCGCTGCTCCTCCCCGTGCCTCTGCACTGCGAAATCCGGCCGGGCGCCCTGCGCGTGCGCCTCCCCCGCAACCGCCCGGGCGTCCCCATCACCGGCGCCCGCCTCGACTGGTCCCACCTGTGCGCACTCGCCCTGACCACAGGCCACTGACCCGGGCCGCCGCAGCGGCCCGCCCAGTTCAGGTGCCTTCGCCACCGCACGACGGCCGGTCGCGCCCGCAGGCCAGAACGCTGCGCCACCGCAGGCCCCCGCCGCACGCAGCAGCCTGCCCCTGCAAGCCCAGGCCGGCCCCGGCACCGGCGGCCCGAACAAGCAGGCATCCGCCTCGTCGCACGGCGCCCCGGACGCCCGCGAAGGCGAAAGCCACAGCACAGGCGGCCCGCTCACGTCAGGGCCGCCCTCGGCACCCGCGAGGCGAGCAGGAGCGCAGCACCACAGTGGCCGGTCACCGCCGCCCATGACGGCGCGGGCAACCGCAAAGGTGAAAGCACGACACCCACAGCCAGGCCGCCCCCGGCACCCGGCAACGACGGCCCGAAGCAAGCAGGAACCCGACACCCCCAAGGTCAGGACCGTCCCCCGGTGCCCGCAGGGAAAGGCGCGGCACGCGGCAGGCCGCCCAGCGGAGGCAGGCCGTCCTCGGCACAGCCACGGCAGTCCAGCGACGACCGCGGAGCGGGCAGGAGCGCGGCGCCACCGCAGGCCCCGCCGTCAATAACGGCCCAGGCCTCCGCAAAGGTGAAGGCCCGGCACCCGGCAACGGCCGCCCGGAGCGAGCAGGAACGCGGCCCCGCTGCAACGGCCCGGACGCTCGCGAAGCCGAAGGCCGCAGCGCCGGCGGCCCACCCAGGCGTCCAACGGGCCGACCACGAGGCGAGGAGGCACGCCGCCCCGCCGCAACGGCCCGGTCAACCGCGAAGGCGACGGCCACGGCGCGGGCGGCACGCCGAGGTCAAGCGGCCGACGCCCGCAGGGCGAGCAGAGGACTCGGGCCCGCCGCAGCGCGGCCCGGGCACCCGGGAGGGCCACGGCGGGCACGTGTCAGCGTCTGACCAGGCTGGAGTCGCGGACAACGAGTTCGGGTTGGAGGACGACCTGGCGGTGCCGGTGGTCGCGGCCCTGCGGGTCGGTCTCCTCAAGGAGCATCCCGGCGGCCATGGCGCCCATGGTGACGGCGGGCTGCCGTACCGAGGTCAGCGGTACGGCGGCCGCCGCCGCGAACTCGATGTCGTCGTAGCCGACGATGGAGATCTCGCCGGGCACGCCGACCCCCGCCGCGTACAGCGCCTGGAGCACGCCGAGGGCGAGCAGGTCGTTGGCGCAGAACACGGCGGTGGGGCGCTCGGCGAGGCCGAGGAGGCGGTGGCCCGCGTCGCGGCCGGAGGCCACGTCCAGCCGTTCGGTGGGCAGTTCCCGCAGGACCTCCGCGGGCGCCCCGGCCTCGGTGATCGCGGCCAGGGCGCCCGTGCGGCGGTCGCGGACCTGCTGGAGGTGGGCGGGTCCGCTGACGTACGCGATGCGGCGGTGCCCGGCCGCCAGCAGGTGGGCGAGCGCCAGCCGGCCGCCCGCCACGTCGTCCACCGACACCGAGCATCCGTCGGCGACCGCCGACACCCGGTCCACCAGCACGAAGGGGATGCGGTGGCGCCGGAAGGCGGCCAGGTTCCCGGAGGTCCCGGCGTCGGCGGGCGTCACCAGGACACCCCGTACCCGCTGCTCGGCGAAGAGCGACAGGTACGCGGCCTCCTCCTGCGGGCTCTCGGCGCTGTTGCAGACCATCACGCCGAAGCCCGCCTGCCGGGCGGCCCGTTCGGCGCCGCGCGCCACGTCGACGAAGAACGGGTTCGCCATGTCGAGGACGAGCAGGGCCATGATGCGGCTGCGGCCCGCCCGCAGCTGACGGGCCGATTCACTGCGCACGTACCCGAGCCGGGCGATCGCGCGCTGGACCCGGGCACGGGTCCCCTCGGGAACCGAGTCCGGCCGGTTGATCACATTGGAGACCGTGCCCACGGAGACTCCCGCCTCCCGGGCGACGTCCTTGATCCCCACGGCCCGTGCCCTGTCCGTCACGCCGGCGCTCTCAGAACTTGAACTGGTCGACGTTGTCCTTGGTGAACACGGTCGGCTTGCCGAGCACCACGACGCCGTCCTTGCCGATGGTGTAGCTGCCCAGGTCGCCGGCCTTGAAGGTCTGCCCCTCGGCGCCGCTGATCTGGCCGGAGGCCAGCGCCACGGCGGCGTAGGAGGCGAGCGAGCCGAGCTTGGCCGGGTCCCACAGCTCGAAGGCCTCGACGGTGCCGTCCTTGACGTACGACCGCATGTCGTTGGGCGTGCCGAGGCCGGTCAGCCTGACCTTGCCCTTGTACTTCGAGCCGGACAGGTACTGGGCGGCGGCCTTGATGCCGACGGTGGTCGGGGAGATGATCCCCTTCAGGTTCGGGTACTGCTGCAGCAGGCCCTGGGTCTGCTGGAAGGACTGCTGGGCGTCGTCGTTGCCGTAGGCGACCTTGACCAGCTTGACGTCCTTGTACTTGGGGTCCTTCAGCTCGTCCTTCATGAAGTCGATCCAGGTGTTCTGGTTCGTGGCGGTCTGGGCCGCCGACAGGATCGCGATCTCGCCCTTGTAGCCGATCTGCTCGGCGAGCAGCTGCACCTCGGTGCGGCCGAGGTCCTCGGAGCTGGCCTGGGACACGAACAGGTCGCGGCACTCGGGCTTGGTGTCCGAGTCGTACGTGACGACCTTGATGCCGTTCTTGCGGGCCTGGTTGAGCGCGGTGCACAGGGCGCCCGGGTCCTGGGCGGACACGGCGATGGCGTTGACCTGCTGCTGGGTCAGGGTGTTGACGTACGAGACCTGGCCGGCGGTGTCGGTGCCGCTGCTGGTGCCGACCTCCTTGTAGGTGGAGCCGAGCGCGTCGAGGGCCTGCTTGCCGCCGTTGTCGGAGATGGTGAAGTACGGGTTGTTGACCTGCTTGGGCAGGAAGGCGACCGTCAGGCCGGTCTTGGTGGCCGCGCCCGGGTCGGCGCTGGCGGCCTGGCTGGGGGCGGCGGCGCTGCTGCTGCTGTCGCTGTCCTTCGAGGAGTTCTTGGTGGTCCCCCCGCAGGCGGTCGCACCGAGGGCGACCGCCGTGGTGAGGGCCAGGACGACGGTGGCGCGACGGGTGAGGGTTCTGCTGGACATGGTGATCCTTTCGCTGCCGGACGCGGGTACCGGAACACGGGGGATGGTGATGACGTGCGGGGGGAGGACATGCCGAGGAACGCCGGGGCGGTGAAGTGGGGTGCCCCGGAATCGAAGTGACGTGACGTCAGGACGGGGCGAGCACGGCCGGTGCCCGGTCGGCGGCCCTCCTGCGGGCCCGGGACTGCGCGATCTGGCGGCCGATCCTCGGGGCGAGGACGGAGATCACCAGGAGCACGCCGGTGACGACGATCTGGGACTGGGCGGAGACGTTGAGCAGGCTCATCACGTTCTGGCCCGCACCGAGCAGGAACACACCGGCGATCGCGCCGCCGAGGGTGCCCTTGCCGCCGTCGAAGTCGATGCCGCCGAGCAGCACGCCCGCGATGACGGACAGCTCCAGGCCGGTGGCGTTGTCGTACCGGGCGCTGGCGTAGTGCAGGGCCCAGAAGACGCCGGTGAGCGAGGAGACCACCCCGGTCGTCACGAACATGGCCAGCTTGGCCCGCTTGACCCGTACGCCCGCGAACCGGGCGGCCTCCTCGGATGCGCCCACCGCGAACAGCGAGCGGCCGAAGGGGGTGGCGTGCAGGACGACGACGGCGATCAGCAGCAGCACGGCGAAGGGGATCGCCGCGTACGGGACGAAGGTCCCGTCGATCCGGCCGGAGCCGAAGTCGAGGTAGCTCTGCGGGAAGTCGGTCACGGAGTCGGCGCCGAGGACGATCTGCGCGATGCCGCGGTAGGCGGCCAGCGTGCCGATGGTGACGGCCAGTGAGGGCAGCCCGAGCCGGGTCACCAGCAGGCCGTTGACCAGGCCGCACACCGCGCCGAGCAGCAGGCACAGCGGGATGATCGTCTCGATGGCCATGCCGCCGTTCCACATCGCGCCCATGGCCGCGCCGGCCAGGCCCGCCGTCGAGCCGACGGACAGGTCGATCTCGCCGGAGACCACGAGCATCGTCATCGGCAAGGCGATGAGCGCGATCGGCAGGGTGTTGCCGATCAGGAACGACACGTTCAGCGCGTTGCCGAAGTTGCCGACGAAGGAGAAGGAGCAGATCAGCAGCACGATCAGCAGGGCACCCACCGCGGTGTCCCAGCGGACCGCGCCGCCGAAGCGGGAGCCATGGCCCGTGCCGGGCGCGGCGGCCGGAACCGGGGCCGGGGCGGCGGCCTTGGTGGTCTCAGGCATGGTGGGCACTCCTCATCTGTGCGGCCCGCTTGCGGAGGACGCCGGCCACCCGCAGCGCCAGGATCCGGTCGACGGCGATGGCGAGCAGCAGCAGGACGCCGTCGATGGCCAGCACCCACACCGAGCTGACGCCGATGGACGGCAGGACGCTGTTGATCGAGGTCAGCAGCAGGGCGCCGAGCGCGGCGCCGTAGACGGTGCCGGAGCCGCCGGTGAAGGCGACACCGCCGACCACGACGGCACTGACGACGGTGAGTTCGTAGCCGCTGCCCGTGCCCGAGTCGACGTTGCCGAAGCGGGCGAGGTACAGCGCGCCGGCCAGTCCGGCGAGCGCCCCGCAGACCACGTACGCGATCAGGATGCGCTTGCGGACCGGGACACCGGCGAGCCGGGCGGCCTCCGGGCTGGAGCCGAGCGCGTACATGTCGCGCCCGCCGCGGTAGCTGCGCAGGTAGTAGCCGACCACGACGAGGACGGCGACGGTCAGCAGCGCCAGGTACGGGACCACCCACACGCCGTCGTGCCCGAAGTCGGTGAAGCCGCCGGGCAGGTCGCCCGCGGTGATCTGGCGGGAGCCGACCCAGATGGAGTCGATGCCGCGGACGATGTAGAGGGTGCCCAGGGTGACCACCAGGGCGGGGACCTGGCCGAGGCTCACCAGGAGGCCGTTCAGGGCCCCGAAGAGCACACCGAGCGCGACCGCCAGCAGCACGGCGACCAGCGGGTTGCCGCCGCCGTGCAGGTAACTGCCCGCGGCGAAGGCGGAGATACCGAGGACGGAGCCGACCGACAGGTCGACATTGCGGGTGATCACGACCATGGCCTGGCCGACGGCGACGAGCACCAGGATGGTGGCGTTGAGCAGGAGGTCCTTGACGCCCTGCTGGGACAGGAACGCGGAGTTGTAGATCTGGGTCGCCGCCAGCATCACGACGAGCACGCCGAGCACGGCGAGCGCGCGGAGCCTGAGCACCCGGTCCAGGAAGCGCCGGGGCGCGGCCGGGGCGTCCTCGGCGACCGGCTGCACGGTGTCTGCGGTCACGGTCACGCCGCCCTCCTCGCGCGGCCGGTGGCCGCCGCCATCACGGTCTCCTCGGTCGCCTCGGACCGGGGGATCTCGGCCGTCAGCCGGCCCTCGTGCATCACCAGGACGCGGTCGGCCATGCCGAGGATCTCCGGCAGGTCGGAGGAGATCATCAGGACGGCGACGCCCTCGCCGGCGAGCCGGGACAGCAGCCGGTGCACCTCCGCCTTGGTGCCGACGTCGATGCCGCGGGTGGGCTCGTCCACGATGAGCACCTGCGGCGCGGTGGCGAGCCACTTGGCCAGCACGACCTTCTGCTGGTTGCCGCCCGACAGGGTGCCGACGACGTCGGCCAGGCGCGCGTACTTCACCTGGAGCCGTACCGCCCAGTCCACCGCGCGGCTGCGCTCGGCGCTGCGGCTCATCAGACCGGCCTTCGACGTGGCGCCGAAGCCGGTGAGGCCGATGTTGCGCTCGATGGACATGTCCATCACCAGGCCCTGGGCGCGGCGGTCCTCGGGGACCAGCGCGACGCCGGCGGCCATGGCCAGGCTCGGCGCGCCGGCGCGCAGCGTACGGCCGTTGACAACGACCTCGCCGGCGTCCCGGCCGTCCACGCCGAAGACGGCGCGGGCGACCTCGCTGCGTCCGGCGCCGACCAGTCCGGCCAGCCCGACGATCTCACCGCGGCGGACCTCGAAGGAGACGTCGGTGAAGACGCCCTCGCGGGTCAGCCGCCGCACGCTCAGGGCCACTTCGCCGATCTCGGTGGCCTGCTTGGGGTAGAGCTCGTCGAGGTCGCGGCCGACCATGCGGCGCACGAGGTCGTCCTCGGTCAGCCCGTCGACGGGCTCGCTGGCGATCCAGGCGCCGTCCCGCAGGGTCGTGACCCGCTGGCACAGCGCGAAGATCTCCTCCAGGCGGTGGGAGATGAAGAGCACGGCGGCGCCCTGCTCGCGCAGCGACGTGACGACTCCGAAGAGCCGGGCGACCTCGCTGCCGGTGAGCGCGGCGGTCGGCTCGTCCATGATCAGGACGCGGGCGTCGAAGGAGAGCGCCTTGGCGATCTCCACCAACTGCTGGTCGGCGATGGACAGTCCGCGCGCGGGCTGGTCGGGGTCGAGGTCGACGCCCAGGCGCTCGAAGAGCGCGGCGGCCGAGCGGCGCACCGCCCGGTGGTCGACGCGGCCGAAGGAGCGGCGCGGCTGACGGCCGACGTAGATGTTCTCCGCCACCGACAGGTCGGGGAAGAGGGTCGGTTCCTGGTAGATGACGGCGACCCCGGCGTCGCGGGCGTCCCCCGGGCCGTGGAACTCGACCGGCTCGCCGTCGAGCAGCACCGTGCCCGTGTCCGGCCGGTGCACTCCCGCGAGTGCTTTGATCAGTGTCGACTTTCCGGCGCCGTTCTCGCCCGCGAGGGCGTGGGCCTCGCCGGCGTACAGCCGGAGCGAGACGCCGCGCAGAGCACGGACGGCACCGAAGGACTTGCTCACCCCCTCGAGCGCGAGCACCGGAGTCGTCTCCGGTTCGGGGTGCGTCATTGCGCCCTCCAAGACATGAAATGTTTCAACGGAGTTGCCGGGAAGCTAGCTCTGCCCGTCGCGTGCGTCAAGAGTCGCCGCAGTCCCCAGCTGACCTGCGGCCTCTCCAAGCACCCCGGTAAAGGGGCGGGCCGCGCCGCGCCATCAGCGACAACCTCCGTGATGACACGATTCAATAACGGGCCCGCGGGCACCGCACACCCCTTGACGCCACGGTGAGGGCATGGATAGCTTCGCAGCGGAATGAATCGATTCACTGATGAGCGATTCCCTGGACCTCAAGAGGTGACCATGCCTGACTTCCCTGCCGTCAAGGCCGCACTCGCTGCCCAGCGGATCGAGACGCCCTCGTGGGGCTACGGCAATTCCGGCACCCGGTTCAAGGTCTTCGCCCAGGCCGGCGTCCCCCGCGACCCCTACGAGAAGCTCGACGACGCCGGAAAGGTCCAGGAGTTCACCGGTGTCGCCCCCGTCGTCGCCCTGCACATCCCCTGGGACAAGGTGGACGACTACGCCGCCCTCGGCCGCCACGCCGCCGACCGCGGACTGGAGATCGGCGCGATCAACTCCAACACCTTCCAGGACGACGACTACAAGCTCGGCAGCATCTGCCACCCGGACGCCGCGATCCGGCGCAAGGCCGTCGACCACCTGCTGGAGTGCGTCGACATCATGGACGCCACCGGCTCCCGCGACCTCAAGCTGTGGTTCGCCGACGGCACCAACTACCCCGGCCAGGACGACATCGTGGGCCGGCAGGAGCGCCTGGCCGAAGCCCTGGCCGAGGTGTACGGGCGGCTCGGCGACGACCAGCGGATGCTGCTGGAGTACAAGCTCTTCGAGCCCGCCTTCTACACCACCGACGTCCCCGACTGGGGCACCGCGTACGCCCACTGCCTCAGGCTCGGCCCCAAGGCGCAGGTCGTCGTCGACACCGGCCACCACGCGCCCGGCACCAACATCGAGTTCATCGTCGCCCTCCTGCTGAGCCAGGGGAAGCTCGGCGGCTTCGACTTCAACTCCCGCTTCTACGCCGACGACGACCTGATGGTGGGCGCCGCCGACCCCTTCCAGCTCTTCCGGATCCTGCACGAGGTCGCCCAGAACGGCGGCTTCGCACCGGAGACGGGCGTCGCCTTCATGCTCGACCAGTGCCACAACATCGAGGCCAAGATCCCCGCGGTCATCCGCTCGGTGATGAACGTCCAGGAGGCCACCGCCAAGGCGCTGCTGGTCGACCGCGACGCCCTGCTCACCGCCCAGCGGTCCGGCGACGTGCTGGCCGCCAACGCCGTGCTCATGGACGCCTACAACACCGATGTGCGCCCGCTGCTGCGCGAGGTGCGCGAGGAGCGCGGCCTGGCCCCCGACCCGGTCGCGGCCTACCACGCCTCGGGGTGGCAGCAGCGCATCGTCGCCGAGCGCGTCGGCGGCACCCAGGCCGGATGGGGCGCGTAGGGCCTGTCGTCCGGCGTACGTTCCCGACCCCCACCTCCCCGAAGGACACCCGCATGGCACCCGCCACCCACCCGGAAGTCGCCGCTCTCCTGGAGCGCGCCCACCGCCTGGGCGCCGACCCCCGCAACACCAACTACGCGGGCGGCAACGCCTCCGCCAAGGCCACCGAGACCGACCCCGTCACCGGCGGCCCCGTCGAGCTGATGTGGGTCAAGGGCTCCGGCGGCGACCTGGGCACGCTCACCGAGTCCGGCCTCGCCGTCCTGCGCCTGGACCGGCTGCGCGCCCTGACCGCCGTGTACCCCGGGCCGGAGCGCGAGGACGAGATGGTCGCCGCGTTCGACTACTGCCTGCACGGCAAGGGCGGTGCGGCGCCGTCCATCGACACCGCGATGCACGGCCTCGTCGACGCCGCCCACGTGGACCACCTGCACCCCGACTCCGGCATCGCGCTCGCCTGCGCCGCCGACGGCGAGAAGCTGACCCGGGAGTGCTTCGGGGAGAAGGTCGCCTGGGTCCCGTGGCGCCGTCCCGGCTTCCAGCTCGGCCTGGACATCGCCGCGATCAAGGAGGCCAGTCCGGAGGCGGTCGGCGTCGTCCTCGGCGGCCACGGCATCACGGCCTGGGGCGCCACGTCCGAGGAGTGCGAGGCCAACGCCCTGTGGATCATCCGCACCGCGGAGGAGTACCTGGCCGGCCACGGCAAGGAGGAGCCCTTCGGCGCCCCGCTGCCGGGCTGGGAACCGCTGCCGGAGGCCGAACGGCGCGCCCGCGCCGCCGCCCTCGCCCCGGTGCTGCGCGCCGTCGCCTCCCAGGACCGGCCCCAGGTCGGCCACTTCACCGACTCCGCGCCCGTACTGGACTTCCTCGCGCACGCCGAGCACCCCCGCCTGGCCGCGCTCGGCACCTCCTGCCCCGACCACTTCCTGCGCACCAAGGTGCGGCCCCTGGTGCTCGACCTGCCCCCGACGGCCCCGCTGGATCAGGCCGTGGCGCGCCTGGAGGAACTGCACGCCGCCTACCGGGCCGAGTACCAGGCCTACTACGACCGGCACGCGGGCCCCGACTCCCCGGCGATCCGCGGCGCCGACCCGGCGATCGTGCTCGTCCCGGGCGTCGGCATGTTCAGCTACGGCAAGGACAAACAGACCGCGCGCGTCGCGGGCGAGTTCTACGTCAACGCGATCAATGTGATGCGCGGCGCCGAGGCGGTCTCCACGTACGCGCCGATCCCCGAGTCGGAGAAGTTCCGCATCGAGTACTGGGCGCTGGAGGAGGCCAAGCTGCGGCGTATGCCGAGGCCCAAGCCGCTGGCCGGCCGCATCGCCCTGGTCACCGGCGCCGGTTCGGGCATCGGCAAGGCCATCGCCCACCGCCTCGCCGCCGAGGGCGCCTGCGTCGTCGTCGCGGACCTGAACGCGGACGGCGCCCGGGACGTCGCCGCGGAACTCGGCGGCCCCGACAAGGCGGTGGCCGTCACCGTCGACGTCACGCAGGAGGAGCAGATCACCGCGGCGTTCGACCATGCGCTGCTCGCCTTCGGCGGCGTCGACCTGGTCGTCAACAACGCGGGCATCTCCATCTCCAAGCCCCTGCTGGAGACCACCGCCCGCGACTGGGACCTCCAGCACGACATCATGGCCCGCGGCTCCTTCCTCGTCTCGCGCGAGGCGGCCCGCGTCATGGCGCGGCAGAAGCTCGGCGGCGACATCGTCTACATCGCCTCCAAGAACGCGGTGTTCGCCGGGCCCAACAACATCGCCTACTCCGCCACCAAGGCCGACCAGGCCCACCAGGTGCGGCTGCTGGCGGCCGAACTCGGCGAGCACGGCATCCGCGTCAACGGCGTCAACCCCGACGGCGTGGTCCGCGGCTCCGGCATCTTCTCCTCGGGCTGGGGCGCCCAGCGCGCGGCGACGTACGGCGTCCCGGAGGAGAAGCTCGGCGAGTTCTACGCCCAGCGCACCATCCTGAAGCGCGAAGTGCTCCCGGAGCACGTCGCGAACGCGGTCTTCGCCCTCACCGGCGGCGACCTCACCCACACCACGGGTCTGCACGTCCCGGTCGACGCCGGAGTGGCGGCGGCCTTCCTGCGCTGACCCGGGGGCGGCGGCGAGCCGGGTACCGCGGACGCACCCGCGGGACCCGGCTCCCGTGCCCCGCCGCCCTGTTGTCCTGCTGTCCCCCCACCCCACGACCACCCCGAGGACCCCCACGTGCCATTCGCCGCCATCGACCTCGGCGCCACCAGCGGCCGCGTCATCCTCGGCCGGGTCGCGCGGGACGACCTCTCCCTCACCGAGGTGCACCGCTTCGCCAACACGCCGGTGCGCCTGCCCGGCGGACTGCACTGGGACGCGCTCGCCCTCTTCCAGGGCGTGCTGGACGGACTGCGCCGGGCGGGCGGGCAGCCGGACGACGTCACCTCGGTCGGCATCGACACCTGGGCCGTCGACTACGGCCTGCTCGACGCCGACGGCGCCCTGCTGGGCAACCCGTTCCACTACCGCGACGCCCGCACCGACACCGTCGCGGAACGCGTACGGGAGGAGATCGGCGCGGAGCGGCTGTACCAGGTCACCGGGTTGCAGCACCTGCCCTTCAACACCGTCTACCAGCTCGCCGCCGCGTCCGGCACCGCACAACTGGCGGCCGCACGCACCCTGTTGCTCGTGCCCGACCTGCTGACCCACTGGCTGACCGGCACGATCGGCGCCGAGGAGACCAACGCCTCCACCACCGGCCTGTTCGACGCCCGTACCGGCACCTGGTCGGCTGAGCTCGCCGAACAGGTCGGTCTCGCGCCCGGGCTGCTGCCGCCGCTGCGGGCGCCCGGCGACCCCGCGGGCACCCTGCTCCCCCACGTCGCCGCCGCCACCGGGCTGCCGGAGACGACCGCGGTGGTCACCGTCGCCTCGCACGACACCGCCTCCGCGGTCGCCGCCGTCCCGGCCACGGAGCCCGGCTTCGCCTACATCTCGTGCGGCACCTGGTCGCTGGCCGGCCTCGAACTGGACGCGCCCGTGCTCTCCGAGGCCTCCCGCGCCGCCAACTTCACCAACGAGCGCGGGGTCGACGGCACCATCCGCTACCTGCGCAACATCATGGGCATGTGGCTGCTGGAGGAGTGCCGGCGCACCTGGGCCGCGCAGCCGGCCGGCGCGCCGTCCCTGGCGGCGCTGCTCGACCAGGCCGCCGCGGCACGGCCGTTCGCCGCCCTCGTCGACCCCGACGACCCCGCCTTCCTGCCGCCCGGCGACATGCCCGCCCGCATCCGCGACTTCTGCCTGCGCACCGGTCAGCGGCCGCCCGAGAGCCCCGGCGCCGTCGTCCGCTGCATCCTGGAGAGCCTCGCCCTCGCCCACCGGCGCACACTGCGGCAGGCCGCCGCGCTCGCCGACCGCGAGATCACCCATGTCCACATGGTCGGCGGCGGCTCACGCAACGAACTGCTGTGCCGGCTCACCGCCGACGCCACCGGCCTGCCCGTCGTCGCGGGACCCGCCGAGGCGACCGCCCTGGGCAACATCCTCGTCCAGGCCCGCGCCCACGGCCTCGTCGGCGACGGCCTCCCGGCCCTGCGCGCCCTCGTCGCCGCCACCCAGCCGCTGCGCCGCCACGAACCGGACGGGGACCGGGCGGCGTGGGACGCCGCCGAGGCGAGGGTGAAGGAATTCGCCGCGGCACGAACAGGCCGGGTGCCCCGCCTCGACGAGGCCTGAACCCCCGTCACGGGCCCCCGGGGCCACCCGCGTCCCGCGCGCGCACGGCTGCTGCCGCTTCCAGCAGGGACCAGCCGTCGACGTCGATCGGCCCCCGCTCGTCCGGTTGCCACCCGCGGGCCAGTGCCACGTCGAGCAACGCCCGGACGGCGCCGGGTTCGTGCAGGTTCAGACCCGCACCCCGGATGAAACCCACGTCCCCGGAGCCAAGCGGTGCCCCGCCCGGCACGTACCGGTCGGGGCCCGAGGCGAAGACGATGCGCAGCGGACCGCCGGAACCGGCCGGCTGCGGGAACAGCGTGAGCGTCTGACAGCAGTCCACGGCGCGGCCGTCGTCGTCACTTCGGTGGCGGTGGCTCATCGACCACTGGTACACGCGTCCGTCGGCGACCAGGCGGCGCGGCTTGTTCGAACGGCGAGGCACGCACCGAGGATACGCGGCGCGCCCCTCACTGACAGAGGATGTCAGGGACCCTCCGCACCATGGGTACGTGTGAGCACCCACCGAACGCACGCCCTGCTGCTGCCCGCCGTCTTCGTCACCTCGCTCGGCAACAACATCCAACTGATCGCCGCCGCCCTGCTCATCGTGCGGGCCCAGGGGTCGGTACTGGACGTGGGATGGCTCTTCATCGCCGTCGCCGTGCCGCAGGCGGTGCTCTCCCCCCTGTTCGGACGGCTGGCCGACCGCTTCGACCGGCGGACGCTCTGGGTGACCTGCGACGCCCTCAGCGCACTGGCCGCGCTCGCGATGCCGCTGGGGCTGGCGCTGGGCGGCCCGCGGAACGCGGTCGTCTACGGCAGCAACTTCGTGCTCGCGGTGATCGCGGCACTGTTCGTGCCGGTCAGCGCCGCACTCGTCAAGGAAAGGGTGCCGGCGCGGGAGTTGCGGCGGTTCAACGCGCACTACGAGATGGCCCTGCAGAGCGGGATGCTGCTGTCGGCGACGGTCGGCGGCATCGCCCTCCAGTTCTTCGGGCCCACCCCGCTGTGCGTGTTCAACGGGGCCACCTTCGCGGTCTCCGCGGTGCTCGTACTGGCGACCGGGCGCGCCGGACGGCCGGCGCTCACCCCGAAGGCCGCGGCGGCCGGTGCCCCGTCCCCGGACGCGCCCGTCCGCCCACCGCTCGGCCCGGTGATCATGCTCTACGCGCAGGGCAGCGTCGTCGTCACCGTCTTCAACGCGCTCATGCCGGTCCTCGTCATCGCCGATCTGCACCGGGGGCCGGCGGTGGTGGGCGTGGTCGACGCACTCGGCGGCGCCGGCTTCCTGGTCGCGGCCGCCGCCTACCGGATCACCGGCGCCCGCCTCGGCGACCTGCGGCTCGCGCTGGCCGGCTTCCTGCTCTGCAACATCCTGTTCGCGGTCCAACCGCGATTCGGCGTGCCCGGACTGCTCCTGCTCGTACCGCTCGGCGCGTTCCTCTTCGGACAGGCCCGCATCGCGTCCCGCACGCTGCTCATGGCCTCGGTGGACGAGCACCGCGTGGGGCGCGCCTTCGGCGTGGCCAACGGCTGGGGCCTGGCCGCCACCGTCGCCGTCATGCTCGGCACCGCCACGGTCACCGCCCGCGCCGGAACCGCCGCGGGCTTCGCCGCCGTCGCCGCCGTCAGCGCCCTCGCCTCGGTCGCCTCCGCGACCTGGCACCGCACGGCCCGCAGCACCGCGCATCCCGCCCCCGCCCTCACCGCCACCCCCGCGACGGACCTCGCGGACCGGCATCCGGCCTGAGCCGCGAAGTGCGCCTTCGGAATCGCCAGGGCCTGAGGACTGCGGCACGGCCCGCAGGATCGCGCACCCAGTGTCGCCACCGGCCGAGAATTTGCGGCACAGCCCGCAGAACGGAGCACTCCCCAGGCCTCACCACCACCCCGCGGCGAACTCTGCCGGCCCGTACCCGGCCCAGCGGCGCGCCTTCGATGCCGCCAAGGACTCGGGGCCGCGGCCACCGTCGCCGTCATGCTCGGCACCGCCACGGCCGCTGCCCGCGCCGGAACCGCCGCAGGCTTCACCGTCGGCTCCCCCACCTCCACGACCCCGCACCGCACGGCCCGCACAACCGGGCATCCGGCCCGGAACCGCACCGCCACCCCCGCGGACCGGCATCCGGCCTGAGCCGCGAAGCGCGCCTTCTGGCGGTACAGCCCGCAGGACGGAGCATTCCCCCAAGCCTCACCACCACCCCGCGGCGAACTCTGCCGACCCGCACCCGGCCTGAACGGCGACGTGGCCAGCGATGCCGGACGAACCGCCACCGTCGCCGTCGGCTCCCCCGCCTCCACGACCCCGCACCGCACAACCCCGCAGAACCGCCCCCGCCGGGACCCCCGCCGGTACAGCGCCCTCAGCCGGCCCCGTACAAAGCGGCCAGGCCGCGTGCCGAGCCGATGAGCAGGGCGCGCAGTGCGACGGGTTCGAGGACTTCGAGGTCGGGGCCGAGGCGGAGGAATTCGCCGTGGGCGTGGCCGACGGACTCGATCGGCACCAGGGCGCGGACCCAGCCGTCGGCGTCGGGTTCGCCGCGTTCGGCGACCGCTCGCGCGACGGCGTGCGAGAGCAGCGAGGGCAGGCGCTCCGCGCCGCGCGGGGAGACCCGGATCAGGGCTTCGCCCTGGTGGAGCCGGGCGTGGAAGTCGGCGAGGTAGGCCCGCCAGTAGGCCGTCAGGTCGAAGCCGGGTTCGGGCTCGAAGGCCTCGCCGAGGACGTCGACGGCGAGGATCTGGTCGACGCGGTACGTGCGCAGGCCGCCCGCCCCGCGCGCGACGACGTACCAGCGGCCGGCCTTGAGGACCAGGCCGTACGGCTCCAGGCGGCGCTCGGTCTCGGCGGGCTCGCGCCAGCGGCGGTAGCGCACCCGTACCGCCTGCCGGTTCCACACCGCGTCGGCGACGGCGGCCAGGTGGGGGGTCTCCTCGCCGGGGCTGTACCAGCCGGGCGCGTCGAGGTGGAAGCGCTCGCGTATCCGCTCGGCGGACTCCCGCAGCGCGGGCGGCAGGGCGGCGCTGAACTTCAGCCGGGCCGCCGCCGCGGCCTCGCCCAGCCCGAGCTGCGCGGCGGGGTCGGGCAGCGCCGCGAGGAACCAGGCCCGGGTCTCCTCGGCGGTCAGTCCGGTCAGCCGGGTGCGGTAGCCGTCGACGAGCCGGTAGCCGCCCTCGGGGCCGGCGTCGCCGTACAGCGGTATGCCGGCCTCGTGCAGCGACTGCACGTCGCGGTAGATCGTGCGGACGGACACCTCGAGCTCGTCGGCCAGCTGCTGGGCGGTGAGCCGGCCGCGTGCCTGGAGGAGCAGGAGGAGGGAGACCAGCCGGCTGGCGCGCATGGCAGCAGTATCGGTGCCGCCACCGACAGCGGACCGGCCCCGGTCTCGGGAGTCCCACCGATTTGATGGCCTCCCGCCGAGCGCGCACTCTGGGGTAAGGAGACTTCGACGGGTGTGTGATCGGCGACGATGAACGCGAGTGGCGGCCCCGGGGACCCGGCCGGCACGGCCGTGGTGGTCGTCGGTGCGCAAGGGACGGTCACCGCGTGGAGCGAAGGGGCACGCCTGCTGCTCGGGTACGCGTCCGCCGAGGCCGTGGGCCGCCCGGTGGCGGAGATCTTCGCCCCGGCGGTCCTGGTGCTCGACCGGGAGTGGCGCAGCGCCGCCGCCGTACGCCACCGGGACGGCCGGCTGCTGGACCTGGAGGTCCGGGTCAGCCCCGCCCTCGACGGCGACGGGGAGCCGAGCGGCTGTGTGGTCACCGCGGTTCCGGAGGCGTCCGACGAGGCCCTGGTGCTGTGGGCGTTCGACCAGTCCCCGGCGTCCATGTCCGTGCACGACAGCGACCTGCGCCACCGGCGGCTCAACGGGACGGCGCGGGAGGCCATGGGGGACGTGCCCCAGGGGACGCTGCGCGGCACCCCGTACCAGGCGATCGTCCCGGAGGAGGAGACCGGGCACGGATACGGCGACCACCTGCGCCAGGTCGCGGAGACGGGTCGGGCCACACACTACGAGTGCTCCACCCGCGATCCGGTCTCGATGCGCGACTACGCCTGGAACACCGACATGTGGCCGATCCGGGACCCCCGCGGGCGGGTCCGGGGCGTGGCGGTGGCGGCGTTCGACAGCACCGCCCAGTTCTGGGCGCGGCAGCGTCTCGTCCTGCTCAACGAGGCGGGCGCCGCCATCGGCACCACCTTGGACGTGGTCCGCACCGCCGACGAACTGGCCGAGCTGGCCGTGCCGCGGCTGGCCGACTTCGTGAGCGTGGACCTGCTGGACTCCGTGCTGCAGGGCGACGAGCCCTCGCCGGGTCCCGTGGACAGCGCGGTGGTGCTGCGCCGCGTCGCGCACCGCTCGCGGACGGACGAGACGCCGGTCGCCGCGGTGGAGCTGGGCGAGGTGGACACCTACCCCGAGTTCTCCCCGCCGGCGCGCTGCCTGGCCGAGGGCCGGTCCGTGCTCAGCCAGGCCGGGCACGTCGACTTCTCGCTGTGGCTGGCGCAGAACACGCGGCGCGACGCCAAGGTGCGCGAGCACGGCATCCACACGGTGATGGCGGTGCCCCTGATGGCCCGCGGGGTCACCTTGGGCGTGGCGATCTTCGCCCGCGGCACCCGGCCGGAGGGCTTCATCGACGACGACATGACGCTCGCCGAGGAGCTGGCCGGGCGTGCCGCGGTCTGCGTCGACAACGCGCGCCGCTTCACCCGCGAACACGGCACCGCCCTGGCACTGCAGCGCAGCCTGCTGCCGCAGCGGCTGGGCGACCAGCCCGCGGTGGAGGTCGCGTCCCGCTATCTGCCGGCCGGTTCGCAGGCGGGCGTGGGGGGCGACTGGTTCGACGTCGTCCCGCTGTCCGGCACCCGGGTCGCGCTGGTCGTCGGCGACGTGGTCGGCCACGGCATCCACGCCTCGGCCACCATGGGGCGGCTGCGGACGGCGGTGCGGACCCTGGCGGACGTGGACCTGCCGCCCGACGAGCTGCTCACCCACCTCGACGATCTCGTCGTCCACCTGAACTCGGGGGACGAGACCCGCGAGGACCACGGCCGGTCGACCAGCACCGAGGTCGGCGCGACCTGCCTGTACGCGGTGTACGACCCCATCTCGCGCCGGTGCTCGATGGCCAGCGCCGGGCACCCGTCGCCCGTGCTGCGGCTGCCCGACGGGACCGTGGAGGTCGTCCCGGTGTCGGCGGGCCCTCCGCTGGGCGTCGGCGGGCTGCCCTTCGAGGCGACGGAACGGGAGCTGCCGGAGGGCAGCATCCTCGCCCTCTACACGGACGGTCTGATCGACAGCCGGGACTTCGACCTGGACGCCGGCCTGGCCCGGCTGCTCACCGCGCTCGCCGCTCCGGCGCCGTCCATCGAGTCGGCCTGCGACACGATCCTGAAGTCGCTCCCGCCCGACCGGCCGGTCGACGACGTGGCGCTGCTGCTGGCCCGCACCCGGGCGCTGAACACCGCCCAGGTCGCCGTCTGGGACGTACCCTTCGACCCCGCGCACGTCGCCGAGACCCGGCAGGCCACGGCCGAACTGCTGCGCTCCTGGGGCATGGAGGACGCGGTGCACGTCACCGAGCTAGTGGTGAGCGAGCTGGTCACCAACGCCATCCGGCACGGGTCGCCGCCGGTCCAGCTGCGGGTGATCCGCGACCGCTCCCTGATCTGCGAGGTCTCCGACGGCAGCAACACCGCCCCGCACCTGCGCCGGGCCCGCTCGGACGACGAGGGCGGGCGCGGTCTGCTGCTCGTGGCGCAGCTGACGCAGGCGTGGGGGACGCGGCAGGCCGCGACCGGCAAGACGATCTGGGCCGAGCAGGCCCTGTGACCGGTGGCCCGCCGGGCCCGGCCGCGCCCGCGTCGCGCCCTGCCTGACGAGGTGTCAGACTCAGCCCATGATCGCCCGTTACCGTCCGGCCGTCCTGCACTGGACGGTCGTCGTGCCGGTGCTCTCGGTCGTGGTGCTGGCCCTCACCTGGAAGCGCTCACTGCCCGTGGCGGTGGTCGTGGTGGTCGCCCTGTTCCTCGCGACCGCGGTGCTCGCGGCCGTGCACCACGCGGAGGTGGTGGCGCACCGGGTGGGCGAGCCGTTCGGCTCGCTGGTGCTGGCGGTCTCGGTGACGGTCATCGAGGTGGCGCTGATCCTCACACTGACGGCGGACGGCGGCCCGAAGAGCGCGGGGCTCGCCCGGGACACCGTCTTCGCGGCAGTCATGATCACCTGCAACGGCATCATGGGGCTGTGCCTGCTGGTCGGCGCGCTGCGCCGCCGCGTCGCGGTCTTCCACCCCGAGGGGACCGGGGCGGCCCTGGGCTCCGTGGCGACCCTGGCGACCCTCAGCCTGGTCCTGCCGACCTTCACCACCAGCGCGCCGGGACCGCGGTTCTCCACGACCCAGCTCGCCTTCGCCGCGCTCGCCTCCCTGGTGCTGTACGGGCTGTTCGTGGCCACCCAGACCTTCCGCCACCGCGACTACTTCCTGCCGGTGACCTCCGCCGGCCACGTCGTCACCGACGACGAGCACTCCGTGCCGCCCACCACCCGGGCGGCACTGTTCAGCCTCGCGCTGCTGGCCGTCGCGCTGATCGCGGTGGTGGGCCTGGCCAAGGTGGAAGCCCCCACGATCGAGCACGGTGTGGCCGTCGCCGGACTGCCCTCCTCCTTCGTGGGCGTGGTCATCGCGCTGCTGGTACTGCTGCCGGAGACCATCGCCGCGGTGCGCGCCGCCGCCCGGGACCGGGTGCAGACCAGCCTCAACCTCGCCCTCGGCTCCGCGATGGCGAGCATCGGGCTCACCATCCCGGCAGTGGCCGTCGCCTCGTTCTGGATGCCCGGCCCCCTGGTGCTGGGGCTCGGCGCCACACACATGGTGCTGCTGGCGATCACCGTCGCCGTCGGGACACTGACGGTGGTCCCCGGCCGGGCCACCCCCCTTCAGGGCGGCCTGCACCTCGCCCTGCTGGCGGCCTACGTCGTCCTGGCGATCAGCCCCTGACGCCCGGCCGCGCCCTCACAGCGAGTGCGCCACGACGCGGCCCGCCAGCACCGCCTCCACAAAGGACTCGGGCGGCGCGTAGTGATGGACCAGGACGTAGTGGGCGACCATGTCCGGCGCGATGAGCCAGGTGTCCGCGTCGCCGGACCGGACACGGACCTCGCCATGGCCCACCAGGATCCGCTCCCGTCCCCGGGCCACGGTGACGGGGTGGGCCCGCCGCGCGCCCCCCAGGAAGCGCCGACGGCACAGCCCGCAGCCGTACCAGCCGTGCGTGATGGCGAAGCGGTGGTCGCGGCAGAGCGCGAACAGCCGGTCCGCGAAGACCTCGTCGGGCTCGGCGCGGGGGAAGGGGTGGGCCGGGTCGAGCCACCCGACGGCACGCGCGGAGACCTCGGACGGAATCGTCTCGGTGAAATAGCCGTACGGACTCAGGTCCTCGTAGTACGTCATGCCGCCCCTCCGCGGGCTCCGCGCCGCGCGCGGTACCGGTGCAACCGCGGGAAAGCGTCCAGCACGCGGACCGCCCGGTCAATCACCCGTCCGCCCGGCGCGTCCCGCCCGTCGGACCTCAAGGGGCGCATCGGCAGCGGGAACGGGCCGGGCAAGGCGCTCGCAAGGGGTCGCGAGGAGGACCCGAAAGAGATCACGGGCGGACGGATGTCCCGGCCCTCCGCGGCTCAGCCGGTGATCCTGCGCGCGTCCGGCGCGCCCGCCTCCGCGCCCGGAGTTCCGGCGGCGGCGTGCACCGTGGGCCCGGCCGCGTCCGGGGCCTCCTCGCGCGGGGCGGGCAGGGTGCCCTTGCGGCGCAGCCAGTCGCCGAACAGCCCGTGCACCGCCCGCGCGCCCACCAGCCGCTCGTCGGGGCCCGGCCCCTCCAGCTCGTAGGGATGCAGCAGGAACGCGCGGCTCTGGTCGCCGCCCAGCCCGCCGTGCGAGCCCACCTGCTCCTCGAACGCGTGCACCGCGCGCGTCACCGGGTCGTAGGCGGAGTTGACCATGACGTCCGCCGCGTGCGGGAACCCGGCCGTGCGCCGTACGGCCGCGACCGCGTGCGGCCCGAACGGCGCCAGCGGGTCGGGACCGGTGACACGGCCGCTGTCCAGCTCGTGCTCCCCGCCTCCCGGACCCAGCACCAGCGGCCCGCGTGCGGCGTCCTGGACCAGCAGGAAGCCGATGCCCGGATGCTCGGCGAGGGTCCTCAGCAGCGCCGGATGGCGGGCCTCGATCCGGGCCCGGTCCGCACGGCCGGGCAGATCCGGGAAGGAGATCAGCCCGAGGTTGCCGGAAGCCAGCACGATCGGGTCCGTCGACGGCCCCGCGGTCGCGTGCTCCTCCTCGGTGTGCCGGCCCCCCTCCGGGCGGTTCAGCGCCGCGCGCGCCGCGGCACGCGCCTCGGCCCCGCTCACCGTGCGCCGGGCCCGGCGCCGCACCGGCAGCCCGCACCCGGCCCGGACCAGGTCCTTCAGAGTCAGGCCGTAGGCGCTCTCGAAAGTCTCCCCATGGCTCTGCCCATGGTCGGACAGCAGCACCAGCCGGTAGGGGCGGGGGGCGTACCGCGAGGCGTCCGCGATCATCCGCACGACCCGGTCCAGCCGCCGCAGCACGCGTATGGCGTCCCGGCTCCGCGGGCCCGAATGGTGGGCGACCTCGTCATAGGCGACCAGATCCGCATAGACGGCAGTGCGCCCCGCGAGCATGTCGCCGACCACCGCCGCCGCGGCGACATCGCGTTCGACAACCGTCGCGAAGGCCCGCAGGAACGGGTACAACCCGCCGCGCCGCACCCGCGGACGGTCGCCGCGCAGCCGGGCGGCAACGGACTCCCCGATCTCCCGCACCACCTCGGCCACGAAGGACGCGGCCGTGCGCACCGCGTTGGCCGGGTCGGAGAAGTACGCGAAGTAGCCGGTGCGCGAGCCGGTCTCCCCCACCCGGGCGGCCCGCGCCGCGACGGCGGCCGCGTCCCGCCCCAAGCCGCGGGAGACCCGGGCGGCCGCCGAGGCCGCGAGGGCACGGGCCATCGCCCGCCGGTCCGCGGAGAAGCGCCGCCGCCGGGTCGAGACCGACATCACGAGGGCGAGCTGCTCGGCTCCCCCGCTGAAAAGGTTGCCGCGGCTGGCGCCGTCCGGGGCGAGCAGACCGGGCCTGCCGGTGCGGGCGACCGCGCGCCGCTCCAGCTCGGCGGCACACGACGGCCGGTTGCAGACCATCACCTGCCCCGTCTCCTTCTCGTACCAGCGAAACGCCGGCACATCCGTGTCGGAACCGTGCAGGATCGCCAGCTGGCTCGCCCCGGTCTGGCTGCTCCAGTCCGTGATCCACGGCACGAGGCGATGAGTGCTGTCCAGCCACCGCGCCACGGTCTCCATCGCGGGCGGCCGCAACCGGCCGCCCCTGGTGGACGTCGGCCGCACCGCCTCGCGCAGCACGTCGTGCCCGACACCGTCCAGCTGCACGAAGACGAAGCCCGGTTCCTGCTCCGCCCGCGGCGCCCCGTCGCCCCCGCCCCGCGGCCGCCTGCGGCGCCCGGCCAGCCGGGCGAGCCGGCGCCCGTACGCCGCGTCGTCGCGCATCGCGAGGGCCGTACTGGTGCCCGAGGAAGCCGCCGACATCACGGCGGCGATCACAACGGCCGTGGCAGGACTGATGTCACCCTGCCAGTCCGGCGTGAAGCGGAAGGCGATCAGCAGCAAGGAGCCGTTGAGGAAGAACACCAGCAGCCCGAGCACGAAGGCCGGCACCAGCAGCACCGCACGCACCAGCACCGGCCAGACCAGGGCGCCCAGCAGACCGAACGCCCCCGCCGCGACCGCCGCGGTGATCGCGATCCGGGTCGGGCTGTCACCGCCCGGCGACTGGATGCGGAAATCCGGCAGGATCCCGGCCAGCGCGGCCATCGTCGCCGTCGACACCGCCCAGACCAGCAGCACGCGCGCAACCGTGTATCCGGCGGCCCGCCACCGATGCAGCACGGCCCACCTCACCTCACGTCCGAACGGCCTGCGACACCCCCAAGCCTGACACAACCCCTCCGGCGCATCGCGGGCGCGCCGGAGCATAGGCTCGGGGCGAGGCGAGGAGGCGGGCGTGGCGGTCGAGATCACCTGGTGGGGTCATGCGACGGTGACCGTACGGGACTCCGGGGTGCGGGTGCTCACCGATCCGCTCCTCGTCCCACGCCTCGCGCACCTGCGCAGACGGCGCGGGGCCGTGCCGCCGCCCGGGGCGGCGCTCGCGGACGTGGCGCTCGTCTCGCACCTGCACGCCGACCATCTGCACACCGGGTCCCTGGCCCGGCTCTCCCGCGGCACCCGGGTCCTGGTGCCGCGCGGCGCCTCCGCGGCCGTGCCCCGCCTGCGCAGGCTCGCAGTCGACCTGCGGCTGGACGTGACCGAGGTCGCCCCCGGCGACAAGGTACGGGTGGGCGAGCTCACCGTGCGCGCCGTGCCCGCGGCGCACGACGGCCGGCGGCTGCCCTACGGGCCGGAGCGCTCGCCCGCGCTCGGCTATGTGCTGGAGGGCGAGGAGCGCACCTACTTCGCCGGGGACACCGGGCTCTTCGACGCCATGGCCGAGGAGGTCGGGCCCTGCGACGCCGCCCTGCTGCCGGTCGGCGGCTGGGGACCGTTCCTCGGCGACGGCCACCTGAACCCGGCGCGCGCCGCCCAAGCCCTCGCCCGGCTGGCACCGCGCGCGGCGGTGCCGATCCACTACGGGACGTACTGGCCGATCGGCATGGACGCCGTACGCCCCCACGAATTCCACTCCCCCGGCGACGAGTTCGCCCGCCTCGCGGGGGACCTCGCGCCGGGAGTGGCCGTGCACCGGCTGGACCACGGGCAGAGCCTGCGGCTGGAGGCGGCCCGGTGAGCGGCCTGAACGGCCTCGTGACGCTGGCCCAGCAGACCTCCACGGAGTCCGCCCGGCAGGCCGTGGGCTACCCCTCGCTCTTCCTGCTCGTCGTCCTGGGCTCCCTCGTGCCCGTCGTGCCGACCGGAGCCCTGGTCAGCGGCGCCGCCGTCGTGGCCTTCCACCAGACGGCACCGTTCTCCCTGGCGCTGGTCTTCGTCGTCGCCTCCGGCGCCGCCTTCCTCGGCGACATCGCCCTGTACTGGCTCGGCCACCGCGGCGTACGCTCCCGGGGCGGCTCCCGCTGGCTGCGGCGGCTCCAGGAGCGCGCCGACCCCGCACGCCTGGCCGACGCGCAGCGCCGGCTGGACGAGCACGGGGTCGCCGTCCTCGTCCTGTCCCGGCTGATCCCGGCGGGGCGCATCCCCGTCATGCTGGCCTGCCTCCTCGCGGAGATGCCCCCGCGCCGCTTCGCCCGCGGCGACATCCCCGCGTGCCTGGCCTGGGCGGCCGCGTACCAGCTCATCGGCATCCTGGGCGGCTCGCTCTTCCCCGAACCCTGGCAGGGCGTCGTCGTCGCCGTCGCCCTCACCTTCGCCGTGGCCTCCGCCCCCCAGATCTGGCGCCGCCTGCGCCCCCACCCCGACACCGCCGACCCCCACGACGCGTCGGCGCACTGACGGCGCCCGTGCGCGGTGCGCTGCGGCGCTGCGCGTCGTCGCCACCGCGGAGCAGCCGGTGTCGTTACGCGGCCGCAGGGCCGCGAGGTCGTCGCCGAAGCGGTGCTCACGGCGCCCCAGGTCCGGCGCCGACTGCGCCCCCGCGTGAGCGGGCCACGCCGCGCACCACGGCGGCGCCCGGAGCAGCCGGGCGAATTTCTCGACCCTCGCATTACTTTTTGTGGCCGGATCGCACGCCAGAGAATTCGCGACCGGTCAGAGGGTGAAGGTGGGGTTGTCCAGCGAACGGCCGACCGGGCCTTGCCCGCCTGTTCGGCTCCCTCGGCCCGCTCCGCCGGGTGGCCGCCGTCGGCGATACGGACGCACGGCGGCGCGGGGCTGTCGCGCCCCCGGATCAGCGGGCCGTCCCGCCCAGCGCGGTGAGGACCGACGCGAGAGCGGCGAGACGGGCGGCGACGTGCGGGAGCGCCACCGGTGAGGGGGAATCCAGGGCGGCACGGCGCTGCGCGTCGTCACCGCCGTGGAGGGGGCCGGTGTCGATGCGGACGCGCAGCGCCGCGGGGTCGTCGCCGAAGCGGTGGCCGCCGGGGGCGGGGTGGCCGAGGCGTTCGGTGAGGACGGCTTCGAGGCCGGCCGCGTCGGTGACGCCGGCCGCGGCGAGTCCGGAACGCAGCGGGCCGAAGTCCGCGTACAGGTGGAAGCCCGCCTCCGGGGGGCGGGACAGGGCCCCGGCCCCGGCCACCACGTCGTAGGCGGCCCGCGCCACGGCGGCGTGCAGACGGTTGGCCGCGGCCAGGTGCGCGCGGACGGCGGCGGGCTCGGACAGGGCGTTGGCGGCCGCTTCCGCGACCGGTCCCGGCAGCAGGGCGCCCAGTTCGGCGCAGTGCCGCAGGACCGCGGTGCGCAGGCTCATGCCCCGCTCCGTGGCGGGGAAGCGGAGAACGGCCGCGGGCCAGCCCGGCGGGGCGAGGGCGGCGCCGAGGTCGCTGAGGACGACCGTCCGCGCGGGCAGCATCTCGGCCGGGGAGAGCAGCGTCGTCCCGTGCGGCCGGTGCACGGTGTCGCCGTACGTCTCGTCGGAGACGAGCAGCAGGCCGGCCTCCTCCGCCGCTTCGCACACCTCGTGCAGCAGTTCGGGCGGGGTCACCGTGCCGCTGGGGTCGTCGGCGGCCGCCAGGACCACGACGCGCGGATCCGCGCCGTCCTCGCGGGCCCGGCGCACGGCCTCCAGGAGCGCGAAGGGGTCGGGGGCGCCGCCGCCGACCGACGGGGTCGGCACGGCCACCGGGGTGCGGCCGAGCAGCCGGACCGGCGGCGCGTGCCAGGCGGCGGACGGCCGGGCCACCACGACGTCCCCGCCGATCGCCGCCAGCAGGGCCAGCAGCAGCGGCTCCGCGCCCGGCCCGGCGGCGGTCTGCGCGGCGTCGGTCGGCAGTCCCCGGCGGTCCCAGTGGCCCGCCGCGGCGGCGCGTACCTCGGCACCGCCGCCCGGCGGCCCGGCGGCGGCGCGGCCCGGCAGCCCCGCGGCGATGCGCTCGGCCCAGTACGCCGGGACCGGCAGCCCCGGGTCGGGGCGTGCGACGGCGTACGGCACGGCGCGGCCGGCCGGGGCGGGCGGGGACGTCCGCTGCATCCGTACCTCCGGTGGTGGGGTCGGGCCTTCCGCCAGCCTCGCACGCGGTGCCGGCCTCGCGCGCCCCCGGCGCGCGAATCGCAGGGCGTATCCCCGGCCGCCCGGGGCAACCGGATTCCAGGAGGTGTTCCGATGGTCCCGCTTCTGCTCGTCCTGCTCCTCGCCCTGGTGCTCTTCGGGGCGGGTTTCGCCGTCAAGGTGCTCTGGTGGGTCGCCCTGGTCGTGCTGGTGCTGTGGCTGCTCGGGTTCGTGGCCCGCGGCGGTTCCGGCGGCTCGCGCTGGTACCGGTGGTGAGGGAACGAACGCGGGGCGTGCGGCGGCTGTTCGGCCGCCGCACGCCCCGGCTCCCGGTGCCCCGGCGACGGCTACTGCGCGGACGTGGGCTGGGCCGGCATCTGCAGGATCCGGGCCCGTGCCCCGGCGCGGGTGCGGCCGGGGGCGACCATCCGCTGCGGGTGGCGGCGCAGGAACTCCCCTTCGAGCGCCACCATGCGCGAGTTGTGGGCGTCCAGGGCCGACGAGGATCCGTACAGCAGCGTCTCGTGCCGGGTGCGGTGGACCGACTCCAGCTCGTGCACCAACTGCCGTTCGTCCAGCTCTGCGGGGTCGACCCCGCCGCGGTAAGGGCTCATGGGCCGCGCACCTTCCTTTCGCTGCCGGTGGCCTCGCACGTTTGGTACCCAGGAAGACCCGATTCATCCGCTTCGTACCGTATTCAGCGGGCATTCAACGCCGCGAACGGGTAGACGAGGAAGTACCCGGCCCCCGAGGAAAGGAGCCATCGTGCAACGAGGAAGCGACCGCCTGAGCGTCCACCGGGACGACGAGATGAAGCACGAACTGCGCGGACTGCTGCGCTCCGGGCACCCGACCCGCGCCGAGGAGTGGCACGACCCCGAGCCCGCCGCCGACGACGACCTCGCGGTGGTCAACGGCCCGGTCCTGTCCGGCGCCACCGACGGCCCGTCGCTGCGGTTCGAACTGGCCCGCCACCTGACCCGCAAGACCTTCCCGGCACGCCGGGGCGACCTGCTGCGGACGCTGCGCGACCACCACGCGCCCGACCCGCTCACCGACCTGGTGGACGGCCTGCCGGGCGACAACCGGCGGTACTCCAACGTCCAGGACGTCGTAAGGACGCTGGGGATGGGCCCGCAGGCCTGACCCCGGACACACCCCGGCAGTGGAACCGATCAGGAGGGAGTCGATGTGCGCCCGAAGCTGAGCGCATGGGACAGGGAGCTGTTCCTGCGCGTCGCGACACGGGAGTGGCCCGCCGCCGAGCGCGTGCTGCCCCGGCTGAGCCGCGCCGCCAACCACGGCGCGCTGTGGTTCGGCGTGGCCGCCGGCATTGCGGCGGTGGGCGGCCGCCCGGGACGGCGGGCCGCGCTGCGCGGCGTGGGGTCGCTCGCCCTCGCCTCGGCGGTGGTCAACACCGTCGGCAAGGGCGCGGTGCGCCGCGCCCGCCCGGTGCTGGACTCCGTCCCGGTGATCCGGCGCCTGTCCCGGCAGCCGGGCAGCACGTCCTTCCCCTCCGGTCACGCGGCGTCCGCGGTCGCCTTCGCGGCGGGGGTGGCCGTCGAGTCGCCCCGCTGGGGGGCGGTCGTGGCACCGCTCGCCTGGTCGGTGGCGTTCTCCCGGGTCTACACGGGCGTCCACTACCCCAGCGACGTGCTCGCCGGTATGACGCTCGGCGCGGGCGCGGCGCTGGCCGTGCGCGGTCTGGTGCCGACCGGCCGGGACCTCGCCGTACCGCCCACGCCGCAGGCCGATGCGCCCGCCCTCCCGGGCGGGCGCGGACTGTACGCGGTGGTCAACGAGGTCTCCGGGCCGCCGCCGCTGCTAGGGATGCCCGCGGACCGGCTGCGGGCCGCGCTGCCGGAGGCCGTGGTCGAGGAGTGCTCCGAGGACGACGACCTCGCGGAGATGCTGGAGAAGGCCGCCCGCCAGGCCGCCGAGGCCGGCGGCGCGCTCGGCGTGCACGGCGGCGACGGCAGCGTCCGCCTCGCGGCGGAGATCGCCCTGCGGCACAGGGTGCCGCTGATGGTCTCCCCCGGCGGCACGTACAACCACTTCGCGATGGACCTGGCCATCGAGTCGATCGACGACGCGGCCCGCGCGGTCGAGGCGGGCACCGCCATCTCCGCCGACGTCGCCCGCATCACGCCGCTGGACGGCGACAGCGGCGGCGGCGCCGACCGGCCGTCGCTGTTCCTCAACACGTTCAGCATCGGGGTCTACCCCGACCTCGTCCGCTACCGCGAGCGCTGGTCCCGCCGTGTCGGGAGCTGGCCGGCCGGCATACTCGCCGCGATCCACGTGCTGCGCACCTCCAGCCCGCTCGACGTCGACATCAACGGCCGCCGCCACTCGGTGTGGATGCTCTTCGCCGGCAACGGCGCGTACCGCAGTCTCGGGCCGGCCCCCGTCCGCCGCCGCAACCTGGCCGACGGGCAGCTCGACGTCCGCATCGTGCCCGGCAGCCCCTACGCCAGGACCCGGCTGCTCGCCGCCGCCGTCACCGGCTCGACCACGGCCCTGCTGCGGCGGGTGCGCCTGGGCGGCATCGGCCCGGGGACCCGGTTCGCCGCGGACGGCGAAGTGGCCCCCGCCCCGGGCGGACTGGTCGTCGACAAGGTCAATGAGGCGTTGACGGTCTACCGCCCGATGTGACGGAGCCTCGACGCGGTGTCGCCCCCGCCCGGCCACGGCCGGACGGGGCGACGCCATGCCTCGGGGCCGCGCCGAACGCCTCAACCCGACAGACCCGCCAGGGCCCTGACGCCTTCGCCCTTGATGGTGAGGGTGTCCGGAGAGCCCGCGTCGATGGAGAGCGTGAGTTCGTCCGAGGGCCAGCCGCTGCTCAGCGCGGACAAAGGCAGTATCCGGTAGCCCCTGGCGTCGGGCAGGGCGTGGGCGAGACGCACCTCCGAGGTGAAGACCGGCACGAGCTTCGTACCGTCCTCCTGCTCGAACACGGGCAGGCTGATCGTCTGCTGCTCCGCGTCGCCGCCGCCCGCGGCCTCCTCCGGCGGCCCGGGGACCGGGAGCAGCACGTCACTGGCCGCGAGGGTGCTGAGCGCGGAGGCGTTGTCACCGCCCGTGGCGATCTCGTGCAGGGCGCGCTGTGCCGGCGGCTGGGCGCCGTTGGGGGCGCTGAAGTCGGTCATGGCCGTTCCCTTCTCATGCGTGCGCTGTGTGAAGTGACTCGGGGGCTGCGCCTGCCCAGCGACGGGGCGGACATGCGTGCCGCTCACTCGAATTCGGTGCCGCCCTTGCGGGTGAGGTAGGCGTCGCTCACGACCTTGGCGATGGCACGGCCGCCGAGCACGGGGCTGTGACGGTCAGGGGCCGCACGCACGACGACGCCTTCCCGCAGGTGGAGGCCGCGTCCGGACACGGTCTCCGTGCCCCGCGCCAGCTCCAGCGCGAGGCCGAGCTCGAAGGGGCCCGCATGGAGCCGGGGCACCAGGGGCAGCGTGCCGTCGGGCAGCAGGTCGGCCGGGTCCAGCCAGCGCACGGTGCCGTCGATCTCGGCGGCGACGTCGAAGGCGGCGTAGCCGGGGACGGCGCGCCGCCCGTCGGCGCCGTAGCCGAGATCCTGGACGCCGGAGCCGTAGACCTCGCCGAAGAGCCCGACCCGCGTGGCCCCCAGCCGGGCGGCCAGCGCCGCTGCGGCGGCGGGCAGGCCGTGGCCGTGCGCGGCGCGCCAGTACAGGTTGTGCGGGGACTCCTTGAGGGCCAGCCGCTGGGCGCCGAGACCTTTGGAGGTGACCAGCACCTGCCCGGTCGCCGCCAGGAACGTCAGGGCGCAGGCGGTGCCGTGCAGCTTCTCCGTGATCACGACCGGCTCGCCGGGGGCGAAGACGCCGGGGTAGCGCTTGAGGTTCTCGATGTCGACCCACGGCAGCAGGTCCGGTGCCGACTCCACGTCGCCACTCATCGACACCGGGATCGGCGGGACCCATTTGGTGATGCCGAGCACCCTGGCGAAGTCGGCGTCGTCCGAGGCGGCGCGGGCCAGGTCCGTGCCGTCGAGCGCGGCCGGGCGGCACACGATGCCCTGGGAGAGTTCGCCACGCAGCCGGACCGCCTTGACACGGTTGGCGGCGGCGCCGGCGAGCCTTCCCGTCAGGCCGAGTTCGGCGATCAGGGCGTCCGGCAGCACGGACTGCTCGGGGATGTAGAGCGCGAAGTCCCCTGTCCGGTACACGCCCTTGGCCACGACCGCCCGGTAGAGGCCGACCTGGGCGAGCTCCAGGGCGTCCGCGTTCGGGTGGTCGTGGACCGTGAGCCGTTCGGCGGTGACCCGCAGTGTCGACACGTTCTTCCCCCTCCGTGGTGGTGATCGGGAGTCACCACTGTGGGACGTGCCGTGCGCCGCAGGCCAACGGTTTTCAGGGGGCCATGCGGAAGTCGTAACTCTCGGGCAGCGGTTCGGCGCCGCCGGTGAGGGACTGCCAGGTCAGGTGCAGGGAGTCCTCGCCCTCCCGCAGGTCGTCCACGGTGAAGCCGGCGTCGAAGACGGCGCGGGCGCCCGCGATGTCACCCTGGGCGGCCAGGACTTGGGCGTGCAGGAGGCGGAACCGGCCGCGGGCGAGGACGTCGTCGGGGAGGGCGCCGAGGACGGCGGCCGCGTCGCCGGGACGTCCGGCCTCGAGGAGCGCGGGGACCGCCTCGCGGGCGAGGGCGGCGCGGACACCCTCCGGGCAGGTGCCCGCGGCCTGGGCGCGGACGGCGGCGAGGTAACGCTCCGCGGCGCGCGCCTGGTTGCCGTCGGCCCGGTCGGCGGCGGCGAGGCAGTGCAGCGGCAGCCAGGAGCCGGTGCGGGCGGCGGAGCGCTCCCAGCTGCGGACGGCCTGGGCGCGGTCGCCGGCGTCCCACTGGGCCAGGCCGAGATGGTGGTCCAGGTACCACTCGTTGCCGTCGTACGTGCCCGCGGTCTCCAGGAGTTCGCGCCATTCCGGCGAGACGAGCGCGGGGCCCGGGAGCGCGTCGTCGCCGGGGGCCTTGGGGAAGACGCCCGCGAGGAGCAGTTCCAGCCACGGCTTCTGCTGCTCGCCCATGGTGCCCGGGTCGAAGGGCGTGCCGGGCAGGTCGTACCGGCCGCGCAGGACCTCCAGGGCGCCCCAGCCGGAGCCGGTGGCGAGGATGTCCTCCGGGGCTCCGGGATCGGGGGCGGCGTCGGCGGCCGGGAGCCACGCCTCGTACGCGGCGCGCACCCGCTCGCGCGGGAGGACCGCCTCCAGATGGGCCTCGACGGTGTCCGTTCCGGCGTCGGGCGCGGTGTCGAGGGGTCCGTAGGCCTCCAGCCAGGAGACGGCGCCGCCCGCGATGAGCGGCAGGTGCTCCAGTTGGGTGGGGGCGAGGCCCGCCTGGATCTCCAGGTAGCCGTCGGCCCTGGCTTCCCCGGTGTCCCCGGCGAGCCAGCGCTGCCAGCGGCGCCCGCCGCGGCCGCGGCCCCAGACGAAGAGCTTGCGGCCGCACAAGGTGTCGGTGGAGGTCTGGATCAGGCCGCGTCCGTCGGCGCCGAGCGCGGCGATCCAGGGCCGGGCGCCGTCGGCCAGGTCGTAGAACCAGTCGGCCGGGTGCTCGGAGGCGATGGGCTCGTCGGGAACGGGTACCCGGTGCAGTGTCCGGTTGGAACCGAAGTGCCAGGCGTGGCCGGCGGGGGCGAGGACACGCGTGCCGGGTGTCTCGGGCACGGCGGTGTTGGACCACCAGTAGAGGGGAACGGTCCGGTGGTGAGGATTGCGGACACGGACGCCGGCATAGAGGAAGTCGGAGCCGTCGGGAAGCCACAGGTCGACCTGGTACGGCAGGTCGCGCAGCCGTTCCCACTCCCAAAGGCGCAGCATCTCGCCGCCGTCGGGCGCGGTCACGCGGGCGGCGTGCATCGGGGCGCAGGTCATCGTGGTGTGGCCGGTGGCACCCGGGTTCCATTCGACGCCGCCGGAGAACCAGGCCCCGGCGAGCCCGAAGTCGGCGAACTGCAGGACGGGGTTGGCGTGCAGCAGTTCCCTGCCGGTCGGCTTGTGGTGCAGCGAGTACAGGCGGCCGCCGAGCCCGGGCAGGACGGTGGCGCGCAGGCGGTCGTTCTCGATGACGAGGGTGTCCAGGGCGGTGGGTGTGCGCTCGCGGGTGTAGCCGTCCAGCCGCGGTACGGGCAGCAGCGTGCGCAGGTGCCCGTAGGCGAGACGGCGGGCCATCGCGGGCGGGAGCGCGGTGCTCTCGGCCTCGTCGAACGCTTCCGGCGCGTGCAGTTCGCGCGGGGCGAGCAGGGCGGGCAGCGGGTTCTCCGGGCCGAGCGGGGCTGCGGGGAGGGTGAGGGTGCTGCGTCGCACGGTGGTGGCCAAGAGGCTCCCTCTCTTCGGCGCCAAGGGGCAGGTGAGGACATGGAACCCCGGATCGGGCCGCGCCGACAGGGGTTTGGTCCCGGTGCGACAGGCCTCACGGCGACTTCAGGTCGAGGGGAACGTGACTTTAAATGACCTTTGCCGTCGGAGACGTCCAGGAGGGTTTGCCGGTCATGCTGTCCGCGTTGTGGAGCCCGCCGTCCGGCGCGTCGCTGCGCGCGCCGCGCTTCCCCCGGCCCGCACCGGTGGAGCGCGCCCGCAGCGCGCGGATCGCGGCACTGGCCGAACGCCCGGAGCGGGAGCGGGACTTCTGGCGGGCCGTGGAGGCGGAGGGAACGCCGCTGGTGGAGGCCGTCGCCGGTGACCCGGGGCATGCCGCCGTCACCTTCCTGTGGCGGGGCACCGCCGCGACACGCACGGTGCTCGTGCTGCCCAACCAGGTGGCGGACCCGGAGGACCTGGCGGGCAACCTCATGTCCCGCGTCCCGGGAACGGACGTGTGGCACTGGACGATACGGATGCGGGCCGACTGGCGGGCCACGTACGCGCTGTGCGTTGACGACGCCGACTCCGACGGCAGCGGCGGGAGCGCTGAGGGCGACGAGGGCACCGGGGACGGCCCGGAGGGCTGCTCCGCGCCCGGGGCGAGACAGGCGTACCTGCGCAGGCTGCGCCGGCATCCCCGGCGCGATCCCCTCAACCGCACGGTCTTCCCGAGCCGTTGGGGCGCCGAACCGCTCTCCGTCGTGGCGCTCCCCGCGGCCCCCGTCCCGCTCGGCGGCGACCGGGCCCACCCCGCTGCCAGGGCGGGCGAGCTGTCCGTGCACACGCTGCGCAGCGGGCACCTGCACAACTGGCGGCGGGTGTGGGCGTACGCGCCCGCCGGCCACGAGGACCTGACCGGGCTGCCGGTCGTGGTCCTGCTCGACGGCGACGTGTGGCAGCAACTGGGCATCTCCCAGCTGCTCGACGGACTCGTCCACGCGGGCCGGCTGCCGCCGCTGATCGCCCTCCTGCCGGACGCGCTCGACAGCGACACCCGGCGCCGCGAACTCGCCTGCGCCGAGCGCTTCGTGGCCTTCCTGACGCATGAACTGCTGCCCTGGGCGGCCCGTCGCTGGCCCGTCTCCGGCGACCCGTCCAGGACCGTCGTCGCGGGCCAGGGGCTCGGCGGTCTGGCCGCGGCCTATGCCGCGCTGCGGCGGCCGGAGCGCTTCGGCAACGTCCTGGCCCAGTCGGGCGCGTTCTGGTGGCCGGCGGCCCGCCGCGAGGGGGCGTGCCCGGAGGAATGGCTCACCGGGCGCGTCCGGGCGCTGGCCCGCAGGCCCGTCCGCTTCCACCTGTCGGCCGGCCTCCAGGAGTGGGGCGTCCCGGCCGCCGGGCACCGGCTGCGCGACGCCCTGAGCGCCAAGGGCTACGAGGTCGCCCACCACGAGTACAACGGCGGCCACGACTACCTCTGCTGGCGCGACGACCTCGCCCAGGGGCTCGTCGGCCTGCTGCGCGGCCCCTTCCCCGGCGCGGTCCCCGGCGGCGGGCCGCGCGGGCTGGTCGTCGGCGGCGGCTGAGGGCTCGCACACCGTCCGCGCGCCGCGTCCGGCGGGGAAAACGGGTTGCCCGGCGGGCGCGCGGACCGGAGACTGCCCGGGTGCTGATCCGACGGGAGACCTCAGACGACCTGGCCGCCGTGCACGCCGTCACGGCGGCCGCCTTCGCGAAACAGGGGGCGGAACCGGGCACGGAGGTGCCGGTGGAGGCCACGCTGGTGGCCGAGTTGCGGGAGTCGGGGGCGTGGCTGCCCCCGTTGTCGCTGGTGGCGACGGACGACGAGGGCGGCGTCGTCGGGCATGTCCTGTGCACGCGCGGTCATGTGGACGAGGTTCCCGTGGCGGCGCTCGGCCCGCTGAGCGTGGCGCCGGGGCACCAGCGGCGCGGGGTCGGGCTCGCCCTGGTCCACAGCGTGCTGGGCGCGGCGGACGCGCTCGGGGAGCCGCTGGTGGCCCTGCTGGGCAGCCCCGCGTACTACGGCCGCTTCGGCTTCCGGGCCAGCACGGACTACCGGATCCTGCCGCCGGTTCCGGCCTGGGGCCCCTACTTCCAGGTGCGGCCGCTGGCCGCGTACACACCGTCGGTCAGCGGGGCGTTCCGCTACGCGGAGCCGTTCGACCGCGTCTGAGCAGGTACGTACGTATTGACGCCTGAAAATCATGAAATCGGGGCATTTGCCGCTAGTGCTCCACGGCGAACGGTACTAACCTGGAGAAGGCCTACGGGGCGAGCGAGGGAGTTCGGTAGCACCGGCGGCGGACAGGGAAGGTCCCACTTCCCCCGCGACCGGGTTCAACGGCCGGGCTGAGAGGCTTGAAGGTCAGGGAAGAGGCAAGGACCGGAGAGCGACCCCTAGCACCTGATCCGGACCATGCCGGCGAAGGGAGTCCCACCTCGTAGGTCGTCGACGAAGCCCGCGCACGCCGCGCGGGCTCCGCCGTGTCCGGGCGGGTCCGGGCCCCGGCAGTCCGCCGGTCCGCCGCCCTTCCGTCACAGGGCGCTGCCGGCTCGCCAGTCGTCCCAGTCGGCGTTCCAGGCGCCGTAGCCGTTGTTCAGCTGCACGGTGTCCGTGGAGTGCACGACGGTGACCGGGTCCCCGATACCGACCTGCTCGTAGAACCACTTGGCGTCGGCGGTGCTCATGCCGACGCAGCCGTGGCTGCCGTTGACCTTCCCGAACTTGCCGTCGTTCCAGGGGGCGGCGTGCGTGAAGGTGCCCGAGGTGGTCAGGCGGACGTCCCACTTGACGTCCTTGAGGTTGTAGGCCTCGGGGCCGAAGATGCGGACGGTACGGGAGTTCATGGTGATGCCGGGGGTCTTCTCCAGGACGACCATCGTGCCGTTCCAGGTCTCGTAACCGGGCTTGCCGGCCGAGACCGGCAGCGTCCGCACGACCTTGCCGTCGCGGCTGAGGGTGAGGGTCTTGCGGGAGGTGTCGACGGTGGTGGTGACGGCGTGCCCGATCCGGAAGTGCACCACGCGGTTCTGGGTGCCGTAGACCCCGCCGCCCGCGTCGACGCCGTCGAGGTTCATCCGCAGGGTCACGTCGGTGCCGGCCTTCCAGAAGGCGCGGGGCCGCCAGTCGACGCGGTCGCGTCCGCTCCAGTCCTTCATCCAGCTCCACGAGCCGTCGACGGCGGGCGACGCGGTGACGGCGAGCTTCCGCTCGACGGCCGCGCGGTCGCGGATGGGCCGGTTGAAGACGATGGAGACGGGCATGCCGACGCCCACGGTGGTGCCCTTGTCGGGGTGGTACTCCCCCACGAAGGTGCGGTCGGCCTCGGCGGTGGTGAAGCGCACGTGCTGGGTGAGCGCCTTGCCGTCGTCACCGGTGGCGCGGGCGACGACGTCATAGGTGACGCCCGGCGCGAGGTGCCCCGTGGACGTCCAGCCGTCCTTGCCGGAGGCGAGGGCGCCGGACAGCGCCCCGGGGCCGGGGGCGGTGACGCGGACGGAGTCCAGCCGGCCCGAGGTGACGCGGACGGTCACCTTGCGGTCGACGGGAACGGGTTGCCCGCCGGAAGCGGGCGTGACGGTGATCGCCGGACGGGCGGCCGCGCCCTCGCTGCCCCCCGGCGTCACCGGAGCCGCTGCACGCGGAGAGCGACACGGCGACGGACAGTGCGAGGACCGCGGCGGACGCGCGCGGTATCCGGTCGGAATGCATGGGTCGGATCCTCCCCGGTCGAGTCGTATTCCTCCTTCTGCCCGGGAGGGCGCCGTTCCATCGCCCGTCGTACGAACGCACCCGCGACGACGGCCAGGGCCGCGGTCCCGTAGCAGACCGCCTGCTGCGCGGGGCCCCCGGCGAGATAGAGCACGGCACCCGCGGCGGCGACCGACAGCCATTCCCACCGGCCGTCGAGGGCCACCAGGGCGACCACCAGCAGCGCGTACCAGGAGTAGGAGGGCGAGGTGACGAGCAGCGCGGTGCCCGTCACCAGCAGCGCTCCGCTCCAGGGGCGCCGGGGGTCGCCGCGGCGCAGCACGTACAGGGCAGCGAGCCCGACCACGGCCGCGGCGGCGAACCCCGCGGCGGTGTCGGGCAGGACGAGGCGCAGCAGCGCGAAACGCCGTACGTGCGCCGAGTCGTAGCCCTCCTCCTGGAGGTAGCCGGGCAGGTAGCCGAGGACGCCGGCACCGGAGGCCAGGACGTACGGGAGGTAGGCGAGGGCGACGACGAGCACCGCGGCCAGCACCAGTCGGGCTGCCTCGCGCGGCCCGCGCCCCCGGGAGAGCACCCCCGACAGCGCCCCCGGCAGAGCGAGGACCGGCAGCAGTTTGACGGCGACGGCGGCGCCGAGAAGCGCGCCGCGCCTGGCTCCGCCGGCACCGAGGGCGAAGACGAGCAGCAGCACGCCGAGGGTGTCCACATGGGCGTTGTCGACGGCCTCGACCGGCACGAGCGGGCACCAGGCCCACAGCGCGGCACGCCGCGGGTCGCCGCCTCGTCTCCGCAGCACGAGGAGCAGGGCGAGGGTGGTGCCCGTGGCCAGGAGCGCGCCGCCGGTCTGCACGGCCTTGTGGCGCGCGCCGTCCGGGGAGAGGGCGTGCACGGCGAGGAACCAGCCCTCGGCGACCGGCGGGTAGATCGTGTGCACCGCGGGGCGGTTGATCAGCGTGCAGCCGCCGCCCGGGAGCGGGTGCTCGTCCCAGGCACGGCAGGCGCCGTCCGGCGGGAAGAGCCACGGGTCGCGCAGCGCGCCGAGTTCGGGCGCCGAAGGGGCGTACGCGTACGGGGAGATGCCCGCCGCCTGCACGCGGCCGTCCCAGACGTAGCGGTACATGTCGTCGCTGGTGCCCGGGGGCCCGGCGAGCCCCGCCAGGGCGAGCGCCGCGCCGCCCGCGGCGACCAGGACGACGGCCCGCCGCACCGGCACCTTGCGCACGGCGACGGCAGCGGCGGCGAACAGCGCCCAGGCGACGGCCTGGCGCAGCAGCGTGCGGCCGGGCGTGTCGTGCTGGACGGCCGTGGCGACGGCCGCCGTGAGGGCGGCGAGCAGGACGGCGGTGGCGGCAGTGACAGCGGTGGCAGCGCGGGTACCCACGGACCCACCGTCGCAGGTCACGGCGGTGCGGGCGATCACGCGCGGCCGTCCGTCCGTATTCCGTAAGGAGTCGAAGGCCCTTCCGTGGGGGTCCCGGGCGGTGTGATGGGACGCATGAGACGCCTTCGCCTTCGCCTTCCCCCGGGGCTCCCCCTGCCCAAGACCCCGCCGTCCCCGGTGTTCACGGGGCGGCTGCACGACCCGCGGACGGCGACGGTGGTCGGCCGCGCCCTGGGGGCGGCGATCACCGTCTGCTTCGTCACCGGGCTGGTGAGCCACTGGCTCCAGCAACCGCCGTCGTGGGCGGCCGACGCCCTGCCCAGCCGTCCCGTGTGGGGCTACCGGCTGACCCAGGGACTGCACGTGGCGAGCGGGATCGCCGCCCTTCCGCTGCTCCTCGCCAAGCTGTGGACGGTCTACCCGCGGCTGTTCGCCCGGCCCGCGGTGCGCTCGTTCGCGCACGCGCTGGAACGGCTGTCGGTCGGCGTGCTGGTCGGCAGCGTGCTGCTGCAACTGGTGACGGGGCTGCTCAACACCGTGCAGTGGTACCCCTGGCCGTGGAACTTCCGCCCCGCGCACTGGGCCCTGGCCTGGGTCGCCGTCGGCGCGCTGCTGCTGCACCTGGCGGTCAAGGCACCGGTCGTCGCCGCGCACTGGACGCGGCGGTCGTCCGGCACGCGGGAACTGCCCGCGGACGACGGCCCCGACCGGCGGTCCTTCGTCACGGCCGTGGCGGTCGCCACGGGCGCGGTGACCCTGACGACCGTCGGCCAGTCCCTGACCCCGCTCGGCCGCGCCGCCCTCTTCGCCCCGCGCAGCCCCGGACACGGCCCGCAGGGACTGCCGGTGAACCGCACCGCGGCGGCGGCCGGCATCACCCGGGAGCTGACGGCCGGCTGGCGGCTCCAGGTGGCGGGCCCGCGACCGTACGAGCTGAGCCTCGCCGAACTGCGGGCGCTGGCACGGCACTCGGCCGTTCTCCCGATCGCATGCGTCGAGGGCTGGAGCCGGAACGCGCACTGGACCGGCGCCCGGGTACGCGACCTGCTGGACCGCGCCGGCGCCCCGCCGGACGCGCGCCTGCGCGTCGTCTCCCTGGAGCGCGACGGCGCCTACGCGGTGACCGAGATGGGCGCCTCCTACGCCCGCGACCCCCTGACGCTGCTGGCGGTCGCCCTCAACGGCGCCCCCCTGTCCCCCGACCACGGCCATCCGGCTCGGATCATCGCCCCGAACCGGCCCGGCGTGCTGCAGACCAAGTGGGTCGCCCGGCTGGAGGTGTTGCTGCCGTGACCCCGTCACGACTGCTGCGCGGTGCGCTGGGCGCCGCCGGCGTGGCGGCGATGGCGCTCGGCGCCGTACTGCTGCTGACGGATCGCCAGGTCGGTTCCCCGGCGGGCGTGCTGAGCTGGCTGGCGGCCGCGGTCCTCCTGCACGACGGTGTGCTCGTCCCCTTCGTCCTCGCCGCCGGCGCGCTCCTCCCGCCGCGTGCGCGCAGGCCGTTGCGGGCCGCGCTGATCACCGCCGGCTGCCTCACGGCGGTGGCGCTCCCGGTGATGCTGCGGCAGGGGCAGGGGGTGAACCCGTCGGTGCTGCCGCTGGACTACGTGCGCAACTGGGGCCTGGCGATGGGCGGGGTGGCGGTCGTGACGGCGGGCCGGTTGCTGCTGGGGCGGCTGCGCCGCCGCCGTGAGCGGGCCGGCCGCAGATCCCGGAATGTGACGACATGACCGCGGTACGTCACCATCACGTATCAGCCGCGTACGGCCCGAAACCGCCCCCGCCGCCGGCCGCGTGTTCCGAGCCGAACGCCGGGCGGCGAGCCGGGCGGCCGAACCACAGGGGGACGTCATGGAGCACACGAAGACGCGCGGCACGGCGGTGGCCGCGGTGCTGGCCTGCGCGGCGGCGGTACTGCTGACCGGATGCCGGGGGGACGACGGCACGGTGACTCCGCCCGCCCAGTCCGCCCCGACGGGCTCGGCATCGGCGGCGTCGCCGGTGTCCTCGGCCTCACCCGTGCCCTCCGCATCCTCGACCCCGTCGGCATCCGCCGCCTCCCCGGCCTCCCCGACCTCCGCCGCGCCGGCGGAATCCCCGTGCGGGGACACGGCCTTGGAGGCGGGCCCGGCACGCCAGGCGGCTCAGCGCCCGCAGGGAACGGGCACGGGGGCGGCGATCGTGGGCTTCACGAACACCTCCGGATCCGCCTGCACGGTCCAGGGATTCCCCACGGTCGCCGGAGCGGCCAACGGCTCACCGGAGCTCAACGTGCCGCTGACAGTCGAGAACAGCGGCACCTCCGCGCCGGTCACGGTCGCGCCCGGCGGCCGGGTGTGGGTGAAACTGACCTTCCACCAGGTCCAGGGCGAGGGGGACGGCTACTGCGCGTCGGGCGAGGCTCCCGTGCAGTACCCGACGATGGTGCTGGGCCTCCCGGGCGGTGCGGGCCGCCACCAGGTCGCCCTGGACGACGGCGTGTTCGCCGAGTGCGACGGTGTCGTCACGGTCACCGCGCTGTCGGCGGCGCAGCCCTCCTGACGCGACGTCCCGCCCGCGCGCGGGCCCCGGGGCTCAGCGCGTCAGCTCCATGAAGAATCGCCCGCCCACCGCCCACTCCCCCGCCGTGGTCCAGCCGGCGGCCTCCGCCGTCCGGCGCAGCGCCGCCGTGCCGAGCCGGGCCCAGGGGAAGTCGCCGCCGTGGCGGCCGCCGGCGTCCTCCACCCGGACGGTGAGGCGCTCGTCGACGTCGTACGGGGCCGCCTCGGCCAGCAGGGAGCCGCCCGGGGCGAGGAGTTCGCGGACCCGGGCGAGCAGGGCGGCGGGGTCGCCGCCGATGCCGATGTTGCCGTCCGCCAGCAGGGCCGTGCGCCAGCGGCCCTCGGCGGGCAGGCGGTCGAAGACGGAACGGCGCAGTACCGTTCCGCCCGCGCCACGGGTCCGGGCGACCGCCGCCGGGGAGACGTCGACGCCGAGGGCGGGCAGGCCGCGCCCGCCGAGTGCCGCGACGAGACGGCCCGGGCCGCAGCCGATGTCGAGGACAGGCCCGCGGCAGCGGCCGAGCAGGGCGGAGTCGGCCGCGTCCGGCTCGGCGCACCACCGTTCGACCTCCAGCGGCAGCAGCCAGCCGTCGGAACGGCGCAGAAAGAGCGGGCCGCGCCCGGTGCGCAGGGCATGGGCGTACGGGTCGTCGACCCAGGCCGTCGCGCCCGTGCCGGCGGAACCGGCGCGCGGTACGGGCGCGATCGACGGCGCCGTCACCGGCCCAGCTCCGCCGCGAACCGGGTGCCGGGCGCGGCGGCCGCCACCGCGAGCGCGTCGGCGGCGGTGTCCACGTCCCGCAGGACCGGCAGGTGACGCACCCTCAGGCCCGCGTCCAGCAGCCGCTGCCGCTGGAACGCGCCCGTGCGCGGCGTGGACATCGGCACCCCTCGCAGCAGGCGGGGGTCGGGCACTGCCAGGCCGAGCGCCCAGAAGCCGCCGTCGGCCGCCGGGCCGAGGAAGGCGTCGCAGTCCGCCCAGGCGTCGGCGGCCAGCGCGGGCGCGAGGAGCTCCGGGCAGATCTGCGGGGTGTCCATGCCGACCAGCAGCGCGGGCCCGTCGCAGCCGGCGAACGCCGCCGCGAGGCGTTCGTCCAGACCGCCCGGCACTTGCGGGACCACCTCGATCCCCGGCGGCAGCCACGGTCCGGGGCGGCCCTCCAGGACCAGCACGCGGTGTCGCGCGGGGGCCCGGAGCACGGCGTGCAGGGTGTCGGCGAGCGCGGCGGCGGCCAGGGCGGCGGCCCGCTCCGGCGTGAAGGGCGGGGTGAGCCGGGTCTTGACCCGGCCGGGCAGCGGTTCCTTGGCGATGACGAGCAGGGTGGTGGGTCCGGTGGCAGGGCGGACGTGGGCCGGTGGGGATGGAGGGCCGTCCCCGTGCGGACGCGCCGTCATCGCCGCTCCCCCGCCGGGGAGCCGGCGAGGGGCGCCTCCGGGTGCCCGGGCACGGACGGGGGCGACGGCGGACCCGGCGGTTCCGCCAGCACGGCGCGCATGTCGCGCACCGCGTGCCAGGTGCCGCGCCACGTGCCGGTGACCTTGGAGCGTCCCGTGCGCGGCAGGTACGGCACCTCGGTCTCCCGCACCCGCCAGCCCGCGTCCGCCGCCCGGACCAGCATCTGGAGCGGGTAGCCGGAACGCCGGTCGGTGAGGCCGAGCCCGAGCAGTGCCTCCCGGCGGGCGGCGCGCATGGGCCCCAGGTCGTGCAGACGCAGGCCCGTGCGGCGGCGGATCAGCCGGGCGAGCTCCAGGTTGGCGAGCCGGGCGTGCAGCGGCCAGGCGCCCGCCCGGGTGGGGCGGCGGCGGGCCAGCACGAGGTCCGCTTCGCCGTCGCGGACGGGGCCGGCGACGGAAGGCAGCAGGGCGGGGTCGAGGGAGCCGTCGCAGTCGCTGAAGCAGACGACGTCGGCGGTCGCGGCGAGCAGCCCCGCATGGCAGGCGGCGCCGAAACCGCGGCGCGGCTCGTGCACGACGGTGGCACCGAGGCGCTCGGCGAGGGCGGCCGATCCATCGGTGGAGCCGTTGTCGACGACGACGGCCCGCCAGCCGGCCGGAACACGCTCCAGCACCCACGGGAGCGCGGCGGCCTCGTCGAGGCAGGGCAGGATCACATCGACCTGCGAGGGGTGCGAGGGGAAGGTGTCGGTCACCTCCCTCACCCTACGAACACGGACCGGGCATTTCGGACATGCAGTCCTTACGAAACACGGACGTCCCCCCTGTGGGGGCCACCGGCCCACCCGTCCGGCACCTGCCCGGTGCGACACTCGGGGCGTGACCAGCGACGCATCCCCCGCCCGTGTCCTCGTGGTGGACGACGACCCCACCGTGGCCGAGGTCGTGACCGGCTACCTCGTCCGCGCGGGCTTCGTCGTCGACCGCGCCGCGGACGGCCACGCGGCGCTCGCCGGCGCCGCGGCCGCCCGGCCCGACCTCGTCGTCCTCGACCTGATGCTGCCCGGCCTGGACGGGCTGGAGGTGTGCCGCCGCATCCGCGCCGACCACGGCGAGGTGCCGGTCGTCATGCTCACGGCGCGCGGCGACGAGGACGACCGCATCCTCGGTCTGGAGGTCGGCGCGGACGACTACGTCACCAAGCCGTTCAGCCCGCGCGAACTGGTGCTGCGCGTCGAATCGGTGCTGCGCCGCGCGGGCACCCGCCGCGAGGCCGCGGCCGGTGCGGGGGGCGGCCCCGGCGCCGGCGCGCTGCTGCGGTCCGGGCGGCTCACCCTCGACCCGGCCGCCCGCCGCGCGACCCGCGACGGCGTCGAACTCGCCCTCACCATGAGGGAGTTCGAACTGATGGCGTTCTTCCTCCAGCACCCCGGCCGGGTCGTGGGCCGCGAGGAGCTCATGCACCGCGTGTGGGGGTGGGAGTTCGGCGACCTGTCGACCGTCACCGTCCATGTGCGCCGGCTGCGCGAGAAGATCGAGGACGACCCGGCCCGGCCCCGGCTGATCAGTACCGTCTGGGGCGTCGGCTACCGCTTCGACCCGCCCACCGCGTCCGCCACGGAGCCCGCCGATGCATGACCTGCTGCTCATCGCCGCATACGCCGCCCTCGGCGCGGCCGCCGCCGGACTGCTCGGCGCCTTCGCCCTGCGTCTGCTGCGGCGCCGTTCGCTGGCCCTGTCCCTCGCGGTGGTGGCCTCCGTGGCGGTGGGCGCGATGCTCGCCGGGACGCTGTCGGTCGCCTGGGCGATGTTCCTGTCCTCGCACGACCTGGGCGTGGTCACGACCGTCTGCGCCATCGCGGCGGCCGTCTCCCTGACCGTCGCGCTGCTGCTGGGGCGGTGGGTCGTCGCGGGCAGCCGTGCCCTGACCGAGGCCACCCGCGTCCTCGGGGACGGCGGCGGCTTCTCGGCGCCCGCCGCGGCACCCACCGCCGAACTCGCGGCCCTCGGGCGCGAACTGGCCGCCACAAGCGCCAAACTCACCGCCTCCCGCGAGCGCGAACGCGCCCTGGAGTCCTCCCGGCGCGAGCTCGTCGCCTGGATCTCGCACGACCTGCGCACCCCGCTCGCCGGTCTGCGGGCCATGGCCGAGGCCCTTGAGGACGGGGTCGTGGACGACCCGGCCCGCTACCACCGCCGGATCCGCGGCGAGGTCGAACGGCTCTCCGGCATGGTCGGCGACCTCTTCGAACTCTCCCGCATCCAGGCGGGCGTGCTCGCCCTCGCGCCGACCCGCATGTCCGTCCACGACCTCGTGGACGACGCCCTCGCCGGAGCGGACGCCCTCGCCCGCGAGCACGGGGTGCTGCTCGTCGGGGGCCATGCCGGCGTCCGCGACCCGGTGCCGGTGGAGGTCGACGGCCGGGAGATGACCCGCGTCCTGGCGAATCTGCTGGTCAACGCCATCCACCGCACCCCGGCCGACGGGACCGTCGCGGTCGCGGCGCACCGCGCGGAGGACGTTGTCGTGCTGTCGGTGACGGACGGCTGCGGCGGCATCCCGGCCGAGGACCTGCCGCGCGTCTTCGACACGGGCTGGCGCGGCACCGATGCGCGCACACCGCCCGCGGGAGCCGGTCTCGGGCTCGCCATCGTGCGCGGCATCGTCGAGGCCCACGACGGGCGGGCGGCGGTGCGCAACGTCCCCGGCGGCTGCCGCTTCGAGGTGGTGCTCCCCCTGGCGGGGTGAAGGTCCGCCGGCACCGTGCGGCTCACGCCCCCGCGGCGAACTCCGCCATCCCGTCGGCGAACCGGACACCCGGCGTCCACCCGAACTCGTCACGCAACCGGGCCGACGAAGCGGTGATGTGCCGAACGACGCCGAGCCGGTACTCACCAGTGGTCACCGGTCCCGGCCCGCCACACGCCACACGCCACCGACAGCGCACGGGCCAGATCGCCAACAGTGCGCGGACACCGCGAGAGCGGTGGCGTTCGCCGCCGCGGCATCGCGGACGTGGCAGCCGGCACCGTGCGGCTCACGCCCCCGCGGCGAACTCCGCCATCCCGTCAGTGAACCGGACGCCCGGCGTCCACCCGAGCTCGTCCCGCAACCGGGCCGACGAAGCCGTGATGTGCCGAACGTCGCCGAGCCGGTACTCACCAGTAGTCACCGGCTCCGGCCCGCCACACGCCACCGACAGCGCACGGGCCAGATCGCCAACAGTGCGGGGTTCGCCACTGCCCACGTTGTAGGCACGCAGCGTACCGACGGCGCCACCGGAGTCCCCGGCGGCGCGAACAGTCGCAAGAGCGGTCGCGTTCGCCGCCGCGACGTCACGGACGTGCACGAAGTCCCGCCGCTGGCCACCGTCCTCGAAGACGCGGGGGGCCTCGCCGCGCGCCAGGGCGGAGCGGAAGAGCGCGGCGACTCCGGCGTAGGGGGTGTCGCGGGGCATGCCCGGGCCGTAGACGTTGTGGTAGCGCAGGGAGACCGCCCGGCCCCCCACGGCGCGTGCCCAGCAGGCGGCCAGGTGCTCCTGGGTGAGCTTGGTGGTCGCGTAGACGTTGCGCGGGTCCGCGGGGGCGTCCTCCTCGACGAGACCGGGGCGCAACGGCTCGCCGCACTGCGGGCACGGGGGCTCGAAGCGCCCCGCGGCGAGGTCCTCCGGCCGCCGCGGACCGGGGCGGACGAGGCCGTGCCGCTCACAGGTGTAGCGGCCCTCCCCGTAGACCACCATCGAGCCCGCGAGCACCAGTTCGCGCACGCCGGCCCCGGCCATGGCCGCCAGCAGCACCGCGGTGCCGAGGTCGTTGCAGGCCACGTAGTCCGGAGCGTCGGCGAAGTCCTTGCCGAGGCCGACCATGGCGGCCTGGTGGCACACGGCGTCGACGCCGCGCAGCGCTTCGGCCACGGCCGCGGGGTCGCGGACGTCGCTGCGCAGCAGCTCGGTCCCTTCGGGCGCGGGGCCGTCCGCGCGGTCCAGGATCCTGACTCCGTGGCCGTCTTCGAGGAGGGCGGTGACGATGTGGGAGCCGATGAAGCCCGCGCCGCCCGTGACAAGTACCAGCATGCTGTCGACCGTAGGTCCTGGCAGGCCCGGCCCCGCCCGGACGCGCGCGGCCGTCAGGGGTTCGTAAGCTTCCGGGGCATCTGGGAGCGGCGCCGCACCGGCCCCCGCCGCGCGGCCCCGGCGCAGCCGTCACCGGTCGAGGGCGGGCACCTCCAGGGTCAGCGTGCCGGCGTCCGCGTCGAGCACGGCGGGCACGCCCAGCGGCACGGTGAGGCTCCTGTCGCCGTGGCCGAACCCGAGTTCCTCCACGACCGGTACGCCCAGCCCGCCCAGCCGGTCGCGCAGCACCTCGCGGACCCGCTCGTAGGGGCCGCAGTCCTGCCAGGAGCCGAGGGCGATGCCGGCGAGGCCGTCCAGGAGGCCGGAGCGGAGCAGCTGCGTCAGCATGCGGTCGATGCGGTACGGCTCCTCACCGATGTCCTCCAGCAGCAGGATGCCGCCGGTCAGTTCGGAGCGGCCGTCGGGGGTGCCGATCCCCGCGGCCAGCAGGGAGAGGCAGCCGCCGACCGTGATCCCGCGTGCCGTACCGGGGACGAGCGTGCACGCGTCGGCGGACCCGAGCACCCGCACGGTCTCCGGCGCGAAAAGCGTCGCCCGGAGGTGGTCGCGGGTCGGCTCGTCCTTGATGAACGCCTGGGCCGCGACCATCGTGCCGTGCAGGGTGGCCAGGCCCAGCCGGAGGGCGAAGGCCTCGTGCAGCGCGGTGATGTCGCTGAAGCCGAGCAGCACCTTCGGGCCGGCCGCCCGCAGGGCGTCCCAGTCCAGCAGGTCGGTCATCCGCTGGACCCCGTAGCCGCCGCGTGCGCACAGGACGGCGGCCACGCCGGGGTCGCACCACGCCTGCTGGAGGTCCTCGGCCCGGGCGGCGTCCTCCCCCGCGAGGTAGGGGAATCCGGGCCGGCGGTCCAGCACGTGCGGTGCCACCACCGGGTCGAGCCCCCAGTCACGGAGGACGGCCAGGCCCGCCTCCAGCCGTTCCGCGGGCACCGGCCCGCTGGGGGCGACGACGGCGACGCGGTCGCCCGGTACGAGCCGGCGCGGACGGACCAGGGGGGCGAGGGGACGCGGGGGACGGGGAGATGTCACTTGCCGAGCTCCAGAGGGGGTACACCGGGCGGGGTGAAGCCGAGGACCTGCCCGTAGAGGGCGAGTTCGGCCTCCAGTGAGGTGATGAGCGTGTCCTCGCGCCGGAAGCCGTGACCCTCGCCCTCGAACAGCAGGTAGGCGTGCGGGATTCCGCGCCCGGCGACGCGGTCGAGGAAGCGCTCGCACTGCACGGGCCGGCAGATCACGTCGTCTGTGCCCTGCAGGAGGAGGAAGGGCGCCGTGAGCCGGTCGGCGTGGGTGATCGGCGACCGCTCGCGGTAGCGGTCCGGGACCTCGGCCCACGCGCCGACGAGCGAGTCCAGGTACTGCGACTCGAAGTCATGGGTCTCACCGCCCGCGGCCCAGCCGGTGAGGTCGAGCAGGGGGTACCGGATGACACCGCACGCGTAGACGTCGGTGGTCGTCAGCGACGCCGCACTGGTCCAGCCGCCGGCGCTGCCGCCGCGAATGGCGAGCCGGGCCCGGTCCGCGATGCCCTCGGCGGCCAGCGCCTCGGCGACGGCGGCGCAGTCCGCCACGTCGACAAGGCCCCATTGCCCCCGCAGCCTTTCCCGGTAGGCACGCCCGTAGCCGGTGGAGCCGCCGTGGTTGACCTCGACGACGCCGATGCCGCGGGAGGTGAAGTAGGCGATCTCCAGGTCGAGCACGAGCGGGGTGCGGCTGGTGGGCCCGCCGTGCACCCACACCACGTAGGGCGGCAGTTCGCCCTCGGGCGCCGCGAAACCGGGGTTGCGCGGCGGGTACACCTGGGCGTGGATCTCCCGCCCGCCGGGCCCGGTGAAGACCCGCTCGACGGGTTCGGGCACGAACGCCGGGTCCACGACGTCCTCGTGGGCGGCGCCGACGACGCGGCTGTGGCCCGTGCACGTGTCGAGTTCGACGACCTCGAAGGAAGTGCGCGCCGAGGCCGCCACACCGATGACCCGCGTCCCGGACGACGCGAGGGGACTGGTCCACTCGCTCCACGGGCCCGGCACGTCGGCGAGTTCACCGGTGGCCGGCTCGAGTATCCCGAGCCGCTGCGCCCCGCGCCCGTGGAGCACGGCGACCGTGCCGCTGTCCAGCGGCGCGAACCAGCGTGCCCCCATCTGCCAGGCGGGCCCGGCGAACTCCTCCTCCCGGGGGCAGAGGTTGACGGCCGTGCCGGTGGCGGGGTCGACCCGGTGCAGATTCCACCAGCCCGTGCGGTCGGTGGCGGCCAGCAGCGTCCCGTCCGCAGCCCACTCGGCCTGCGCGACCGATTCGGCGGGTCCGCCGATGACCGAGCGCGCGGCGCCGAAGGTGCCGTCGGCCGCGACCTCCGCGAGCATGAGCTCGGTGCCGTCCCAGGGCATGCGCGGGTGGTCCCAGGCGATCCAGACGGCCTGCCGTCCGTCCGGGGAGAGCCGGGGCGCGGTCACGAAGCGGTGTGTGTCGTCGGACAGTTCGCGCACGGCGTCCCGGGACTCCGCGGCGGAGCCGTCCAGCGGCACGGCCGCGAGCACTCGCCGCACGTCGACGGGGCCGTCACCGGTGAACTCCTCCAGTACGCACCAGACCTCACCGCGGTCGAGGTGGATCTGGGGGTCGGCCCAGCGCAGGCCGTCGCCCACCGGGGAGAGGGGGGTCAGCGGCCGGGGCACCGCGTCGGCCGACCCGGGCTCGTAGGCGTAGAGCCGCTGGTCGGCGAAGTGGGCGAAGACGATCAGCGGACCGGACGCGACCGTCGTGCCCGCCCAGGCCCGGCCCCCGTACTCGATGACGCGGGTGCGGACGTTCCACGGCGCGGGCAGCGGTGACTCCGTGCGGCCGTCGGCGAGCCGGCGCACCAGTGCGCGCCGGCCGCCCTCCGCGGGGCGGGGCTCGGTCCACCACACCTCCTCGCCGACGAAGCCGGGGAACTCCGGGCGGCCGTCGTGGGCGGCGGCGGTGCGGGCGTCGACCGGCGACTCCCAGGCACCGTACGGTGCGGTGCGCGGTGTCGGGTTCATCGTTCTCCTCCGGTGGCCGGGGTGTGCGCGCCGAGCAGGAACCGGTCCAGGACCTGGACGCCGAAGTGCAGGCCGTCGACGGGAACGCGCTCGTCGACGCCGTGGTACATGCCCGCGTAGTCGAAGCCCTCGGGCAACCGGAGCGGGGAGAAGCCGTACCCGGTGATGCCCAGGCGGGAGAACTGCTTGGCGTCGGTCCCGCCGCCCATCACGAAGGGCACGACGTGTGCCCCGGGGTCGAAGTGCACCAGGGCCTCGCGCATCGCCGCGAAGACCGGGCTGTCGACGGGAGCTTCCAGGGGGATCTCCCGGTGGTGGTACTCCCACCGCACGTCCGGGCCGGTGAGTTCGTCCATGGTGGCCGCGAACTCCTCCTCGCCGCCCGGCAGCACGCGTCCGTCGACGTGGGCGGTCGCATGGCCGGGAATGACGTTGATCTTGTACCCGGCCTCCAGCATCGTCGGGTTGGCGCTGTTGCGGATAACCGGCTCGACCAGCGCGGCCGCGGTGCCGAGCTTGGTGAGCAGGCCGTCCACGTCCGCGAAGTCGGGCTCGACGCCGTAGAGCGCGGCCAGTTCGGTCAGGGCGGCCCGGACGGTGGGGGTGATCCGCACCGGCCAGTGGTGCTCACCGATGCGGCCGACGGCCGAGGCGAGACGCGTCACGGCGTTGGTCCGGTTCACCTTGGAGCCGTGGCCGGCCCTGCCGTCCGCGGTCAGCTTCAGCCAGGCCGTGCCGCGCTCCCCGGCCGCGACGGGGTAGATGCGCTTGCCGGGTCCGGCATGGAAGGTGAAGCCGCCCGACTCGCTGATGCCTTCCGTGCAGTCGTGGAAGAGCCCGGGGTGCCGGTCGGCGAGGAAGCCCGATCCGTAGGCCGCGCTGTCCTCCTCGTCGGCGGTCAGCGCCAGCACGATGTCCCGTGCGGGGCGCACGCCCTCGCGTGACCACGAGCGCACCGTGGCCAGCACCATGGCGACGGTGCTCTTCATGTCGATGGCGCCGCGGCCCCAGACCACCCCGTCGCGCACCTCCCCGGAGAAGGGGTGCACGCTCCAGTCCTCGGCCTGCGCGGGCACGACGTCGAGATGCCCGTGGACCAGCAGGGCGCCGTCGGCGCCCGCCCCGGTGCCCTCGATGCGCGCCACCACGTTCGCCCGCCCGGGAGCGGACTCCAGGACGGCCGCCTCGACGCCGGCCTCGGCGAGCAGCCCGGCCGCGTACTCCGCCGCCGGACGCTCGTTGCCCTGCCCGCCGCCGTGGTTGGTGGTGTCGATCCGGATCAGTTCCGAGGTGAAGCGGACCGCCTCGTCGAGTGCCTGGGTGTCAGCCATACTGCTCCTCCACTGCTGACGAGACGAGGGTGGTCACGGCCTTGAAGCAGCGGATCCCCTCGTACATGGTCGGTGAGGTGTACGCGACGCGGCGCTCACCCGTGCGCTCGACGCCGGGCACGATGGCCGCCGCGCCCGCCAGGTGCTCCGCGTCCAGTTCGAGCTCGATCGCGAACGGCCCGGCCTGGGCCGGTTCGTGCCGTACCGCGACGCCGACCGCGTCCTTGGCCGCCGCCCGGATGTCCGCCGCGGTACGGGCCGGCGGCCGGCACACCGCCGCGTAGCGCGACACGTAGTCCTTGACGGCCACCGTCCGCGCCGACGGCGCGTAGCGGTGGGCGTCCAGCGCGGTGCGGTCGTCGCCGGTGACCAGGACGACCGGCACCCCGTACTCCTCGACGACCAGGGAGTTCAGCCACCCCTCGCTCGCCCGGTCGCCGTTGACCCACACACCGGTGATGGAGTTGGGGAGGTAGGTGTGGGCGAGCACGCCTTCCGTTCCCGCGCCCGTGTGGTAGCCGACGAAGGCCACCCCGTCCACGTCACCGTGCTGGACGCCCTCCACCATGGACAGGTCCTTGTGGCGGCCGGTGAGCAACTGGGCCCGCTCGTCCAGTTGCTCCAGCAGCAGATTGCGCATGCTCCAGTGCGCCTCGTTGATCACGACCTCGTCGGCCCCGCCGTCGAAGAAGCCGGCGACCGCCGCGTTCACGTCCGAGGTGAACAGGTGCCGGCAGCGTTCCCACTGCCCGCTGCCGGGCACGACGTCACCGGGCCAGGTCACCCCGGTGGCGCCTTCCATGTCCGCGCTGATCAGGATCTTCATGCCACGGAACGTTACGCAAGGTCATCGGCGCACACCAGGCCCCCACCCGGCCTGTGGAAAACTTCCCGCGGCAACCCCCGATCGGCCCCGGCCGGCATCGCCGGCCCGTCCCGGCCGCGGGAGGAACCGAGCCTGGCGAGCGTGTCGTGCCCCGACATCCGTCACGTCGGTCACGTCCGCGCGGCGGCGCTCCGGCACGGCAGCTGCTGCTCGAACCAGACCGTCTTGCCCTGCGCCGTGCGGCTCGCGCCCCATTCCCGCGCCAGCCGGCTGACGATGCGCAGCCCGCGGCCCCGCTCCTCCTCCGGGCCCGAGCCGAGCAGAACGGGCAGGGCGTGGTCGTCGTCGGTGACCTCGCACAGCAACGCGTCCGCGCGCACCAGCCGCAGTTCGACGTGGCGCGTGTGCGCGTGCCGTACGGCGTTGGTGACGACCTCGCCGACCAGCAGCGCGGCGGTCTCGGCGGCCTCCGGCGCGCCCCAGCGCTCCAGGGTGTCGCGCGTGAGCGCACGGGCCCGTCGCACCTCGCGCGTGTCGAGGGCGAGCTGCCAGGTGACGACGTCCTCCCGTGCGATGCCGCCGAGGCGGGCCATCAGCAGGGCGGTGTCGTCCGTGCGGCCGCCGGGCCGGCCCAGCGCGCGGATGACCGTGTCGCACGCGTCGTCCATCGAGGAGGCCTCGCGTGTGGCGCTCTCGCACAGCGCCGCCAGTCCCGTGCCCGTGTCCTGGTCGCGCGCCTCCACCAGTCCGTCGGTGCACAGCAGCAGCCGGTCCCCCGGCGCGACCGGCACCCGGACCGTCTCGAAGGCCACGCCGCCGATGCCGATCGGCGCGCCCGTGGGCACGTCCAGCAGCTCGGCGCGGCCGTCCCCGGCACGCACCAGCACGGGCGGGGTGTGTCCGGCGTTGCCGATCGACAGTTCGCCGTGGACCGGGTCGTACACCACGTACGAGCAGGTGGCCAGGTAGTTCTCGCCGAGCCGCTGGGCGAGGTCGTCGAGGCTGCGCAGCAGTTGCGCGGGCGGCAGGTCCAGCGCGGCCATGGTCTGCACGGCGGTGCGCAACTGCCCCATCATGGCGGTCGCGTGGAGTCCGTGCGCCATGACGTCGCCGACGACCAGCGCCACCCGGGAGCCGGGGAGCTTGATGGCGTCGAACCAGTCGCCGCCGGCGCGTCCCCGCCCGTTGCCCGGCCGGCTGCGGGTCACCACGTCGCAGCCGGGCATGCGTGCCGTGATCTGCGGCAGCATGCCGGCCTGGAGGGTGTCGGCGATGTTCTCCTGATACGTGTACATGCGGGCGTTGTCGAGCACGAGACCGGCCCGGGCGGCCAGTTCGGCGCCGGTCACACGGTCCATGTCGTTGAACGGCGGCCGCTCGCGGTGGCGCAGCAGGATCACGAAGCCGAGCACCACGTCACGCGCCTTGAGCGGCACCACCAGCATCGACCGGCCGGTGATGAGCGGCCGGATGTCGCGCTTCTCGAACTGCGCGGCGATCTCCTCGCCCATGGGCTCGGTGATCCTGGGCACGAGGACCGGCTGGCCGCTCGTCATGCACTGGAAGAAGGGGGTGTGCTCGGGGAAGGTGGTCGACTCGCCGACCGGCACGACGTCGTCCCAGCGGCCGGGTTCGTCGGTGTGCTCCACGGCGACCTGGTACCACACGGTCGTGACGTCCGGCGGCCCGTCGGGGAAGCCCTCGCCCGCCGGCACCTGTGCGCGCAGATAGGTGGCCGCCACGTCCGTGAAGCGCGGCACCACGGCGGCGCTGACCTCCTGGATCGTGCGGGACAGGTCCAGGGAGCTGCCGATGCGGCCGCTGACCTCGTTGAGGAACTCCAGGCGTTCGCGGACGGCTGCGTACTCGATGTCCGGTTCCACGTCCTCGGCCGCGGCGGCCCGCGGGTCGGCGGCGGCCTCGCGGGCGGCGCGCAGCCCGTCGGCGCGGCGCTCGGCCCTGCGGGGCACGCCCCAGTCGGGGGTGACCGGGACGCGGTCGTGCCGGCTGATCTCCAGGACGGGGTAGCCGAGTTCCAGGACCTGGGAGACGATCCGGCCGCTCTCGGCGACGCCCATGCTGGGCAGGATCTCCGGCAGCCGCTTGGCGAGTCCCTCGGCGCCGGGGAATTCGGTGTGCAGGGCGAAGCCGGGGGCGATCCGCTCGAACTCGCCGCCGGCTTCTGCCTCCTGACCGGCCTCGACATGCAATTGGGCTGCGTCGGCGGCGAGTACGAGGAGCGTCTCGGGCCCCGGCCCGACCAGGGGGTAGGACCACCAGAGCACGTCCACCGGGGCGTCGTCGACAACGGTGTCATGGCTGCGGTTGAGACGTGCGCGCCCCGCGGTGGGGTAGGAGGTCTCACCGCTCAGTGAGGCGTCGAGGTCGGGACCCTCGTAGGGGCCGAGGGAACCGGGCCCGTAGGCGGCGCCGCTGACGGTGTCCGTGCCGTAGGGACCGCCCGCGCCGTCGCCGAGGGCACCGGAGACCGGCAGCAGGTCGATGGCGGAGCGGCCGATCGCCTGCTCGCGTGTGCTGCCGAAGAGTTTGCGGGCACCTGTGCTCCAGTGGGAGACCAGCCCGTCGCGGTCCACGACGACCACGGCGAGCGGAATGCGTCCCGAAAGGCCCGTACGCTGCGGCGGCAGCGCCGGACGGCTGCCCTCCCCGAGCGGGGTGCGACGTTCCATGACGCGCTTCGGCTCCTTCCCCTGTGGTGCCGGACACCGATCGCGGCCGGGCGTGGTCGGCGCCCCGCGCATGATCTGCGGCTCCGCCACCACGGTACGACCGCCACCGGGTGCCGCGCGCGTCATTGCGGCAAACTTGCGTACTCCAATGTGAAATTGACAGAACGTCACTGACGAAGGAACCCGCGCGTCAGTCCTCGTAGCCGAGGAGCACGTCGCGCTCGGCGCGTCCGCCGCCCGCGAGGCGGAGGACGGTGGCCACCGGCGGGTAGCCGGAGGCGATCACCGTGTACTCCCCCGCGGCCAGGTCCACGAAGCGGAAGGTGCCGTCCGCCCCGGTTGTGACGGTGTCCAGGACATTGCCCGCCGCGTCCAGGAGCGTGACCCGTGCGTCCTCCACCGGCCGCCCGCCGGGGGCGCGCACGGTGCCGCGCAGCATCGCGCCACCCGCGAGTTCGACGTCCTGCCGGGTCTCCCGGGCGGCCTGGACGGAGACCGGGAGCGCCGCGGGCCGGTACGCGGGGGCGTTGGCCGCGAGCGTGTACTCGCCGGCGATCAGCTCGGTGAGGGTGTAGTCGCCGTCGCGGCCGGTCCGCGTGCTGGCCACGACGTCGCCCCCGGCGTCCGTGAGGGTCACCGTCGCCTCGCGCACCGGGGTGCCGTCGGCGGTGTGCACGATCCCGGCGAGCCGCCCGGCGCCGCCGAGCACGACGTCCAGTTCCACCGCACGCTCGCCGACGGTGACGCTCACGGCCTGCGGCTGGTGTCCCCCGGCCGCCGCGATCAGCACATAACTGCCGCCGCCCGGTGTGCTCAGCGCGTACCGGCCGTCGTCCCCTGTGGCGCCGCGACCGACCTGACGCCCGGTCACATCGATGAGGGTGAGCGCGGCCCGCCCCACGGTGCTGCCGTCGGCGTGCTGGACCGTTCCGCACACCGGGACACCTGCGAGGTCGGCCTTGCGGGCGGTGGGGACGTGCTGGGTCACCAGGGGTTTCTCTTTCAGGAGGAAGGCGAGCAGGAATCCGGTCGCCAGGACGGGCACCAGGTAGAGGAAGATGCGCGGCATCGCGGTGGCGTACGCCTGCACATAGGCGTCGCGCAACGCGGCCGGCATCGCGTGCACCATCTGCGGTGTGATCGACTGCGCGTCGGGCAGTGCGGAGCCGCGCGGCAGACCCTCGGCCAGCCGGTCCGCGAGGCGGTTGGCGAACAGGGTGCCGAAGACGGCGGCGCCGACCGAACCGCCGATCTGCCGGAAGTAGTTGTTGGCGCTGGTGGCAGCGCCAAGGTCAGCAGGGCGCACCGAGTTCTGCACGGCCAGGATCAGCACGGGCAGCACCAGGCCGATGCCGAGTCCCAGGACCGCCATGTAGACGCTGTACTCGGCACGCGGGGTGTCGATGTCCAGCCGCGAGAGCAGCCACATGCCGAGCACCGACAGCGCTCCACCGAGCAGGGGGAAGACCTTGTAGCGGCCGGTGCGGCTGATGAGCTGTCCGGAGACGACCGAGGCCAGGACGACGCCCAGCATCATGGGGAGCATCAGCAGCCCGGACTCGGTGGCGCTGACCCCGTTCACCATCTGCAGGAAGGTGGGCAGGTAGCTGGCCGCACCGAAGAGCCCGACGCCGGTGACGGCGCCGATGAGGGCCGACACCGTGAAGATCCCGTCGCGGAACAGCCGCAGGGGGATGACCGGTTCCACAGCGAACCGTTCCACCACCACGAAGAGCACCGCGCAGAGCGCCGCTCCGGCGCCCAGTCCGATCACGACGTCCGAGTCCCACGCGTAGGTGCTGCCGCCCCAACTCGTCAGCAGGACCGCGCAGGTGGAGCCCACGGCCAGCAGCAGCGCCCCCAGCACGTCCAGCCTCGGCCGCACCGCGGGCCGGGGCAGCCGCAGCACGACGGCGATCATGGCGAGGGTCAGCAGTCCGAAGGGCACGTTGATGTAGAAGCACCAGCGCCACGAAGCGTGGTCGGTGAAGAAGCCGCCGAGCAGCGGTCCCGCCACCGACGCCAGACCGAACGCGGCGCCGATCAGGCCCATGTAGCGGCCGCGCTGCCGGGGCGGGACGATGTCCGCGATGATCGCCTGCACGCCGATCATCAGGCCGCCGCCGCCGATGCCCTGCACGGTGCGGAAGGCGATGAGCTCGTTCATGGTGCGCGACCAGCCGGCCAGCGCGGAGCCGATGACGAAGACGACGATGGCGAACTGGAAAACGATCTTGCGTCCGAAGAGGTCGCCCAGCTTGCCGTACAGCGGCAGCCCGATGGTCGAGGCGAGCAGATAGGCCGTCACGGCCCACGACATCCGGTCCAGCCCGTGCAGTTCCCCGACGATCTTGGGGAGCGCGGTCGCCACGATCATCTGGTCGAGCGCCGCGAGCAGCAGGGTCAGCATGAGCCCCAGGAAGACCAGCCGCACCCTGCGGGGCGTGAGGTCGGCGGCGGGAATCCCGTGGCCCGAGGACGCGCCGTCGTCCGCGCCCCCGCCCGCTCCGGCGCCGGGCTTGTCGGCAAGGGGTTCGCTCCGATCGGTCAGAGTCGTCGCCATCGTGCCGCCCATCGCCGTGTCCACTCCCCTCGTCGCGCCTGACCTTTCGACAACGACCAAAAGGCCCGGGAATGCGCCGTGGACGTGCAGAACCACCCGTTCAAGTGACCAACTCGCAGGCCCGTGCCCATGGGGCGGCGGTCGCCGGACGCGGACGGTGGTCGGCGCACGGTTGTCGGCGGACCGCCGTCACAGGAGCAGGCTCAGCGGGAGGAGCAGCAGGACGGCCACGACGGAGGCGACCGAGACGCCGACCGTGCACGTCTTGAGCGTGCCCCGGGTGGTCTGCCCCATCAGCGACTGCAGGAGCCAGAAGGTGTTGCTGGTGACGTGCACGGCGAAGAGCGAGCCGGCGCCCACGGCGAGCGCGACCAGAACCGGGTCGAGCCCGAGGGCGGGCGAGATCGGGGCGAGGATGCCGGCGGCCGTGATGGCGGAGATGGTGACCGAGCCGATGGCCATGTGCAGCACGGCGGCGACGGCCCAGACCAGCAGCAGGGGCGCCACGTCACCGGTGGTGAAGTAGCCGCGCAGGATGTGGCCCAGACCGCTCGCGGCCACCACTGCGGCCAGCGAACCGCCGACGGCCGTGAGGATGAGGATCTGGCCGCTGTCCTTGAACCCGCGCACCACGGCGCGCTCCACGCCTTCGCGGCCCACGGCGGCCCTGCCGACGAGGACCGTACCGACGAGTCCGGTGAGCAGAGCCACCACGGGGTTGGCAATGAAGGACAGGACGGCGTTCCTGACGCCGAGCGCGTCGAAGACCGCGCCGATGGCGATCATCAGCAGGGCGGCCAGGAGCGGGGCGAAGCGGACGAACAGGCCCGGACCGTCAGCGGACACCGGGACCGAAGCCCCCTCGGCGTCGGCGGCCGGACAAGTACCTGACCGGCTCACCGGGGGCCGGACCGGCCCCGCCGTCCTCGGACGGCCGGGTCCGTGGACGGCGCCCACGAGGGCGACCGTCGGCAAGGACCGCACCCTCACCGGCCATGCCGTCCGCTTGGTGTCCTTGGTGTCCTCCTTGGCTTCGCTCTCCGCCGTCCTCGGGGGTTCGGGCGCAACGGGCTCCATGGCGGTGTTCTCGTCGGTGGCGCTGTTCCAGAAGCCCCGCCGGAAGAAGAACGTCATGATCGACACGGAAATGAGGACGGTCGGGACGACCAGGACCAGGCCCCACAGCAGCATCGTTCCCAGCGGTACGTGCAGCAGGGCGGCCAGGGCGAGCGCCCCGACACCCGGCACCATGAGCACGATTCCGCTCTCCAGGCCGATCGCCAGGGCGGCGGCCATGCGCGCGGGCCCCCAGGGCCCGATCCGCCGGGAGGCGGTGCGGGCCAGCGGCGCGCAGATCACCAGGAGCACGTCGAGGTAGATCGCCTGCAGGAGGGTGGCGATGGTCAGCGCCATGGAGTGCGGCAGCCGCCGGGGGCCGAAGAGTCTCAGCAGGTGCTCGACCAGCCGCTCGATGGCACCCATCTCCTTCAGGAGCGAGCCCATGAGCACACCGAAGGCGATCAGCAGGCCCACCTCGGCCATGATGTTGCCGAAGCCGGTGGTGATGGTCCTGACGGTCTTGTCGGGCCCGAGCCCGGTCGCGAGCCCCAGGTAGAGCGAACCCACCACGAGGGAGATCACGGGGTTCACGCGGAAGCGGACGATCAGCACCACAATGGCGACGATCGCGACGCCGGTGTTGACCAGTACGGGGATCTGCGACATCCGCTCGCTCCTTGCACACGCGGTGCCGGGGAAGGCGAGTACGGCCAGGCGCCCCGTCGTGGTGCGGAGGCGGGCTCGTCCACAACCGGCTCTCTGTGAGACGGCATCTCATCATGAGAGTACTCCGCTGCGCGATCCATTGCGCATGCATGGGCCGGCACCCCGTATACCCCGTCCTGTCAGCTCAGTAAGCACCCATTTGAAGCGATATAACGGATTTCTTGACGGGAAGCCTCGTGACCCACATGCTGGAAGTTGACATCACGATATGGGTTGCGAGGTGATCGCAGATGCCCGAATCGTCTGCGCGTCATGGAGAGGCGCCCGGCCCCCTCGCGGGGCTGCGCGTCCTGGAGATGGGCAACTTCATCGCCGCCCCCTCGGCCGGCCGCTTGATGGCGGATCTCGGGGCCGACGTCGTCAAGGTCGAACGGCCGCGCGGCGGCGACGAACTGCGCCGGTGGCGGCTCCACGAGGGCGACACCTCCCTGCTGTTCCGCGCGATGAACCGCAACAAGAGGTCGCTCACGCTCGACCTGGGGCGCCCGGAAGGCCGCGACATCGCCCTCGCGCTGGTCCGCCGCTGCGACGTGGTGCTGGAGAACTTCCGCCCCGGCACCCTGGAGCGCTGGGGCCTGGGCGAGGAGCGGATGCGCGGCGCCAACCCCGGTCTGGTGCTGGCCCGGATCTCCGGCTACGGGCAGACCGGGCCGTACCGCGACCGTCCCGGCTTCGGCGGGGTCGCGGAGGCGGTGGGCGGGCTGCGCCAGCTCACGGGGTATCCCGACCGGCCCCCCACCCGGCTCGGCATCAGCCTCGCCGACTCCGTGGCCGGCCTGTACGCCGTCGTCGGCACCCTGGCCGCGCTCCACCGCCGCGCCGCCACCGGGCGCGGGGACGTCGTGGACGTCGCCCTGTACGAGGCCGTGTACTCCCTGACCGAGTCCCTGACGCCCGACTACGACGCCTTCGGGATCGAGCGGGAGCGCACCGGTGGCGCGCTCCCGGGCATCGCGCCCTCCAACACCTACGCGTGCCAGGACGGGCGTTACGTGGTGATCAGCGGCAACGGCGACGCCGTCTTCCGGCGGCTGATGACCGTCATCGGCCGGCCCGGCCTGGCGGACGACCCGCGCCTGGCGGACAACGCGGGCCGGGTGCGGCACGTCGCCGAGCTCGACGCGGCCATCGCGGCCTGGACCGCCGGACTGCCGCACGAGCAGGTCCTGATGCGGCTGGACGCCGGAGACGTCCCCTGCGGCCCGATCCTCACCGCGGCCGAGATCGCCAAGGACCCGCACTTCGCGGCACGCGGCATGCTCGAACGCCATCGGGTCGCCATAGCCCCCGGATGGCACCAGGACGTGGCCTTCCCCGGCGTGGTCCCCAAACTCGCCGAGGCGCCCGGCCGCACCCGCTGGCTCGGGCCCGACCTGGGCGAGCACACCGACGCCGTCCTGGCCGAACTCGGCATAGGGGCGGGCCGCCGGCAGGAACTGCGCGACCTGGGGGTGGTGTGAATGCCCGGCACCCCCGACCATGTGCTGATCACGGACGTCCTGCTCCGTGACGGCCTCCAGAACGAGCCCGTCGTGATTCCCACCGCGGACAAACTGCGCCTGGCGTACGGCCTGCTGGACGCCGGGGTGACCTCACTGGAGGCCGGATCGTTCGTCCGCCCCGACAAGGTGCCGCAAATGGCCGACACCAGCCTCCTGCTCGCCCGGGTGCGGCCCGGCGAGTCGGTCGCCCTGCACACCCTGGTGTTCAACGAACGGGGCGCGCGGCGGGCGGTCGAGGCCGGGGCGCGCGACGTCCGGCTCACGGTCTCCGCGAGCGACGGCCACAGCCTCGCCAACGCCGGTGTGCCCCGGGACGCGGCCCTGGACCGGCTGGCTCCGGCCGTCGAGATCCTGACGGCCTCGGGTGTGCGCCTGGAGGCCACGATCGCGACCGCGTTCGTCTGCCCGTACGACGGTGAGACGGACCCGGCCACGGTGGTCGCAGCGGCCCGCCGGCTGGCCGGGTTCGGCATCCGCGTGCTCCATCTCGCCGACACCATAGGGGCGGCCGGTCCCCTGCACATCCGCCGCACCGTCACCGCCGTGCGGGAGGCGCTGCCCGAACTCCCCGTCGGGCTCCACCTGCACAACACGTACGGCATGGCGCCGGCGAACGTGTGGGAGGCGCTCCGGCTGGGCGTGCGCCGCTTCGACGCGGCGCTCGGCGGCATCGGCGGCTGCCCCTTCGCCCCGGGCGCCGCCGGCAACCTGGGGACCGACGACCTGGTCCATCTCTGTCATCACGCGGGCATCGCCACCGGCATCGACGTCGGCCGCCTCACCGCGGTGCGCGAGCAACTGCGGATCCTCCTCGGCCACCGGCTCGACTCCGCGCTCGCCGCCGTGTCCTCCGCACCGGTGCCTCTGTGCCTGGGCACCGCGACGGCGGGGACGGCCGGCTGACATACGGTAGCCGTCGTACGCGACGGACGTCCGGCCCGGAAGACGCGGTGATACCCATGAGCGAGAAGGCGGGGACCGCGCCACTGCTGGTCCTGCAGAAGATCCGCCAGATCCTGGAGTGCTTCACCATCGAGCGGCCCGAACTCAATCTGCAGGAGATCACCCGGGCCACCGGCCTGCCGGGCAGCACCTGCCAGCGCCTGGTGCACAACCTGCTGCGGGAGGGGTTCCTCGACCGCGACGGGGACGTCTACCGCATCGGGCTGCACTTCGTGCAGTGGGCGGCGCCGGGCACCTTCGGCCTCGACCTGGTGCGGCTCACCCGGCCCGCGCTGCAGCAACTCCGCGACCGGAGCGGGGAGACGGCCTGCCTCTATGTGCGGGACGGCGCGCACCGCACCGTCGTCTCGCTCGCCGAGACGCACCATGTGGTGATGCGGATGTTCGCGGTGGGCATGGTGATGTCCCTGCACGCGGGCTCTGCGGGGAAGGTCTTCATGGCCTTCGACCCCACGGCCCGCCGCGACGCGGTCGGCCACGGCCTCACCCGCCACACACCGCGCACCGTGGTGGACATCGACCTGCTGGACGACCAGTTGGAGGAGATCCGCAGAACGGGCTTCTCCGCCACCTTCGAGGAGCGCGACATCGGCGCGGCCTCGATCAGCGCGCCGGTCTTCGGCAGCACCGGCGAGGTGGTGGCCGCCCTCGGTATCGGCGCGCCGACCCAGCGGCTCACCCCGGCAGATGTGGGACGGCTCGCCCCTGGTGTCGTCGAGGCCGCCGAGGAAGCCTCCCGCTGCCTGGGCTACCGGCCCGGTATCCGGGACGGCGCCGGAGCGCACTGAGCGCCCGGCGCCGGCCCGGCACAGCGGTTCGCTCCCGCCGGCTACTTCTCGGTCTCGGCGGCCAGGCGGGCGAGCACCGCGTCCTGGATGCGGTTGAGCCCCTTGGGCGCGAAGGTGCGCTCGAAGAAGCCGCCGATGCCGCCCGCGCCGGTCCAAGTGGTGCTGACCACGGCCTTGGCGCGGCCCTCGCCGGCCGGGGTGACCGTCCAGGTGGTCACCATCGAGGAGTTGCGGTCGGTCTCGACGAGCTGCCCGGCGGTCGGCTCGGTGACCGCGAACAGGCAGTCGCGGATGCGCTTCTCCGTCGCCTGGAGCTTCCAGTGCACCAGGGTGCCGGCGCCGCTCCCGCCCTCCCGCACCTCGTACTCGCTGTACTGCTCGGGCAGCAGCCGCTGCCGGGTCCCCGCGTAGTCGGCGAGCGCCGCGAAGACGCTCTCCGGGCTCGCCGCGATCTCGCGCTGGGTGGTGGCCTCGACCTGTGCCATCGCCGTCCTCCGGTGACTTGCCGTGATCCGTGTGCCGTCACGGCAAGCCAATCACCACGGGCGCGCCCCCGCGAAATCGGCGGCTCCCATCGGGGCACCCGGGGGCCCGCGTCGCGGCCGGTCCCCGGACGGGGGCCGGCCAGGAGTGCTTCAGCGGCGGACCGGGACGAGCTGGAGGTAGTCGAGGTTCCAGTTCTGGTAGGCGTCCTGGGGAAGGCTGATCCGCAGGGTGTGACGGCCGACGGTGAGCCGCTGCTGCACACCGCTGGGCTGCAGGACCTCCTTGCTGTGGCTCGTGGTGTTGCGGATGTCGACCCGCTTGCTCTCGACGCCGCCGTCGAAGGAGACGGTGTAGGTGCCCGCGGGCGAGTACGGCGAGGACGCCCGGACGGAGAGTGCGTACGTCCCGGTCCGCGGGACGTCCACGTCATAGGTCAGCCACTCGCCGCCGCGCATCCAGCCGACCCGGACGTTGCCGTCGGCGTCCTCGATGTCGACGTCCTCGCCGGGCCGCATCTTCAACCCGCCATTGTTCCCGCCGTCGTTGTCGTGGTAGCCCCTGTCCTGGCCGGGGAGGAAGTTCTCGGCCTGGACCCGTACGCCGCCGTGCGGAACGGGGTCGCCCTCGCCGGTGCGGAGCCAGGACTCGAACTTCTCCACATCGTCCGTCTGGAAGATCGTGGTGTCGAAGCTGCGCGCGAGGGCCTCCCAGCCGCGCAGCGGGTCGGTCAGCGACGCCTCGTCGGTCATGTGGTCGGACAGGCCGTTCCACATGGTGTTGTTGAAGACGCGGCTGTGCCGGGCCACGGCGTCGAGGAACGGCTTGCGGGCGACGGCGTCCTGGACGCTGCCGTAGTTCACCTCGTAGGCCACCGGCTGGTCGTCGCCGAACGCGGCCACGGCCCCCAGGTTGCCGTCCGTGATCATGTGCATGTAGAGGGCGCCCTTGTGGGTGGCGAGGAAGTCCTGGACCTCCGGCACCGGGGCGTCACTCTTGTAGAGGCCGTTGCCGACGGTGCCGGTGCGGGTGAGCACGTCCCAGACCTGCTCCCGGAACGGCCAGCCCTTGTCCAGGTTGATCAGCCCGCGATTCTTGGCGAGTTCCATCGCCTCCTCCAGCGTGGGCACCTGCTGGTCGGTGACCGCCGCCTGGCCGCCGCCAAGTCCCTCGCGCAGGCGGAGCTGCTCGATCTGGGCGAGCGTCATGTCGGAGACCGCGCCGCGTCCGTTGGTGGTGCGGTCGACGGTGGTGTCGTGCATCAGGACGGGAACGCCGTCCTTCGTGAGCTGGATGTCGGTCTCGATGATCTCGGCACCGTCGTCGTAGGCCGCCTTGAACGCCGCCAGCGAGTTCTCCGGGGCCTTTCGCCACTGGCCCCGGTGCGCGGTGGTGAGGATCTTCGCGTCGGAGCCGTGGTCGAGCAGATCCCGGTAGGCACGTACCGCCGCCGTGCTCCCGGGTTTGCCGGAGCCTCCGAAAAGGTACGACGTGCTGTCCGAACCGCGGCCGGCGGCCAGGCCGATGTCAGCGGACGGGAGACCCCCGCCGAGCACGGCAGCGGCCACAACCAGCGTCAGGGACGCGGCGGCTGCGGTAGCACCACTCACAACTGATCTCTTCATGGGCCGGAGAGTAGGAAGGCGCCGGGAAGGGACGACGTACGTCGCACGCCTCTCCGAAGTCCGAGAATTGAACATCGCCACGCTCGAGGACGGCACGGAAATTCAATCGGCGCGACTTTGTGATCGCCCGCACCAACCGTCCGAGGCCGTCCACGGGTTGCGGCACCCGCGGTCATTCACGGAGAAGGTGTGGCGCGGATATTCCGGCACCGCAATGGCACACGCACGACTCTTCCCGCCTGCCAGGACACGGCCGGCAGAGTTCTGCCCGCGGCGTCCCTCCCCCGTCTTGGGACATCACGGATGCCGTGCCCAAGCCGGCCGGTTCAGCCGAGGGACATTGGCGCCAGGATTCCATGCCCCTGTCCCCGGGATTCCCTTTCGGGCATTCCCATGGCGTGCTTACTGCCGGAAAGCCGCCGAGGCTCCAGCACAGCATTGTTCCGCATGGCCGTGGCGTCCACGCCCATGAACGCGCGCGGTCCTGGCATGATGCCCGCATGCGCGTGTGGATGCCGGTCCCGGACCGGGACTTCGACGTGACCGAGGTCGCCGTGCCGTGGCACGTGCTCACCCTGGCAGGTCACGAGGTCGTGCTCGCCACCGAACGGCCCGGCACCCGGCCCGCGGCCGACCCGCGGCTGCTGGACGGGGTGGTGTTCGGCCGGCTCGGTGCCGCCGCGGAGGCCAAGGACCGGTACGAACAGCTGACTCGCAGCGCCGCGTTCGAGCACCCGGTGGGCTGGGAGGACACGGACGTCACGGAGTTCGACGGGCTGCTGCTGCCCGGCGGGCACGCGCCGGGGATGCGCCAGTACCTGGACTCGGGCGTACTGCGGGAGCAGGTGGCCCGGTTCTGGGCACTGGACCGGCCGGTCGGCGCGATCTGCCACGGAGTCCTCGTGCTGGCCCGCACCAAGGACTTGGATACGGGCCGCGGGCTCCTCGCCGACCGCCGCACCACCTGCCTGCCCAAGTACATGGAACGTACCGCCTATTGGACGACCGCCTGGCGCCTCGGCCGGTACTACCGCACCTATCCGGCGTACGTGGAGGACGAGGTGCGCGACGCGCTCTCCGACCCGGCGTCGCAGTTCGAGCGGGGACCCCGCGTGCTGACCCAGCGGGGAACCGAGGACGACGACACCCACGCGTTCGTCGTCGAGGACGGCCACTATCTGTCGGCCCGGTGGCCGGGCGACGCGTATCTGTTCGCCCGCCGCTACCTCGCCCTCCTCGAACAGCACGCAGCGGGCTGAGGTACACGGAGCCGTGAAACGCCCTTACGTCGGATCGCGGCCGCGTCACTGACGAGGACCCGCTCGTACGCCTCGTTGACCCCCTCGGCACGGATCGACGGCTCCGCCGTGGTCCAGCGTGCGGCGACGTCCTCGCGCAGTGACGGCGAGAGCACCGTCACCTCGGCGCCGAGCGCATCGGCGCTCTTGAACGCGACGTGGCCGAGCCCGCCCATGCCCACGAGCGCCGCCTTCTTGCCCGGACCGGGACTCCCCGGCTCCGGTACTCCGCCAACCGCCGGCGACACCTCCTCCGGATACCCCTCGACGTTTTTCGCTCAGGTGTTCTATTCTCGGGGCAGAGCAACAAAAGGAGGCGGCATGAGGTGGGACAACCTGAGCCGCGACACGGCGGCGGCCACACCCGCGCTCGTCGGCATGGACGCCGTGACCCGCACATTCGACACGCCCGAGTTCCGCGGCATCACCTTCCACGAGGTGCGCGCCCGCAGCATCGTCAACCGGGTGCCGGGGGCGTCCCGGATGCCCTTCGAGTGGACGATCAACCCCTACCGCGGGTGCAGCCACGCGTGCGTCTACTGTTTCGCGCGCAAGACGCACAGCTATCTGGACCTCGACACCGGCCTGGACTTCGACTCGCAGATCGTCGTCAAGGTCAACGCCCCGGAACTGCTGCGCCGCGAACTGGCGGCGCCGCGCTGGCAGGGCGAGCACATCGCCATGGGCACGAACGTCGACTGCTACCAGCGCGCCGAGGGACGGTACCGGCTGATGCCGGGCATCCTGGCGGCCCTGCGGGACCACGCCAATCCGTTCTCGATCCTCACCAAGGGATCGCTGATCCTGCGCGACCTGGACCTGCTGGTCGAGGCGTCGCGCGTCACGGAGGTCTCCGTCGCGGTCTCCGTCGGCTTCCTGGACCGGAAGCTGTGGAACACCGTGGAGCCGGGCACCCCCGCGCCCGCGCGGCGGCTGGACGTCTGCCGGACCCTGAACGGCCACGGCATCCCTTGCGGCGTCCTGATGGCACCCGTGCTGCCCTATCTCAGCGACTCCCCCGAGCAGTTGCGGGAGACCGTCCGCGCCGTCGCGGCGGCCGGCGCCACCTCGGTCACCCCGCTCGTGCTGCATCTTCGCCCCGGCGCCCGCGAGTGGTACATGGCGTGGCTGTCGGTGCACCACCCCCGTCTGATCTCCCGCTACAAGGCGCTGTACGAGAGCGGTGCCTACGCCCCGACCTGGTACCAGCGGCGCATCACGCGCATGGTGCACGAATTCGCCGACGAGTTCGGCATAGGCCCCTCCCGCGCAGGTGCCGCCCGGCGTCTGCGGGCCGTACCGACGCCGCCCGCCGACGAGTCGGCCGCCGCCGAGCCGGTGCCGGAGCCGACACAATTGACGCTGCTGTGAGAAATGCCGCTGGCCGGCACCTCCTCCGTGCGCATAGCGTCCGGTGCATGAACGAAGTACGGACGATGACCCGCGACGACATCGACGCCGTGGCGGCGATCCGCGTCAGCGGCTGGCGGGCGGCGTATGCGAGGATCGTCCCGCAGCCCTACCTGGACGCCATGGACGCCGAGGCGGATGCCGAACGCCGCCGGGGATGGTTCGACGAGGGCAATGGGCGGGTCGACAACCTTGTCTCCGCCGAGGGCGGCGAACCGACCGGGTGGGCGGCGCTCGGCCCGTACCGCGGTGAGCAGGACGGCGGCGAGGTCGGCGAGTTGTACGCCATATACGTGCGCCCGGACCACATCGGCAAGGGCGCCGGACGCGCCCTCATGGCAGCCGTCCGGGCCCGCGCCGCCGAACGCGGCTTCCGACAGCTGCGGTTGTGGGTGCTGGCCGACAACGAGCCCGCGCGGCGCTTCTACACACGCGCCGGTTTCGGCCCGGACGGGACCGACCAGATCGAGATGTACGACGACGTGCCCCTCAAGGAGCTGCGCTACGCCGCGGAACTGGACTGAACGAGCCCGCCAGCCTCCGCGTCGCTGCACTGGGCGCTTCCTTGTGCGCCCTGGCCAGCGCCGAGGCCGCCACCGGGTCGCCGGAACGCACCAGGGCCCGGACGACCCGCCGCGGGTACGGCGGCGCGCACAGCCCCGCGAGCGCGGCAGTGGCGCGGGGCTCGTCCCAGTAGCGGGCCAGTCCGCGCGCGGCCGCGCTCCGCACCTGCTCCTCCGGGTCGCCGGCCGCGGCGAGCAGCAGGTCCAGCACGGCCGGGCCACGGATCCGGCCGAGGGCTTCCACGGCCGGGGCGCGCAGGACCGGCACCCCGGCGGCCCGGCTCAGCGCGGGCACCGCCCGCGCGTCCCCGAGCCGGCCGAGCTCCTGCACGCAGCCGCGCGTTGCCTGGAGGCCGAACCGCCCCTCGTCCAGCAGCCATCGCAGGGTGGACGTCAGGGCCGGCACGGACTCCGGAGCACCCAGACGCCCGAGGAGGCGGATCGCGGCGAGGGCATAGGTGATGCGCAGCCGATTGGTGGCGAGCGCGGCGGCGGCACGGGCGGTGCGCGGGTCGCCGAGCCGGGCGAGGGTGTCCGCGGCGGTGACATTGCGGAAGGCGTCGCGATGGTTGAGGAGCAGGAAGAGCGTCTCGAAGGCCCGGCGGTCGCCGGCGCGGCCGAGCGCGACGGCGGCGATCTCCCGTTCCTCCAGGGAGCGCGACGGCTCGGTCAGGACGCCCGCGAGCGCGTCCCGCGCACCGGGGTGGTCCGTCCTGCCGAGTGCCGCGAGCGCCGCCTCGCGCACGGCCGCCTCGGGGTCCCGGGCGGCCGCGTCGAACAGGCCGAGGTGCGCCGGCTCCCCGGCGCACCCGAGCAGATCGAGGGCGAGGGCCCTGGCCCGGGGCGCCGGGTGGGCGGTGTACCGGAGCAGCAGCGGCACGCTTCCCGGCGCCCGGGGCAGGTCGGCCGGGCAGGGTGTCAGGCGCCAGTGCCGGCGTTCACCCCCGCTGAGGACGCGGCCGATGGTCCGCTCCAGCAGGTCCGGGTACCAGGCGGGCGTGCCGTGTTCCGCGCAGGCGTCGCAGAGCAGCTCGAAGAGCGGTGCGGCGCTTTCTGGTGCGCGCCGGGCGGCCAGCGCCTCCAGGACGTAGCGGCGCTCGTCCGCCGTGCCACCGGGCAGGATGCCGAGCAGGGCGGGGACACCGGGTGACCGGCCGGTCACCCCGTCGAGCAGGGCCCGCTCCTCCGGTCCGAGCCACGGCCGCACCATGGCGGCGGCGTCCCTGGACGCGGCCATGCGCCGCACATAGGCGTCGCGGGACTCGGCGGCGCCCTGGGCCGCGAAGGACAGCAGTCCGACGACGCGGCGCGACTCGCCCCGGTCCCGCAGCTCGGCGAGGGTGGTGCCGCCGGAGCGCAGGGACCCGTACAGGGCCCCGGCGCGTCGCGCCGCGCGGTGCTCCCCGAAACGCCCGTCCCCCGCGTCGTCCACAGCGTCCCCTCTCGCCCGATGTTCACCTTAATGGCGCGCTCATCTGTCGGGGGTGCAAATCACATGGGCGGGGGGCTGGCGCGCTGGTTACTCGCCGGTTACCCTCTAACCAACGCACACCGCGGCCTGGTGACGCAGCCGCCGTGTGCCGCCGCCGTCGGTTCGGCACCATCGCGGCGCAGCCCCGGGACAGGGCGCGCCAGCATCTTCACGCGGGCACGCACACCCACGCGTACGCACCCCGCGGCTCCTCACAACTCCTCTCCCGCCCGCGCCTGTGCCATGAAGACGCACGGCGCGGATCCTCAGCAACTGGAGTTCCGCGATGGACCGTCCACGTCCCTTCCGCACTGTCGCCGTCGTCGGCCTCGGCACCATGGGCACCGGCATCGCCGAGGTCATGGCACGCGCCGGTCACGAGGTGATCGGCATCGAGACCGACGAGGCCGCGGCGCGCCGCGCCGTCGACTCCCTGGAGTCAGCCACCGCCCGCGCCGTGCGGCGCGAGCGCATGACGGAGCCGGAGCGCGGCAATGTGCTGGCCCGCTTCCGCACCTTCTCCGACCTCCAGGCCGCGGCCGACGCCGATCTGGTGATCGAGGTCGTCACCGAGCACTTCGAGATCAAGCGCGAGGTCCTCGTCGGGCTCGACGCCGTCGTCAAGCCCGACACGGTCATCGCGACCGGTACCAACGCGCTGTCGGTGACGGAGCTCGCCTCCCGCACCTCGCGCCCCGACCGGGTCCTCGGCCTGCACTTCTTCGCACCCGCCCCGGCCATGAAGCTGGTCGAGGTGGTCTCGACCGTGCTGACCTCGCCGGAGGCCACCGAGAGCGTGACCGCGCTCGTCCGCGGCCTCGGCAAGGAGCCGGTGGCGGTCGGCGACCGGCCGGGCTTCATCGCCGACGGGCTGCTCTTCGGCTACCTGAACCAGGCGGCCGCCATGTACGAGTCCCGCTACGCCACACGCGAGGACATCGACGCGGCAATGCGGCTCGGTTGCGGCCTGCCCATGGGCCCGCTCGCCCTGCTCGACCTGATCGGCATCGACACCGCCCGGACCGTGCTGGAGGCCATGTACGCGGCCTCCCACGACCGGCTGCACGCCCCGGCGCCGATCCTCGGGCAGCTCACCGCCGCGGGACTGCTGGGCCGCAAAACCGGCCGCGGCTTCTACACCTACGAGGCCCCCTGCAGCGCCACGGTCGTGGCGGACACCGAGACGCCCGTCGCCGGCGACGGCGCCGCGGCCGGGCGCCCCGTGCGGCAGGTCGGCGTCGCGGGCTCCGGCACCATGGCCACCGGCATCGCCGAGGTGTTCGCCAAGGCGGGCTACGAGGTCGTGCTGGCCGCCCGCGGCCAGGAGAAGGCCGGCAAGGCACTCGCGGCGCTCACCAAGTCCCTGGACCGGTCGGTGGCCAAGGGCAGGCTCACCCAGGAGCAGCGGGACCAGGCCGTGAGCCGGGTGACCGCGGCGGGTTCGCTGGACGCGTTCGCGGACGTCGACCTGGCCGTGGAGGCGGTCGCAGAGGACCTGGCGGTCAAGCAGCAGCTCTTCGCGACCCTGGACAAGGTCTGCAAGCCGGGTGCGGTCCTGGCCACCACCACCTCCTCGCTGCCGGTCGTCGCCATCGCGACCGCGACGTCCCGTCCGGCCGACGTCGTCGGCATGCACTTCTTCAACCCCGCCCCGGCGATGAAGCTGGTCGAGGTGGTCCGCACGGTCCTGACCGCCGACGACGTGCACGCGACCGTGCACGAGGTCTGCGGCAAGGTCCGCAAGCACGCCGTGGACTGCGGCGACCGGGCCGGGTTCATCGTCAACGCACTGCTGTTCCCCTACCTGAACAACGCGGTGAAGATGGTGCAGGAGCACTACGCGACGGTGGAGGACATCGACGCGGCGATGAAGCTCGGCGGCGGCTACCCGATGGGCCCGTTCGAGCTGCTGGACGTCGTGGGGCTGGACGTCTCGCTGGCGATCGAGCAGGTGCTGCACAAGGAGTTCCGCGACCCCGGCCTGGCGCCGGCGCCGCTCCTGGAGCACCTGGTGTCGGCCGGGTGCCTGGGCCGCAAGACCGGCCGCGGCTTCCGCGAGTATGCCCGGCGCTGAGCCTGCGGACGGCTGGGGCGGCCTGCTGGGGCCGCCCCACAGGCTGCGGAAGCCGGGCCCTGCCCAAGAGTCGGCGGGAATGCAGTACTTTCGCGGTATGTCCCAGCCCGCGAAGCCCACCCGTACGTCCTCCGCAACCGCCCAGCGCCATCGCGTCCGCCAGGATCTGGCGGCCGCCGCGATGCACCTGTTCGCGAGCCAGGGCTACGAGGCGACGACCGTGGACGAGATCGCGGCCGCGGCGGGCGTGGCCCGGCGGACCTTCTTCCGGCATTTCCGCTCCAAGGAAGAGGCGATCTTCCCCGACCACGACGACACCCTGGTGCGGGTCGGGGAGGTGCTGGACTCCGCCGAGCCCCACGAGCACCCCCTGGACACGGTCTGCCGAGGCATCACCGAGGTGCTGCGGATGTACGCGGAGGCGCCCGAGGTCTCCGTCGAGCGCTACCGCCTGACCCGGGAGATCCCGATCCTGCGCGAGCGCGAGATCGCCTCGGTGGCCCGCTACGAGCGCCTGTTCACGCGTTACCTTCTGGGCCACTTCGACGAGAGCGCCCACCACGACGGCGACGACGACCCGCTGCTGGCCGAGGTCGCGGCGTCGGCCGTGGTCGCCGCCCACAACCACGTGCTGCGGCGCTGGCTGCGGGCCGGCGGCAAGGGCGACGTGGAGGCGCAGCTCGACCACGCCTTCGATGTGATCAGGACGACCTTCGGGGCGGGGATCGGCCGCCGGCCCCTCCCCGCCCCGATCCTCACCTCCCACCAGGGCGAGGTGGTCGTGGCGGTCGCGCGCACCGACGCCTCGCCCGCGGAAGTGATGCGGACCATCGAGAAGGCCCTGAAGGGCGCGTAGGCGCCGGGCCCGGCCGTCCCGGGCCTTCCCCCGGGACGCGAGGTGGCACGCCGTGCCACATCCCCACCGCCCTCCGGAGGGGCTGCCCCGACTCGCCGCCCGGGCCGGCGGGTGGGACCGTGAAGTACCCCCCGCCCCGCATCCGCGCACCCAGCGCATCCTGCGTGCGACGACATTCCCCGACATTCCCGACATCCCGAAGCCGCTCAGATGTGCAGCCGTGGTGCCATTTGAGAAAAAATGTTGGCACCCAGTGTCTTGCCGAGTGGCACGCGGTGCCATACCGTGAGAGCAGTCCGGGCGGGCGGCGTGCGGTGAACCTTCGCACGCCGTCTGTCCCCCAAAGGCCCGGACGCCTGCGTCACAGGCACTCCACCCGCGCCACCACGCGCTCTTGCTCGTTCCGTGCGACCGTCACGGAAACAGCACAACCGCCGAACCGACGGCACGACCCACCGCACCCCCCGACGTTCCCTCAAGCGTCCCTACGTCGCGCTTCGCCGGAGGCATCACTGTGAAGGACATCCTCGACGCAATCATGGCGTCCGAAAGCACGGCCGCGGACTTCGCGGCCCTGCCGCTCCCCGAGTCGTACCGTGCCGTCACCGTCCGCAAGGACGAGGCCGGCATGTTCGAGGGCCTGGAGAGCAGCGAGAAGGACCCCCGCAAGTCGCTGCACGTGGACGACGTGCCCCTGCCGGAGCTCGGCCCGGGCGAGGCCCTGGTGGCCGTCATGGCCAGCTCGGTGAACTACAACTCAGTGTGGACCTCGATCTTCGAGCCGATGTCCACCTTCGGTTTCCTCGAGCGGTACGGCAAGCTCTCCCCGCTCACCAAGCGCCACGACCTGCCGTACCACATCATCGGCTCCGACCTGGCGGGCGTCGTCCTGCGCACCGGCCCCGGCGTCAACGCCTGGCGGCCCGGCGACGAGGTGGTCGCGCACTGCCTGTCCGTGGAACTGGAGTCCGCGGACGGCCACAACGACACGATGCTCGACCCCGAGCAGCGCATCTGGGGCTTCGAGACCAACTTCGGCGGCCTCGCCGAGATCGCCCTGGTGAAGTCCAACCAGCTGATGCCCAAGCCCCGGCACCTCAGCTGGGAGGAGGCCGCGGCCCCCGGCCTGGTCAACTCCACCGCCTACCGGCAGCTGGTCTCCCGCAACGGCGCCGGGATGAAGCAGGGCGACAACGTCCTGATCTGGGGCGCCAGCGGCGGCCTCGGTTCGTACGCCACCCAGTTCGCGCTGGCCGGCGGCGCCACCCCGATCTGCGTGGTGTCCTCGCCGCAGAAGGCGGAGATCTGCCGCAGCATGGGCGCCGAGGCGATCATCGACCGCAATGCCGAGGACTTCCGGTTCTGGAAGGACGAGCACACCCAGGACCCGAAGGAGTGGAAGCGCCTCGGCAAGCGCATCCGCGAGCTGACCGGCGGCGAGGACGTCGACATCGTCTTCGAGCACCCCGGACGCGAGACCTTCGGCGCGTCCGTGTACGTCACCCGCAAGGGCGGCACGATCGTCACCTGCGCCTCGACCTCGGGCTTCACCCACGAGTACGACAACCGCTACCTGTGGATGTCGCTCAAGCGCATCATCGGCTCGCACTTCGCGAACTACCGCGAGGCGTGGGAGGCCAACCGCCTGATCGCCAAGGGGAAGATCCACCCGACGCTGTCGCGGACGTACAGCCTGGAGGACACCGGCCAGGCCGCCTACGACGTGCACCGCAACCTCCACCAGGGCAAGGTCGGCGTGCTCGCGCTGGCCCCGCAGGAGGGGCTCGGCGTCCGCGACGAGGAGATGCGGGCCCGGCACATCGACGCCATCAACCGCTTCCGGAACATCTGAGATCGGGAACGAGCATGAGCGAGCGTCAGAAGGACCGTCCGTGGCTGATGCGGACCTACGCCGGGCACTCCACGGCCGAGGCGTCCAACGCCCTGTACCGGCGCAATCTCGCCAAGGGCCAGACCGGCCTGTCGGTCGCGTTCGACCTCCCGACGCAGACCGGTTACGACCCCGACCACGTCCTCGCCCGCGGCGAGGTGGGCCGGGTCGGGGTCCCGGTCGCCCATCTCGGCGACATGCGCCGGCTCTTCCAGGACATCCCCCTGGACGGGATGAACACCTCGATGACCATCAATGCCAGCGCCATGTGGCTGCTGGCGCTCTATCAGGTCGTCGCGGAGGAGCAGGGCGCCGCGATCACGGAGCTCCAGGGGACGACGCAGAACGACATCGTCAAGGAGTACCTGTCGCGCGGGACGTACGTCTTCCCGCCGGTGCCGTCGCTGCGCCTGACGACCGACATGATCGCCTACACGGTCAGCCACATCCCCAAGTGGAACCCCATCAACATCTGCAGCTACCACCTGCAGGAGGCGGGCGCCACGCCGGTCCAGGAGATCGCGTACTCCATGGCGACGGCGATCGCCGTCCTGGACGCCGTCCGCGACTCCGGCCAGGTGCCGCAGGAGCGCATGGGCGACGTCGTGGCGCGCATCTCGTTCTTCGTCAACGCCGGCGTGCGCTTCGTCGAGGAGATGTGCAAGATGCGGGCCTTCACCCGCATCTGGGACCAGGTCACCAAGGAGCGCTACGGGATCGAGAACCCCAAGCAGCGCCGCTTCCGCTACGGCGTCCAGGTCAATTCGCTCGGCCTGACCGAGGCCCAGCCGGAGAACAACGTCCAGCGCATCGTGCTGGAGATGCTGGCCGTGACGCTCTCCAAGGACGCCCGCGCCCGCGCAGTGCAGCTGCCGGCCTGGAACGAGGCGCTGGGGCTGCCACGCCCCTGGGACCAGCAGTGGTCCCTGCGCATCCAGCAGGTGCTGGCGCACGAGAGCGACCTGCTGGAGTACGGGGACATCTTCGACGGCAGCCATGTCGTCGAGGCGAAGGTCGGCGAGCTGGTCGAGCAGTCGCTCGCCGAGATCGGGCGCATCCAGGAGATGGGCGGCGCCATGGCGGCCGTCGAGTCGGGCTATCTGAAGTCGCAGCTGGTCTCCTCGCACGCCGAGCGCCGGGCGCGGATCGAGTCCGGCGAGGAGAAGATCATCGGGGTCAACTGCTACGAGGGCACCGAGCCCAGCCCGCTGACCTCCGACCTGGACGGCGCCGTCATGACCGTCGACCCGGAGAACGAGGCCCGGGTCGTCGCCGCCCTGCACGACTGGCGCGACAACCGGGACGAGTCCCGCGCCCAGAAGTCGCTGGAGGCCCTCAAGGCGGCCGCGGCGGGGACCGCCAACCTCATGGAGGCCACCCTGGAGTGCGCACGGGCCGGCGTCACGACCGGCGAGTGGTCCTGGGCCCTGCGGGACGTCTTCGGCGAGTACCGCGCGCCGACGGGCGTCGGCGGCGCCCCGGTCGCGGTCACCGCCGAGGCGGGCACGCCGCTGGCCGAGGTGCGCCGCAAGGTGGAGCTCACCGCGCGGGAGCTGGGCGGCGGCAAGCTGCGGCTGCTCGTCGGCAAGCCGGGGCTCGACGGCCACTCCAACGGCGCCGAGCAGATCGCCGTGCGGGCCCGCGACGCCGGTTTCGAGGTGGTCTACCAGGGCATCAGGCTGACGCCCGAGCAGATCGTGTCGGCGGCGGTCGCCGAGGACGTCCACTGCGTCGGCCTGTCGATCCTGTCGGGCTCGCACGCCGAGCTCGTGCCGGACGTCCTGGAGCGGCTGCGCCGGGCGGGCGCGGACGACGTCCCGGTGATCGCCGGCGGCATCATCCCCCCGGCGGACGCCGCCAAGCTGATCGAGTGCGGCGTCGCCGCCGTGTTCACGCCGAAGGACTTCGGAATCACCGGGATCATCGGCAGGATCGTGGACGAGATCCGCAGGGCGAACACGCTGGACCCGCTGGAGGTCCCCGCGTGACCGCCGCGGACGTCACCCGTACGAGCAAGCACGACACCCCGGAGGCGCAGTAGCGATGCAGTTCGGCCGCACGTATGAAGAGTTCGAGGTCGGCGCTGTCTACAAGCACTGGCCCGGGAAGACGGTCACCGAGTACGACGACCACCTCTTCTGCCTCCTGACCATGAATCACCACCCGCTGCACATGGACGCGAACTACGCCGAGCGGACCACCGACTTCGGCCGGAACGTCGTCGTGGGCAACTACATCTACTCCCTGCTGCTGGGCATGTCCGTCCCGGACGTCTCCGGCAAGGCCATCGCCAACCTGGAGATCGAGTCGCTGAAGCACGTGGCGCCGACCTTCCACGGCGACACGATCTACGGCGAGACCACGGTGCTGGACAAGTGGCCGTCGAAGTCCAAGGACGACCGGGGCATCGTCCATGTGGAGACCAAGGGCTACAAGCAGGACGGCACCCTGGTGTGCGTCTTCCGCCGGAAGGTGATGGTCCCGACCGCCACCTACATCAAGGAGCGCGGCGGCGAGCAGCCCGGCCGTCCGTCCGTCGCCCACTGAACTCCTAGGAGATACGACAGATGAGCCGTCTCGCCCAGACCGACGGGCTGACCGACGTCCAGCAGGAGATCCTCTCCACGGTCCGCAGCTTTGTCGACAAGGAGATCCTCCCGGTCGCCAACGAGCTGGAGCACAAGGACGAGTACCCCGCCGACATCGTCGAGGGCCTGAAGGAGCTCGGCATCTTCGGCCTGATGATCCCCGAGGAGTACGGCGGCCTCGGCGAGTCCCTGCTCACGTACGCCCTGACGGTCGAGGAGATCGCCCGCGGCTGGATGAGCGTGTCGGGCATCATCAACACCCACTTCATCGTGGCCTACATGCTCAAGCAGCACGGCACGCAGGAGCAGAAGGACCACTTCCTGCCCCGGATGGCCACCGGCGAGGTGCGCGGCGCGTTCTCGATGTCCGAGCCGGGCCTGGGCTCCGACGTCTCCGCCATCCGCACCAAGGCCGTCCGCGACGGCGACGACTTCGTCATCAACGGCCAGAAGATGTGGCTGACCAACGGCGGCACGTCCAACCTCGTCGCGGTCCTGTGCCGTACGGACGAGGGCCTGCCGGAGGGCACGGCCCCGCACAAGTCCATGACGACCTTCCTCATCGAGAAGGAGCCGGGCTTCGGCCCGAACCCGATGGTGAAGGGCCTGACCGTGCCCGGGAAGATCGAGAAGATGGGCTACAAGGGCGTCGACACGACCGAGCTCGTCCTCGAGGATGTGAAGATTCCGTCAAATCGCGTCCTGGGCGGCGAGACCGGGCGCGGTTTTTACCAAATGATGGACGGCGTGGAGGTCGGCCGGGTCAATGTGGCCGCCCGCGGCTGCGGCGTGGCCCAGCGCGCCTTCGAGCTGGGGATCGCGTACGCCCAGCAGCGGCAGACGTTCGGCAAGCCGATCGCGCAGCACCAGGCGATCCAGTTCAAGCTGTCCGAAATGGCCACCAAGGTGGAGGCCGCGCACGCGCTGATGGTCAACGCCGCACGCAAGAAGGACGCGGGCCGGCGCAACGACCTCGAGGCGGGCATGGCGAAGTACCTGGCCTCGGAGTACTGCAAGGAGGTCGTCGAGGACGCGTTCCGCATCCACGGCGGCTACGGCTTCTCCAAGGAGTACGAGATCGAGCGCCTGTACCGCGAGGCGCCGATGCTGCTGATCGGCGAGGGCACCGCCGAGATCCAGAAAATGATCATCGGACGCCGGCTGCTCGAGGAGTACCGAATCCAGGGATGAATGTCTGGGTTGTGACACTTTGTGCGAGCCAAAGGTCACACCCAGTCATCAATAACCGGCCACTGACTCCGCCACTGGCTTGCCCAGTTGCCCGTCACTGCCGATACCATTCACGGAAAGCCGCCGTCCCCAGAACCATCTTGCGGCACCCTCCGCTACGAAGGTCTTCCATGCCCCACAGCCAATCCTCTGCTAAACGCGACAGCCTGGCCGGCGTACGCCTCGCGCGCGGAGCATCGCCGTGGCTCCTCCCGACCGTGGCCACCGCGGCGGTCAGTCTCGTTCGCGCCCGCCGCTCCGGGCGATGGGCGGCCGTGGCCGTCCCCACCACCGCCCTCGCGGCGGGCATGCTGTGGTTCTTCCGCGACCCCGAGCGGGAGATCGCCCAGGGCCGCGTGATCTCGCCGGCCGACGGCGTGGTGCAGAGCATCATGCCGTGGAAGGACGGGCGCACGCGCGTCGCGATCTTCATGAGCCCGCTGAACGTCCACGTCAACCGCGCCCCCCTCGCGGGCACGGTCACGTCGGTGGAGCACGTCCCCGGTGGATTCGTTCCGGCGTTCAACAAGGAGAGCGAGAACAACGAGCGCGTTGTCTGGCACTTCGACACCGAGCTCGGCGACATCGAGATGGTGCAGATCGCCGGTGCCGTCGCGCGTCGCATCGTGCCCTACATCCCGCAGGGCGCGAAGGTCGAGCAGGGTGAGCGGATCGGCCTGATCCGGTTCGGCTCCCGCGTCGACATCTACCTTCCCGAGGGCGTCGAGCCCGCCGTCGAGGTCGGCCAGACCACCGTTGCCGGGGTGACTCGCCTTGACCGTGATTGAGCCCGACGCGCAGGCACCGTGGGTCGCCGCGGTGGACGAGGACGACGACGATGACATGCCGCTGTCAACGCGGCTGTCGATAGCGGACGGCCTGACCCTCGGCAACGCGATCTGCGGCTTCATGGCGGTGTACTTCACCACCACCGGAGTCCTGGTCCCGCACCTCATGGGCAACACCGACGGCGGCATGACGCGGCACAGCGCCGCCACCGCCGTGCTGCTGATGCTCATGGCGTCGGTCTTCGACCTCTTCGACGGGCTCGTGGCGCGCAAGCTGCGCAGCTCGGCGATGGGTGCGGAGCTCGACAACCTCTCCGACCTCATCAGCTTCGGCCTGGCCCCCGCCTACTTCGTGGTGGTCTGGGGTCTGATCTCCGACGACGCCTACGGCCGGGTGTCGGCGGTGGCCGCGGTCGTGGTGCTGCTGGCGGTCGTGCTGCGGCTCGCCCGGTTCTCGTGCACGACGGTGCGCGAGGGGATCTTCCAGGGCATGCCGAGCCCCTTCGGGGCCATGACCGTGATCTCGGTGGTGCTGCTGGACCTGCCGTTCATCCCGACGGTGCTGGCCATCGTCGGTGTGGCGTGGCTGATGGTCAGCCGGGTCGAGTACCCCAAGCCGCGCGGCCGGCTCGCGGTGATGACCCTCGCCTGGATCGTGGTCAGCATGGGCTGCCTGGTCTGCTGGGCCTTCGCGGTCCCCGGTGGCGACGTGCTGCTGCAGACGGGCGCGGCCCTGCAGATCATCGCGGCGGCGGTCATCCCGCTGTTCGCGACGACCCGCCGGGTCAACACGATCCGCAACAACCGCCGTGAGGCGCGTGCGGCGCAGCTTCCGTAGCCGTACGACGAACGTCCGTGGGGCCCCGAGCCGGGAACGGCTCGGGGCCCCACGTGCGTGCGGCGGCGGCTCAGACCAGGACGTCGCGCGCGATGTCGACGGCGAGGCGCTCCAGCAGCGGCCCGGCCTCGGCCATACAGCGCGCCGGGTCCGGCTCGATGTCGGTGAGGGCGTACGCGCGCCGGATGCCCGCCGCGGTCAGCGCGGCCGGGGGCAGTGCCAGGCGCCCGCACACGGCGACGACCTCGACGTCCCGGGCGCGGGCGGCGGCCGCCACACCGGCGGGGGCCTTGCCGTGCAGCGTCTGCTCGTCCAGGGAGCCCTCGCCGGTGATCACCAGGTCGGCCCGCTCGAGTGCCTGCGCGAAGCCGAGCATGTCCATCAGGACCTGCACGCCGGGCCGGAACCGCGCCCGCAGCCCGACGAGGGCGCCGAACCCGACACCGCCCGCCGCGCCCGCGCCGGGCGCCTCCGCGGCCTCGGTGGCGTCCAGCACCTCGGCGAAGTGGGCCAGGGCCGCGTCCAGCGTCGCGACGTCCTCGGGGCCGGCACCCTTCTGCGGCCCGTAGACAGCGGCCGCGCCCTTCGGGCCGAGCAGCGGATTGTCGACGTCACTGGCGAGGACCACCTCGGTGTCCGCCAGGCGCGCGTCGAGCCCCGACAGGTCCGCCGACGCCAAGGTGGCGAGCGCCGCTCCACCGGGGGCCACCGGCACACCTTGTGCGTCCAGCAGGCGCGCACCCAGCGCCACGAGCATCCCGGCACCGCCGTCGTTGGTGGCGCTGCCGCCGACACCGAGCACCAGGGAGCGCGCCCCCGCGTCGAGCGCGGCACGCAGCAGCTCGCCGGTGCCGTACGTGGTGGCCGTCAGCGGCGCGAAGACCCCCGGCGGCAGATGCCGCAGCCCGGACGCCTCGGCCATCTCGACGACGGCGGTGTCGCCGCGCAGCGCGTAGGCGGCCGTGACCGGCTCCCCCAGCGGCCCGGTGACCTCCACCAACCGCCGTTCGAAGCCCGCGGCGACGGCGGCGTCCACGGTGCCGTCCCCGCCGTCCGCGACGGGTACGGACTCGACGACGGCGTCCGGCGCGACGCGGCGCAGTCCGGCGCCGATCCGCTCGGCCACCTCGACGGCGGTGAGTGAGCCCTTGAACTTGTCCGCGGCGATCAGTACGCGCGCTCGCCGTGTGTCCGTCACATTGATCTCCCTTGCCACAGGTCGCGCCGCTTGGACCCTATCCCGGGGACCCCGCGGCGTAGTAGGAGGCGACGGACGGCTGGCCGGTCCAGTCGGGTCCGGCGTGCGGATCCGCGCCGAGATAGCGGAAGGGCAGGCGGACGACCCGGTGTCCGCTCAGGGTGAGCCGGTGGTGGCGGGCGTCGTAGGTGAAGCCGGCCGACCGCAGGGCCGCCGCCACCTGGCGGCCGCCCGACGTACCGTCGGCGCGACGGATCCAGGCGGGGTCCAGGTGCGCGACCAGCAGACCCCCGGGGCTGAGCCAGGAAGCCGCGCGGGCGAGCAGGCCGAGCCGGTCGCCCACATAGTGCAGCCCGTGGACGCAGGTGATCAGGTCGTAGGACCGCCGCGGCGTCCAGGTCGCGGCCGAGGCCGTCACCAGCTCCACCCCGGGCGGTACCGGCACCGGGACGAGGGGACCCACCAGGTCGACGCCGGTCAGCACCGCCGTCGCCGGGAGCACGGCCGCGGCCTCGCGGAGGGCCCGGCCCTCCCCGCTGCACAGGTCGAGCCAGGAAGGCGAGGCGGAACGGGCGAGCAGCTCGCCGACGGGATCGAAGCCGAGTTCACGGGCGTAGCTGTTCACCCCGGACAGTCCGCGCTCGCGGTTCATCGTGTTGTTGGCGACCACGGACGACCCCTCCAGCTCGTCGTCGGGCAGCAGTGCGGGGGCGGTCGCGGGGGCGGCACCGGAGGCTTCTGACACCCGGTCATTGTCCCAGCGCACCCCTGGGGGCGGGCGGGGCGTCGGAAGAGCGCGACGCGCGACGGCAGGAGTGCGGGCTTCCCGCCGGAGCCGTGGGATTCCGGTACACCGGGAGCATGACGTCACCAACCCCCGTCCTCCAGGACAGGATCCTGGGCGGCTGGCTGGGCCGCATCGCCGGCAACATGCTCGGCAAGCCCGTGGAGCGCGGCGACCACTGGACCAGGGACCGCATCGACCGCTACCTGCGCCTGGCGGACGCCCTGCCGCTGACGGACTACCTGCCCGCGCTGTCCCCGCCCCCCGACCCCGCCGAGTTCGACCTGCGCCCCGAGTGGCGGCAGTGCACGCGCGGCGGCATCGACGGCAGCGTGCGGGACGACGACGTCGACTACGCGATCCTCGGCCTCGACCTGCTGGAGACGCACGGGGCGGGCTTCACCACCGAGGACGTCGGCGAGCTGTGGCTGCTGCGGCTGCCCTACCTCCAGACCTTCACCGCGGAGCGGGCCGCGTACCGCAACCTCGCGTCCGGTATCGGACCGCCGCTCAGCGCGACCGTCGACAACCCCTACCAGGAGTGGATCGGGGCCCTGATCCGCGCCGACGTGTACGGCTGGACCTCCCCCGGCGACCCGCGCCGCGCCGCCTCCCTCGCCCGGCGCGACGCGGTGCTGTCGCACACCGGCAACGGCGTCTACGGCGCGATGTGGGCGGCGGCCCTGATCGCCGCGGCGTTCACGGCTCCGGAAGCGCGGGACGCGCTGGAGGCGGCCCTGACCGAGATCCCGCCCGGCTGCCGGCTGTCGCGCACGGTGCGGCGCACCATGGCGCTGCACGAGGCCGGGCTCGGCTGGGCGGACACCCTGGCGGACCTGGAGCAGGAGACCGGGCACCTGCACTGGATCCACGTCGTGCCCAACGCCGCGGTCATCACCGCCGGACTGCTGTACGGGCAGGGCGACTTCACGTCCACGATCGCGCTGACCGTGCGCGGCGGCCTCGACACCGACTCCAACGGCGCCACGGCGGGCTCGGTTGCGGGCGTGCTGTGCGGCGCCGCCGCGATCCCGCCGCAGTGGACGGAACCGCTGCGCGACCGGGTGCGCAGCGCGGTCTTCGGCTTCGACGGCGTGGCGATCGGCGACCTCGCCCGCCGCACCCTCGCCCTGGTGCCGTAGGGTCCGCGTGTGCGGTACATCATCATCGGCGCGGGCGCGGTCGGCGGATCCATCGGCGGGCGGCTGTTCCAAAGCGGGCAGGACGTCGTCATGGTCGCCCGGGGCGCGCACGGCGCGGCACTGCGGGACCACGGGCTCACCCTGCGCACGCCCGATGCGACGCTCTCCCTCGCCGTCCCGGTCGTCGACGGACCGGACGCGCTCGACCTGCGCGACGACGACGTCCTGGTCCTCGCGGTCAAGACCCAGGACACCGCCGCGGCGCTCGACACCTGGGCGCCGGTGGGCCAGGGCCTGCCCCTGGTGCTCGCGCAGAACGGCGTCGCCAACGAACGGCTCGCGCTGCGGCGCTTCCCCGACGTGTACGGCATGTGCGTGTGGCTGCCGTCGGCCCACGTGGAGCCCGGCGTCGTGATCGCCCCTTGTGCACCGCTCACCGGCATGCTCCACCTGGGCCGCTACCCGCACGGCACTGACGCCACCGTCCGGCGCATCGCCGCCGGCCTGGAGGCGTCCCCGTTCCTGCGCGCGCCGGTCACCGAGGACGTGATGCGGTGGAAGTACGCCAAGCTGCTGACGAACCTGGGCAACGCCGTCGAGGCGCTCATCGGCCGCGACGACTCCCTGCGCGCCCTCCACCGGCGGGCGCGTGCCGAGGGCGAGGCGGTACTCGACGCGGCGGGCATCGCGTACGCGAGCGAGGCCGAACAGGCCGCGATGCGCGGCGACCTCGTCACGGTGCGCCCCGTCGAGGGCGCCGCCCGGGGCGGCGGCTCGACCTGGCAGAGCCTGAGCCGCGCGACCGGCTCCGCCGAGGCCGACCACCTCAACGGCGAGATCGTCCTCCTCGGGCGTCTCCACGGCGTGCCCACCCCCGTCAACGACACCCTGCGCAACCTCCTCAACCGCGCCGCCCGGGCCCGCTGCGCCCCTGGCAGCTTTCCCGCTGCCGACCTCGCGGCGGCGGTGGACGCGGCCGTCGCCGCGGCCGGGACGTGACCACGGCGCCGGACGGCGGGGTGCCGGTTCCGGCTCGCCGCCGGCCCACGACCTCACCCACCACCACGGCCTCGAAGCGGTCTTCACCGGCCCGTTGTTGAGGGTGTGAGGCGACAACGACAGCCCGGGGAGCGGGCGCCCCCGGCCCGGCCTCGTGCCTGGTCGCCGCGGAACGGCTCGATGTCGTGCCCGGAACGGTGCTGCGCCACTGGCGCGCGGATGCCGTTCCCGGCCAGAGGTTCGCCCCCTGGGTGCGGCGCGAGGGGTGAGCGGGGCGACCCGGTCTCCTGGGAACGGCCGGTAGCCGATTAGGTTGGGACCCGTGACGACCTCCGACTTCTCCGCGTACATCGAGAGCCTCCCCAAGATCCTCGCCGGCGCGAGCACCCTGTTCCGTGACGCCGACGGCCGCATCCTCATCGCTGAGACCACCTACCGCGAGGACGGCAAGTGGGTGCTGCCCGGCGGCACCATCGAGTCCGCCGACGGGGAGACGCCCCGCGAGGGCGCCCGGCGCGAGACGCTGGAGGAGATCGGTCTCGACGTCGAACCGGGCGAACTCCTCGCTGTCGACTGGATCCAGGGGGTTCCGGGGCGGCCGCCGCTCGCCTCGTTCCTCTTCGACGGGGGCGTGCTCGACGACGCGTCGCTCGCGGCCGTCCGCCTCCAGGCCGAGGAGCTCTCCGGCTGGCGCATGGCCACCCCGGACGAGGCCGAGGCCTACCTCTCCCCCGGCCTCTACCGCCGCGTCCGCGCCGCCCTGGCCGCCCTGGCCGCGGCCTCCACCCCCGTCGAACTCGTCAACGGCGTCCCGCCGAGGCGGCGGGCCTGAGAGCACGCCGGCGCGCGGACCCTCAGCGGCCCACCGCGTAGCCCTGCATACCGCGGGGGTTGGCGGCGGCGGACAGGACGCCCGTGCGCGGGTCGCGGGCGACGGCGCAGAGGCGGCCCTCGGTCCAGGGGGCCGCGACGGTGAGGTCGTGGCCGCGGCGCCGCAGGTCGTCGATGAGGGCTTCGCCCAGGCGGGATTCGACGGTGAGGCTGCCGGGGTGCATGGTGCGGGGGTGGAAGGAGCCCGGGAAGCTGTCGGTGTGCCAGTTGGGGGCGTCGACGGCACCCTGGAGATCGAGGCCGCCGCGCACTTCCTCGCGCAGGGCGACCGCCAGGAAGAACGTCAGTGACCACTGGTCCTGCTGGTCGCCGCCCGGCGTGCCGAAGGCCATCACGGGCACGCCGTCGCGCAGCGCGAGGGACGGCGTGAGGGTGGTGCGCGGACGGCGGCCGGGGGTGAGGGAGTTGGGCAGTCCGGGTTCGAGCCAGGCCATCTGGAGGCGGCTGCCGAGGGCGAAGCCCAGGCCGGGGACCGCGGGACTCGACTGGAGCCAGCCGCCGCTGGGGGTGGCGGCGATCATGTTGCCCCAGCGGTCGACGACGTCGACGTGGCAGGTGTCGCCCCGGGTCGCCCCGTTGTGCGCGACGGTCGGCTCGCCGACGCCCATCGCGTCGAACCCCGGCTCCGCGCCCGGCTCGTGGAGCGGGAAGGCAGGCAGCCGCGGGATGCGCCCGCCGGGGCTGCCGGGCCTCAGGTCGTCCGAGGCCTTGGCGGGGTCGATCAGGGTGCGCCGGGCGTCGTTGTAGGCGGGCGAGAGCAGTTCCACGAGGGGGATGCCGTCCGGGTCGGCGTCGCCGTACCAGGCCTCGCGGTCGGCCATGGCGAGCTTGGCGCCCTCGACGAGGGTGTGCACCCAGTCCGCGGTGCCGTACTCCGGCAGGTCCGCCGGGCCGGGCAGCAGCGCCAACTGCTGCAGGAAGACGGGACCCTGGCTCCAGGGGCCCGCCTTGCAGACCGTCCAGCCGTTCCAGTCGTGGGTGACGGGCTCCTCGTAGCGGGCCTCGTAGGCGACGAGGTCGTCACCGGTCAGGGTGGAGGCGTGCCGCTCGCCGGAGGTGTCCATGGCCGGGCGGGCCGCGAAGTCCACGAGGGCCTCACCGATGAAGCCCTCGCGCCAGACGCGCCGGGCGGCCTCGATCTGCGTCTCGCGGCCGCCGCCAGCGGCCTGCGCCTCGCGCAGCAGGCGCTTCCAGGTGGCGGCCAGTTGCGGGTTGCGGAGCAGTTCGCCGGGGCGCGGCGCGGGCAGGTACAGCTCCGCAGAGGTCGTCCACTCCGTCTCGAACATCGCGCGCACGGACTCCACCGTCGCGCCGATCGCCTCCACCGCGGGGTGCCCGTGCTCGGCGTAGCCGATGGCGTACGACAGCACTTCGTCCAGCGGCTTCGTGCCGTGGTCGCGCAGCAGCACCATCCACGCGTCGAAGGCTCCCGGCACGGCCGCCGCCAGCGGTCCCGTGCCCGGGACGAGGTCCAGGCCGAGCGACCGGTAGTGCTCGACGCTTGCGCCCGCCGGGGCCGGGCCCTGGCCGCACAGCACGCGCACCTCGCCGCCCGCCGGGGCGAGGACGATCGGCACCTCGCCGGCGGGCCCGTTGAGGTGCGGCTCCACCACGTGCAGGACGAATCCGGCGGCGACCGCGGCGTCATAGGCGTTGCCGCCGCTCTCCAGCACCGCCATGGCCGACTGCGAGGCCAGCCAGTGCGTGGACGAGACCATGCCGAAGGTGCCCTGAAGGGTGGGCCGGGTGGTGAACAATTGCGTACTCCTCGCGCCGTATGGCTCCTACACTCGCACGATGCCCGAACAGCTTGTCCCCGTACCCCCTGTGCGCGCCATGGCCGAGGCCCTGTGCGGTGTCCCCGGTGTCGTGGGCGTGCTGCTCGGGGGCAGCCGGGCGCGCGGTACGCACCGCCCGGACTCCGACTGGGATCTCGGCGTCTACTACCGCGGCACACCCGGCACGGCGGCACTGGCCGCGCTCGCGGCCGAGGCAACCGGCGGGCCCGTGGAGGTCGCGGGACCGGGCGGCTGGGGCCCGTGGGTGAACGGCGGGGCGTGGCTGACGGTGGCCGGCGCCCGCGTCGACTGGATCCTGCGCGACCTGGACCGGGTACTGCGGGTCTGGGAGGACTGCGCGGCCGGCCGCTACGAGGTGGGCATCCAGCCCGGCCATCCGCTGGGCTTCTGGTCGCCGGTCTACCCCGGCGAGGTGGCACTCGGCCGCGTCCTGGCGGACCCCTCCGGTGAACTGGCCGCGCTGCGCGACCGCACGCGGGTGTACCCCGAGCCGCTGCGCGCCGCGCTGACCGGCGCCGCGTGGGAGGCGGACTTCCTGGTGGTCAACGCCCGCAAGTCGGCGGCCGCGGGCGACGTCCTGCATGCCGCGCTGTGCCTGTCCCGCGCCGTCGGCGTGCTCACGCAGTCCCTGCACGCCCACCACCGGGCCTGGTGCCTGAACGAGAAGGGCGCCCTGGCCGCCGCGGCGGCGCTGCCCGGGGCGCCGCCGGGTTTCCGGATCCGCGCCGAGGCGGTACTGGCCGGGCTGGGCGATCCGGTGGCCGCCGTGGAGGAGGCCGCCGGCCTCGTCGCGGAGGTGCGGGAGCGGCTGGCCTGAGCGGCGCGGAAAACACGATGGCCGCGTGCGGCACGGTCTGCGTACGCTCGCCGCATGAACGCCAAGAGGCCGCTTGTCGCGATTCTCACGGGTGCGGGGATCTCCACCGACTCCGGCATCCCGGACTACCGGGGCCCGAACGGTGTGTGGACGCGCGACCCCGACGCCGAGAAGCTCGTGACGTACGAGTTCTACATGTCCGACCCGGAGATCCGCCGCAGGTCGTGGCGGATGCGCATGGACACCCCCACCTTGCAGGCGCGCCCGAACGAGGCGCACGCGGCGATCGTCCGGCTGGAGCGCTCGGGCCTGCCGGTGCGGGTGATCACGCAGAACGTGGACGGGCTCCACCAGATGGCCGGGCTGCCCGAGCGCAAGGTGCTGGAGCTGCACGGGACGGCGCGCTCGGTCGTCTGCACACGCTGCCACGACCGCACCCCTCTGGCCGAGGCACTGGAGCGGATCCGGGCCGGCGAGGACGATCCTGCGTGCGGGAAGTGCGGCGGCATCCTGAAGACCGCCACCGTGATGTTCGGGCAGGGGCTCGACCCGGTGGTGCTGGGGAATGCCATGGCGATCGCCAAGGGCTGCGACCTGTTCGTCGCCGTGGGGACCAGCCTTCAGGTGCAGCCGGCCGCGGCGCTCGCCGGGATCGCCGCCGAGCACGGTGCGCGGCTGGTGATCGTCAACGCCGAGCCGACGCCGTACGACGACCTCGCGGACGAAGTGGTGCGCGAGCCGATCGGGACCGCGCTGCCCGCACTCCTGGAGGGCGTCCTCCAGGAGGCGGGCGCGAACTGAGCCCCGGTGGTGGCTACCAGCGGTGGTGGACCTGGGCGCGGATGCGGGTGTCGTACAGGTCCCGCACCGCGTCCAGGGTCGTCTGCGACAGCGGCGCAAGGGCCGCGGCCTCGGCGTTGGCGCGGGCCTGGGCGACCGAGCGGGCACCGGGGATGACGGTGGTGACGCCCGGCTGCTGGATGATCCAGCGCAGCGCGGTCTGCGCGGGGGTCGCGCCCTGCGGCGTGAGCGCCACGAACTCCGCGGCGGCCTCCAGCCCGGTCGCGTAGTCGACGCCGGAGAAGGTCTCACCCTGGTCGAAGGCCTCGCCGTGCCGGTTGTAGTTCCGGTGGTCGTCGGCGGCGAAGACGGTGTCCTTGGTGTACCGGCCGGTCAGCAGGCCGGACGCGAGCGGCACGCGGGCGATGATCCCGACGCCCGCCTCGGCGGCGGCCGGGAGCACCCGCTCCAGCGGCTTGAGGCGGAAGGGGTTGAGGATGATCTGCACGCTGGCCACACCCGGGCGGGCGATCGCCGTCAGCGCCTCCTCGCAGGTCTCGACGCTCACCGCGTAGGCGGCGATGCGCTCCTCCGCGACGAGGGTGTCCAGGGCGTCGAAGACGGCGTCCGAGGAGTACACCGCGGTCGGCGGGCAGTGCAGCTGCACGAGGTCGAGGGTGTCGACGCCCAGGTTCGCGCGCGAACGGTCGTTCCACGCACGGAAGTTGTCCAGCACGTAGTTCTCGGGGAGCTGGGCGGCGCGGCGGCCCATCTTCGTGGCCACGAAGACACCGGCATCGGGGCGCTCGCGCAGGTAGCGGCCGATCAGCTGCTCGCTGCGCCCGTCGCCGTAGACGTCGGCCGTGTCGAAGAAGGTCACGCCCGACTCGACCGCGGCGTCCAGCACCGCCAGCGCGTCCTCCTCCCGCACGTCACCCCAGTCGGCACCCAGCTGCCAGGTGCCGAGACCCACGACGGACGCCTTGCGGCCCGTCCTGCCCAATACGCGCTGTTCCATGTCCGCGATGCTAATCGCTGCGTCCGACAAGCGCGGCACGGGTCCATGGCGTGGCCGCGGAGCCGGTCATCGGCGCGGGACGGCCGCGCCCAGCCGTTTCAGGACGGCGCGGGCCGCGTGGTGGCCCGGCATTCCGTGGACGCCGGGCCCGGGCGGGGTGGCGGAGGAGCAGAGGAAGACGGTGGGGCGGGCGGTGGTGTACGGGTTCCACCTCGGCTTGGGACGGAAGGCGGTCTGCAGGCCGGTGAAAGCACCGCAGGCGATGTCGCCGCCGGTGTAGTTGGGGTTGCGGGCCGCCATTTCGGCGGGGCCGCTGACGGCGCGGGCCAGAACGAGATCGCGGAAGCCGGGGGCGAAGCGCTCGATCTGCCGCTCGACGGCGTCGGTGGCGTCGCCCGGCCAGTCGTTGGGCACGTGCGCGTAGGCCCAGAAGACGTGCTTGCCCTCCGGCGCACGGCCGGGGTCCACGACGCTGGGCTGCGCGGTGATGAGGAACGGCACGTGCGGGTCCCGGCCGGAGACAGCCCGGCCGAGCGCGTCGCCGATCTCGCCGTAGGCCGGGCCGAGGTGCACGGTGCCGGCCCTTCGCGCGTCGGCGGCGGTCCAGGGCACCGGGCCGTCCAGGGCGTAGTCGATCTTCCAGACGGCGGGGCCGTAGCGGTACCCCTGATAGGCGTCGCCGAGCCCGGCGATCCGGGCGAGCGCCGTGGGCGAGGTGTCGAAGACGTAGGCGCGCGCGGGCGGCAGTTCGTCGATCTTGCGCACCATGACCCCGGTGTGCACGGTGCCGCCCAGATCACGCAGGTAGGAGGCCAGTGCGTCGGACAGGCTCTGGGAGCCGCCGCGCGGCAGGGGCCAGCCGACCTCGTGCCCGGCGATCGCGAACATCAGGGCGATGGCGCCGGTCAGCGGACTGGTGAGCGGTGCGACGGTGTGCGCGGCGAGGCCGGCGAGCAGCCCGCGGGCCTTCGGGTCGCGGAACCGCCGGGCCAGCAGCGCCACCGGCGGCAGACCGGTGAGCCCGAAGCGCGCGAAGCCCAGCGGGTCGCGCGGCAGCCCCTGCCACGGGGGCCGCAGGAAGTCGTGGGCGAGGGTGTCCCAGCGGCCGATGTACGGGGCGAGCAGCCGGCGGTAGGTGCCCGCGTCGCGCGGTCCCAGCGAGGCGGCGGTGGCGCCGACGCTGCGGGCCAGGACGGCCGCGGTGCCGTCGTCGAAGGGGTGGGCGAGCGGCAGTTCCGGGTGCAGCCACTCCAGTCCGTGGTCGGCGAGCGGCATGGCGTTGAAGGCGGGCGAGCCCACGCCGAGGGGGTGCACGGCCGAGCAGGGGTCGTGCAGGAAGCCCGGCAGCGTCAGTTCCTCGGTGCGCGCCCCGCCGCCGACCCGGTCGCCGGCCTCGAAGACCTCCACGGACAGCCCGGCGCGGGCGAGTTCGACCGCGGCGGTCAGGCCGTTGGGGCCGGCGCCGACGACGATCGCGTCCAGGACGCGCGCCCGGCTCACCGGCCACCCGCCATGAGGCCGACGACGCGTCGCGCGGTCGCCTCGTCACGCGCGACGGAGAACGGGAAGGCGTTGCCGCCCGCGATCCGGAACGGCTCCCCCGCGGCGGTGACCCCCGCCCCGCCGGCCTCGGCGACCAGGAGCACCCCGGCCGCGTGGTCCCAGGGCGACTCCCAAGTGAAGGCGACGGCGTCGAGGGCGCCACGGGCGACCTCCAGGTAGTCGAGTCCGGCGCAGGTGCACTGGCGGGCCGTGACCCCGCCGCTGCCGAGCACGTCGAACTGCCGCCGCTCCTGCTCGTCCAGGAAGGAGAACTGCGAGGTGGCGACCGTCAGCGCGGCGCCCTCCGCGCTCTCGGCGGTGCGGATCGGCTCGCCGTTGAGCAGCGCCCCCGCGCCGCGCCGCGCGGTGGCCATCAGACCGAGGCACGGCACGTACGTCCACGAGGCGTGCACCTCGCCGTCCTGCGCGAGGGCGACGAGGGTGGCGAACTCGGGCCTGCCGGCGACGAAGTTGGCGGTGCCGTCGACGGGATCGACGATCCAGACCGGGTCACCGCCGCCGATACGGCGCAGGACGGAGGGATCGGCGTGCACGGCCTCCTCGCCGACGACGACGGAACCGGGCAGCAGCGCCGGCAGCCGTTCGGTGAGCCGCGCCTCCGCCTCGCGGTCGGCGACGGTGACCAGGTCCCCGGGGCCGGTCTTGTGGCTGATGTCGGCGGCGGTCAGCTGCCGCCAGCGCGGCACGACCGACGCCTCGGCGACCGCCCGTACGGCGTCCTCCACGGCCTTGAAGAGTGCGTCATCGATCACTCCCCCATCAGACCAGATCGCCCGGCGCCGTGCGCAGTCGCGGTGGCATTGGCCGGTTCACGCCATCCGCGCCGCTCACGCGGTGCGCGCGCGCCGCCGGGCCGGCCACATCAGGAGCGTGTACAGCACGAAGGACGTGGCGAGGCCGATGGCCCAGCCGTAGTCGGCGAGCGGGCGGAGCGCCGGGATCAGCCCGTCGACGGGGAACGGCCCCTGCTTCGCGCCCTTGGCGTCGACCTTGGAGTAGGAACCGCCGATCGCCAGCAGCGCGCCCGCCGCGAAGGCCGCCACCGCCCGCCAGTTCCAGCCGGCGCGGTACCAGTAGCGGCCCCCGCCGGACCGGTACAGCTCGGCGAGTGCGAGGTGGGTGCCCCGGACGACCCAGTAGTCGGCGATCAGGATGCCCGCGACCGTGCCGAGGATGCCGCCGACGACCCCGAGCCAGGTGTAGATGTACAACTCGGGCGTGGAGATCAGCTTCCACGGGAAGATCAGCACGCCCACGACGCCCGTGATGAGGGCGCCGGTGCGGAAGTCGATGGTCCTGGGGGCGAGGTTGGACAGGTCGTAGGCGGGCGAGACGACATTGGCGGCGATGTTGACGCTGATCGTCGCCACCAGGACGGTGACCAGGGCGTAGAGCAGGCCGAAAACGCTGTCGGCCTTGCCGGCCAGCTCGACGGGATCCCAGATGGCCTTGCCGTAGACCGCCTCGGAGCCCGAGGTGACGAGCACGGACAGCACGGCGAACAGGGTCATGGTCGTCGGCAGGCCCAGCGTCTGCCCCCGGACCTGGGCGCGCTGCCCCGCGCCGAAGCGCGTGAAGTCGGGGATGTTGAGGGACAGCGTCGACCAGAAGCCGATCATGCCCATGAGCGCGGGGAAGAAGACCTGCCAGAAGTCCGGCCCCCAGCCCAGCGAGGACGGCTGGCCCAGCAGCTGCCCGAAGCCGCCCGCTTTCGCGGCGATCCAGCCGAGCAGGACCAGGGCGCCGACGATGACAAAGGGCGCCGCCCAGTTCTCGAAGCGGCGCAGCGTCTCCATGCCCCGGTAGATGATGGCCAGTTCGAGCGCCCAGAAGACCCCGAAGCACAGCCACAGCGTCCACGGGTAGCCGCCGATCCGTGCCGCGCCGGCCCAGCCTCCCCAGATGTTGCCGAGCAGCACGAAGATGCCCTGCCCGCCGATCCAGGTCTGGATGCCGAACCACGCGCAGGCCACCGCCGCCCGCAGCAGTGCCGGCAGGTTCGCGCCGCGCACGCCGAAGGAGGCGCGGGCCAGCACGGGGAAGGGGATGCCGTACTTGGGCCCGGCATGGCCGGTGAGCAGCATCGGGGCGAGCACGATGACATTGGCCAGGGCGATGGTGAACACCGCCTGCTTCCAGTCCATGCCGAGCGCCACCAGACCGGAGGCGAGCGTCCAGGACGGGATGTTGTGGGCCATGCCGACCCACAGGGCGGTGAAGTTGTACGTGGTCCAGGTGCGTCGGGCCAGCGGGACCGGCAGCAGGTCCTCGTTGGCGTGCCGGCCGTGCGGGACGGCGGCGCCGGGTGCCAGCTCGACGCGGCCGTCGCTGTGCGTGATCTGGGCGGGGGCCGCGGCCTCCTCCATGTGCGCGGTTCCCCGGTCAGCCGGTGAGGGCGGGGATCACGGTCGCGCCGTAGGCGTCGATCGTGGCCTCCTTGGCGTCGTGCATGTCGTACAGCGCGAACTGGTCGACGCCCAGGGCCTTGAGGGCGGTCAGCTTCTCGATGTGCTGCTCCGCCGTGCCGATCAGGCAGAAGCGGTCCACGATCTCGTCGGGCACGAAGTCCGTGTGCCGGTTTCCGGCCTTGCCGTGCTCCGCGTAGTCGTAGTCCATCCGCGCCTTGATGTACTCCGTCAGTTCCTCGGGGACCGCGCCGGAGTGGTGGCCGTAGCGGGAGACGAGGTCGGCGACGTGGTTGCCGACCATGCCGCCGAACCAGCGGCACTGCTCGCGGGCGTGCGCCAGCGCCTGCGGGGAGTCGTCCTCGGTGACGTAGGCCGGTGCCGCGACGCAGATCCGCACGTCGCCCGGGTCGCGCCCTGCGGCGACGGCGGCGTCCTTGACCGTCTTGACCATCCACTCGGTGAGATGGACGTCGGCGAGCTGGAGGATGAAGCCGTCGGCCTTTGCTCCGGTGAGCGCCAGCGCCTTCGGTCCGTACGCGGCCATCCACACGGGGAGCCGGGAGCCCTCCTTGACCCACGGGATGTGGATGACATGCCCGCCGAGGTCGGCCTCCCGGCCCTCCGCGAGCTCGCGGATGACGTGCATGGCCTCCTCGATCCGGGCGAGGGTGTTGGGCTTGCGCCCGGCCACCCGCATCGCCGAGTCACCGCGCCCGATGCCGCAGATCACCCGGTTGCCGAACATGTCCGCGAGCGTCGCGAACGTGGACGCGGTCACCTCCCAGGTCCGCGTGCCCGGGTTGGTGACCATCGGCCCCACGATCAGCCGCTCCGTCCGCGCCAGGATCTGGCTGTAGATGACGAACGGCTCCTGCCACAGCACCGCCGAGTCGAAGGTCCAGCCGTAGGCGAACCCGTTGCGCTCCGCACGCCTCATCAGTTCCACGACGCCCGAGGCGGGCGGGTCCGTCTGCAGGACGAGTCCAAATTCCATGGCTCAACACGCCTCTCTCAGCCGAGGTACTGACAGGTGCCCCGCGGGGTGTACCGGCCGTGGCCGGCCCGCCCCACATAGGTGCGGCCCTCGATGACCGGCTCGCCGCGGGAGAACACCGTCTCCACCCGCCCGGTGAGCCGCTTGCCCTCGTAGGCCGAGTAGTCGACGTTCATGTGGTGGGTCGCGGCGGACACGACCTGCTCCGCCGCGGGGTCGTAGATCACGATGTCCGCGTCCGCCCCCGGCGTGATCGTCCCCTTGCGCGGATACAGCCCGAACATCCGCGCCGGAGCCGCACACGCGATCTCGATCCACCGCCGCCGCGAGATGTGACCGTCCACCACCGCCTGGTGCAGCAGGTCCATCCGGTTCTCCACCCCCGGCAGGCCATTGGGAATCTTCGAGAAGTCCCCCCGGCCCAGCTCCTTCTGCCCCACGAAGCAGAACGGGCAGTGGTCCGTCGACACCACCTGGAGATCATCGGTCCGCAGGGCACGCCACAGCGCGGCCTGGTGCTCCCTGGGCCGCAACGGCGTCGAGCACACGTACTTCGCCCCCTCGAAGTCCGGCTCCGCGAGGTTGTCCGTCGACAGGAACAGATACTGCGGACACGTCTCACCGAAGACCGGAAGGCCCTTGTCCCGGGCGAGGGCGATCTGCTCGACGGCCTGCTCGGCCGACACATGGACGACGTAGAGCGGGGAACCGGCGACCTGGGCGAGGCGGATGGCGCGGTGGGTGGCCTCGGCCTCCAGGAGCGCGTGGCGGACCTCGCCGTGGTAGCGGGGATCGGTCTTCCCGGCGGCCAGCGCCTGCTCCACGAGTACGTCGATGGCGATGCCGTTCTCGGCGTGCATCATGATCAGGCCGCCGTTGCCGGCGCCGCGCTGCATCGCGCGCAGGATGCGGCCGTCGTCGCTGTAGAAGACCCCCGGATAGGCCATGAACAGCTTGAAGGAGGTGACGCCCTCCTCGACCAGGATGTCCATCTCCTTGAGGGTGTCCTCGTTCACGTCGGAGAGGATCATGTGGAAGCCGTAGTCCACGGCGCACTGGGCGTCCGCCTTGGCGTGCCAGGCGTCGAGCCCGGCGCGCAGCGACTCACCCACGGACTGCACGGCGAAGTCCACGATCGTGGTGGTCCCGCCCCAGGCGGCGGCCCGCGTTCCCGTCTCGAAGGTGTCCGAGGCATGGGTGCCGCCGAAGGGCAGCTCCATGTGCGTGTGCGCGTCGACGCCGCCCGGGATGACGTACTTCCCGGTCGCGTCGAGGACCCGGTCGGCGGCTTCCGTCCAGCCCCGGGCGGCATCGGATTCGTGGGCGGCGAGTGCGGCGACCCGGCCCCCCTCGACGAGCACGTCGGCGTGGATCTCGTCGGCGGCGGTGACCACCAGTCCGCCGCGGATGACGGTGCGGCTCATGCTCCCACTCCTTCCATGGCTGAGGGCGGGGTCGCCGGTGACTCGATGCCATGTCGGAACGGCTCTACGCACGTAGACCCCGGCCGTGGGAAGAACGTACGACCCGTCACCCACGGTGGCAATACCGCTGCCGCCGATCGTCGGGCCGGCCGTCCTCCCGGTGACCGCCCCCAAGGCGAACGTTCACAATATGCCACGAACCGGGCGTGGGCGGCACTATAGGTGCGGCTTCCGCGCCCTGACGCGTGGAGATGAAGCGGCGTCACATCAGGTGCGGATCGGCCCGATGGAAGCGGTCCGGGCGGCGGCGCGCCACCCGGACCGGGGAACGGACGGGGCGTCAGGCCGCTCCGCCGCCCACTTCGCTCTGCGCCTGCTTCAGCGCCGCCTCCAGGATGGACGCGCCCTCCTCGGCCTCGGCGACGGTCAGCGACAGCGGCGGTGCGATCCGCAGCGCGTCACCGGCGCGGCCTCCCTTGCCGATCAGCAGACCGCCCTCGCGGGCCGCCTCCATGACGACGCCGACGGCGGCGGCGTCGGCGAGTTCGACGCCGAGCATCAGTCCGCGGCCGCGGACCTCGCGGACGACCGGCAGCCCGGCGGAGATGGCCTCCAGACGGGACTTCAGCAGCCCGCCGACACGCCGGGCGTTGCCCTGGAGGTCGTGGTCGAGGAGGTACTGGAGGTTCGCGAGCGCGCCGGCGGTGGTGATGGGGCTGCCGCCGAAGGTGGAGATGGAGTTGGCGGTGAGGCAGTCCATCACCTCGGCGCGGGCGACGACACCGCCCATGGACAGGCCGTTGCCGACGCCCTTGGCGAAGGTGAGGATGTCCGGCGGGCCGGAGCCCTCGTGCGCCTGCCAGCCCCAGAAGTGGTCGCCCGTGCGGCCCCAGCCGGTCTGCACCTCGTCGCTGATCCAGAGGATGCCGTGCCGGTCGAGCACCTGCTTGAAGGCGGCCAGCAGCCCGTCCGGGCCGGAGGTGAAGCCGCCGACGCCCTGGACGGGTTCGGCGATCAGGGCGGCGACCCGGCCGTTGGCCTGTCCGAGCACGTCCTCCAGGTCCTCGACGCAGGCGGCGATGAACTCCGCGTCCGACAGGTGCGCGTACGGGCCGCGGGTGCGCACGCCGCCGTGCACGTACAGCGTCTGGAGCGGCGACAGGCTGGTCGGCGACCACGCGGTGTTGCCGGTGATGCCGATCGCCGAGAACGAGCGGCCGTGGTAGCTGTTGCGCAGCGCCAGGATCTGGTTGGACCCGCGCAGGGTGGTGGCCAGCAGGAGCGCCGTGTCGTTCGCCTCCGTGCCGGAGGTGGTGAAGAAGACCCGGGCGTCGGGGATGCCGGAGAGGGCTGCGATGCGCTCGGCGAGTTCGACGGCCTGGGTGCTCAGGTAGAGCGTCGAGGAGTGCAGGATCCGCCCGGCCTGGTCGCGGACGGCCGCGGTGACCTCCGGCAGGGCGTGGGCGGTCATGGTGGTGAGGATGCCGCCGAAGAAGTCCAGGTACTGCCGGCCCTCGGCGTCCCAGACGTGGCGGCCCTCACCGTGGGTGATCTCGATCGGGTCGGCGTAGTAGGTCGCCAGCCACTGGGGCATGACGGCCTTGTGGCGGGCGTGGAGCGCGGCGTGCTGCTGCGAACGTTCGGTCATGGTCATATCAACGATCACGCCTCCGTGAGGGTGCCGTAGGCGTCCGGGCGGCGGTCCCGGTAGAAGGCCCACTGCTGGCGCACCTCGGGGATCAGGTCGAAGTCCAGGTCACGGACGACGAGTTCCTCCTCCTTGCCGGAGGCGGGCTCGCCGACGAACCGGCCGCGCGGGTCGACGAAGTACGAAGTGCCGTAGAAGTCGTTGTCGCCGTACTCCGGTTCCTGGCCGACGCGGTTGATGGCCGCGATGAAGTACTCGTTGGCGACGGCGGCGGCCGGCTGCTCCAGTTTCCAGAGGTAGGCCGACAGGCCGCGATGGGTGGCCGAGGGGTTGTAGACGAGCTGGGCGCCCGCCAGGCCGAGGGCGCGCCAGCCCTCGGGGAAGTGCCGGTCGTAGCAGATGTAGACGCCGACCTTGCCGACCGCGGTGTCGAAGACGGGCCAGCCGAGATTGCCGGGCTTGAAGTAGAACTTCTCCCAGAAGCCCTTGACCTGCGGGATGTGGTGCTTGCGGTACTTGCCGAGGTACGAGCCGTCGGCGTCGATCACCGCCGCGGTGTTGTAGTAGAACCCGTCCTGCTCGATCTCGTAGACGGGGACCACCATGACCATGCCCAGTTCCTCGGCCAGCGCCTGCATGCGCCGCACGGTCGGACCGTCCGGCACGGGCTCGGCCCAGCGGTAGTTCTCGGCCTCCTGCACCTGGCAGAAGTAGGGAGCGTTGAACACCTCCTGGAACCCGATCACCTTGGCGCCCTGGGCGGCGGCCTCACGAGCGTGCGCCTCGTGCTTGACGATCATCGACTCGGTGTCGCCGGTCCACGTCGCCTGAACCAGCGCCGCTCGTACGACATTGGGCATGACAGCTCCTTTGACGCGGTGCAACACCGGACCGGCGGGCTGGTCTACGCACGTAGATCCGGCGGTGGGAAGAACGTAGGGCCCACTGCCCACTGTGGCAATACCGGCGCCTTTACTCAACGAAGCCGATCGGATTTCGCGACCGGACAGACCCGCTCGGCGCAGTGCGGCCGCCGCGTCGCGGCGCGGGACCGAGGCCGGTCCACCCCCTCAGCGGCGGGGCCGGCCCGCTCCGGCGGGGCCGCGACCGGTGCGGCGCGGCCCCGCCGCGCTCTCACGGCGGGAGCCGCGGCACGTGCCGTCGCCGCCCGCTCAGCGGCCGTCGCTCCGGACCACCATCGCGGAGCCGCCGCCGCGGCGCACCGGCTCGGCCGCGGCCAGCCAGCGGCCGTCCGGCAGCCGCTGGACACCGGTGGCCGCGCCGATCTCGGCGCCCTCCACCAGGTTCTGGCCGAGCGCCTTCAGCTGCGCCGCCGCGGGACCGGCCAGGAACGCCGCCTCCGCCTGCGTGGTGGCGGTGTTGCGCTGACTCGCGCGCGGGGCGGCGATGGCGTCGACGAGCGGCAGGCCGCGGTCGACGTGCTCGGTCAGCACCTGCAGGACGGTGGTGATGATCGTGGCACCGCCCGGTGAGCCGAGCGCGAAGTCGACCTTGCCGTCCTTCAGCACGATCGTCGGCGAGATGGAGGAGCGCGGCCGCTTGCCGGGACCGGGCAGATTGGGGTCGTGGACGGCGGGGTTCGCCGGCACGAACGAGAAGTCGGTCAGCTCGTTGTTGAGCAGGAAGCCGCGGCCGGGCACGGTGATGCCGCTGCCGCCGGTCTGCTCGATGGTGAGCGTGTACGCCACGACGCCGCCCCACTTGTCGGCGACCGTCAGGTGCGTGGTGTTCTCGCCCTCGTAGGTGGTGGGGGCGGCCGTGCCGCCCGCGCCGCAGGCCGCAGGGTGCGCGGGGTCGGCGGGTGCGAGCGGGCTGGTCAGCGTCGCGTCGTCCTTGATCAGGCAGGCGCGCGAGTCGGCGAACCGCTGCGACAGCAGCCCGGCGGTGGGGACCTTCTCGAAGGCGGGGTCACCGACCCAGCGCCCCCGGTCGGCGAACGAGATGCGGCTCGCCTCCAGGAAGCGGTGCAGGTACTGGGCGTCCGACAGCCGCGACAGGCTTCCGGTGCGCTCGAGGATGTTGAGCGCCTCGCCGACCGTCGTGCCGCCGGACGAGGACGGCGCGATCCCGTACACGTCCCGTCCGCGGTACGAGACCCGGGTCGGCTTCTGCACCTTCGCCCGGTACGCCGCCAGGTCGCGCGCCGTGAGGTCCCCGGGCCGTACGACGCGGGTGGCCGCGGGGTCGACGGGGGGCTTGCGGACGGTGTTGACGATGTCGGTGCCGATCTCGCCGTCGTAGAGGGCCGCGACGCCCTTGCGGCCCAACTCCTCGTAGGTACGCGCGAGATCCGGGTTCTTGAGGGTGGAGCCGACGGCGGGCAGCTGTCCGCCGGGCAGGAAGAGAGCGGCGGTGGCGGGGAAGTCCTTGAAGCGGGCGAGGTTGCCCTCGGTCTGGCTGCGGAAGGTGGCGTCGACGGTGAAGCCGGTGCGCGCGAGCCGCTCCGCGGGTTCGAGCATCTCGCCGAGGCTCCGGGTGCCCCAGGCGTCGAGCGCGGTGTCCCAAGTGGCGGACGTGCCGGGGACGCCGACGCTGAGGCCGCTGGTGACGGCGGCGTCGAAGGGCAGCGGCTGCCCGTTCTCGACGAAGAGCCGGTCGGTGGCACTGCGGGGCGCGGTCTCCCGGCCGTCGATCGTGTGGACCTCGTGGTCCCTGGGGCTGTAGTAGACGAAGTAGCCGCCGCCCCCGATGCCGGAGGAGTACGGCTCCGTGACGCCCAGCGCGGCCGCGGTGGCGACCGCGGCGTCCACGGCGTTGCCGCCGCGGCGCAGGACCTCGATGCCGGCGGCCGAGGCGTCGGCGTCGACGCTGGAGACGGCGCCGCCGTAGCCGACGGCGAGCGGCGCCTTGTCCGGTGGTCCGTGATGAGCCGCCGGGCCGCCGGGCGGGGCCGCCGCGACCGACAGGGCCGCGGTGGCGGTGACGGTGAGCAGCGACAGGATCCGTGCGGCGTGACGACGCATACGTGGACCTCCACTAGGGCGACCGTTCAGGCAGCGTAACCCGACCCCGGGTTCCTCGTCAGGAACACCTCAACTACCATCCCGGGCCATGAGCGACGACGTGCGCAATATCGTGCTGGGTCTGGCCGCGAGCGGCCTGAGCGCCGCACTGGGATGGTTCGTGCGCACTTATGTGTGGCGCCGCAGGCTCCGCCGCAAGCAGCGCTTCTTCGGCCTGCCCGCCGGTTCCGAGTGCCTGCTGGTGGTCAACCGCGACCCGGGCGCGCGCGAGTGGAGCGTGGCGCGTCACGACGTCTTCGCGCTCATCGAGCTCTCCGCGCTCATCAAGGAGTGCCGCGCCAACGCCGAGATCCTGCCGCACGACACCGCCTGGCAGGGCTTCGGCGCACGCACCGAGTTCTGCATCGGCGGCCCGGTCTCCAATCACCGCATGGCGGCCCACCTGCGGTCGATGCTGCCCGGTGTGGAGGTCGCCAAGGAGAAGAACGGCCCCGACCAGGGCGCGCTGACGGTGGGCGGCGAGACCTACCGCATGGACAAGGGCACCACCGAGTACGTCCTGCTGGCCCGGCTCGCCGCCGACGAGAACACCGGCAACAGCCGCCCGGTCTTCCTGGCCTCGGGCCAGCGCGCGGTCACCAACCAGGCGGCGGTGCGCTACCTGGCGCGCCACTACGGCCGGCTCACCCGCAAGTACGGCGTCAACGGGACGTTCTGCCTGCTGCTGAAGGTCGTCAACTCGCAGGCGTACGGACCGGACGTCGTGGAGATCGTCTCGGACGTCACCAGGGCCGCCACCACGCCCGTCGCCCGCCCGGAGGCCGCGCCCGCGGCGGCCGCCGCCGCCACGGAATGATCATGTGACGGACGGCCCGGCCGCGGGAGCGGACCGCCTCACCGGTGGACGTGCAGACGGGCCAGGACCGCGGCCGCCATCGCCTGCTCGCCGAGCGCGTTGGGGTGGGCGGGGGCGGCCGGTGCGGCGGGGGTGAGCGGCTCGATCCAGCGCACACCGGGGGCGGTGCACATGTCGTGCCCGACCGTCGGGGTGTAGGTGTCCACGTAGGTCGCGTGGGCGGCCTTCGCGCGGCGGGCGAGCATCGCGTTCAGACGCTTCTCGGTGTCGCGCAGGTAGGCGAAGTCCCCGTCCGCGAAGGGCACCGCCGGCCGGCAGCCGACACCGCTGTCGGGGAGCAGGGCCGGATAGCCGACCACCACGACACGGGCGTGCGGGGCGCGGCGGTGGACGGCGCCCAGCACCGCGTCGATCTTCGGCGCGGTGGCGTCGATCGCCGCGCGCAACTGGTCGCTGCCGCCGGAGGAGTAGAACCGCTGACAGGGATTGCCGGTGGGATCACTGAGCGCGGCCCCGGCGCAGGTCCGGATGATGCTCCCGAAACCGACGTCGTTGCCGCCGATCTGAAGCGTCACCAGGGACGTCCGGCGGGACAGGGCGTCCAGCTGCGGCGGATTGGTGCCCTGCGCCTTCCACATCTCGGCGGTGGTCGCACCGCCGCAGCTCACGTCGGTGAGGTCCGCGCCACGCAGCCGTGCGGCCACCAGTGAGGGGTAATTGCGATTGGAACGGGCACAGTTGATATCCACCTGAGTGGGGATCAGCGGCCCGGAGGTGTAGGAGTCGCCGAGCGCGACATAGGCGGCGCGGTGGCCGTGCCCGTGCCCCGTCCCGTGACCGCCACCGTGTCCGGCACCCCCGTGCGCGGCGGCCGGCACCGCGCTCCCGGCCGTGAGGACGAGTGCGACGGCGGCCGCCGCGACACCCAGGATCGACGCACGTCCGACAGCCATCGGGCCCTCCCCCTGTCAACGCTGACGGTTCAGACTCGACGCGGGACGAGGCGAAAGTCAATGACTGTGCGGGAAGTGCACCGAGCGCCGTCCGCCTCGTGCGGCGCCCCGCGCGCGGTCCGCGGCCGGTCCGCCGCACACCGGGGGCGGCGTCGTACTGGGCGCTACTGGCTCCCCGCGGCGGCGTCGGCGTGCCCCTCCCCCAGGACCTTTCCGGCGAGCGCGTCCCGCTCGGGCTTGGGGATGGCGGTCCAGCGGGTGCCGCGGATCGCGCCCTCCAGGGCGAACAGGGTGTGGCTGCGGGCGTCCTCGGGAAGGTCCCCGCGGATCATCGCGAAGGCACGTCCCGCCCCGAGGCGCCGGAGCTCGTCGGCGTCCGTCACGCCGACACGGCGGAGGCGCTCCGCCAGTACAGCTCCGATGTTGGGCATCTGCTGCAGGGAGTCCATGCCCTCATCATGCACCTCCCGACGCCCCGTCAGACGGCGATCTCGGCCCAGACACGCTTGCCGGCCGGGAGAAGCTCGGTGCCCCAGCGGAAGCTGAGGGAGGAGACCGCCTGCAGTCCGCTGCCGTCCTCCGGGCAGGTGGGAGGCGGCCCGGTGAGCCTCAGGCACGGCAGCGCACGCGAGCCGTCGCGCACCGACAGGTGGACCAGGGAGAGCCTCCGCCACAACGTGATGCCCACGTGGCGGCCCCCGGCGTGCCGCACGGCGTTCCCGACCAGTTCCGCCAGGACGGCCTCGCCGGTCTCCAGCAGATGGCCGAGCCCCCAGGTGTCGAGGGCCGCCGAGAGCAGGCGCCGGGCATGGGCCGCCGCGAGCTCGTCGCACGGGACGAAGACCTCGCCGAGGGGCGCCCAGGCCCGCGGCGCGCCGGGCGGTGCGGCGCGCCGTTCCCGGGTGTTCACGCGGTCCGGGGAAGCGGCGGCCGGCGCGTCCGGGCCGCGGGCGGCGGCGAGGCTCAGGACGGGCGGTCTCGGGGCCGGGTTCTCCCGCATGTGTCCACCTCACAGGTCTCGTGGCTGGCGCCGAGCATTCCCGTGAAGCCTCTGTGCACGCGATACCCCCGCGCTATTCTCACCACGACATACCCGCTGGTAACGCCGGTTCCGCCGCGGCGTGGACGGGAGGCGCGGATGTCGGAACCGGGTTCCGGCGACGGGGTCGGGATACCCTCCTGGGCGTGGGAGCGCGACGAGATCCAAGAGGCGCTGCGCGCCCGTGACGCCGGGGCGATCCTCCGTTTCGCCCAGCAGTACGGGGGTGCCAGCCAGTCGCGGATCGCCGCCGCGACCGGGCTGCTGCAGGGCCGTGTCAACGAGATCGTGCGCGGGCGCCGTTCGGTCGTGCGGCTCGACGTCTTCGAGCGGATCGCGCAGGGGCTGCGGATGCCGGACCAGGCACGGATGCTCCTGGGGCTCGCCCCGCGGCGCTTCGCCGGTTACGGCACACGGGATCTGACGGACCATCCGCGGGTCGCGGCCGTGGCCCTGACCAAGTCCGAGGCGGCGGCCGAGATCCGCGAGGCGGCCGGGGGCGCGGAGTCGGTGGACGTGGTGGGTGTCCGGGCCCTGGGGCTGGTCGCGCTCGGCGACTCACTGCTGCGCGGCCCCCTGACGAGCCGCGACCGTACCGGTGTCCCGCGACTGCGGCTGCTGCTGCTCCACCCGGAGAGCCCGGCGGTGGCGCGGATCGCGGAGGAGGTCGGCGAGACCGCTCGGTTCTTCGTGTCGAGCCTGCGGTTCGCGGAGGACATGCTGGCCGCGCTCGCCGAAGAAGGAACGATTCGCCTGGAGGTCTACCGGTACCGGACCACGCCCGTGTGGCGGCTGGTCCGGCTCGACGGCCTCACCTTCGTCTCCGTCATCGGACGGCCCGGCGACGCGCGCGGCTCGATGGTCTACCGGCTCTCCGCCACCCCGCCGGGCTCGGTCCTCCACGGCTTCGAGCGCTTCTTCGAGGCCATGCTCGGCGAGGCGGAACGCGTCATCTGACGTCCCGGACCGGCGGGCCTACGGCTCCGAGGCCTCCGCGTACACCTGCGACAGCTCCGGGGTGCCGCCCTCGGCCCACTCGTGGCCCGCCTCGACGACATCCAGTTCGCGTCCGGACGCGAGCAGCACCACGGGCCTGCCGTTGGGCCAGATCTGCCAGGCGGCACCCGGCACCGTGCGCACGATGACCGTACCGAGGTAGAGCCCGGCGTCGTTGCCGAGCCAGGTGAGCTCGTCGGGATCGTCGCGCCAGCGCGGCTGCAACTGGTCGACGCTCTCCAGCGACCTGGGGGTGTCGTCGAGCACGACCCCCTCGGACTCGGCACGGGCCCGCAGCAGCTCGCATTCGGCCAGCAGTTCACCCACGCCCTCGGGATCGTCCACGACGGGCCCCGTCAGGGCCGTGCCCACGACCTCGCCGTACCTTTTGCGCCACTTGTCGAGGAACGAGATCTCCATGCAGGTCAGCGTATGCCGTCTGCGCGAAAACCCGGGCGGTGATGGAGTACGCCTTCATCAAAGTCTCGTGCACAGTCTGTGTCGAGCGCTCCTCGAACGCGTGTCACCCCCCGGGGAGCGATCCGCCGGATGGCCCGCATCCGACTCCGGTCGGGTGATTCCCGCGGCACCGCGCCCGGCCCGGAGGGGCCGCGTCCCGCTTCCACGACCGCGGTGCGGGCGGGATCCGTCGGGGGCCGCCGGAGGACGGCAACAGCACACCGCACACGTTCCGTTGCCGCACAATACGTAGCGTGAAAAACCCGGTGCGAGAAAGGGCACGGGATGTCCGATGAACGGGAGGCCGCACTGCGGACGGCCGACCGCGCCTGGCGCCTGCTCGAGGAACTGGCGGAACGCGCGCCGGGAGCGGTGCGGCTCACCCCCGGTGCCGGCGAGCGCGAGATCGACGGCTGGGGCGTGCCGCTGCCGCCGGAGGCACGCCGCCTGGTGGGCCGGGTCCGGGCCGTCAGGATCGGCGGGCGGGAGGAGTACCGCTTCGCGCCGGAACAGGGACTGACCGCGGGCGGCTGGGCGGTGGGGCCGCCGGGCTCGGCGCATCTGCTGCACGAGGCGGGCCAGGACACGCTCTTCGTCGACGTGGACGCGGTCACCGGTGCCTGGGGGCGCGTGTTCGCCGCGACCGGGGTGTTCCAGGAGACCTGGGCCTATGTCGCGCCGTCCCTGGTCTCCTGGGTGACCGCGCTCGCGCGCGCGGGACTGGCCGCCCTGGAGCGCACGGGCGCGCAGGGCACGGACGGCCGCGGCCCCTCGGACGACGCCGGCGTGCTGGAACGGCTGGCCGAGGCCTCCCACGTCGTCTCCTACCGGCCCGACCTGCGCGGCACCCCGGCCGGCGAGGCCCGGCAGGGTGCCGACCCGGAACTGGCCGCCGTCCTGGCGGGACTGCCGGACGAGGCGCCGGTGGTGGACCTGCGCGAGGTGGCCGCCCCGGTCACCCTGCACCTGCCGTGCCCGCCGGGGCTGCCCGGCGGCTGGGTGGAGTTCCAGCGCCGCCACGGCGGCCGCTTCGCGGTGGGGATGCCCCGCAGCCCTCAGACGTCGAGGTCGACGACCACGGGGGCGTGGTCGGAGGCGCCCTTGCCCTTGCGCTCCTCGCGGTCGACGTAGGCGTCGCTGACGGCCTTGGTGAAGGGCTGGTTCGCGTAGACCAGGTCGATGCGCATGCCGCGGTTCTTGGGGAAGGCCAACTGGCGGTAGTCCCAGTAGGTGTAGGGGCGGTCGTACTTGAGCGGGCGGGGCACCACGTCGCTCAGGCCCGCCTCGCGCAGGCTCGCCAGCGCCTCCCGCTCGGCCGGGGTGACGTGCGTCATCCCCTCGAAGACCGCGGGGTCCCAGACGTCCTCGTCGGTGGGCGCCACGTTGTAGTCCCCGAGGACGGCGAAGGGGCGCTCGCCCGCCGCGTCCTCGGCGACGGCGCTGCGCAGCGCCTCGAACCAGCGCAGCTTGTAGGCGTAGTGCTCGTGGCCGACCTCGCGGCCGTTGGGCACGTAGACCGACCAGACGCGGACCGCGCCGCAGGTGGCCGAGACCGCGCGGGGCTCCTCGGCGTCCTCGTACAGCGGACCGCCGGGCAGGCCGACGACGACGTCCGCCAGGCCGACACGGGAGAGCAGCGCCACCCCGTTCCACCGGCCGGTGGCGTTGACGGCGGTCTCGTAGCCGAGGGCGCGCAGCTCGTCGAAGGGGAACTGGGCCTCGGCGCACTTGGTCTCCTGGACGCACAGCACGTCCGGGCTGTTCTGCTCCAGCCAGGCGAGCAGCCGCGGCAGGCGGGCGGTGATGGAGTTGACGTTCCAGGTGGCGATGCGCATGGCACCGAATCTACCGTCCGCCTCCGACAACCGGTCCCGCCCGCCGCCGCGCCGGGCGTCAGCCCAGCTCGACGCTGTCCCCGGGAGCCAGCCGGCCGTGCTCGGCACCGGCCACACCCGGGCCGCCGGGGCCGAGCAGGCGGTCGTAGAGGGTGCTGCCCAGGTCGCTCAGCAGGGCGTCGTGCACGTCGAGGGCCCGGGCCGGCTTGAGCTCGCGCAGGTAGTCGATCACCTCGGAGACCTTGTTCCACGGGGCGTGCACCGGCAGCAGCACGGTCTCGACGGAACGGCTCGGGACGGTGAGCGCGTCACCGGGGTGGAAGACGGTGCCGTCCAGCAGGAAGCCGACGTTGGTGATCCGCGGGATGTCCGGGTGGATCACCGCGTGGAGCTGCCCGTGCACCTCGATGTCGAAGCCCGCGGCGCTGAAGGTGTCACCCTCGCCGACGGTGTGCACCCGGCCGGGGAATGCGGCGGAGACCTGGTCGGCGACGCTCTTGAGCGTCCAGATCTCGCATCCCGGATCGGCCTCCAGTGCGGCGCGCAGTTGCTCCTCGCTGAAGTGGTCGGCGTGCTCGTGGGTGACGAGGACCGCCTCCGCCCCGGCCGCGGCCCCCGGCTCGGTGAAGCCGCCGGGGTCGATGACGAGCGCCCGCCCGTCCTTCTCCAGCCGGACGCAGGCGTGGCCCTTCTTCGTCAGTTTCATGACTCTCCTCCGCGGCGGTGATCCTTTGCATGGCCATCATGGCCGAGGCCGGGCGCCCCGTCCTGGTGCGGGAGGTGATGGGGTTCGGGGCGCCGCGCGCGGTCTCACTCCCCCGGGCGAGTCTCCTCCCGGATCACCTGTCGCGCCACCGTGAAGGCGGCGCCCGCGGCCGGGACGCCGCAGTGCACGGCGGTCTGCAGCAGCACTTCCTCGATCTCCGCGGGGCTCAGACCGTTGCGCAGCGCCGCCCGGATGTGGCTGGCGAGGTCGTCGAGGTGGCCGCCGGCGACCAGCGCGGTCAGGCTGACCACGCTGCGGGTGCGGCGGTCGAGTCCGGGGCGGTTCCAGACCTCGCCCCAGGCGTAGCGGGTGACGAAGTCCTCGAAGTCGACGCCGAAGCCGTCGGCCTGCTCGGCGGCCCGGTCGACGTGGGCGTCGCCCAGCACCTCGCGGCGGATGCGGTCGCCGTCGCCGTAGGCGCCCGCGGCGCCCTGCGGTGCACCGCCGGAGACGGGGGCGGCCGGGGCCGGCGCCTGGGCCACGGGTGCGACAGGCCCGGTCGGCGTGGCGGGGGCCGGGGCCATGGTGTAGCCGGCCGCCGGCTCGGCCCAGGCGGACTCGAAGTGGCGGACCAGCAGCTCGGTGACCGCGCCGGGCTGCTCGACCGGCACCAGGTGCGAGGCGCCGGGGACGACCGCGAGCCGCGCGTCGGTTATCCCGGCCACGAGCGCCCGGGCGTCCGCGGGGGGCGTGACGGGGTCCTCGGCGCCGTTCAGCACGAGCGCAGGGACGGCGATCCGGTCCAGGTCGGCACGGACGTCATGGGAGGCGAGCGCCTCGCAGGCGGCGACGTAGCACTCGGGGTCGGTACTGCGCACCATCTGCACGGCCCAGTCGACGATGGCCGTCTGCGCGCCGCGGAACGTGTCGGCGAACCAGCGCTCCGGGGCGCTCTGGGCGATCTGGTCCAGCCCGTTGGCGCGGACGATCACGCCGCGCTGCCGCCAGGCGTCGGGGGTGCCGTAGCGGGCGGCCGAGGAGATCAGCGCCAGGGAGGCCACACGGTGCGGGGCGCGCAGCGCGAGCTGGGTGCCGACGGCGCCGCCGAAGGAGCAGCCGGCGTAGCCGAAGCGCTCGATCCCGGCCTGGTCCAGGGTGCGCAGCAGCCGGTCGGCGAGTTCGGCGGTCGACACCGACGGCTGGGCGGGGGCGCCGCCGTGTCCCGGCAGGTCGTACCGCAGGACGCGCCACTGGCGCGTCAGCTCGGGCACCTGCCGGTCCCACATGTGCCAAGTGGTGCCGAGTGAGGGGCCGAGGACAAGGACCGGGGCGTCCTCGGGGCCGTCGAAGCGGTACTGGAGGGTCTGCGGGGTCTGCTCGTCGCTCACAATTGTCACGCTATCGAGCGAACGGCCGAGCGGTGCCACCGCCCCCCGCCCGGCCTTTTCCGGCCACGGCCCACGCGTCAGGCGAAGTCCATGGTGGAGACGACGTAGACGACGGGCGTGTCCGGGCTCGTCAGGTCGACCGTGATGTCGTGGTCGGGCTTGTCGCCGTGCTGCTGGACCCGCACACCGGCCCAGTGCTGCCCGGAGCCGAAGGCCCAGCGCACGGTGCTCGCCTGCTTGCGGCTCACCGTGACCTCGCCGTCCTTGAGCGCGGCGCGGCTGCTCCCCACCTGGGCGAGGAACGTGTCGAGGCCGCCCTGGCTGGTGGTGAACTGCACATAGAGCGAGCTGGCCGCCCAGTCGTTGGTCTCCAGGAACGCCACGGGGCGCGATCGCGGAGGGATCGGCATCTCGTAGATGCGGCGCTGCACCTTGGTGGGCCACGTGTAGGTGAGGGTGGTGGCCGCGGCCAGCTTCTGCTTCTGCTCGCCTCCGTCGCGGCTCTGCTCCGCGGAGATGATCACGTAGAAGACGGGCACGAGGACCAGCAGCGGGACGACCGTCCACTGCACCCAGCGGGACGGCTTCCTCTGAGGGGGACTACTCACTTGCCGACAACCTTCGCGTAGCGCTCGTACCGCTCGACCCGGCGGCGATTGGCCCGCCGGAAGCGACGGGCCACCAGCCGTGCCAGGTCCGCGGCGCCGACCATCCCGGCCTCGGGGCCGAGTTGCGCCTTGACGATACGCGCTTCGGGGCGGTAGCCACGCCCGGTCAGGTGCCGCCGGAACGCGTCGCGGGCGGGGGCGATGAGCAGATCGTCGGCCGCGCTGACGCCGCCGCCGATGACGAAGCAGGAAGGGTCCAGGGCAGCGGCGAGATTGGCGATGCCGACACCCAGCCACTGGCCGATCTCCTGGAAGAGCTCGACGCACATCGCGTCACCCTCACGGGCGAGCTCCGTGATGAGTGGACCGGTGATCTCCCGTACCTGGCCGCCGACCCGGTCGATGATCCCGTGCGCGACCGGCGAGTCCGCCGCCGCCAGTTCGCGGGCCTCGCGCACCAGGGCGTTGCCCGAGCTGTACTGCTCCCAGCAGCCGCGGTTGCCGCAGGCGCAGCGGTGCCCGCCCGGCACCACCTGCATGTGGCCGAACTCGCCCGCCACCCCGTAGCGGCCGCGCTTGACGTGGCCGTCCTCCAGGATCGCGCCGCCGATGCCGGTGCCGAGCGTGATCATGACCAGGTCGCTGTCGCCGCGGCCCGCGCCGAAGCGCCATTCGGCCCAGGCGGCGGTATTGGCGTCGTTGTCCACCATGACCGGGACGCGCAGGCGCTCGGTGAGGCGGTCCTTGAGCGGCTCGTCCCGCCAGGCCAGGTGCGGGGCGAAGAGCACCCGGGAGCGGTCGGCGTCGACCCAGCCGGCCGCGCCGATGCCGACGGCGTGCACATCGTGGCGCTCCGACAGGTCCAGGACGAGCTCGGTGATGGTGTCCTCGACGACCTTCGGGCTCTTGCTCTTGTCCGGGGTCTCGGTGCGCAGCTTCTCCAGGATGTTGCCGTCCGCGTCGACGACGCCGGCCATCACCTTGGTGCCGCCGATGTCGATGCCGACGGTCGGCACGCGCGGAGCGGTGAGGTGCGAACGCCGCTCGCGCCGTCCCACGGTGCTCAGAAGGGTGGAGCTGCTGGAGGATCGCGCGGAACCGCTGCGGTACGCGCGCTCACGGTACGTGCTCATCGGTTCACCGCCGTGGTTCCGGTCCGGGGCTGCTGCTCGGTCGCTCGCAAGGCTCGTCTCTCCGGCGGTCGGGGGTGGGTCCACAGTGATTCTAAGTGGGGGGCGCGCGGCCCTTCGGGGGGCCGCCCCTCACGCTGCGCGACCCCCGCACCGTGCTTCTGCCCCGCCGGTGCGCCCGCAGCGCGCCAGGGGGCGGACAGGTGCGTCAGCCGGCGGGGCGGCGCAGCTCGTGGGCCAGGGCTTCGAGGTCGCTGCCCCCCGCCATCTCGCGGGTGAGGTCGTCCAGGGAGATGCCGTCCTTGGTGTACGCGCCGGACACCGTGCCGCGGCGCAGGAGGACGAACCGGTCGCCGACGAGGTGGGCGTGGTGCGGATTGTGCGTGATGAGCACCACGCCGAGCCCCGCGTCCCGGGCCGCGGCGACGTACTTGAGCACGACGCCTGACTGCTTGACCCCGAGCGCCGCCGTGGGCTCGTCCAGGATCAGCACCTTCGCGCCGAAGTGGACGGCCCGAGCGATGGCGACGGACTGGCGCTGACCGCCGGAGAGCGTGCCGATGGGCCGGTCGACGTCGGGCAGGTCGATGCCCATGCGCAGCAGTTCCGCGCGGGTGGTGGCGCGCATGGTGGCGACGTCGAGCCGCTTGAAGGGGCCGCGGCCGACGCGCGGCTCCGAGCCGAGGAAGAAGTTGCGCCAGACCGGCATGAGCGGCACGACGGCGAGGTCCTGGTAGACCGTGGCGATGCCGCGGTCCAGGGCTTCGCGCGGCGAGGTGTGGCGGACCGCCTCGCCCTCGATCTCGTAGGTGCCGGTGTCGTGCTGGTGCAGCCCTGCGATGATCTTGATGAGGGTGGACTTGCCCGCGCCGTTGTCACCGAGGACGCAGGTGATCTCCCCCGCGTGGACCTCCAGCGAGACGTCCTCCAGCGCGCGGACGCTGCCGTACGACTTGCCGACGCCGGTCAGCTTCACCAGGGGGGTCACTTGGCCGCCTCCGCCCGCTTGCGCACCCACGCGTTGAGCAGCGTCGCCAGGAGCAGCATCGCGCCGAGGAAGAACTTGAACCAGTCCGGGTTCCACTGCGCGTACACGATGCCCTTGCTCGTCATGCCGAAGATGAACGCCCCCACCGCCGACCCGATGGCCGAGCCGTGGCCGCCCGTCATCAGGCAGCCGCCGATGACCGCGGCGATGATGTACAGGAACTCGTTGCCGACGCCCTCCCCCGACTGCACCACGTCGAAGGAGAACAGCAGGTGCTGCCCGGAGATCCACGCGCACAGGGCGACGGCCATGTACAGCCCGATCTTGGTGCGGGCGACGGGGACGCCGACCGCGCGGGCCGCATCGGGGTTGCCCCCCGAGGCGAAGATCCAGTTGCCGGCGCGGGTGCGCAGCAGCACCCAGGTGGCGACCGCAACCAGGGCCACCCACCAGGCGATGGTCACCTGGAGGTCCACATCGCCGATCGTCAGGTGCGAGGCGAACAGGGCGCGGGCGGAGGAGAAGCCCTCCATGTCGGCGATGGACTTGGTGCTGACCGTGCCGTCGATGAGCTTGGTCAGGCCGAGGTTCGCGCCCGTGAGCATCAGGAAGGTGCCGAGCGTGACGATGAAGCTGGGCAGCTTCGTGCGCACGAGCAGGTAGCCGTTGAGGAAGCCGATGGCGACGGTGGTCAGCAGGGAGACGCCGACGCCCACCCAGGCGTTGGCCGTCATCTGGTAGCTGAACATCGACGACACCAGTGCCGAGCTGGTGACCAGGACGCCCGCCGACAGGTCGAACTCGCCGCCGATCATCAGCAGCGCGACCGGTACGGCCATGATCCCGATGGTGGACGCCGCGTACAGGATGGTGCCGATGCTCTCCGGCCGCACAAAGGAGTCGGCGCAGACCGCGAAGAAGACGAAGACGGCCGCGGCGCCGACCACCGCGCCCAGTTCGGGGCGGCCCAGCAGGCGCTGGGTCAGCCCGCGCGGCGGCAGAAGGGTCTCCGCGCTCACCTGGTGCCCCGCTTCGCGTAGTCCTCCAGTGCCGCCGCGTCGTCCTTGGTGACGATCTGCGGCCCGGTGAGGACCGGCTTGCCGCCGCCGAGGACGTCGGCGTTGTAGCGGTTGAGCCACAGCAGGTCGATCGCCTCGTAGCCCTGCAGGTAGGGCTGCTGGTCGACGGCGAAGCCGATGGTGCCGGCCTTCAGGGAGGCGGCGACCTGGGCGTTGAGGTCGAAGGTGTCGACCTCCGCCTTGCTGCCGGCCTGCTCCTTGGCTTTGGCGGCAGTGGCGGCGAAGGGCGCTCCCAGGGTGACGACGGCGTCCACCGAGGGGTCGGACTGGAGCTTGGCCTGGAGGGCGGACTGGACGTCGGGCATGTTGGTGCCGTTGACGTACAGGTTCTCCGTGGTGCCCTTGAAGGTGCTCTTCACGCCCGCGCAGCGCTGCTCGTGGCCGACGTTGCCCTGCTCGTGCAGGACGCACAGGACGTGCTTCTTGCCGCGGGTGGTGAGCTCGTCGCCGACGGCCTCGCCGGCGATGGTCTCGTCCTGGCCGATGTGGGCGAGGGCGCCGTACTCCTCGGACTCCGCGGAGCCGGAGTTGATGGTGATGACCGGGATGCCGGCCTTCTCCGCCTTCAGGACGACGTCCTTCATGGCCTCCGGCTTGGCGAGCGTGACGACCAGGCCGTCGACGTGCTGGTCGATGGCCGTCTGGACGAGCTGCGCCTGGTCCTTGCCCTGGTCGCTGCTGGAGTACAGGAACGTGATGTTGTCCTTGGCGGCGGCCTGCTTGGCGCCCTTCTGGACGATGTCCCAGAAGGTGTCGCCCGCCCCCGCATGGGTGACCATGGCGATCTTCCACCGCGGGGTGTCGACGGCCGAGCCGTTGGCCCGGGCCTCCTTGGCGCGCCGCTCCGCGCGCAGGCCGCCGGTGCTGCTGCAGCCCGCGACCGTCGCCCCGATGGCCACGGTCAGTAGCGCGCCGAGCACGCGCCTCCCGGTGTTCACCCTCTCCACCTGGTGCCTTCCCTGCCGAATCCTGGAAAGGACCCAGTATCCGTCACGCGGAGCGATGCTCTGCCCCAGGCGTGACGGATCCCTCAGGCGCGGACGAGCAGCTGGAACTCGAAGGCGTAGCGGGAGGCGCGGTAGATGTGCGTGCCGTACTCGACGGCGCGCCCGGTGTCGTCGTACGTCGTGCGGCTCATGGTCAGCAGCGCCGCACCCGGTTCCTCCCCGAGCAGTTCGCCCTCCTCCTCGGTGGCGGAGCGGGCGCCGACGGACTGGCGGGCGCTGTGCAGGGTGATGCCCGCGGCGCGCATCATCCGGTAGAGGCCGGTCGACTCCAGCCGGGCGGTGTCCAGGTCGATGAGCCCGGGCGGCAGGTAGTTGCACATGTGCGCCATCGGCTCGCCGTGAGTGAGGCGCAGCCGGTGCAGGACGCGGACCTCGCCGCCCTCGGCGACACCGAGCGCGGCGGCGACCTCGGCGGAGGCCGGCACGGCCTCGTTGCGCAGCACCCGGGTGGCGGGGCTCTGGCCGGCGGCCTGGAGGTCGTCGAAGAGGCTGCTCAGCTCCAGCGGGCGCTTGACCTGGCTGTGCACGACCTGGGTGCCCACGCCGCGGCGGCGCACCAGCAGCCCCTTGTCGACGAGGGACTGGATGGCCTGGCGGACGGTCGGCCGCGACAGGCCGAGGCGTCCGGCGAGTTCGATCTCGTTGCCGAGCAGACTGCCCGGGGCGAGCCGGCCGTGCTCGATGGCGCCCTCCAGCTGCTGGGCGAGCTGGTAGTACAGCGGCACCGGGCTCGAGCGGTCCACCTCGAACTCGAGCGGCGCGGACTCTGCTTTGGACACAGGGGGAGCGTATCCGCCGCTCTCGGCCTCAGGAAACTCTGACATCACATTGTCCGAACATGCGAGTCCGCGCCTTCTCGAAGGGCCCGTGGCCTGGTGGTCAGGGGCCGGTGGGTGTGCGGTGGGTCTGCCGTGGCCGGCGCGCGGGGGGGCGGCCGTCACAGGTGGCGCCGGCGATCGGCGAGGTGGCGCTCGTAGTTCTTGCGCGCCTCGACCGCGGACTCGCGGGTCGCGGTCTCGGCGACCGGGACGTCCCACCAAGCCTGCGCGGCAGGGGCGGTCGGCGCCGGGTCGGTCTCGACGTACACGCACGTCGGCCGGTCCGAGGCGCGGGCGGCGGCCAGGGCCTCGCGCAGCTCGCGCACCGTTCCGGCGCGCAGGACGTCCATGCCGAGGCTCGCGGCGTTGGCGGCCAGGTCGACCGGGAGCGGGTCGCCGGTGAACGTGCCGTCGGCGGCGCGGTAGCGGTAGGCGGTGCCGAAGCGCTCACCGCCCACCTCGGAGGACAGCCCGCCGATGGAGGCGTAGCCGTGGTTCTGGATGAGGACCAGGTTGAGGTTGACGCCCTCCTGCACGGCGGTGACGATCTCCGTCGGCATCATCAGGTACGTGCCGTCGCCGACCAGCGACCAGACCGGCCGGTCCGGGGCGGCCATGCGGACGCCGATGCCGGCCGGGATCTCGTAACCCATGCAGGAGTAGCCGTACTCCAGGTGGTACTGGCGCGGGGAGCGCGCGCGCCAGAGCTTGTGGAGGTCGCCGGGCAGGGAGCCGGCGGCGTTGATGACGACGTCCTCGTCGCCGACGACGGAGTCCAGGGCGCCGAGCAGTTGCGTCTGGGTGGGCCGGGCGGAGTCGTCGGGCGCGGCGTAGGCGGCGTCCACGACGCGCTCCCAACGCTCCTTGCCCGCGCGGTACTCGTCCTCGTACTCCGCGTCCACACGGTGGCCGGCCAGTGCGCCGGTGAGGGCCTCCAGGCAGGCGCGGGCGTCGCCGACGACCGTACGGGCGCCCAGCTTGTGGGCGTCGAAGCCGGTGATGTTGAGGTTGAGGAAGCGCACCCCGGGCGCCGCGAAGAGGGTGGAGGAGGCGGTGGTGAAGTCGGTCCAGCGGGTGCCGACACCGATGACCAGGTCCGCGGTACGGGCGATGTCGTCGGCGACGGCGGTGCCCGTGTGGCCGATCGCGCCGAGGTCCGCGGGGTGGTCGTGGCGCAGCGAGCCCTTGCCCGCCTGGGTGGACGCCACGGGGATGCCGGTGGCCTCGGCGAGCGCCTTCAGCGCCGCCTCGGCCTCGCTGTGGTGGACGCCGCCGCCCGCGACGACCAGCGGGCGCCGCGCCCCGCGCACGGCCTGTGCGGCGGCGGCGAGTTCGGCGGCCTCGGGTGCCGGCCGGCGGACGTGCCAGACCCGCTCGGCGAAGAACTCCTCGGGCCAGTCCCACGCTTCCGCCTGCACGTCCTGCGGCAGGGCGAGGGTGACGGCACCGGTCTCGGCGGGGTCGGCGAGCACGCGCGCGGCTTGGAGGGCGGCCGGGATCAGCGCCTCGGGCCGGGTGACCCGGTCGAACCAGCGGGAGACCGGGCGCAGCGCGTCGTTCACGGACACATCGCCGGACCAGGGGTGTTCGAGCTGCTGGAGCACCGGGTCGGGGATGCGGTTGGCGAAGGAGTCGCCGGGCAGCAGCAGCACCGGAAGCCGGTTGATCGTGGCCAGCGCGGCGCCGGTGACGAGGTTGGTGGCGCCGGGACCGATGGAGGTCGTGACGGCCTGCGCGGAGAGCCGATTGAGCTGCCGGGCGTAGCCGACGGCGGCGTGCACCATGGACTGCTCGTTGCGGCCCTGGTGGTACGGCATCACGTCCTGGTGCTCCAGCAGCGCCTGGCCGATGCCGGCGACATTGCCGTGACCGAAGATGCCCCAGGTGCCGGCGATCAGCCGGTGGCGGGCCCCGTCACGCTCGGTGTACTGCGCGGACAGGAAGCGCACCAGGGCCTGGGCGACCGTGAGACGGCGGACGGACTGGGTCATCGGGACCTCTCGGAGGCTCGGTCTTCGGCGGGGGCCGTGTACAGGGGCAGTCTCGGGTCGACCGGCTGCTCCGGCCAGGTGGCGCGGATCCAGGCGTGGTCGGGATGGTCGCAGATCAGCCAGGCGCGCTCGGCGCCCGGGCCCGCCATGACGTTGAGGTAGTACATGTCGTGGCCCGGGACGGCCATGGAGGGGCCGTGCCAGCCGTCGGGGATGAGCACGACGTCGCCGTCGCGGACCTCGGCCAGCACATCGGTGTTGCGGCCGTTGCCGGAGGGCGAGACCCGCTGGTAGCCGATGCCCTCCCGGCCGTGCGCGGCCGCGATCTCGAAGTAGTAGATCTCCTCCAGCCGCGACTCGCCCTCGCGGTCCTCGTCGTGCTTGTGCGGCGGGAAGGAGGACCAGTTGCCGCCCGGGGTCAGCACCTCGACCGCGATCAGCCGGTCGCACTCGAACACCCCCGCGGCACCGAAGTTGTTGACCTGGCGGCTGCAGTTGCCGCTGCCGCGCAGTTCGACGGGCACGGCCGAAGCGGGACCGTAGCGGGCGGGCAGGCGGCGTTCGCAGCGCGCGCCGGTCAGCGCGAACCGGCCGCCCGCCTCGCTCACCACGACCACCCGCGCGTCGCGCGGGGCGTACGCGAAGTCGGTGACCCCGGCGAAGACGCTCTCGCGGCCCGCGAGCCGGAAGCTCTCGCCGTCCGTGTCGACGGTGCACGAACCGGACAGGGGGAGCACGATCCACTCGCTGTCGCCGGTGGCGAACTCGTGCCGTCCGCCCGGCGGCAGTTCCAGGACCCGCAGCGAGGAGTGGGTCCAGCCGGCCTGTTCCGGGTGGACGGCGACGGTGTACGGGCCGGCGGCGGCCTTGCCCGCGGCCAGGTGGTTCTCGGTGCCGGTCATCTCGTGCGGCTCGCCTCTCTCACGGTTCGTCCGGTCCTCACAGCAGGCCCACGGCGGTGTCGACGGCCGTCTCCACACTGCCCTGCGCCGGGTAGAGCAGCGACCGGCCCACCACCAGTCCCTGGACGGTGGGCAGCCGCAGCGCCTTGCGCCACTTCTCGTACAGCACGTCCTGTTCCTTGCCCACCTCGCCGCCGAGCAGGACGGCGGGGAGGGTGGAGGTCTCCATGACGGCCGCCATGTCGTCCACGTTCTCCGTGACCGGCACCTTGAGCCAGGTGTAGGCGGAGGTGCCGCCGAGTCCGGACGCTATGGCTATGGACTTGGTGACGGCCCCGGCGCTCAGGTCGTTGCGCACCCGGCCGTCGGTGCGGCGGGACATGAACGGCTCGACGAAGACCGGCAGTCCGCGCTCCGCCATGTCGTCGATGGCGCGGGCGGTGGAGACCATGGTGGCCAGCGATCCGCTGTCCTCGTAGGCGATGCGCAGCAGGAGCTTGCCGGCGTCGAAGCCGAGCCGGGCGATGTCCTGGGCGCGGTGGCCGGTGAAGCGGTCGTCGAGTTCGAAGGAGGCGCCGGCCAGGCCGCCGCGGTTCATGGAGCCCATGACGACCTTGCCCTCCAGCGCGCCGAGCAGCAGCAGGTCCTCCAGGACGTCGGCGGTGCCGAGGACGCCGTCCACGCCCGGGCGGGAGAGCGCGGTGCACAGGCGCTCCAGCAGGTCCATGCGGTTGGCCATGGCGAACTCGTGGTCGCCGACGGCCAGGGCGCCCCGGGCCGGGTGGTCCGCGGCGACGATCATCAGCCGGCCGCTGTCCCCTATCAGGGGGCGGCGGACACGGCGGGCGGCCGCCTCGGCGATCGCCTCGGGGTGCCGGGTCCGCACCTTCACCAGGTCGGAGATGCTGATGCTCAAGGGGAGCTCGCTTTCGGGGCTTTCAGGTGGGGGCGGGCCGCTCAGCGGCGGTCGAGGAGGTCCCGCACCTCGGACTCGGTGGGCATGGCGGAGGAGCAGGCGAGCCGGGAGGCGACGATGGCGCCGGCCGCGTTGGCGTGGCGCATGATCCGCTCCAGGTCCCAGCCGGCCAGCAGGCCGTGGCACAGGGCGCCGCCGAACGCGTCGCCCGCGCCGAGGCCGTTGACCACCTCGACCGGGACCGGCGGCACCTCGGCCGAAGTGCCGTCGCGGTGGGCGGCGAGCACGCCCTTGGGACCCTGCTTGACGACGGCGAGTTCGACGCCCGCCTCCAGCAACGCCTCAGCCGCGGCGCGGGGTTCGCGGACGCCGGTGGCGACCTCGCACTCGTCGAGGTTGCCGACGGCGACGGTGGCGTGGCTGAGCGCCCGCGCGTAGAAGGGCCGTGCCTCGGCGGGGTCCTTCCAGAACATGGGGCGCCAGTCGAGGTCGAAGACGGTGGTGCCGTTCCCGGCGCGGGCCTCCAGCGCGGCGAACGTGGCGGCGCGGCTGGGCTCCTCGCACAGTCCCGTCCCGGTCATCCAGAAGATCCGGGCGGCGCGGATCGCGTCGAGGTCCAGCTCCTCCGGGAGGATCTCCAGGTCGGGGGCCTTGGGCAGCCGGTAGAAGTAGAGCGGGAAGTCGTCGGGCGGGAAGATCTCGCAGAACGTGACGGGGGTCGGCAGCCCGGCGACCGGGGTCACGAAGCGGTCGTCGACACCGAACTCCTTCAGCGCCTGGTGGCAGTACGTGCCGAACGGGTCGTCGCCGGTGCGGGTGACGACCGCGGTGGAGCGGCCGAGCCGGGCGGCGGCGACCGCCACGTTGGTCGCCGATCCGCCGAGGAACTTGCCGAACGTCTCGACCTCGGGCAGCGGCACCCCCGTCTGCAGCGGGTAGATGTCCACCCCGATCCGGCCCATCGTGATCAGGTCGTACGGCTCGGTCATGAGCAGGGACTCCTCGTCGTCTCGCGAGCGGACCGCCGCGCGGCCCCCTCAGGTCTAACCGCGGGACCCGGGAGATGTCAACACTATGTCCTTACATACGAACGTGGACAGGTCGAGGCGTCCTACCGGCTCGTTACTGTGTCGTTACGTCGAGATGAATTGATGTCTTAACAAAGCCTTGACAGCGGCTCGGGCGAGGGGTTTGCTCCCGTCAGCAACGCCACGGGCAACAGGCCGGTCCCCCCTTCTCCCTCCCACCGCAGTGAGGTGCAGGAACATGGAACGCTCTTGGAAAACCCGCAGGATCTCCGCCGTCGCGGCGCTCTCCGCCGCGGCGGTCCTTCTCGCAGCCGGCTGTTCCAGCAGCTCGGGCGGCAAGAAGGCCGAGGAGTCCGCCGACAACGCCGCCGCCGGCAAGGCGGACACCCCCCGCATGAAGATCGCGATGGTCACCCATGCCGCCCCCGGCGACACCTTCTGGGACCTCATCCGCAAGGGCGCCCAGGCCGCGGCGGCGAAGGACAACGTCGAACTCGTCTACTCCGCCGACCCCAACGCCGCCACGCAGGCCAACCTCATCCAGAACGCCATCGACCAGAAGGTCGACGGCATCGCCGTCACGCTCGCCAAGCCGGACGCCATGAAGTCCGCCGTTGCCAAGGCGGAGCAGGCCGGCATACCCGTCGTCGGTTTCAACGCGGGCCTGGACGACTGGAAGGACCAGGGGCTGCTGGAGTACTTCGGGCAGGACGAGAGCGTCGCCGGCGAGGCACTCGGCAACAAGCTCAACGACCTCGGCGCCAAGCACGCCGTCTGCGTCGTCCACGAGCAGGGCCATGTCGCCCTGGAGGCGCGCTGCGCGGGCGTGAAGAAGACCTTCAAGGGGACGACGGAGAACCTGTACGTCAACGGCACGGACATGCCGTCGGTCAAGTCCACCATCACCGCGAAGCTCAAGCAGGGCTCCGACATCGACTACGTGGTGACCCTGGGCGCGCCGTTCGCGCTCACCGCCGTCCAGTCGGTCGCGGACGCCGGCAGCAAGGCCGAGGTCGGCACCTTCGACCTCAACAAGGACCTGGTGAAGGCGGTCCAGGACGGCGACGTGCAGTTCGCCGTCGACCAGCAGCCCTATCTCCAGGGCTACCTGTCGGTGGACTCGCTGTGGCTGTACAAGACCAACGGCAACGTCAGCGGTGGCGGCGTCTCCCCGGTCCTGACCGGCCCGGCGTTCGTCGACAAGGACAACGTCGAGTCCGTGGCGGCGTTCGCCGCGAAGGGCACCCGGTGAGGCCGGTGTCCCCCGCTGCAGCCTCCGCGGCGCCCCCTTCGCCGCCCGCCGCGCCGCTCTCCTCGGCGGACGGCCGGACGAACGGGCGCTCCCTGCTCCGCAGGGCCCTGGCCCGGCCGGAGATCGGCGCGCTGATCGCCGCCGTCGCCGTCTACCTGTTCTTCTTCGCGGTCGCGCCGTCATTCCGCGAGGCGGGTTCCCTGGCCACCGTGCTCTACCAGGCGTCGGTCATGGGCATCATGGCGCTGCCGGTGGCCCTGCTGATGATCGGCGGCGAGTTCGACCTGTCGGCCGGCGTCGCGGTCACCACCTCCGCGCTGACGGCGAGCATGTTCAGTTTCCAGCTGAGCATGAACGTGTGGACCGGGGTCGCCGTCGCGCTCGTGGTCTCGCTGGCCGTCGGCGCCCTCAACGGCTATCTGCTGATGCGGACCGGCCTGCCCAGCTTCCTCATCACCCTGGCCACCTTCCTGATGCTCCAGGGCCTCAACCTGGCCGTCACGAAGATCTTCACCGGCAACGTCGCCACCGACTCCATCAGCGACATGGACGGCTTCGACCAGGCCAGAAAGGTCTTCGCCTCCGAGATCGGCATCGGCGGGGTGCAGTTGAAGGTCACGGTGCTGTGGTGGCTGGGCTTCGCGGCACTGGCCACCTGGGTGCTGCTGCGGACGAAGTTCGGCAACTGGACGTTCGCGGTCGGCGGCAGCGCAGAGAGCGCGCGTGCGGTCGGCGTCCCGGTGCACCTCACCAAGATCGCCCTGTTCATGGCCGTCGGCTTCGGCGCCTGGTTCACCGGCATGCACCTGCTCTTCTCGTTCAACGCGGTGCAGTCGGGCGAGGGCGTCGGCAACGAGTTCCTGTACATCATCGCGGCGGTCATCGGCGGATGCCTGCTGACCGGCGGCTACGGCTCCGCGATCGGCTCGGTGATCGGCGCCTTCATCTTCGGCATGGTCTCGCAGGGCATCGTGTACGCCAACTGGAACCCGGACTGGTTCAAGTTCTTCCTCGGCGTGATGCTCCTGATCGCGACCCTCGTCAATCTGTGGGTCCGCCGCACGGCGACCAGGAGGTGAGGACCCCATGACCCCCATTCCCACCGAAGCGCCCGCGCGGGAGCAGGCCACCGGAACGCCGGTCGTCGAGCTGACCGGCGTGGGCAAGAGCTACGGCAACGTCCGCGCCCTGCACGGGGTCGACCTGGCAGTCCGGCCGGGGCAGGTGGCCTGCGTGCTCGGCGACAACGGCGCCGGCAAGTCCACCCTGATCAAGATCGTCTCCGGGCTGCACCAGCACACCGAGGGCGAGTTCCGCATCGACGGCGAGCCCGTACGGCTCAACAACCCGCGCGAGGCGCTGGACCGCGGCATCGCCACCGTCTACCAGGACCTGGCCACCGTCCCGCTGATGCCCGTGTGGCGGAACTTCTTCCTCGGCTCGGAGCTGACGCGCGGCCCCTGGCCGGTACGCCGCCTGGACATCGCGGCGATGAAGCGGACCGCCGACGGGGAACTGCGGGCGATGGGCATCGTCCTGGACGACCTGGACCAGCCCATCGGCACCCTGTCGGGCGGGCAGCGGCAGTCCGTCGCCATCGCGCGCGCCGTCCACTTCGGCGCGCGGGTGCTGATCCTCGACGAGCCGACCGCGGCGCTCGGCGTGAAGCAGTCGGGCGTCGTCCTCAAGTACATCGCCGCCGCCCGCGACCGGGGCCTGGGTGTCATCTTCATCACGCACAACCCGCACCACGCCTACATGGTCGGCGACCACTTCACCGTGCTCCGGCTGGGCACCCTCGAGCTGAGCGCGAGCCGTTCCGAGGTCACCCTGGAGGAGCTGACCCACCACATGGCCGGCGGCGCCGAGCTGGCGGCGCTCAGGCACGAACTGTCCCAGGTGCGCGGCGTCGACGTGGAGGAACTGCCGGAACAGCCGGAACCGGAAGCCCCGGACGACCCGAAGGAGGTGTGAGCCGGGGCCGGGGAACGCCCCTTGGACGCCGAGGAGAAGGGCGGCCCGCCTCGTGCGGGGCCGCCCTCCCGGGCCGCCGTGGTGCCCGACCTCGACTCCCCACCGCCTGACATGACGTCCATATGTCAGGACTAACTCTTGACGGTGACCCCGTCGGACAGCGAAGCTGCCAGCGGGACCGCGGGCTTCGCGGGCAACCGCACCGTCGCAGCACCGAGCACCACTTCCGAACCACCCGACCGGTCACCGCCGACCGGTGAGAGGAGCCCTCCTCATGACCGCCGCCTCCCCCGCCCTGGACCGGATCCGCATCGGGTCCGCGCCCGACTCGTGGGGCGTCTGGTTCCCCGACGACCCGCAGCAGGTGCCGTGGCAGCGCTTCCTCGACGAGGTCGCCCAGTCGGGGTACGAGTGGATCGAGCTCGGCCCGTACGGCTACCTGCCGACCGACCCCGCCCGGCTCACCGAGGAGACCTCCGCCCGCGGCCTGAAGGTCTCCGCGGGCACCGTCTTCACCTCCCTGCACCGCGGTCCGTCGGTCTGGGACGCCACCTGGGAGCACGTCGGCCAGGTCGCCGCCCTCACGCAGGCCATGGGCGCGCGGCACCTCGTGGTGATCCCGTCCTTCTGGCGGGACGACAAGACCGCCGAGATCATCGAACCGCACGAGCTCACCGCCGAGCAGTGGGGCCACCTCGCCTCCGGCATGGAGCGCCTGGGGCGCCAGGTGCGCGACACCTACGGCCTGGACATCGTCGTGCACCCGCACGCCGACACCCACATCGACACCGAGGAGCACGTCGCCCGCTTCCTCGACTCGACCGACTCCGGCCTGGTCAACCTCTGCCTGGACACCGGCCACTACGCCTACTGCGGCGGCGACAGCGTCAAGCTGATCGAGACCTACGGCGAGCGCATCGGGTACCTGCACCTGAAGCAGGTCGACCCGGAGATCCTGGCCGACGTGATCAAGAACGAGGTGCCGTTCGGGCCGGCCGTCCAGCGCGGCGTCATGTGCGAGCCGCCCGCCGGTGTCCCCGCCCTGGAGCCGGTGCTGGCCGCCGCGCAGCGGCTCGGGGTCGACCTCTTCGCCATCGTCGAGCAGGACATGTACCCCTGCGAGCCCGACCGCCCGCTGCCCATCGCCCAGCGCACCCGCGCTTTCCTCCGCTCCTGCGGCGCCTGACGCCCCGCGCACGAAAGGGATGACACGCATCATGACGCAGCACGCAACCCTCCGGGTCGCGGTCGTCGGGACCGGCAAGATGGGCGCCGACCATGTGCGCCGCATCAACGACGTGATCAGCGGGGCCCGCGTGACCGCCGTCGTGGACGTCGACGCCGAGCGGGTCAAGAACGTCGCCGCCGGCATCGAGGGCTGCACGGCCTACACCGACCCCGCGGCCGCCATGGCGGCCGACGACGTGGACGCCGTCCTCATCGCCTCCCCCGGCGCCGCCCACGAGGCGGCGCTGCTCGCCGCCTTCGCGCACGACCTGCCCGTGCTGTGCGAGAAGCCGCTCACCCCGGACGCCGCCTCGGCACTGCGCGTCCTGGAGGCCGAGCAGAAGCTGGGCCACCGGCGCGTGCAGGTCGGCTTCATGCGGCGCTACGACGCCGAGTACCTGAAGCTCAAGGCCCTTCTCGACAGCGGCGAGCTGGGCCGCCCGCTGCTGGTGCACAACCGGCACCGCAATGCGAGCGTCCCGCCCGGCTACACGAACGCCAACCTCATCAACGACTCGGTCGTGCACGAGATGGACGTGACCCGCTGGCTGCTCGGCCAGGAGATCACCGCCGTGACCGTGCTGCGCCCGCGCCCGTCCTCCAACGCGCCGAAGGGCCTGGACGATCCGCAGCTGGTGGTCTTCGAGACGGACGGCGGCGTGATCGCCGACGTCGAGATCAACGTCAACTGCGGCTTCGGCTACCAGGTGCAGGCGGAAGCCGTGTGCGAGCGCGGCAGCGCGCGCATCGGCGAGGCCCACGACCTCCTCGTCAACACGGCGGGCCGCTGGGGCGGCACCATCGCCCAGGACTTCGTGGAGCGCTTCGTCGACGCCTACGACCGCGAGGTCCAGGCCTGGGTGGACGCCACCCGGCGCGGCGAGGTCACCGGGCCGAGCGCCTGGGACGGCTACGCGGCGGCAGCGGTCTGCGAGGCCGGACTCCGCTCGCAGAGCGAGGGCGGCCGGGTCGAGGTCGCGCTGGTCGAGCGCCCCGCGTTCTACCGCTGAGGAACGGCGGCGCGGCAGGACAGGCGTCGCGCCGCCCCCTGGTGGTCCCGGATCGGGCGCGGACGCGGCGGTTACTCCCTGGCCGCCGCGCCCGCGCCGCCCGCCCGTCCCCGGAAGAAAGGCCTCTCCGCTCATGCGCGTTGTCCTCGTCGGTGTCGGGCGCCTCGGGTCGTTCCACGCGGCGACCCTGCACGGGCACCCCGACGTCACCGAACTCGTCGTCGCCGACGCCGACACCGCGCGGGCCGCGGGAACGGCGGACCGGCTCGGCCCCGGCGCCCGTGCGGCGGGCTCGGTGGACGAGGCGTTCGCCGCGGGCGCCGACGCCGTCGTCATCGCCTCCGCGACCGCCGCCCACGCGGAACTCATCTCGCGTGCGGTCCGGGCCGGGCTCCCCACGTACTGCGAGAAGCCGATCGCCCTGGACCTGGCCTCCACGGTCGCCGCGCTGCGCGAGGTGGAGGATGCGGGCACCGTCCTGCAGATGGGCTTCCAGCGCCGCTTCGACCCCGGCTACCGCGCCGCCCGCGCGGCCGTGCGGACAGGCCGGCTCGGCAGGCTGCACACGGTGCGGGCCATGACCTCCGACATGGCACCGCCCCCACCGGAGTTCGTGCCGCTGTCCGGCGGCCTCTACCGCGACTGCCTCATCCACGACTTCGACGCCACCAGGTGGGTGACGGGACGCGAGGTCGTCGAGGTGTACGCGATGGGCGCCAACGGCGGCGCCGACTTCTTCCGGGAGGCGGGCGACGTCGACACCGCCGCGGCACTGCTGACGCTGGACGACGGCACCTTGGTGACGGCCACGTCCACGCGCTACAACGGTGCCGGTTACGACATCCGCATGGAGCTCGCCGGCTCCCTCGACCAGATCGCGGTCGGCGTCGGCGCCCGTACGCCGGTCACCTCGGTGGAGCCGGGCGCGGCACCAGGTGTGCCGGATCCCTGGACGGGCTTCGTCGACCGCTTCGGGGACGCCTACCGGGCCGAGATCGACACCTTTGTGCGCGTCGTCGCCGGGAAGGCGGCGAATCCGTGCGACGGGCGGGAGGCGCTGGAAGCACTCCTGGTGGCGGAGGCATGCGAGGTCTCGCGTGCCGAACGGCGGCCGGTCCGGATCGCGGAGATCGCCGCGATCACGGGGACCGGGGCGGCGGCCGCCGGGCCGGCTTCCTGAGGGGTGCTCCGGGCCCCCTCGTGCCCTGTCACCCGCCCGGGCCGGGCCGGGTGGCGCCACGGACCGCGGCGGTGCTTGCTGGTCCTAGGTCGTTGCCGGGGTGCGTACGTGCGTGAAGGGCTCAGATGTCAGATACGGTCCGGGCCCTGCGCACACCACGAGCCGCCGGAGCGGTGGGCATCGCCTTCGCGGTCCTGCTCGGCGCGGCCATCGTCCTGGTGCGGGTCGCCATCCCGGAGGGGCAGCAGTACGCGTCGAGCGGCGGGCCGCTGAGCGGCAGTTCGCGCCACACGGTGCGCACGGCGCTCGGCCTCATCCCCTTCGCCGGGATCTTCTTCCTGTGGTTCATCGGGGCGGTGCGCGCGCACGTGGGGAACGCCGAGGACAAGTTCCTCGCCACCGTGTTCCAGGGCAGCGGGCTGATCTTCGTGGCGACCCTCTTCGGGGCGGCGGCCTGCGCCGGCAGCCTCCTGGCGACGGCCGACGCGGGCACGGCGGCCGGTGTACGGCAGCCCCAGCTCTGGTACTTCGGCGGGCACTTCACGTACAGCCTGCTGACGACGTACGCGATGCGGATGGCCGCCGTGTTCGTCCTGTCGGCGTCCACCGTCGCGCTGCGCCTCGGCACGTTCCCGCGCTGGCTGGCGCTGCTGGGCTACCTCGTCGGCCTGACGCTGCTCTTCGTGGTGCCCGGCGTGGCCTGGGCCGAACTGGTCTTCCCCATCTGGGCGCTGGTGGTGAGCCTGCACATCCTGGTGGCCGGCTTCCGGCGGGAGGCGCAGGACCGGCTGGGCGGGCGGAACGACATCGAAGCAGCGCGCTGAGGGCGCCGGGCCGGTCGCCGCGCCCTGGTGCGCCCGGGCGTCGTCCGGACGGAACGGCTTGAAGCCGCCCGCCGCGACGGGCAGCATGCTGTGCGTGCCTCCTGTGACGATGTCCGCGTCCCTGCCGCTCGTACGGAACGTGAGCGGTCTGCCGGGCGGGCAGCAGTGGCTCGCCCGGCTGCCGGACCTCGTCGGGGAGATGTGCGAGCGCTGGGCGCTGCGGCTCGGGCGGTCCTACGACGGCGGAAGCTGCTCCTGGGCGGCCGAGGCGTGGCTGCCGGACGGAACGCCGGCTGTCCTCAAGGTGGGCTGGCCCCACCCGGAGGCCGAGGGCGAGGCGGCGGCCCTGCGGCTGTGGGACGGGCGCGGGGCGGTACGGGTCCACCGGCACGACGCCCGGCGGCACGCCCTGCTGCTGGAGCGCTGCACACCCGGCGGCGGGCTCGGGGCGGCGGACGGACTCACTGCCGAGGAGCGGCTGCTGACCGGGGCCGGGGTCCTGGCCGAGCTGTGGGGTGCCGCTACGGCGGTGGACGGCGGGTTCGACCGGCTGGCGGACGTGACCGCCGGCTGGGCCGGCCTCGTGGAGGAACGGATGGAGCGGCACCGGCCGCCCTTCGACCCGGGACTCGTCGCGCTCGGCGTAAGGCTGCTGCGCGAACTGCCCGGTTCGGCGTCCCGGGAGGTCGTCGTCCACGGCGACTTCAACCCGGGCAACGTCCTGGCCGCGACACGCCGCCCGTGGCTCGCGATCGACCCGAAGCCGATGGCCGGCGACCCCGCCTACGACCCGTGGCCGCTGCTGGAGCAGATCGACGACCCCTTCGCGCATCCCGCTCCGGGGCGGGTGCTGGCGGGGCGGTTCGCCCTGGTCGCCGACGCGCTCGGTGAGGACGTGGCCCGGCTGGAGGCGTGGGCGGTCGCGAGGCGGGTGGAGACCGCGCTGTGGCTCACCGAGCACGGACACGTCGGGGACGCCGCCGGCGTGCTGCGGGAGGCGCGGACGGTGGCGGACCTCGCCGGGCTGTGAGGACCCCGGTTCACGCGGTGGTGCGCCGCAGCAGGAGGGTGACGAAGCCGAACGTGCCCCGGTAGCCGTGCAGCCATTCCGTGCGGTGGCGGGCGGCCGCGTCGAGGGCCTGGCCGCTGTCGGGGTCGGTGGGGCGGTCGAGCGCCCAGGCGGCCAGGGAACCGGTCCAGGACCACTCGTAGGCGTCCAGCTCCTGGCGTGTGCTGATGTGGCCGTGCACGGGGGTCCAGCCGTCGGCGACGACGCGGTCGACGGTGGTGGGCAGGTCGTCGAAGTCGCCCAGCATCTCGACGAGGGCGGGCGCGGGCTCCTGCTCCCAGAAGCCGTCGCCGACGAGGACATGCCCTCCGGGAGCCAGGTGCTCGCGGACCGCGGACAGGGTCGCGGACAGGCCGCCGAAGGCGTGGGTCGCGCCCACGCTGAGCACGAGGTCGAAGGGGGAGGCGGAGGTGTGCCGGCGGGCATCCTGCTCGTGCAGGACCAGGCGCCCGGCGACCTCGAGGTCCGCTGCCGTCCGCGCCGCCTTGGCCAGGGCGGCCGCGTCGGTGTCCACGCCTTCCGCCGTCACCCCCGGGTGGCCGGCCAGCGCACGCAGCAGCCAGGCACCCTCCCCGCATCCGAGGTCCAGTACGCGTTCGTCGCCCCGGCGCAGCGCGCGGTCGAGCAGGCCGCGTACCGAGGCGTCGTCGAGCGGGGCGGCTACGGGGTGGTCGCTGTGCGCGATGCGGGAGATCCGTCGGCGGTCCATCGGCGCAGCCTGCCAGTCCCGCCGTGTCACCGCATCGGGTTAATTCCCGCCGGGCGTGCAACGCGGCGGAGCGGAACGGTGGTTTGCCCATTCAGAAAGGTCGGACAGGACGGGACGGACGGGACAGGCAGGCCGGAAGGCCGGAAGGCCGGGAAGGGGACAACGGGCATGGTGGGCACGATCGACGCGGGGACGGACACCCGCCGCTCCACGGGGCGGGGGCCGGGCGACCGCCGCGGGCGCTCAGCCGAAGCGCACCGGCAGCGAGCGGACACCGCGCATGAGCATCCCGGGCAGCCACTGAAGGGCGTCGAGGTCGGTGTCCAGGGCCAGGTCGGGGCAGCGTTCGAGCAGGGAGCCGATGGCGATGCGGCCTTCGAGGCGGGCCAGGGGTGCGCCCAGGCAGTGGTGGAGGCCGTGACCGAAGGCGACGTGGCCGCGCGTGTCGCGGCGGATGTCGAAGCGGTCGGGCTCGCCGAAGTGTTCCGGGTCGCGATCGGCGGAGGCGAGGGCGACGAGTACCGGCTCCCGGGCCGGGATGACCGTGCCGGCGATCTCCACGGGCTCGGAGGTGAAGCGGAAGGTGGCGGTCTCCACGGGGCCGTCCCAGCGGAGCATCTCCTCCACTGCGCCTTCGAGAAGTCCCTTGTCGGCGCGGAGGAGGGCGAGTTGGTCCGGGTGGGTGAGCAGGGCGCGGACACCGTTGGAGATGAGGTTGACCGTCGTCTCGTGACCCGCGACGAGCAGCAGGAAGGCCATGCCGCTGAGCTCCGGGCGGGACAGCCGGTCGCCGTCCTCGGCGACCGTGCGGATCAGGGCGCTCATCAGGTCGTCACCGGGCGCGCAGCGCTTGTCCTCGATCAGTTCGTCCAGATACTCGGCAAGCTGCTCGTACGCCGCCCGCTCGGCCTCCGGGCCGGTCGGCGCGACCACCTCGTTCGACCACGCGCGGAAGGCCGCGCGGTCCAGGTCCGGCACGCCCAGGAGCTCGCAGATGACGGTAATCGGCAGCGGATAGGCCAGGGACTCGACGAGGTCCGCCCGGGCGCCGGGCCTGCTGGTCATGGCGTCCAGCAGGCCGTCGGTGATCTCCTGCACCCGGGCTGCCAGTTGATCGATCCGCCGGGCGGTGAACTCGCGGGCGACGAGCTTGCGCAGCCGGGTGTGCTCGGGCGGATCGGACACGAGCATGTGGCGTCCCAGCAGCTCCTCGTCGTACAGGATCCAGCCGAGCGCGCGAGCGTCCTTGGCGAACCGCGGATCGGTCAGCGCCGCCCGCGCCTGATCGTGGCCGACAATCAGCCACATCTCGCCCTCGGGTGTGCGCACGCGGTGCACGGGGCCGAGCTCGCGCAGCCGGGCGTAGACCGGATAGGGGTCGGCGGTGAATGCCTCACCGAGGGCTGTCAGGTCAACCGTCTCCATCTCTGCACGGTAACCCGGTCGCGGCCGCTCCGAGAGGTGTCCGCCGGTCCGGCGGTGTTTCCCGGCCACGACGACCGGCGGGTGACTTCACGGTCCGCCGCGCGACCGGGCACCTCCGGGAGCGCTGCTTCGTTGGCCCCATTGCCCACGCCGACGCGTGAACAGAGAAACCGAGGAGTTACCCCGTGGCCTTCTGGGACCGGCTCAAGGACACCACTGCCTCCCTGCAGACACAGCTCGTCGCCAAGAAGAACGATCTCAAGAGCGGCGCCTTCCGCGACGCGAGCATGGCGATGTGCGCCCTGGTCGCCGCCGCCGACGGCACCATCGACCCGTCGGAGCGGGCGCGGGTCGCCCAGCTCATCGCCACCAACGAGGTGCTGCAGAACTTCCCCGCCGCCGACCTGCAGCGGCGCTTCGACGACTACCTGAACAAGCTCACCGCCGACTTCGAGTTCGGCAAGGTCAGCGTGCTCCAGGAGGTCGCCAAGGCCAAGAAGAAGCCGGCCGAGGCGCGTGCCGTGGTCCAGATCGGCATCGTCATCGGCGGCGCCGACGGCAACTTCGACAAAACCGAGCAGGGCGTCGTCCGCGAGGCCTGCTACGCGCTCGACCTGGCGCCCGCCGAGTTCGACCTGTAGTCGGCGCCTCCCGTGCCGTGCCCACCGCCGCCACGGCGGGCCCGGCCGGGCCTCAGGCGATCACCGCGATGACCGCCCCGAGGGCGCCCAGGGCCACCAGCGTCAGGAGGGTCAGCACAAAGCCCGTCCTGCCGAGGGCATCCGTCACCCGCCGGACGGAGCCTTCGAGGAACGACTGGCCGTTCTGCCGGTCCCACTCCGCGTGGACGGGCCGCCCCACTCTCGTGCCGAGGGCGTACCAGGGACGGACTGCCAGCAGCGACTCGCTGCCGAGGAGAGAGGTGACGATCAGGAGCGGGCGGTTGACGGGACCGATCAGCCGGGCTGCGTCCAGGCCGAACCCGGGTTGCGCGCCGCGCTGTTCGAGGTCCATGAGCATGCCGGCGGCTGCCGCACGCGCGTCCGGGGAGTCGGGGAGGAGCCGGATCTCGTTCGGGCCCGGCACCAGCACCGCCTCCGGCGCGCACGCACGGGCGCGTTCCAGCAGGGCGCCCCAGCCGGGGACGTCGACGGCGAAGCCCGGGGTACCCGCCGGGTGGCCGTGGGTGACGGGCAGGTCCTCCTGCATGCCGCCGGTGAGGAAGAGCCGTGCGACCGCGAGCAGTTCGGCCGGGGGCAGCGCCTTCTCCCCCACGCCCGGGCCGGTGCCGAGCAGCAGCAGCCGGATGGGCCGGAGCATGTGGTCGCCGACGGCGTCCCCGGAGCGCAGGCCGGTCAGCAGCAGGACCCACAGCGGCCTGCCGCCCGCACCGCCCTTGAGGGCGTAGAGGAGGAGGGAGGCCTTGGTGTCGTCCACGAGGTCGTTGACGGAGCGGCCGGCGCAGCCCCGCAGCAGCACTTCGGGGTCGGCGCCCCGTGCCCCGTCCGCGGGCAGCCATGTGTAGCCCTGCTCGGGGAGCCGGCCGCGGGAGTGGAAGGCCCAGGCGACGGTCACCCCCGGCCCCCGGGAGATCCGGCGGCGGGACTCAGGTGCGGGTGGTCCTGGACCACGTGGAGCCCGTCGCGTTCGGAGCCCGACTTCGCGAACGCTGCGACGGCTTCCTGGAGCGCGACGTCCGTGCCGAACACCTCGTCGACCGCCTCCCGCCAGAACCCGCGCCTGCGCCGGTACTCGCTCAGGACGAAGCGCAGCGCGTACCGCAGGGGCTGGTCGGTGTCGACGGGCCGGTACGGCGCGCCCGGCGTCCGGCTGCGGTAGTGGAACTGCACACCGCCGCCCGGTGTCTCCTTGATCGTGGAGAAGACGATGGAGCCGGTGGTCTGCACGGGTGTGACGACGCAGCCCACGCGCGGGCGCACATCCGGGTGGGCGATGTAGTCCAGCAGCGGGCGGTAGCCCTCGCGGACCCGCTCCATCAGGGCCTCGGTCCCCTGTCGGGTGGTGACCCAGCGCTCGCACTTCAGCGGCACGATGACCAGCAGGCGCGGCCGCTGCTCGTCCTCGACGAGCAGTTCCTTGATCCGCTCGTACATCAGGTGCGGGAGGTTGATGCGCTGGTGGTACTCGCCGTCCAGGGCCATGAGCGCGGGGGTGTCGACGGCGAGGACCACGACCGGGCTGTTGAGGAGCGAGGCCCGCACCTTGCGGCCCACCGGGCCGGCGTCGAGGTCCCGCAGCACCTCGCCCGCGTAGTCGGTGAAGCACATCCGGAAGCGCGCCTTGCGGCCCTTGCGGCCGACGGCGATCTCGTAGCGGTGGAGGTCGGTGGTCGTGGTCTGCTCGATGCCGCCGCGGACCTGCACGGACCGGGAGAGCGACTCCAGGACCGAGACCGCGTCGGTGAGCTTGGCGGCGGTCTCCCCCACCGGGGTGAGGTCGAGGTCGGTGGCCCCCGCGACCGAGGCGTACTGGACGTACATGGAGGCCAGGAGGGAGGTCTTGCCGGCGCCCGAGGGGCCGAGCATGCCGACGTCGAGGACGTGGCGACCGGACTCGCTCATGCCGCGGTCCCCTTCCCGGCGGCCGCGCCGCCCTCGGTACCGGCGGCGGTGCGGGCCCCGAGCTGCCGGACGGCCTCGGACCAGCGCCGAAGGTGTGCCGCGTCCTCGGCGAGGGCCGCGAAGCGGCCGGGCCAGATCTCGGCCCGTACGTCCTGGTAGAACACCCGCCACTCCTCCTTGGTCCCGGCCGCCGAGATCACCCGGTCGTGGAACTCCTCCACCAGGGAGAAGACCGCCGCGCTGGGTTCGGCGAGCACCTTGTGCAGCTCGCCGCGGCAGGCGAACAGCGCCTCGTCGTAGGCGACTTCCAGCATCTCCAGCACTTCCTGGCCGCTGGGCGACCGGTCGTGCGGGAAGGGCATGGTGGGGCTGTCGGCGTGCAGCCCGTCCAGGCAGGTGCGCACCCGGTGCTGGAGCATGCCCCGGTAGGACAGCGTGAAGCCGGCCAGCAGTGCCAGCGCGTAGCGGATCTCGCTGCCGCCCTCCTGCCGCACGCGCGGGATGCGCTCGGAAGTGCGCAGCAGGAACTCTTGGCCCTCCGCACCGCCGAGTCCGGCCAGCCCGCCCAGGCTGCCCGGGCCGCGCAGCACACCGGCGACCTCGTCCTGCATGCGGGCGGTGCGGGCGTGCAGCGCGACGTCGCACTCCAGGAAGCGGCGGGAGAGCCGGGCGCGGGACTCGTTCAGGTACTTGCCGTAGGCGACGCTGAGGCCGCCCTCGGCGTCGGCGCGGGCGACGAGCTGGGCGACCGACGGATGGCCGGGGTCGTTCTGCGCACCGTCGAGGATCTCCTCGACGGCGTCCGCGAGCAGGCCGTCGGTCAGGTCACGGTCCTCCCGCAGGCTCCGTACGAGGGCGGCCAGGGCGTTGGCCATCTGCTCGTAGGTCTGCTCGAACAGGCCGTTGAAGGGCAGGAACCAGATCTCCGAGGGCTGGGCCAGGTCGGCGAGCCGGCCCGCGCGGGCGGCCAGCCGGGCGGTGCGCTCGCGCAGTTCGGCCAGCTTCTCGGCGCGCTCGGCCAGGTGCCGCTCGTCGAGTTCGTCGAGGTGGGCCACGAGGTGGTCGAGCACCGCGTCGGTCATGGCGGCGACCTCGTCGGGCCGGGTGCAGTCCACGATGTGCGCCCCGGCGACCTGGAAGCGGGAGGCCGGGAGCCACTCGTCCACCATCTTGCGGGCGTTGGCCGAGTTGTCGCCCGCGGGGCCGCTGACCCGGTTGACCACCAGGAAGGAGCAGCGGGCGAGTTCGGCGCCGGTCAGTCCCTCGCGCACGTGGTCGTAGAGCTGGTGGTCGTAGGTGTCGAGGCCGTCGCCGAGCGGGTCGGGGCGGCGGACGAAGACCACCACGTCGATCTCGTCGCGCAGGGCGCCCACGATGCGCTGCGCGTCCTGGAGGTTGGTGTCGCCGAGGCCCGGGAGGTCGATCAGCGACAGTCCGGTCCAGTCCTGCTGCGCGAAGTGCGTGGTGATGCGGACGTGCCGGACCGCGCGGAAGGCGTGGTGGCGCTGCTCGTCGCGCTCGTCGGACTGCGCGACGAACTCGCGGACGCGCTCGGGGCCGATGGGGTAGGGCGAGTTGGTCGTCAGGTAGTGGCGGTACTCCGGCAGTGCGGCGTGGAAGGCCGCCAGGTGCCCGTAGCGGCTGCCCTCGACGGCGCCGTCGCCCTCGGGCGCCGGCGGCAGGGGCTGGGCGAACTCCGTCAGGGTGGTGGGGGCGGGGCCCAGGCCGAGTTCGGCGTAGTAGGGCGCGATCACCTCGTGCAGGAAGGAGCGTTCGGTGTGCAGGAAGACCTGCGCCCGGGTGGGCGCGCCGTCCTCGTGGCGCAGCACGCTGGTGACGCCGGTGCAGAAGCCGCCGTCGCCGGTCGGCACCTCGCGGTCCGACAGCCCGGTCAGGCTCCTGATCATCCGGCTCTTGCCCTGCCGGGCCCGCCCGATGACGCCGACGTTGAGGGTGGCGCGCCGGAACCGCGACGCGGCGGCCTCCGTGACGGCGGCCTCGGTGGGCAGTTCCTCCAGCAGGTCGCCCAGTTCGGCGCCGAGGGCCAGCAGCCGGTCCTGCGCCTCGTCGGGCACCAGGGCCAGCATCTCGGTGCGGAGCGCGTCGAGTTCGCGCAGCCGGCCGAGGGTGTCGGTCACCCAGCCGTGGGCCCCGTCCAGCCATTCGGCCCGCCGGGCCCGCCGGGCCCTGATCTCCTCGATCCGTTCGGCACGCGACATGGTCTCCCCCGTCCCCGGACGCCTGCTCCCCTGCTCCCCCGGACGCTGCCGATGATGTCACCGCGGCACGGAGGGCGTCCGGTGTTTGCCGGAGTCGCCCCCGCGGGCCGCACCGGGCGGGACGGAACCCTAAGCCGCGTCCTCCGCGGCGGCGCGCAGGGCGTCCAGGACGGGGCGCAGCAGCGGGTGGTCCTCAGCACCGCGGCGGACGGCGGCGAAGACACGGCGGGTGGCGACGACGTCGTGGACGGGGCGTACGGCGACCCCGGACAGGTCCATGTCGCGCAGGGCGCTGCGCGGCACCAGCGCGACGCCCGCGCCCGCAGCGGCGAGTGCCACGACGGCACGGAAGTCGTCGGAGGAGTGCTCCAGCCGCGGCTGGAAGCCGGCGTACTCGCAGGCGAGCACGACCACGTCGTGGCAGGGGTTGCCGGGGTAGGGCCCGATCCACGTCTGGTCGGCGAGGTCTGCGACGCGGACGGCCGGGGTGGCGGCTTCCGCGAGGGGGTGGCCCGCGGGCAGGACGGCGTCGAAGGGCTCGGCGTACAGCGGGACGCGGGCGAGCCGCTCGTCGGCGCTCGGGGCGCCGCGGTACTCGACCGCGACGGCTATCCCGGCGCGGCCGTCGAGCACCATCGGCAGCGACTCGTCGCCCTCGGCGTCGCGGACCCGGACCCGGATGCCGGGCGCGGAGCGGCCGAGCGCCGTGATGGCGGGGGCGAGCACGAGCGCGATGCCGGTGGCGAAGGAGGCGACGGTGACCTCTCCGGCCGCGCCGGAGGTGTACGCGGCGAGCTCGGCCTCGGCCCGTTCCAGCTGCGCGAGGACGGCGTTGGCGTGCGTGAGCAGGATCTCACCGACGGGGGTCAGCTGGACGCCCCGCCCGCCGCGTTCCAGCAGCCGGTGACCGGTCTCGTTCTCCAGGGCGGCGAGCTGCTGGGAGACCGCCGACGGCGTCAGGTACAGGGCGGCGGCCGCGGCGGTCACCGTCCGGTGGTCCGCCACGGCCCGCAGGGTCCGCAGCCGTCGTGCGTCAATCACCCATTCATCCTGCCAGGGCCTCGCGCGAAGCGATGAACGCGGCCACCGCCTTCTCGACGTCCTCGGTGGAGTGGGCGGCCGACAGCTGCACGCGGATGCGGGCCTTGCCGTGCGGCACGACGGGGTACGAGAAGCCGATCACGTAGACACCGCGCTCCAGCAGCAGGTCGGCCATCCGGCCCGCCTCCGCGGCGTCGCCGATCATGACGGGCGCGATGGGGTGGTCGCCGGGCAGGATCTCGAAGCCTGCCTCGGTCATGCGGGAGCGGAAGAGCGCGGTGTTCTCCGCGAGGCGGACGCGCAGGTCCTCGGAGTCCTCGATCAGGTCCAGGACCTTCAGCGAGGCGGCCGCGATCACCGGGGCGAGGGAGTTGGAGAACAGGTACGGGCGCGAGCGCTGGCGCAGCAGCGCGACGATCTCCGCGCGGGCGGCGACGTAGCCGCCGGAGGCGCCGCCGAGGGCCTTGCCGAGGGTGCCGGTGATGATGTCGACCCGGTCGACCACGTCGTGCAGCGCGTGGGTGCCGCGGCCGCCGGGGCCGGTGAAGCCGACGGCGTGCGAGTCGTCGACCATGACCATGGCGTCGTAGCGGTCGGCGAGGTCGCAGATCTCGCTCAGCGGCGCCACGTAGCCGTCCATCGAGAAGACGCCGTCGGTGACGATGAGGCGCCGGCGGGCGTCGCCGGCCTCCTTCAGGCGGGCCTCCAGCTCGGCCATGTCGCGGTTGGCGTAGCGCAGGCGGCGGGCCTTGGACAGCCGGATGCCGTCGATGATGCTGGCGTGGTTCAGGGCGTCGGAGATGACCGCGTCGCGCTCGTCGAGCAGGGTCTCGAAGACACCGCCGTTGGCGTCGAAGCAGGAGCTGTAGAGGATCGTGTCCTCGGTGCCGAGGAACGCCGACAGCCGCGCCTCCAGCTCCTTGTGGACCTCCTGCGTGCCGCAGATGAAGCGCACGGACGCCATGCCGTAGCCCCAGCGGTCCAGCGCCTCCTTGGCGGCCGCGGTGACCTCGGGGTGGTCGGCGAGGCCGAGGTAGTTGTTGGCGCAGAAGTTGAGGACGTCGCCGGGGCGGCCGCCGGAGGTGACGCCGACGGACGCGTTCTGCGGCGTGCCGATCACGCGCTCGGGCTTGAACAGGCCCGCCTCACGGATCTCGTCGAGGGTGCCGCGCAGGTCGTCGCGGACGGATTCGAACATGGGGGTCTCCCGAGTGTGTGGGGCGCGGACGGCAGCAGGCGCCCCGAGGTCGGACGAACCGGGCCGCAGAGAAATCAGGCGGTCCAGTCGAGGACGATCTTGCCGCAGCGGCCGCCGGCGGCCTCGTCGAAGGCGGCGTCGAAGTCGCGGTGGGAGTAGCGGCCGGTGACCACGGGGGCGAGGTCGAGACCGCCCTCCAGGAGCACCGACATGGCGTACCAGGTCTCGAACATCTCGCGGCCGTAGATGCCCTTGATGGTGATCATCGAGGTCACGATCTTGGCGAAGTCGACCGCGAACTCCTGGGACGGAAGGCCGAGCATCGCGATCCGCCCGCCGTGCGTCATGTTGTCGATCATGTCGCGCATGGCCTCGGGGCGGCCGGACATCTCCAGGCCGATGTCGAAGCCCTCGCGCAGGCCGAGCTCGCGCTGGCCCTCGGCGATCGTGGACTCCGAGACGTTCAGGGCAAGGCTGACCCCGATCTTGCGGGCGAGGTCGAGGCGGTAGTCGCTGACGTCGGTGATGACGACATTGCGCGCGCCGGCGTGCTTGGCGACGGCGGCGGCCATGATGCCGATCGGTCCCGCGCCGGTGATCAGCACGTCCTCGCCGACCAGCGGGAAGGACAGCGCGGTGTGGACGGCGTTGCCGAAGGGGTCGAAGATCGCGGCGATGTCGAGGTCGACGGGGACGCGGTGCACCCACACGTTGGACGCGGGCAGTGCCACGTACTCGGCGAAGGCGCCGTTGCGGCCGACACCGAGGCCGACGGTGTTGCGGCACAGGTGGCGGCGGCCGGCGAGGCAGTTGCGGCACTTGCCGCACACGAGGTGGCCCTCGCCGCTGACGAGGTCGCCGGTCTTGATGTCGGCGACGTCGGAGCCGATGGCCGCGACCTCGCCGACGAACTCGTGCCCGAGGACCAGCGGGGTGCTCACGGCCTGCTGGGCCCAGCCGTCCCAGGAACGGATGTGCAGGTCGGTGCCGCAGATGCCGGTCCGCAGCACCTTGATGAGGACGTCACCGGGGCCGATCTCCGGCTCGGGGACGTCCCGCAGCCACAGGCCGGGCTCGGCCTTCTCCTTCACCAGTGCCTTCACTCTTGCGACTCCTGCCGGCAGACGATGTGGCCCGGTCCGCGCGGGGGGACGCGGACCGGGCACGGAAGAACCCGGGGCGGAGCGGCGGCGCCCGTCGGCGCCTGCTCGCGCGGTGCGCCGGGCAGACAGCAATCTGCCCGGCTCCGGGCGTTCAGTCCATCGATCTTTTCTTAAGCTCGGCAACAGCGCAGCTTCACGCTCGCCCGTAAGGGGGGCGCGGGGCGGCTCAGCGGGGGGCGAGGGCCGCCAGCTGAGCGACGATGGCGTCGGTGTCCTGGTAGGTGAGCCCGATGCGGGCCACGTGCTTCCAGCGCACGATGCCCTCGGCGTCGACGATGAACACCGAGCGCTTCAGGCCGAGTCCGGGCAGCGAGATGCCGTAGGCCTTGACCACCGAGCGGTCGGTGTCGGCGAGCAGCGGGAAGCGCAGGTCGCGCTTGCGGGCGAAGTGCTCGTGGCTGTCGAGGTCGCTGAGGTTGATCCCCCACACCGTGGCGCCGAGGTCGCGGAAGCGGTCCAGGTCGGAGGTGTACGAGCACAGCTGCTTGGTGCAGACCGCCGAGTCGTCGCCCGGGTAGAAGGCGAGCACGACCGGGGCACCGCGCTGCGCGGACAGCGAGTACTCGGCGCGCTCGGCGCCGGCGTCGGTGAGCAGCACCCCGGAGAGGGTGAAGTCGGGGGCGGGGGCGCCGATCTCGGGCACGGCCATGGGGTGGGGTCCTCTCGTACGGCGGGCACGGGGGCGGTGCGGGCCGGGGTGGCGGCCCACGGACGGCTCCGGGCGGCACAGAAAGACGAAGGGTGAGACAGAACGTTCGTTCTTGCCGGGACACTACGCGTGGCCGTCGGCTAACGTCAAGGACATGAACGCCCCGCCCGCCGCCCCGCTCGCCCCCTCCGAGGCCACCGTGCCCGCGGACGCCCCGCCGCGCGAGCGCATCCTCGCGACCGCGTCCCGGCTGTTCTACGCCGAGGGGATCCACGCGGTGGGCATGGACCGGATCGTCACCGAGGCGGCGACCACCCGAGCCACGCTCTACCGGCACTTCGCGGGCAAGGAGCAGCTGGTCCTCAGCTACATCCAGGAAACGGACCGGCAGATCCGCTCGTACACCGAGGGCGCCCTCGGCGGACTCGGCGCGCAGGAGGCGCTGCTCGCGGTGGCCGGGGCGCTGGGCGACCAGTTGTGCGCGCCCGGTTTCCGCGGCTGCCCCTTCCTCAACGCCGCCGCCGAGTACCCGGACCCGGACGACCCCGTGACGCACGCCATCGTCGCCCACCGCACCTGGCTGCGCGGAGTGGCGGAGCGGCTGCTGGCCGAGGCGGGCACCCCGCACCCGGCGGAGGACGCGGTGACGCTGATGATGCTGCGTGACGGCGCGGCGATGACGGCCGCGCTCAGCGACCCGGCGGAAGTGCGGGCCGCCCTGGACCGGGCGCTGCGCAACGTCCTGGAGTCCGCCGGGGTGGTGTGAGCCGACGGCGCCTGCCGGAGGGTGGGAGGGCCGGTGTCAGCCCGCGTGGGTGGAGAACAGTCCGCCGGTCGGGCCCTGCTTGTCGCCGCCCTGGGCCTTCTTCAGCGCGTTGGCCAGTCCCTCGATGGTCAGGGACTGCAGGATGACGCGGCCGTTGCCCTCCAGGGTGGCCAGGGACAGGCCCTCGCCGCCGAAGACGGCGTTCATGATCCCCTGGCGGTTGAGCCCGCCGATGCGCTGCACGCCGTACTGGATGCCCTCCTCGAAGGCGACGATGCAGCCGGTGTCGACCTCGATGCGGCCGCCGAAGTCGGCGGGGTTGAGGTCGATGAAGTTGCCCGCGCCCGCGATGATCACCGTGCCGCGGCCGGTGAACTTCTCCAGGATGAAGCCCTCACCGCCGCTCATGCCGGTGCGGCCGCCCTGGAAGGCGATACCGAACTCGACGGTGGACTCGGCCGCCACGAAGGCGTCCTTCTCGGCGAACCAGGCGCGCGAGCCGTCCAGCTCCAGGGCCCGCATCTCGCCGGGCAGCACCCCGGCGAAGCCGACCGTTCCCTCGCCGCCGCTCGCGCTGAAGTACTGGAAGGCGATGCTCTCGCCGGCGAGCATGCGCTGGCCGACCTGCATCGCGGTGCCCATGGCCTGGCGGAGCATGCCGCCCATGCCGCCCCCGCCGCCCTGCTGCTGCGCGTTGCCGCCCGGCCCGGCGAGCCGTGTGTCCATGCTCACATTCGCGGTCTTGAAGAGGAACTTGCCGGCCTCGCAGTAGACGGTCTGGCCGGGTTCGAGGGTGCACACGGCCATCTGCATGGCGTTGCCGACGATCTGCTGCTTGAGGGTCACCGCGGTCTCCGGGTCGTTCTGGGGGTGGGCTGCTTCAGGCGGACGTCCCTGACAACGACCGGCCCGGACGATTCGGTTCCGCCTGCTCGTCGGACCGCGGGGCGGGGGCGGGCACCCGGCCGCCGGCGTCGAGGAAGCGGGCGAGCGGCAGGGTGGCCGCGCCGACCGTGACCGCGTCGGGGCCGAGCAGCCCGAGCTCGATCGAGGTCTGGGCGCAGGGGTGGCGCAGCGCGTACGCGGCCGTGGCCTCGCGGACGGCGGGCAGCAGCCGGGGCCCGATCATCAGACCGGTCCAGCCGGCGAGCACGATCCGCTCGGGGTTGAAGAGGTTGACGAGGTCGGCGATGCCCGCGCCGAGGTACTCCGCGGTCTCGTCGAGCAGCTCCACCGCCGTGCGGTCGCCGGCCTCGGCCGCGGTGACCAGGGCGGCGATCGCCGTCTCCTCGCTGACCCCGGCCGGGGCGTCCGCGCCCCAGCGGTCGATGAGGGCCTCGGCGCCGACATACGCCTCCAGGCAGCCGCGGGACCCGCAGCGGCAGAGGCGCCCGCCGACCTGGAGGGTCGTGTGCCCCCATTCGCCGGCGCTGCTGCTGGCGCCGCGGTAGGGCTTGCCCTCGGCGACGACGCAGGCGCCGACCCCGGAACCGAGCAGGGCGATCACGGCGCTGCGGGCGCCGCGGCCGGCGCCGAACCACAGCTCGGCCTGCCCGAGCGTCTTGGCGCCGTTGTCGATGTGGAGGGGGAGGCCGGTGCCCTCGGCGAGCAGCGCGCCGAGCGGGACGGCGTCCCAGTCGATGGTCTGGCCGTGCACGATCGCGCCGGCGCCGCCGGTGCCCTGCTCGACGATGCCGGGCACGCCGATGCCGACGCCGAGCACGTGGGCGGGGTCGGCCTGGCTGTCCTCCAGGACCGCCGCGAGCCCTTCGAGGATCAACCGCACGACCAGGGCGACGTCGTGGCCGCTGTCGGCCAGCGGCCGCTCGGTGGAGGAGAGTTCGGTCAGGGCGAGGTCGAAGAGGGTGACCCGGACGCCGGTCTCGCCGACGTCGACACCGATGACGAAGCCGTGCCGGGGAGCCACCTTGAGCATCACACGCGGGCGGCCGCCGTCGGACTCCACCGAGCCGGCCTCCTCCACCACGCCGTCCCCGATGAGCTCGGCGACCACGTTGCTGATCGATCCCGTGCTGAGGCCGGTGTCCCTGGCCAACTCTTGACGGCTGAGCGGGCCTTCGAAGTAGAGGTGGCGCAGGATCGACGAACGGTTGCCCCGCCGCAGGTCACGGACGGTGCGCTTGCTTCGGTCTGCCATGGTGTTCCCTCCCCGGCTGAATCTATCGCTGCGCCAAGTCTTGACGCCAGGTTTTCTCAGACGTTAAATCACGCCTTGAATTAAGGCGTGACGCTCTTCATCTCCCGAAGCCATCACCCCCTGAGAGGGTCCCCGGTCATGCACATCATCCGTACGACAGCCGCCGCCGCGGTCGCGGCCGCGCTCATCGCATCCGCCACCGCCTGCGGCGGCGGCTCCTCGACCGACGGCAGCGGCGGCGGCGGCTCCAAGACGCTCACCTACTGGGCCAGCAACCAGGGCAGCAGCCTGGAGAACGACAAGGAAGTCCTGGAGCCCGAGCTCGCGAAGTTCGAGAAGCAGACCGGCATCAAGGTCAAGCTGGAGGTGGTCCCCTGGTCCGACCTCCTCAACCGGATCCTCGCCGCCGCCACCTCCGGTCAGGGCCCGGACGTGCTCAACATAGGCAACACCTGGTCGGCCTCGCTCCAGGCCACCAACGCGCTGATGCCGTTCGACGCCAAGGCGTTCGACGCCATCGGCGGCAAGGACCGCTTCGTCGACGCCGCGCTCGGCGCGACCGGCGCCGAGGGCAAGGACCCGGCCGCGGTCCCGCTGTACTCGCTGGCGTACGGGCTCTACTACAACAAGAAGATGTTCGCCGACGCGGGCATCGCCGCGCCGCCGGCCACCTGGGACGAGCTCGTCGCGGACGGCAAGAAGCTGACCAAGGGCGGCAAGTACGGCCTCGCGGTCGAGGGCGGCAACCTCTCGGAGAACGTCCACCACGCCTTCGTCTTCGGCAAGCAGCACGGCGCCGACTTCTTCGACGCCTCCGGCAAGCCGACCTTCACCACCCCCGAGGCGGTCGCGGCGGTCAAGCAGTACATCGACTTCATCGCCGCGGACAAGATCGCCGCCCCCGGCAACGCCGAGTACGCGGCCAACCAGTCGGTGGCCGACTTCGCCACCGGCAAGGCCGGCATGCTGCTGTGGCAGGCCGCCGGCTCCTCGCTGAAGTCCCACGGCATGAAGCCCGAGGACTACGGCGTCGCCCAGGTGCCGTTCCAGACCAAGGGCGCCACCGGTGACACCGCCGTCAACTCGATGGTCGCCGGCATCAACCTCGCCGTGTTCAAGAAGTCCAAGAACGTCGACGGCGCGCTGAAGTTCGTGAAGTTCATGACCAGCGACGACGAGCAGAAGATCCTCAACGGGACCTACGGCTCGCTCCCGCCGGTCAAGGCGGCCCAGTCCGACCCGGCCTTCTCCTCCCCGGACCTGAAGGTGCTCGCCGACGCGCTCGCCAACAGCGCCGCGCCGCTCCCGCAGGTCGCCAACGAGAGCCAGTTCGAGACCACCGTCGGCACCGCGATGAAGGACCTCTTCGCCGAGGCCGCCGCCGGCCACCCGGTCACCACCGACACCGTCAAGGCCGCCCTCGAGAAGGCCCAGCAGCAGATGCCGGCCTCGTGAGCACGGAGCACCCCATGACCACCACCGTGCCGCCCGTACGGCACACCTCGAAGTCTCCTTCCTCCGGCGGCCGGCGGGCCGCCGGGGGAAGGCCCCGCCGTCGCCTGTTCGGGCTCTCCGCGCGGGTGCGTCGCGGCTCCCTGCCGTACGTGCTGCTGCTGCCCGCGCTCGCGCTGGAACTGCTGATCCACCTGATCCCGATGGTGGTCGGCGTGGTGATGAGCTTCAAGGAGCTCACGCAGTTCTTCATCAGCGACTGGTCGGCCGCGCCCTGGAAGGGCCTGGGCAACTACCGCGTGGCGGTGGACTTCAGCGCGCCCGTCGGCAAGGACCTGCTCAACTCGTTTGTCGTGACGTGCGAGTTCACCCTGCTGGCGGTGGCGCTGTCCTGGCTGTTCGGCACCGCCGCCGCGATCCTCATGCAGGACACGTTCCGGGGCCGGGGGCTGCTGCGCGGGGTCTTCCTCGTCCCGTACGCGCTGCCGGTCTACGCGGCGGTGATCACCTGGTCGTTCATGTTTCAGCGCGACACCGGCATGATCAACCACGTCCTGCACGACCAGTTGCACCTGACCTCCGGCAAGCCCTTCTGGCTGATCGGCGACAACAGCTTCTGGGCGCTGGTCACCGTCTCCGTGTGGCGCCAGTGGCCGTTCGCCTTCCTGTGCCTGATGGCCGGGCTGCAGAACATCCCGCGCGAGCTGTACGAGGCGGCGGCGATGGACGGCGCCGGGATCTGGCAGCAGATCCGCCGGATCACGCTGCCCTCGCTGCGGCCGGTGAACCTGGTGCTGGTGCTCGTGCTGTTCCTGTGGACGTTCAACGACTTCAACACGCCCTACGTGCTGTTCGGGCGGGCCGCGCCGGACGCGGCGGACCTGATCTCGATCCACATCTACCAGTCGTCCTTCGTGACCTGGAACTTCGGCTCCGGCTCGGCGATGTCCGTGCTCCTGCTGCTCTTCCTGCTCGTCGTGACGGCGCTCTACCTGCTCGTCACCTCCCTGAGGAGGCAGGATGACTGACGTCCGCAGCCCCATGGCCTCGCCCCGCTCCTTCGTGTGGACGCGGCGGATCGTGCTGACCCTGCTGGCGGCCTTCGCGCTGGCCCCCGTCTTCGTGATGGTGGTCTCGTCGCTGAAGCCCCTCCAGGACGTGCAGGGGCCGTTCCGCTGGTTCCCGAGCGGCTTCACGCTGCGGCCGTACGCGGACATCTGGCACACCGTGCCGCTGGCCCGCTACTTCCTGAACTCGCTGATCGTCTCGGCCGGCGCGACCGTCGCCTCGGTCACGGTGGCGATCTTCGCGGCGTACGCGGTCAGCCGCTACCGCTTCGCGGGCCGGCGCTTCTTCACGGTGACGATCCTGTCCACCCAGATGTTCCCCGGCATCCTCTTCCTGCTGCCGCTGTTCCTGATCTTCGTCAACCTCGGGAACGCCACCGGCATCGCGCTGTACGGCAGCCGCGGCGGCCTGATCCTGACCTACCTCACCTTCTCGCTCCCCTTCTCCATCTGGATGCTGGCGGGCTACTTCGACTCGATCCCCCGGGACCTCGACGAGGCCGCCCTCGTCGACGGCAACGGCCCGCTCGGCGCGCTGTTCCGGGTCGTCGTCCCGGCCGCCGTGCCCGGCATCGTCGCGGTGAGCGTCTACGCCTTCATGACCGCGTGGGGCGAGGTCCTCTTCGCCTCGGTCATGACCAACGACACCACCCGCACCCTCGCCGTCGGTCTCCAGGGCTACGCCACGCAGACCGACGTGTACTGGAACCAGGTCATGGCCGCCTCGCTCGTGGTGAGCGTGCCCGTGGTCGCCGGGTTCCTGCTGCTGCAGCGCTACCTCGTCGCAGGCCTGACGGCCGGCGCCGTCAAGTGAGCGCCCCCGTTCCCCCCTCCGAAAGGCAGTCCGTGACCTCCGACCTCAGTGCGCTCCCCGCCGGCTTCGTGTGGGGCGCCGCGACGGCCTCGTACCAGATCGAAGGCGCCGTGGCCGAGGACGGCCGTGCGCCCTCCATCTGGGACACCTTCTCCCGCACCCCCGGCAAGGTCGCCGGCGGCGACACCGGCGACACCGCCTGCGACCACTACCACCGCTGGCCCGAGGACATCGGCCTGATGCGGCGCCTGGGCCTCGACGCGTACCGCTTCTCCATCGCCTGGCCGCGGGTGATGCCGCAGGGCGGCGGCGAGGTCAACCCGGCGGGCCTGGCCTTCTACGACCGGCTCGTCGACGGGCTGCTGGAAGCGGGCATCACGCCCTTCCCGACGCTCTACCACTGGGACCTCCCGCAGGCGCAGCAGGACCGCGGCGGCTGGCCGGAGCGCGAGACCGCGCTGCGCTTCGCCGAGTACGCCTCGGTCGTGGCCGAGCGCCTCGGCGACCGCGTCACCCACTGGGCGACCCTCAACGAGCCGCTGTGCTCGGCGTGGATCGGGCACCTGCAGGGCGTGATGGCCCCCGGCCTCACCGACCTGACCGCCGCCGTGCGCGCCTCGTACCACCTGCACCTGGGCCACGGCCTCGCGGTTCAGGCACTGCGCGCCGCCGTCCCGCAGGCGCAGATCGGCATCGTCAACAACCTCAGCCCCTCCGAGCCCGCCTCCGACCGGCCCGAGGACATCGCCGCCGCGCTGCGCGCCGACGGCCACACCAACCGCTGGTGGCTCGACCCGATCCACGGCCGCGGCTACCCGGAGGACATGCTGAAGCTCTACGGGGTCGAACTGCCCGTGCACGACGGCGACATGGAGACCATCGCCGCGCCGCTGGACTGGCTGGGCCTCAACTACTACTTCCGTGAGATCGTCGCCGACGACCCCACCGGGCCGGTCCCGCACACCAGCGCCCTGCGCATCCCGGACGTCCGCCGCACCGCGATGGACTGGGAGGTGCACGCCGACGGCCTGGAGAAGCTGCTCATGCGGCTGACCGAGGAGTACGGCGCGCGGAAGATCTACGTCACCGAGAACGGCTCGGCGTACGAGGACCACGTCGGCCCCGACGGCCAGGTCCACGACCCCGAGCGCACCGCCTACCTGGAGGAGCACCTGGCGGCCTGCGGCCGCGCGGTGCGCGCCGGCGCCCCGCTGGCCGGCTACTTCGCCTGGTCGCTGCTGGACAACTTCGAGTGGGCGTACGGCTACGCCAAGCGCTTCGGGCTCGTCCACGTCGACTACGAGACCCAGAAGCGCACCGTCAAGGGCAGCGGCAGCCGCTACGCCGACATCATCGCCGCCCACCGCCGCCGCGCCCGCAGCGCGGCCTGACCCCGGGGCGCGCCCGCGCCCGCCGATCTCCCTCGCACGCACCCCATGTCCTTCCCCACAAGGAGCACGCGATGCGACAACACCCCCACATCAGACGAGTGATCGCCGTCCTGGCGGCGGTCGCCGCGGCCTTCGCGGTATTGACCGCTACCGGTCCGAGCGCGGCGGCCGCCACCGCCGTGCAGGTCACCATGACCACGACCTCGGACGGCAGCACGGTCGTCAAGGGCCTCCAGGCCCAGGCCCCGACCGCCTTCGAAGCGGGCAGCGGCAGCGGCGGGACGGTCATCACGGTCGACCCCGCCGCCCGTTACCAGCCCTTCGAGGGCGGCGGGGCCTCCTTCACCGACAGCGCCGCATGGCTGATGAACTCCTCCGGCGCCCTGTCGGCGGCCACCCGTGACGACACCATGCGCAAGCTCTTCTCCCCCACCGACGGCATCGGCCTGGGCTTCCTGCGCAACCCCATGGGCGCCTCCGACATCGCCCGCAGCCACTACACGTACGACGACACCTGCTGCGACCTGGCCGACTTCTCCATAGCCAAGGACCTCGCCGACGTCCTGCCGCTCACCCAGCGGGCGCGCCAACTCAATCCGGACCTGAAGATCATGGCGGTGCCGTGGTCGGCGCCGGCGTGGATGAAGGACAACGGCAAGCTCACCCAGATGGGCAAGCTGAAGCCGGAGTTCTACGACATGTACGCGCAGTACTTCGTGAAGTACCTCCAGGCGTACGAGCAGCGCGGCGTCCACATCGACTACGTGTCCGTGCAGAACGAACCGCAGTGCTGCGGCGCGAACAGCAGCTACCCCACGATGGAGTGGACGGCGGCCACGCTTCTGGACTTCACCAGGAACCACCTCTTCCCCGCCTTCCGCTCCGCCGGGATCACCACCAAGACGCTGATCCACGACTGGAACCACGGCGACTGGAACACCACCGGCGCCGGCCAGCTCGCCGACGCCGCGCTGCGCGGCGACCCGCTGTTCGGAGGCGTGGCCTGGCACGGCTACACGCCGACCCCGCCGAACTACGCGCTGGGCAGCACGATCCAGAGCCAGTACCCGGGCGTCCCGCAGTACGAGACCGAGCACTCCGGCGGCACCTGGGTCGGCGACCAGCAGCTCGAGGACCTGCGCGACATCACCGGCTTCACCCGCAACTACGCGCGCTCGTACGTGAAGTGGTCACTGGCGCTGGACCAGGCCAGGGGCCCGCACGCGGGCGGCTGCGACAGCTGCAGCGGGCTGATCACGGTGCACAACGGGGACGCGCGCAGCGGCCAGGTCGACGACACCGTCGAGTACTACACGATGGGACAGCTGACGAAGTTCGTCCGCGCGGGCGCCGTGCGGATCGGCAGCAACGCCACGGACCCGGTGTGGAACACCGCGTTCGTCAACAGCGACGGGCAGCGGGTACTGGTCACCCACAACTCCTCGTCGTCCACCCAGCAGGTCACCGTCCGCGAGAACGGGCAGCACTTCTCGTACAGCCTGCCGGCCCGCGCCACGACGACCTTCACCTGGACCGGCGCGCCGACCGGCGACGGTGGCGGCGGCGACGGGATCAGCACCTCCGCCTGGTACCAGGTGACCGGCGTCGGCTCGAGCAAGTGCGTGGACGCCAAGGACCGCGGCACCGCCAACGGCACGGTCGTGCAGCAGTGGAGCTGCGTCGCCGGGCAGACCAACCAGCAGTGGCAGTTCCGCGCGACCGACAGCGGCTACTACCGGGTGGCGAACCGCAACGCGACCGCCACGGAGCAGGTCTGGGACGTCACGGGAGGCGCGTCGGCGACGGGCGACTCCGTGCCGGTGCAGACCTGGCAGTGGTCCTCGGGCACGAACCAGCAGTGGAAGCCGGTGCTCCAGCCCGACGGCTCCTACGTGTTCACCGCCCGACACAGCGCCAAGTGCCTGGACGTCGCCGCCGCCTCCGTCACCGACGGGGCCCGGATCCAGCAGTACACCTGCAACGGCACCGCCGCCCAGTCCTTCCGGCTCACCCCGGTGGGCTGACCAGACCCGCGCGGCGCCGACGTTCGAGGGAGACGCCGGCGCCGCGCGGCACCACGCCCTGAGCGGGCGGCCGAGCGGTACGCCACCCCGGGGCCAGGACCGGCCGCTCCGTGTGCGGCGGGCACGTCGCCCGGGCTCACAGCGGCGCTGTCAGTGGCGGGCGGCACACTTGCGCCATGAACGTGTTCCCGCCCGACGCCGCCGCCGGGACCCGCCGCCGGCCCGAGTGGGTCGAGTCGACGGGCGGTCCGCTGATCGTCGTGCCCGTCTCCGCGCTGCCCGCCTGGGGCGGCTGCACGAAAGCGGGGACGGTCGTGGGCGACGGAGACGTCCCTGACGACTACAACCGGGCCTGCGCCGTGGACGACCTGGCGGGGGTGATACCCGTCGGCCGGGACGGCGCCGTGGCGTTGGTCCTGGGCGACCAGCCCGCCACCACGCGTTACCTCCCGGCACACCGGACCTTCCTGCGTTGGCTCGGTGCCGACTCCGAGGCCGAATTGACCGAGGCGGCCGAGGCCGTACTCGCGGATCCGGCCATCACGTGGGAGCAGTGCGGGACATGGGACACCGACGGGTCCGCGGTGCTCATGGACTCGGCCGAAGCGGGCAGTCCGCAGGGCGTCGAACACCCCGGCGGCGGCCTGCCCCAACATGCCTGCGTCCCGCTGCCTCCCGGACGTTGGGCAGTCCGCACCGTCGAGGTGGAGGCCGGCGACCGCACCTCGCTGGGCCTGGTGCGGCTGGTGCCCGCCAACCCCTGACGTGGCACGCCGACACGACCGACCGTCAGGTCGGGGCGGCCTCGGCGTATCTGCGGTGGGTCCCGGGATGGGCCGCCTCACGCCGACCCCGACGCCGCGTCAGGCCAGTGCCTCCCAGCGCCGGGCGAGCCGCGCCGCGCCGGCGTCCGTCAGGCAGCCCCACAGCCGCAGCCGCGCGACGCCGCCGTCGGGGTAGGTCTCGATCCGCACATGGGTCGCGGCGGGCGCGACGACCAGGAACCGGTGGACGGTGTCGGGCTGCAGGGCGGTGCGGGGCAGGATCGTGAACCACTCGCCGCTGCCGCCGTCGCGGCCCAGCAGTGCGGCCCAGCCGGCGGCGTTGCCCTTGTAGTAGCCGGTGTCGATCTCGACGGCGCGGACGACGCCCCGTTCCGCGAGCCGGTAGCGGACCCAGTCGTGGCCCTGGTCGCGGCGGCGCCGGGTCTCCCAGCCGTCGCCCATGCGGCGGGACTTCCCCGGAAGGATCGGGTTGACCGGCGAGGAGTAGAAGCGGTCGGAGACGTCCTCGGGGGCGCCGCCGTTCTCCAGGGCGACCAGGTCGAAGGTACCGAGCGCCGCGAGCCACGCGGGGTCGGGGACGATCTCGCCGTGGACGCGCAGCCGCGCGATGCCCCCGTCGGGGAACTGCCGGAGCCGCAGGTGGGTGAAGCGGCGCTCCACGGCCACCTCGAACCCGTTGGCGGCGTGGCCGCCGACATCCGTGCGCGGCACCAGTCCGGTCCACTCCACGCCGCCCGCGAGCAGGTCGTCCGGCGCGGCGGACAGCGGAGCCGAGGTGGCCTCGACGGAGACCTGCCGGGGGTGGTTGCCCCGGAAGTGGGCCGTGTCCACGACCAGGCCGCGGACGACGCCGGGCGCGGCGAGGCGGATCAGCGCCCAGTCGTGGTCGGTGTCGCCGGGGTGCGGGCTGTCGGCGCCGGTGCCGCGCCGGCGGCGGGTCTCCCAGCCGTCCATGACCTGCCCCTTGTGGCCGAAGTGCTCGGGCCGGAACTCGGGGCGCCCGGGGACGAGCAGGTTCTCGCGCTCGGCGAAGAACTCGTCGTTGGCGGCGATGACGGCGGCTCCCAGGCGCCGGTCGGCGAGGTCGGGCAGCCCCGTGAACGGCAGGTCGGCGCCGCGGTAGTCCGCCCAGGGGTCCCCTCCGGGGTAGGGCTGGGCGGCGCCGGTGTACCGGGGCACGGCGCTCACGCGTCCTCCCGCGCGATGAGGCGGCCGGAGGGCCCGGCCGGGGCGCCGTCGCCCGCGACGGGTTCGCCGCGCAGCCAGGTGCCGCGGACGACCCCCTGGAGGGTGCGGCCCGCGTAGGCGGTGACCGGGTTGCGGTGGTGGAGTGCGGCGGGGTCCACGGTGAAGCTCTCGTCGGGCGCCAGGACGGCGAAGTCGGCGTCGTAGCCGGGCGCGATCGCGCCCTTCGTGCTCAGGCCCGCGAGGCGTGCGGGGCCCTGTGCCATCCAGCGCACCACGTCGCCGAGCGAGGCGCCACGCCTGCGGGCCTCGGTCCACATCGCGGGCAGACCGATCTGGAGGGAGGAGATGCCGCCCCAGGCCGCGCCGAAGTCGCCGGTGCCGAGGTGCTTGAGGTCGGCCGTGGACGGCGAGTGGTCGGAGACGACGCAGTCGACGACACCGTCGAGCAGGCCCTGCCAGAGGGCGTCGCGGTTGGCGGCCTCGCGGATGGGCGGGCAGCACTTGAACTGGGTGGCGCCGTCGGGCACCTCCTCGGCGGTGAGCGTCAGGTAGTGCGGGCAGCTCTCGGCCGTCAGGCGTACGCCCTCGTCGCGGGCGGCGGCGATCATGGGCAGTGCCTCCGCCGAGGACAGGTGGAGCACGTGCACCCGGCAGTCGTGGCGGCGGGCGAGCGCGATCAGGCCCTCGATCGCGGTGTTCTCGGCGGCGCGCGGACGGGAGGCGAGGAAGCCGGCGTACGCGCGGCCCGTGGGCCGCGGGGCGCCGTCGATGAGCGCGGGGTCCTCGGCGTGCACGATCAGCAGCCCGTCGAAGCGGGCGATCTCGGCCATCGCCTCCGCCAGTTCCGCGGGCGCCAGGTGCGGGAACTCCTCGACTCCGGAGGGCAGCAGGAAGCACTTGAACCCGAAGACGCCGGCCTCGTGGAGCGGGCGCAGGTCCTTGGCGTTGCCGGGGACGGCGCCGCCCCAGAAGCCGACGTCGGTGTGCACCCTGCCGCGCGCGGTGTCGCGCTTGAGGTCCAGGTGCGCGGTGGTGGTGGTCGGCGGCACGCTGTTGAGCGGCATGTCGATCAGCGTGGTGACGCCGCCCGCGGCGGCCGCGCGGGTGGCGGTCGCGAAGCCCTCCCACTCGCTGCGGCCGGGGTCGTTGATGTGCACGTGGGTGTCGACCAGGCCGGGGAGCAGCGCGTCGTGCCCCAGGTCGACCAGGCGGGCGCCCGGTGGTGGCGCGCTCCCGTACGGCAGGACGGCGGCGATCCTGCCGCCGGCCACGGCCACGTCGGCGGGGCGTTCGGCCTCGGGGGTGACTACCCGCGTCGAGCGCAGCACCAGGGAGGTCGCGGCAATGGCCTCGGACACCCGTTCCCCTTCCCCTGGTTCCACCGGCGTCGCACGGAAATTCAACGTTCTGTTGAATCAGATCCTCCGCCCAGCCGTACGACCCGTCAAGACCCGGCCGGCCGCCCGGGACGGGAGGACGGCGCGCGGGCCGGGGGCTTCCGGAGTAGGGTTGACGGATTCCGCACAACGGAATCCGGCTTCCGCAGCGGCCGTTGCGTCGCTCCGCACAAGGACGCGGCCGACGACGATCGCCGCCTCGCGACCGCCGGTAGGCTGCACCACCACATCGTCCGCCTGGGGAGGAACCGTGGCGTCAGACCGCGCCGGGGGCGTCCAGTCACTTGAACGCGCCTTCGACCTGCTCGAGCGGATGGCCGACGCGGGGGGCGAGGTCGGCCTCAGCGAACTGGCCACCGGCAGCGGGCTGCCGCTGCCCACGATCCACCGCCTCATGCGGACCCTCGTCGACTGCGGCTACGTCCGCCAGCAGCCCAACCGGCGCTACGCGCTGGGCCCCCGGCTGATCCGCCTCGGCGAGACCGCCTCCCGCCTGCTGGGCACCTGGGCCCGCCCCTGTCTCGCCGAACTGGTGAACGCGACCGGCGAGACCGCCAACATGGCCCTGCTCGACGGCGACGAGGTCGTCTACGTCGCCCAGGTCCCCTCGCGCCACTCCATGCGGATGTTCACCGAGGTCGGACGCCGGGTCCTGCCCCACTCCACGGGCGTCGGCAAGGCGCTGCTGGCCCAGGTCCCGCCCGAGGAGGTGCGCGCGCTGCTGGCCCGCACCGGCATGCCGGCCGCCACGGAGCGGACCATCACCGACCCGGACGCCTTCCTCGCCGAACTCGCGCACATCCGCGCGCAGGGCTACGCCGTGGACGACAACGAGCAGGAGATGGGCGTCCGCTGCCTCGCCGTCACCGTCCCCGGCTCCCCCACCGCCGCCGCCATCTCGGTCTCCGGACCGGCGGGCCGCGTCACCGACGCCGCCACCGAGAAGATCGTCCCCGTCCTCCAGGCCGCGGCCCGCTCCCTGTCCGCGGCCCTCGCCGGTGCCGCGGACCCCACGTGAGGGCTTGACCTGGAGTGCGCTCCAACAACTAGCGTCGTCCGGGTCCGCGACAACGACCCGAGGCGGGAGTGACCGTGCAACTGGGCGTGCATCTCACGAAGTTCGACCATCCGGAAGGACCCGCCGCGCTGGGCCCGGCGCTGGCGGAGGCCGGGGCCGCCGCGGAGGCGGCCGGGGTGGGCTGGCTGTCGGTGATGGACCACTACTTCCAGATGGAGCACAACGGCGGCGCCGAGGCGGCCATGCTGGAGTGCTACACGACCCTGGGCTATCTCGCCGCCCGCACCTCCTCCGTGCGGCTCGGGGTACTGGTCACGGGGACGACGTACCGGCACCCGGGGCTGCTGGCCAAGATCGCCACGACGCTCGACGTGCTGTCCGGCGGCCGGGCCACCCTGGGGCTGGGCGCCGCGTGGTACGAGCGCGAGCACCTGGGGCTGGGCGTGCCCTTCCCGCCCCTCGCGGAGCGCTTCGAGCGCTTGGAGGAGACGCTGCGCGTGTGCCTCCAGATGTGGGACCAGGAGGACGACGGCCCGTTCGAGGGCAAGCACTACCGGCTCGCGGAGACCCGCTGCACCCCGGCGCCCGTCAGCGCCCCGCACCCCGAGGTCATGGTCGGCGGTGGCGGGGAGCGCAAGACGCTGCGGCTGGTGGCCCGTTACGCGGACGCGTGCAATCTGTTCAGCTCCTCGCACGCCGATGTCGCGCACAAGCTGGACGTGCTGCGCCGGCACTGCGACGAGGCGGACCGGGACTACGACTCCGTCCGCAAGACGATGCTGTACGCGGGAAGCGCGTTGCGCGACGGGGACCTGGACACCTTCACCAAGGAGATGACCGGCTACGCCGCCCTCGGCGTCGAGAGCGTGATCGTGATGCCGCCGGAGGCCGCGTCCGCCGGGTGGATCGAGAGCCGGTGCGGCGCCGCCGCGCGGCGGCTGGCCGAACTCGGCTGAGCCGGGCTCAGTCGGCGGAAGGCGGGGCGCCGAAGAGTTCGATCGCGCGCCGCACCTCGGTCAGGGCGGCGGACAGGGCGCTGACGGAGCCGAGGGCGCTGGTGACGACCAGGAGCCCGCGGCGCAGCCGCGGGACGTCGGGAACACCGGCGGCGGCCGCGGACGCCAGCGCGGCGAGCTCGTCCTCCGCGATGTGGCGGTCCGGTAAGTTCGAGCGGTACGCGGCGAGCGCGCGACGGCAGTGGGAGACCGCCGCACGCAGCGCGGCCGCCCTCGGGTCCTCGGCGCCGTCCCCGTCCAGGGCCGCACGGGCCGCCATGTCCTTGACCACTGCTGTGTCCCCCATTGTTCGACCCCCGTTGTACGCACCCGTGCGGGTCCGGCCCCACCCGGGCCGCATCGGGGAGGACAGTAAACGCGACGGAGCGCTCCCCTCGCTATACGGACAGCGAAATCAGCCCCAAGTTCTCCTCGCGCGAGACGACTTGCCGACATTCAACGAACAGCGGGCGGCGTTCGGTTCCAGTCGGCGAGCCGCCACCCGCCGGCGCCGTGCCCCCAGCGCGCGAACGAGCCGTTGGCGACGTACGCTCCCTCCTCCGGCAGGGGCGGCCCCAGCAGATGACGGATCATCAGCACGACGGCGTCGTGGGCGACCAGCAGCACCGGCGCGCCGTCCCCGCCCGCGGGGAGCCCGTCCAGCACGGACCGCACGCGCAGGGCGACGTCGTCCATCGACTCGCCCCCGCCCGGCGGCCGGTAGGCCTGCTCGCCCTCCCGCGCACGCCGGGCGGCCTCCTGCGGGAAGCGCTCCCGGACCGCCTGCGGCGTGAGCAGTTCCAGCGCGCCCGTACCGCGGTCGCGCAGCCGGGGCTCGTAGGACGCCGGGGGCAGCGGGTGACCGGCGGCCCTGTGGACGGCGTCGAGGACGTCGAGGGTCTGCCGGGCGCGCCGGTACGGGGAGCAGAGCACCGTGCCGGGAGTGCCGTCGCCGAGCGCCAGCAGCTCCCCGGCGAGGCGCGCCGCCTGGTCGCGGCCGCGATCGGTGAGGCCGACATCGGCGTCCCGGACGCCCTCCGGGGAGACGCCGCGCGCGAACGCCGCGTTCGCGGTGCTCTCGCCGTGCCGCACAGCAATGAGCCAGTTCGTCATGGGAGGTCCTTTTCCTCGCCCGCCATCCACGGTATCCAGGGAGTGTGGAACGGGACGGTTCGAGCGGAACGGGCACCGCCGTCGCCGGGCTGCTGCTGGCCGCCGGGGGCGGCCGCCGGCTCGGCGGGCGGCCGAAGGCGCTGCTGGAGTACGGCGGCCGCCCGCTCGTGGAGCACGCCGCGAGGGCGCTGCGCGAGGGCGGCTGCGCCCCGGTGCACATCGTGCTGGGCGCGGCGGCCGCCGAGGTGCGGGCGCGGGCGGTGCTCGACGGCTGCACGGTGGTCGGGAACCCGGACTGGGAGCAGGGCATGGGCTCCTCGCTGCGGGCCGGTCTGACGTCGCTGGCGGGCACGGGGGCGCGGGCCGCGGTGGTCACGCTCGTGGACCAGCCAGGCGTGGGCGCGCGGGCCGTGGCGCGGGTGGCGGCGGCGTACGCCTCGCCGGCGACGCTGGCCGCGGCCGCGTACGGCGGCAGGCGTGGGCATCCGATCCTGCTGGGCGCCGGCCACTGGCCCGCGATCGCGGCGAGTGCGGCGGGCGACCAGGGGGCACGCTCGTACCTGGGGCGGCACGAGGCGGAGATCGTCCTCGTGGAGTGCGCGGACGTCGCGCTCCCCGGCGACATCGACACCCCGGACGACCTGTGGCGCCTCGGCGGGGGGCCGCGGCCCCCCGCGCCCGGTGCCACAAAACGTTGAAGTTCCGCAATGCAAAAACTATGCTCCACGCAGCAGAAGCGCCCGTCGGCCAGGGCGCCCCGCGGCCACTCCCGGCGGGCCCGGCACCGCGTGCCACGCCGCGCCCCGGCAGCCGCCCGGTATCCGGGCCGCCCGCACCTCCGCCGTGCCGCGTCCCCGCGCGGCGGGAGCAGCCGCAGCCAGAGGAGATCAGCTTCATGTCCGCAGCAGGAGCAGGGCCTTCCCCGCATGCCGTCGTCGCCGGCACCGCGCCTCCCGTCGAGCGCGCGGAGGAGGTGCTGACCGACGCGGCGCTCGCCTTCCTCGGCGAACTCCACCGCCGCTTCGCGCCGCGCCGCGCCGAACTCCTCGCCCGCCGGGGGGAGCGCCGGGCGGAGATCGCCCGGACCGGCACCCTGGACTTCCTCCCGGACACCGCGCACATCCGCGAGGGCGACTGGCGGGTCGCGGACGCCCCGGTCGCGCTCACCGACCGCCGGGTGGAGATCACCGGCCCCACCGACCGCAAGATGACCGTCAACGCCCTCAACTCCGGCGCCAGGATCTGGCTCGCGGACTTCGAGGACGCCTCCGCCCCCACCTGGGAGAACGTCGTCGGCGGGCAGATCAGCCTGATCGACGCCTACGAGCGGCGCATCGACTTCACCTCCCCCGAGGGCAAGGCGTACGCGCTGAAGGACGAGGCCGAACTCGCCACCGTCGTCACCCGCCCCCGCGGCTGGCACCTCGACGAGCGCCACCTCACCGTCGACGGCGAGCCCGTCCCCGGCGCCCTGGTCGACTTCGGGCTGTACTTCTTCCACAACGCGCACCGGCTGCTCGCCAAGGGCAAGGGCCCGTACTTCTACCTCCCCAAGACCGAGTCGCACCTCGAAGCCCGGCTGTGGAACGACGTGTTCGTCTTCGCGCAGGACCACCTGGGCATCGCGCAGGGCACGATCCGCGCCACCGTCCTCATCGAGACGATCACCGCGGCCTTCGAGATGGAGGAGATCCTCTACGAACTGCGCGACCACGCCTCCGGCCTCAACGCGGGCCGCTGGGACTACCTGTTCTCCATCGTCAAGAACTTCCGCGACGCGGGCGAGCGCTTCGTGCTGCCCGACCGCAACGCCGTGACGATGACCGCCCCCTTCATGCGCGCCTACACCGAACTGCTGGTCCGCACCTGCCACAAGCGCGGCGCCCACGCCATCGGCGGCATGGCCGCCTTCATCCCCTCCCGGCGCGACGCCGAGGTCAACGCGGTCGCCTTCGAGAAGGTCAAGGCCGACAAGGACCGCGAGGCCGGCGACGGCTTCGACGGCTCCTGGGTCGCCCACCCCGACCTGGTGCCGATCGCCCGCGCCTGTTTCGACGCGGTCCTCGGCGACCGGCCGCACCAGAAGGACCGGCTGCGGGAGGACGTCCACGTCACCGCCGCCGACCTGCTGGCCGTCGACTCGATCGGGGCGAAGCCCACGTACGAGGGGCTGCGCAACGCGGTCCAGGTCGGCACCCGCTACATCGAGGCGTGGCTGCGGGGCATGGGCGCGGTCGCCATCTTCAACCTCATGGAGGACGCCGCCACCGCCGAGATCTCCCGCTCGCAGATCTGGCAGTGGGTCGACGCGGGCGTCGTCTTCGCCGACAACGGCGAGAAGGCCACCGCCGACCTGGTGCGCGCCGTGGCGGGGCGGGAACTGGCCGCCATCCGTGCCGAGACGGGCGACGAGGCGTTCGCGGCGGGCCGCTGGCAACAGGCCCACGACCTGCTGCTGAGGACCGCGCTCGACGAGACCTACGTCGACTTCCTCACCCTGCCCGCCTACGAGTTGCTCGACTGACCGGCCGCGGGCCCCGGGTCCCGGCCGCACGGGCCGGGGCCCGTCCGCCCGCGGCCGGCCGATCCGCCGTTCGCCCGACCGGCGGCAGGGGAAGGGTCCGGGCATGCCCTTCGACCACAACGACCACTACCACCGGCTGCTGCTGAACCACGTGCCGCCCGGCGCGCTCACCGCGCTGGACGTGGGCTGCGGCACCGGCCGCTTCGCACGCGAACTGGCGGAACGGGGGCTGCGGGTGGAGGCGCTCGACGTCTCCGAGGAGGCCGTCGCGGCGGCCGGCGCGGCGCCCGGGGTGGACTTCCGGGTCGCCGACGTGACGGCCGTGCGCCTGCCCGAGGGCCGCTACGACGTGATCACCTGCCTGGCGAGCCTGCACCACGTGCCGTTCCCCACGGTCACCGCCCTGCGGGCCGCGCTCGCCCCCGACGGAGTGCTCCTCGTCCTCGGCTGCTACCGCGAACGCAGCGCCGCCGACCGGGCGGTGAGCCTGCTCGCCGTCCCGGTCAACGCCGTCGCCCGGCTCTGCGTCGCCGTCTGGGAGCGGCTGCGCGGCCGCCCGCGCCCCGCCGTTCGCGCGCCGGTCCGGCCGCCCACGATGTCCCTGGCGGAGATCCGCGCCGAGGCGGAGCGCCTCCTGCCGGGCAGCCGGGTGCGCCGGCTGCTGTTCTGGCGCTACCTCCTGGTCTTCCACGAGGACGCGACGCGCTGAGGCGGGCCCCTCAGGCCTGGCCGGTGTCGAAGCGGCTGATCTTCCCGTCGTCGACGGTGAAGTGCCACTTGGTGCGCATCTCGCCCCAGGTGTCGTTGCCGTAGTCGGCGATCAGGGTGCGGCCCGCGGCGTCCTGCGACTGGACGTCCATGTGGCCGTGGGAGTCGAAGATCTCCCGGTCGGCCCATTCGTCGAGGACGCGGTCGGAGCCGTCGTCCGACATGGTCGCGTTCTCGGTGAGCGCCCGGCGGAAGGCCTCGCGGTCACCTGCGTTGACCGCCGTGACGAAGGCGCGGACGGCGGGCTCGTTGAGAGCGTCGGTGCGGATCATCGTCGGACTCCCTGTGCCGGTGTACTGGCCACCAGCCTGGCCGTCGGGTGCGGCCTGCGCCACCCGGCGGACGGCCGTTCACCCGAGGGGCGGCCACCGCTGGCCGGGTGGCACGGACCCGGGGAGTCTGGGACGACAGCCCGGCGGGCCGGGACGGACGGCAGGAGCGCGCGCGTGGGAAGTGTCGACGAGGGCGGCACCGACGACCGCAGGGACGTGGCCCGCTACATCCGGCTGCTGCCCGTCGTGCTGCTCGTCGGTGGCTTCCTCGTGGACTACCTGACCCCCGCCGAGTTCAGCGGGACCGCCTTCTACTCCGTCGCCCCGATGATCGCCGCGCCGCTGATGTCGCTGGGCGGCACGTGCCTGATCGGTCTCGGGGCCATCGCGGCGGACGCGGGCATCCTCAACCACTTCGGCTACATCAACGGGGCGGGCGGGGTCAGCGAACTGCTGTCGATCACGGCGGTGGCGGCGGTCGCTGTCTTCATCAACCGGGTGCTGCACGTCCGCGAGGAGCGGCTGCGCTCCGCGCGGGGCATCGCGGCCGCGGTGCAGCGGGCGGTGCTGCCCGAGCCGCCGGAGCGCGCCGGGCCGTTCCGGATCGCCGCCCGCTACGAGGCCGCCGAGCAGGACGCGGACATCGGCGGCGACCTGTACGCGGTGCAGGAGACGCCGTTCGGGCTGCGCTGCGTCATCGGCGACGTCCGCGGAAAGGGGATGGACGCGGTCGAGGCGGCCACGGTGGTCCTGGGCGCCTTCCGCATGGCGGCCGACGAGGAGCCGACGCTCGCCGGGCTGGCCGCGCGCATGGACCGCGCCCTGTGGCGGGAGTCCGAGCGGCGCGAGGGCCTGGACCGGCTGGAGGGCTTCACCACGGCGGTCCTGGCGGAGATCGCCCCGGACGGGGAGCTGCGCCTGGTCAACCGGGGTCATCCGCCGCCGCTGGTGCTCCGCGAGGGCCGGGTCCACTACGCCGAGCCCTCGCAGCACGCCCTGCCCCTCGGCATGGGCCTGGAGACCGGGGTGGCCGCGGTGGACACCCTGCCCTTCCCGCCCGGCGCCTCCCTGCTGATGCACACCGACGGCGTCACCGAGGCACGCAATGCCGACGGCACCTTCTACGACCCGGTCGCACGGCTGGCCGGGGTGCGCTACGACGGCCCCGTCGAACTGCTCCAGACGCTGCTGGACGACGTCCATCTGCACACCGGCGGCCCCCGCAACGACGACATGGCGCTGCTGGCCGTCACGCACGACCCGCGGCTCTGAGCAGCGCCCCGCACGAGGCGCGTACCCGCAAGGAGGGCAGCAGGTCGAGGTGCCCGCGCGGCCGGGAGTCGCCGCTGCCGCGCTCGGCGATCCGCTGCAGCAGCAGCGCCGCCGCGGCCTCGCCGACGGCGCGCTCCGGCGGTGCGACGGCCGTCAGCGGAGGGTCGGCCAGGCCCGCCACCCGGTCGCCGTGGACGACGATCGCCAGGTCCTCGGGCACGAGCACACCGAGTGCCCGCAGCCGGGGAACGAGCACGACCGCGAACTGGTCGTCGTGCAGGAGCACCGCGCGCACGCCGTGCTCCTCGGCCAGCGCACGCAGGTGGTCGGCCGTCAGCGCGGTCCGCTCGGCCTCCGGCAGCGGCGCGGGCGCGCTGTAGGGCGAGCCGGGCGCCGGGGTCAGCTCCAGTGCCTCGACGGCGGCGGCGTGGCCGGCGGCCAGCTGTCGCGCGCGGGCGGCGTCCCGCAGCACCAGCGCGACCGAGCGGTGGCCGAGCGAGGCCAGGTGGCGCACGGCCGTCGCCGCGCCGTGCGCGTCGTCGCAGCGGACGTGGTCCAGGTCGGCCGCGGGGCTGCCCGGCGGTGCCTGCCGCTCCACGAGGACCACGGGCACCCCGCTCCCGGCGATCCGGCCGTCGCCGTCGGGGCCGGGGACGAGCAGCACTCCGTCCGCGCCGGCGGCGACCAGTCGTCCCGCCTGCTGGGCGTCGCCCTCGGCGTGGCCGGAGAGTCCGAGCACCAGCCGCCCGCCGCGCGCCTCCAGGGCGTCCCGGGCACCCTGGACGATCCGGTCGAAGGGGTGGTCGAGCGTGGGGACCAGCATCCCGGCCACCAGGCCCTCGGCGTCGCGGGCCTTGGCGGGAAGGGGAGCGGGAGCAGGGGTGTCGACCGGGGTACCGCGGCCGCCGGTCTCCGCGCACGGCCAGACGACCGAGCCGTGCACACGGCGCAGTCTCCCCTGGGTCGCGAGCGTCTCGACGTCCCGGCGCAGGGTGACGGGGGAGACGCCCAGTTCCTCGGCGAGGTCCGCGACCCGCAGGCTGCCCCGTTCGCGGACCAGTGAGATGACCCGTTCGTGGCGCTGGCCGACATGGAGCCGCACGGTCTTCTCCCTGCTCAGGACCGTCGGGGCGGTGATCCGCACTCCCTTGTCACTGTACGCCGGGCGGGGCGCCGGGGGCCGGTGACGCCTACCGCCGGCTCCGCTGCCCGCGGGGCGCGGCCCGCTTGCGGTACCCGTCGAGCACGTCCTGCCGGAGCAGGAAGCCGAAGCCGGCCGACTCCAGCCGCAGGCCGAGGGCCGCCTCGTCGATCCCGAGGCCGGCGGCGGTGTCCGCCAGATGCCAGTCGTGGGCGGCGAGGCGGTCGAGGAGGTGGCCGCGGCGGACCTGGCTCTCCGAGAGCCGGAACGTCTTGAGGTAGACGGTCCGGCCGGCGGCGTCCGTGATGGCCTCGCCGATGTGGTTCTCCTGCCGGGGCCGGAACTCCGGCAGGAAGCGGGCGAGGGTGAAGGGCCCCATCCGGTGCACCCTGCGCCAGGTCCCGTCCAGCTCCGCCGCCCGTGCCGCCATCGTCGTGTCGTGGAAGGCGGCCCAGGCGCGCTCCTGTTCCCCGGCCGCCGCCCGCAGCCCGGCGAGGGAGTCGATGCCCTCGTCGGCCACGTGGGCCCGGAACTCCTGCACCGGCGGCATCAGCAGCGCGTAGTGGTGGACGAGTTCGCCGTACAGGTCCTGCACGAGGGTGGGGTGGAGCACGCGGTAGTCGTCCGGGTGCGGCACGACGAACACGGCCGCCAGGGCGTCGGCGACGTAGAACAGCACCCCGCACTGCCCGGGGTGGATCTCGAAGACGCGCAGCGCGTCGGCCAGTCCGGGGATTTCGGCCCCGGTGTACGCCTGCTCGGCGCGCGGCGACAGGCCGCTGCGCAGCGCCCGGTGCGACCACTCCTCCCAGGCGAACGAGGGGCCGCCGAAGTGCAGCGCCAGATAGCCCTCCAGGGCCATGTGCAGCGGGAGGAAGCGCAGCCGGTGCTTCTCCTCGCGGCGGGCCATCCTGCGGTGGAAGCGCAGGGCGGTGGTGGCGGGCGCCGCCGCGTCGGCCGCGGCGGCCAGGTGCGTGCCGTAGGCGGCCGCCGGAGTGCCGTCGTCGGTCCAGTCGGCGACGAAGGCGTGCGGGATGTACGAGAAGTAGGCCGCGCGCGGGCCCACGCTCACCACCGAGGGGCCGTCGCCCAGGATCCGCGGATGCAGCCGCAGGTCCTCCACGGGCGCGGGACGCACCAGCGGCACCAGCCGCACCGCGCCCCATACCTGGGAGGGACGGGTCTCCAGGCCGGTCAGGTCCATCGCGGTCACCGGGCACGCTCCCGGGGGTCGGCGGCCGTCATGCGGTCGGCGCGGGCGTCCAGGTAGGCGGTGAGTTCGGCCAGGTCCGTGCGGCCCTCGGCGAACTGGGCGATCTCCACGAGCGCGGGCAGGTCCTCGGCGTCGCGGATACCGGCGGTGGCGACGGTCGCCGACAGCCGGCGCACGTCGAACGCGTCCGCGTCGTAAACGGGGTTGAGGTGGACGACGGCGGTGCGCCCGGCGGGATCGAGCCGGGTGCGCCACACCCGCAGCACTTCGGCGGCCAGGCCCGGGGGCGCGTTGTCCCAGCCGTCGGAGACGATCACCAGCCGGGAGGGGGCGGTCTCCAGGGCGTCGAGCACGCGCCGTCCCAGCGGGGTCGGACCGTAGGGATGTACCAGGAGCGCGTCCTGCTGACCGGAGGTCCACAGCCCGGTGTAGCGCCCGGCCAGGGCCGCGAGCAGATAGTGGCAGGCCAGGGCGACGGCCAGCGGACGGCGGCGCTTGGTGCCCGAGCCGGAGGCGGAGAAGCTGTCGTCCAGGACGGCGGTCACCCGGCCCCAGCTTCCCCGGTGCCGTCCGGCCAGCCGTACCGCGGACGCCTCCAGGGCGCCGGTCAGCTCGTCGCGACGGCGCCGGCGTTCGTCGAGGGGCAGTGCCAGGACGTACGAGGCCAGCCGGGTCAGCGGCATACGGTCCAGTTCGCCCGGCACGGGCGCGGCACCGCGCTCCCGGGCGGACTCCCGCAGGCGCAGGGTCTCCAGGCGCGTCATGCGCGGGGCGATGCGCTCCAGGAAGACGTCCCGGGGGATGCGGTGCTTGGCGGCGAAGCCCTCGGCGACGGTGTAGGGCAGGTCGTACAGGGCCCCCTGCTCGTAGTGGGCACGGCGCCACGCCTCCAGCAGGGGCGTGGCATAGCGGGCCCGGGTCAGCGGCCGGAAGACGAACGTGCCCAGTTCGTCGCCGGCGGGGACGAGATGGGTGTGCCGCAGGGTCTCCCGCAGGCCGCCGCGGTACTTGACGGCGTCGAACGCGAGGTCCGGGCGCGCGGCCAGCCAGTCGCGGACGATGGCGCGGGTGCGCCGGTTGTTCACCCCGGCCCGGCGCAGCGCCCCGAAGAGCCCGTACGCCCGCTGCGGCGGCAGCAGCGCCAGCCGTGCGGCGATCAGCCGGCCCTCGCGGCGGCGCTGTGCGGCGTCGGCCTCGCTCGCGGTCTCCAGCAGCCGGCGGATGATCAGAACCGCGTTGTGGTCGTTGATGTCCAGGGCGAGCACCCCGGCGTACAGGTCGCGGTAGTTCCCCAGCATGTACGCGTGGAGGAAGTCCAGGGACAGCCGCTGCTGTCCGGCGCTGTCCCGGAACTCGCGCTGACCGGTGGCCGTGATCGCCGCGTTGACGAACAGCAGCACGTCCTCGGCCGCGACGGCCGCCCCCCGCTCGCCCATGTCGTGTGCTCCCCCCGGTCGTGGACGCCGGCCGGGGAATGGGGGCACGAGCAGCGAATCATTGCTTCAGAGGCAGGTTCCGGAAGTCGCACCGAAGTCCCGCGGCCGGCACCGGGACCGTAACAGAGCCCGTACGAACGGCTCCACCCGATTCCCGCCGGGCCCCTGAGTGTCAGCCGGTCAGGCCCGCGATGCGGGCGAGTCGCCGGGCCTCGGCGCGGGTGGTGCGGGCGATGGCGTCCTCGTCGGCGGTGACCAGCCGGCCGTCCTCCACCACCGGGCGGCCGTTCACCAGCGAGAGGGTGACGGGGGCCGCGGCCCCGAGGACCAGGGCGGCGACCGGGTCGGCGATCGAGGCGTGGGCGAGGGTGTCCATCCGCCACAGGACGAGGTCGGCGAGCTTGCCCGGTTCCAGCGAGCCGATCTCCTCGGCCCGGCCGAGGACCTGGGCCCCGCCGTGGGTGCCCAGCCGCAGGGCCTGACGGGTGGTCAGCGCGGCCTCGCGGTGGGGCCCGAGGCGGTTGACGAGCAGGGCGTTGCGCAACTCGGTGTGCAGTTCGCCCGATTCGTTGGAGGCGGTGCCGTCCACGCCCAGCCCCACGGGGACGCCGGCCGCGAGCATGTCGGGGACGCGGGCGATGCCCGCGGCGAGGCGGGCGTTGGAGGAGGGGCAGTGGGCGACGCCGGTCCGCGTGCGGGCGAAGGCGGCGATGTCGGCGTCGTTCATGTGGACGCAGTGCGCCATCCAGACGTCCTCGCCGAGCCAGCCGGTGGACTCGAAGTAGTCCGTCGGCCCCATGCCGAACAGTTCCTTGCAGAACTGCTCCTCCTCCACGGTCTCGCTGCCGTGGGTGTGCAGGCGAACGCCCTTGCGCCGGGCCAGTTCCGCACCCTGGCGCAGCAGTTCGGTGGAGACCGAGAACGGGGAGCAGGGTGCGACGGCGATCCGCGTCATGGCGTCGAAGGAGGGGTCGTGGTGCTCGTCGATCGTCGCCTCGGTCGCGGCGAGCGCGCCGTCCAGGGTCTCGACGGCGAAGTCCGGCGGCAGGCCGCCGTCGGACGCGCCCCGGTCCATGGAGCCGCGGGCGAGGGTGAAGCGCACGCCCATGGCGGCGGCGGCCCGGATGATGGAGCCGGACAGGTCGCCGGTGCCGCGCGGGAAGACGTAGTGGTGGTCCATGGCGGTGGTGACGCCGCCGCGCGCCATCGTCGCGAGGGAGCCCTGGGCGGCCGCGTGGGTCATCCGCTCGTCGATCCGCGCCCAGGTGGGGTAGAGGGCGACGAGCCAGTCGAAGAGGTTGTGGTCGGTGGCCAGGCCCCGGGTGAGCCACTGGTAGAAGTGGTGGTGGGTGTTGACCAGGCCCGGGGTGAGCAGATGGCCGGTGCCGTCGACCCTGCGGACGACGCCCTCCAGTCCGGCGGGGGCGGGGCCCGGGCCGACGGACTCGATGCGGTTGCCGGCGACGACGAGATGGCCGTCGGCGTACTCGGTGTCGTGCGCGTCGACGGTGGCGACGGCGCAGTTCTCGATGACGGTGCGCTGTGCTGCGGCGGTCATGGCGGGCCTCTCAGTCCGTCACCGGGATACGGGGCTCTGCCCCTTCGCGCAGGACCGTGCCCTCGATGAGGCCGTAGGGGCGGTCGGCGGCGAAGTACACCGCGCTGTCGGGGGTGTCGTTCTTCAGACCGAACGGTTCGAGGTCGGCCAGGAAGTGGTGCTTGTTGGGGAGCGACAGCCGCACCTCGTCGATCTCGGGGCGGTGCTCGACGACCCGGTCGCCCATCGTGTACAGGGTCTGCTGGAGGGAGAGCGAGTAGGTGCCGGCGAAGGCCTCCAGGAGGTGCCTTCGGGTCTCGGCGTACGACTCCTCCCAGTCTGGGGCGGGGTCCTCCTCGCGGGTCCAGTGGAACCGCCAGCGGGCGGCGACCTCGGTGGCGAGGACGCGGTCCCGGGTCTCGCGCAGCGTCGTCCAGCGGTCCTTGGCGAAGCCCCGGAACTCGGAGTCGGTGGAGTTCATGACGACGAGGTCCTTCAGGCCCGCGAGGACCTGCCACCGCGTGCCGTCGAAGGCGATCTCGGCGGTGCGGGTCTCCTGGCCCTTGCGGACGAACGAGTGCTCCTCGGTGAGGCGTTCCCAGGCGTACTCCTCGATGCGGATCCTGGCCCGCCCGATCGCGTCCTGACTGGTGACGAAGTGCCGGGCGAGCAGGATGCCGAACTGCTCGGCGGACTCGATCCCGTACTGCTGGGCGAACGCGAACACCGTGTTCTTGGCGGTGTCGGTGGGCAGGACGCTGGCGTTGCTGCCGGAGTAGTGGACCTCGTCCATCGCGCCGGACAGCGCGACGGAGACGTTGAGGTCCTTTACGTGGTGCGTGCGGCCCTCGCGGGAGACCCGGACGACGCGGGTCTCCGCTTTGCCGTACTGGTTCTGGCCGAGGCGGGTGGGCGACATGTCGGTGCTAGCTCCCTCGGTATACGGAGTAGCCGAACGGGTTGAGCAGCAGCGGTACGTGGTAGTGCTCGCCCGGCTCCACGGCGAGGACGACCGCCACCTCCGGGAAGAACGCCCCGCCGCCCCCGGCCGCGGTGCGGGCGAGGTACGGCCCGGTGGCGAACTCCAGGCGGACCTGGGCCGTGCCGCCGGGCAGGTCGGGCAGGTCCTTGCAGCGGCCGTCGGCGTCCGTCGCCGAGGCGCCGTGCGGCACCCAGGGGGCGTCGCCGGCGGGGCGGACCGCCAGGTGGACGGCGATGTCCGCGGCGGGACGGCCTGCGCTGGTGTCCAGGACGTGGGTGGACACGGACGTCATGAGGGGGCCTCCTCGAAGGGCGCGACGAGCCGGGCGAGCCGGATGCGGTTGATCTTTCCCAGCTCGGCACGGACGATCCCGCGCTCGGTGGCGGCGTCGTTCCCGATCCGCTCGGAGAGGGCGGCCAGCATCTCGTCGCCGGTCCGGCCGGTGGCGCAGATGAGGAAGACATGGCCGTGCCGCTCCTGGTAGGCGAGGTTCAGCTCCAGCAGCCGCGCGCGCAGGGAGTCCCGCACGCCGCTCTGCTCGCGGGCAGAGACCCGGTCGCCGGGCTTCGGGCAGCCGATCGGCGGGTGCCCGGCCATCGCCTCGGCCAGTGCGTCCGTACCCAGGCGGGCCGTCGCCGTGTCGCTCGCGGCGAGCAGCGCCTCGGCGCTGCCGTAGGGGCGGCCGGCGGCCACTTCCGCGCCCCAGGAGCGGCTCGCGCACACCTCGCGCAGCAGGGCGGCCGCCTCCACCGCGTCGGCGGAGTTGAACCGGGCCAGGCCCGGGGAGGGACGGGAGGTCACAGCAGCACGCTAGGAGCGCGCCCCGACCGGCGTCAACACTTTGTTGAAAAGAGTCCGCCCCGTGGCGGCCGCGACACGGCCGGAAGTGCGACGGACAGCGGCTACTCGCGCTCCCTCGCCGCGTTCTCCCGGTTCAGGTAGTTGTAGACGGTGAAGCGGCTCACCCCGAGGGCCGAGGCGACGGTCTCCACCCCGTGCCGCACGGAGAACGCGCCGCGTTCCTCCAGGATGCGCACGACCGTCTGCTTCTCCTTGCGGCCGAGTTCGGCCAGCGCCCTGCCGTGCCGGCGCTCCAGGTCCGCCAGGAGGTGGTCGAGGGAGTCGGCCAGGTGCGGCAGGCGTACGGCGACGACCGCCTCGCCCTCCCAGCTCAGCACGACGTCGTCGCCGCGGGCCTCACCGGGCGGCACCATCTGCGCGCCCATGGCGGCGACGAGCGGGGTGATGGCCGCACTGAACGGGTGCGGGTGCCCGCCGGGCGCGGTCATCGATCCGCCGCCTCATGACCGATGACGCTGATCTGCAGCGACACCCGGGTGGCCCCCGCGTCCAGGGTGCGCCGCAGCAGATCGCCGACGGCGTCCACCACCTGGTCGGCGGTGCCCTCGGCCGTGTTGCCGAACGGCCCGACGTCGACCTTCTCCAGTGCGGCCGAGCCGATGACGTCCCGGGCCACCGCGGCGTGCTCCGGCAGCACGTCCAGGTCGAAGGGCTCGGTGGTGAATTCCAGTCTCAGGCGCACGTCTTCAACCTAGCTGGTCAGCGGCTTTCGGGGACATCCCTCTTGACAGTCCCCGGCCAGGTGATCCAGTCTTCCGGTAAGTAGAAAACAGATTCCGTATTGCGGAAGTAAGGGATGGCAACGCACCGGCCGGAACACCGGACGGAACACCGGACGGAAGGGGCGCACGGGATGGGCTTCGACTCCACGCGCTGCGATGTGAACCTCTCGATCCTCTTCACCGAACTCCCGCTCCTGGAGCGCCCGGCCGCAGCCGCGGCCGCGGGCTTCGAGGCCGTGGAGCTGTGGTGGCCGTGGCCGGACGCACCCACCCCGCCGAAGGCGCGTCTCGACGAACTGCGCTCCGCCCTGGAGCACGCGGGCACCCGGCTCGTGGGGCTGAACTTCTACGCGGGGCAGCTGCCCGGACCCGACCGCGGCGCGCTGTCCGTGCCCGGCGAGGAGTCCGCGCGCTTCCGCGCCAACATCGACATCGCCGCCGACTTCGCGCGCTCGGTCGGCTGCACCGCCCTCAACGCCCTCTACGGCAACCGGGTCGACGGCGCCGGCGCCGAGGCGCAGGACGAACTCGCCCTGGAGAACCTGGTGCGGGCCGCGCACGCCGCCCACCGGGTCGGCGCCACCCTGCTCGTCGAGGCCCTCAACGCACCCGAGTCGCCGCGCTATCCGCTGGTCAGCGCGCCCGCCGCCGTCGAGGTCGTCGACAAGGTCAACGCGGAGACCGGCCTCGGCAACGCCCAATTCCTGCTCGACCTCTACCACCTGTCGATGAACGGCGAGGACCTGCCGGCCGTGATCGACGCCTACGCCGACCGCACCGGCCACGTCCAGATCGCCGACAACCCCGGCCGCGGCGCCCCCGGAACGGGCTCGCTGCCCCTGGCCGGCCTCGTCGACCGCCTGCGCACGGCGGGCTACGACGGCTGGATCGGCCTGGAGTACAAGCCGGGACCGGAGGGGAGCGCCGCCTCCTTCGGCTGGCTCGCCGACGCCGCCCAGCAACCCGAGAGGACACCATGACCACCACGCCCCAGGCCGCCGCCTCCTCCCCTACCGGCCTCCCCCAGGTGGCCTGGATCGGCCTCGGCATCATGGGCTCCCCGATGGCGGAGAACCTGCTCAAGGCCGGTTACACCGTCACCGGTTACACCCTCGAGCAGGACAAGCTCGACCGCCTCGCGGCCGCCGGCGGCACCGCCGCGGGCTCGATCGCCGAGGCCGTCGGGGACGCCGACGTCATCGTCACGATGGTCCCGGCCTCCCCGCAGGTCGAGGCGATCGCGTACGGCGAGGACGGCATCCTCGCGCACGCGAGGCCGGGCGCCCTGCTGGTCGACATGTCGTCGATCACACCGCGGACCTCCGTCGACCTGGCCAACGCCGCGGCGTCCAAGGGCATCCGGGTCCTGGACGCCCCGGTCTCCGGCGGCGAGGCGGGCGCGATCGAGGCGGTGCTGTCCATCATGGTGGGCGGCGCGCAGGCCGACTTCGACGAGGCCCGTCCCTTGTTCGACGCCCTCGGCAGGACCGTCGTGCTGTGCGGTCCGCACGGCGCCGGCCAGACGGTGAAGGCCGCCAACCAGCTGATCGTCGCCGTCAACATCCAGGCCTGCGCCGAGGCCGTGGTCTTCCTGGAGAAGTCGGGCGTCGACCTGGGCACGGCCCTGGAGGTGCTGGGCGGCGGCCTGGCCGGCTCCACGGTGCTGAACCGCAAAAAGCAGAACTTCCTGCACCGCGAGTTCGCCCCCGGCTTCCGCATCGACCTCCACCACAAGGACATGGGCATCGTCACCGACGCCGCCCGCGCGGTCGGCGCCGCCCTGCCCGTCGGCTCCGTCGTCGCCGGTCTCGTGGCCGCGCTGCGCGCCCAGGGCGACGGCGGCCTCGACCACTCCGCCCTGCTGCGCGGGGTGGAGCGCCTGTCCGGTCTGCCGGTCACCGGCTGACCCCGACTTCCGGGCGGTGGCGTCCGTTTCTGTCCTGTCGCGCCCGACGGACGCCACCGCCCGGAACCCCTCCCCGGCCCGGGAGGATCACGACCGTCCGCGCCGCCATGAACTTCTGAGGGGTTGGTCCTGGCGGCGCGGACACCTGTGCGCGGGTCAACCGGCGCGCGCGGGAGCGCAGGAGAGCTGCGGGAGCGGCGTCCCGTAGGAGAACATGGAGGGTACGTCCGCCGCCCGGTAAGCACCCGCCCTGGAGTCCCGAACCATGGCAGAGAGTGTGCCCGTGCGCTGCCCGGCCTGCCGCCGGGAGCACACGTACACCGCCCCCGTGTTCCCGTGTGCCTGTGGCACGCCCCTCACGCTGCCGCTGCTGCGCGGCGGCATCCCGCTGCTGATCCGCCACCGCTCCTGGTCCGACTCCTGGGTGGGCATGCGCTGCCCCGACTGCCACCGCGAGGACCAGTGGCCGCAGCCCGAACTCGGCTGCGAGTGCGGGGCGGTGGTCCGGCTGCCGGTGGACACGCGGGCGCTGCGCACGCCGCCGGCCCGGCCCGCCGCCGTCGAGCACCCCGCCGGGGCGGCGCCGACGGCGCCGGGGCACCGGGCCCCGTTCCGACCGGTGACGATCCGCACCGCGCGGGACGCGCTGACCGCCGCCGCGCAGTACCTGAAGTGGCTCGGCTTCGGCGGGGTGCGGATCGCCTCGGAGCGCGCCGCCAACGGCATCGACCTGCGCGGGGACGGGGTGGTCGCCCAAGTGGACCCGACGACCCGGCCGAGCGTGCTGCGGGACGTGGAGACCCTCTGGCTGAACTGCCTCAACGAGGACTCCTCCGGCGCCTTCTTCTCGCTGGCCGGCTACGCGCACGACGCCCGGCTGCGCGCCGACCAGCTCGGCGTGCCGCTCTTCGTCATGGACCTCACCGGCACCCCGCAGCCGGTGAACGACGCCGCGGACGCCCTCATCCGCACCGGCCCGCGCGCCCGGCCCTGAGGACGGACGCGCCGCGTCCGGCCCGCTCTGCCCCCGGCCTCACCCTGTGTGGCCACTCGGGTCGCGCGAGCGGCGCTCCCGGGGGAACATCGAGAAGTTCCCCTCTCCCGACTCCAGGAGACCCCAGGACTACGTCAGGACGCAGCGATGTCTACCGCCCTCTTGAAGCGCAAGCTCGACATATCCTTCCGCCGCCTGGACACGGACGGCAACGGGTATGCCGAGCGCGCCGACTTGCAGGACGTCGGCGCGCGGCTGATTCACGGCTTCGGCCAGTCCCCCACCTCGCCCAAGGGCAGGCCGGTCGTGGTGCGCCTCGACGCCGTCTGGGCGGAGCTCGCGGCCTATGCCGACGGCGACCGCGACGGGCGGCTGTCCTCCGCCGAGTACCGCCACGGCATGACCCGGGCCTTCATCGAGGGCCCGGCCTTCGACCCCGTCTTCCATCCCGCCGCCGAGGCGGTCGTCCACCTCTGCGACACCGACGGCGACGGGCGGGTCCAGCGGGGCGAGTTCGAGATCCTGCAACGCGCCTTCAGCACCCCGGCCTCCGCGGTCGTCGCCGCCTTCGACCGCCTCGACACCGACGGCGACGGCCTGGTGAGCACGGCCGAGCTCGTGACGGCGATCCGGGCGTACTACACCGGCACCGATCCCGCGGCCCCCGGCAACTGGCTCTTCGGCCCGCTCTGAGCGGGCCCGCCGCCCGCGCGGACTGACGCCGGCCGCCGCACCCGCCGAGGCGGGACGCGGCGGCCGGGACCACGCGGCGGCGGACGGGTCAGCCGCCGGCGAGCGGCAGGATCTCGGTGGGCGCGTGGCCGGGCTCGGTGGCCAGTTCCTCGAACTCCACCACGTTGCCGATGTCGTTGGTGACGCTCATCGCGATGTTCGTGACGCGCTCCAGGATCGCCTCGACCACCACGGGCACCCGGTACTCCGCGGCGAGCTTCTTCGCCCGTTCGAAGGCGGCGCCCAGCTCCGCCGGGTCGGTGACCCGCAGGGCCTTGCAGCCCAGGCCCTCGGCGACCTTGACATGGTCGACGCCGTAGACGCCCAGTTCGGGCGAGTTGACGTTCTCGAACTCCAGGTTGACCTCGAAGTCGATGTCGAAGGCGCGCTGCGCCTGGCGGATCAGGCCCAGGTAGGCGTTGTTGACCAGGACGTGCACGTACGGGATGCGGTGCTGCGCACCGACCGCCAGTTCCTCGATCATGAACTGGAAGTCGTAGTCGCCGGACAGGGCGACCACGGACGCCTCCGGGTCGGCCTTGGCCACGCCGAGGGCCGCGGGGACGGTCCAGCCGAGCGGCCCGGCCTGGCCGCAGTTGATCCAGTGCCGCGGCCGGTAGACGTGCAGCATCTGGGCGCCGGCGATCTGGGAGAGCCCGATGGTGGAGACGTACCGGGTCTCGGGGCCGAAGGCCTTGTTCATCTCCTCGTACACCCGCTGCGGCTTCATCGGGACGTCGTCGAAGTGGGTGCGGCGGTGCAGCGTGGCCTTGCGCTCGCGCGCGGATGCCGCCCAGGCGCCGCGGTCCGGCAGCCGCCCCGCCTCCTTCAGCTCGCGGGCGGCCTCGACGAAGAGCGCGAGCGCGGCCGCGGCGTCGGAGGTGATGCCGTAGTCGGGGGCGAAGATCTTGCCGATCTGGGTGGGCTCGATGTCGACGTGCACGAAGGTGCGGCCCGCGGTGTACACGTCGATGCGGCCGGTGTGCCGGTTGGCCCAGCGGTTGCCGATGCCGAGCACGAAGTCGGACTCCAGGAACGTCGCGTTGCCGTAGCGGTGCGAGGTCTGCAGTCCCACCATGCCCGCGTTCAGCGGGTGGTCGTCCGCGATGGCGCCCCAGCCCATCAGGGTCGGCACGACCGGTGTGCCGGTCAGTTCCGCGAACTCCACGAGCAGGGCGGAGGCGTCGGCGTTGATGACGCCGCCGCCCGCGACGATCAGGGGGCGCTCGGCCGCGTTCAGCATGGCCAGCGCCTTCTCGATCTGCCGCCGGGTGGCGGCGGGCTTCCAGACCGGCAGCGGCTCGTACGTCTCGGGGTCGAACTCGATCTCGGTGAGCTGGACGTCCACCGGCAGGTCGATCAGGACCGGCCCCGGCCGGCCGGACCGCATGAGGTGGAAGGCCTTCTGGAAGACGCCGGGGACCTGCGCGGCCTCCAGCACGGTGGTCGCGGCCTTGGTGACGGGCGCCGCGATGGAGGCGATGTCGACGGCCTGGAAGTCCTCCTTGTGGATCACCGCGGTGGGTGCCTGCCCGGTGATGCACAGGATCGGGATCGAGTCGCCGATGGCCGAGTAGAGGCCGGTGATCATGTCGGTGCCCGCCGGGCCGGAGGTGCCGATGCAGACGCCGATGTTACCCGGGGCGGTGCGCGTGTAGCCCTCCGCCATGTGCGAGGCCCCCTCGACGTGGCGGGCGAGCGTGTGGGTGATGCCGCCGGAGGCCTTGAGGGCCGCGTAGAAGGGGTTGATGGCGGCGCCGGGCACGCCGAACGCGGTGTCGACGCCCTCCCGCTTGAGGATCTCCACTGCCGCTCGGGCGGCGGTCATTCGAGGCATTCGCTCACTCCTGCGTCGTCCGGCGGTCCAGGTGTCGCGTCCCAGCCACGCTGAGGTCCATTTTTCCGCCATGCGGAAATTTACTTTTGTTATGTGGAACTGCATCGAACATAGGGCGTGCCGCGCGCACCGGTCAAGAAGAGGGCGCGCGGATGCCGGCGAAATCCGTGGTGGAACACATGTACGGACCAGTAGGGTGCGGTGGCTCCATATGCGCATCAGCACCGCACCTCAGCACCACAGATCCCGGGGGGGACCTCCGTGACCGCACCGACGCCACCCGCTCCCGCGCCCCAGCCCGCGCCGCAGGCCGAGCCGCAGCCCGCCGCGCAGCGGCCCCCGTCGCTCTACCCGCCGCAGTGGCCCTTCCTGCCGCAGCAGTCGATGAGCATGGACATACCCGGGTACGGCCCCTCGTGCAGCTTCTGCGGCTCGGTGCCCGCGGCGGCCGCCACCTTCCGCGGGCACCAGGGCATGCTCGTCCTCATGCGGCGGCTGCGGCTCAAGGGCTACTTCTGCCGGTCCTGCGGCCTCGCCGCGCACCGCAAGATGACCGGCGACAGCCTGGTGCAGGGCTGGTGGGGCGCGCCGTCGATGATCATCAACCCCGTCGTGATGCTGCTCAACCTCAGGCAGTGGGTGAAGGTCAAGCGCCTCGGCGAACCCGTCGCCGGCGCCCCGCGCAGGCCCGCCGACCCCGGCAGGCCCCTCTTCCTGCGTCCGGTCGCCCTCGGACTGCTGCTCCCGGTCGCGATCGTCGGCGGACTCTGGTTCCTCCTCCACGACGATCCCGAGTTCGCCGCCGTCGGCGACTGCGTGCGCAGCAGCGGCGACGCGTTCTACGCCGATGTCTCGGTCGTCGACTGCGGTTCCCCCGACGCCCGGTACAAGGTCGTCGGCCGCTTCGAGGACACCGGCGACCCCAGCCTCTGCCCCGCTTACCCCCAGACCGTCGCCACCTATGGCGAGGAGCACGGGAGAACCCGGTACATCCTGTGCCTGGGCCCGAACGACGAGGACGCTCCCGCGAACGACGGCTCCGCCGACACCAGCGTCTGAAGGGACAGGGCGGATGGCGGCCGCGGCGGTCGCGGCGGAGTTCTCCGCGGTCGTGGACGAGGCGGACCCCGTGCGGGGCGGGCGGACCGCCGTGGCCGTGCTGGTCGCCGGGACCGGCGGAACCGGCCGCCCGCTGCGGCAGGACTGCCTGGTCGCACGTGCCGCCGCAGCGCCGGGGCCGCCCGGTGCCGCCTCCCGCGTCCGCGCGGCACCGCGGAGGCACGGCCGGCGGCAACTCGGCCTTGCGCGGAGCCGGTCGGCGACGTCCGTCACCGTCGCCAAGCGGTGGTGGACGCTGACGATCGGCGCGGGCGCCTGGCCCGGCGAGCCGGACGCGTACGACGTCGTCGCCGTCCTCGACCGCTGCCGACGCACGGGGTGGCGTCCGCGGGCCCTGACATGGTGTCCCGATGGACGGGATCATCCGGCTGAACGGGACCTTCGGCGCGGGCAAAACCACCACTGCCGCGGAGTTGGGCCGACTGCTGCCGGGGGCGCACGTCTTCGACACCGAGCACGTCGGCTTCATACTCCGGCACGTACTGGCACAGGCCGCGCCTGTGCGCGACTTCCAGGAGTGGCCGCCTTGGCGCGCGCTGGCCGTGGAGTCGATCGCGCAGGTGCGGCGCTCCTCGGCGGTCCGCTGGTCGTGCCGCAGACCGTGCTCGTGGCGGCCTACTGGGCGGAGCTCCGCGACGGCCTGGCCCGGCAGGGCCTGCCCGTACGGCACTTCGTGCTGCACAGCGACAGAGCCACCCTGACCCGCCGTATCGAGGAGGACACCGTCGAGACCGGCGCACGGCAGTGGCGGCTGGACCACCTCGCCGAGTACGAGGCGGCCCTGCCGTGGCTGCGCGAGGCGGGCACCGTGCTGGACACCACCGGCGTGCCGCCGCGCGAGGCGGCCCTGCGGATCGCGGCGGCCGCCGAAGACGTCACCGCGGGCTGAAGGACTCCCGCAGTTCGATCTTGCGCACCTTGCCGCTCACCGTCATCGGGAAGGACTCCATGAGCCGCAGGTGGCGGGGCACCTTGTAGTGCGCCAGCCGGCCGCGGCAGTAGTCGGCGAGGTCCTGGACGGTGAGCGTCGCGGCCGGGTCCTTGAGGATGACGCAGGCGAGGATCTCCTCGCCGTAGCGCTCGTCGGGGACGCCGACCACCTGGACGTCGGCGATGCCGGGGTGCCCGTACAGGAACTCCTCGATCTCCCGCGGGTAGACGTTCTCCCCGCCGCGGATGATCATGTCCTTGATGCGGCCGACGATCTGCAGGTAGCCGTCCTCGCGCATGACCGCGAGATCGCCGGTGTGCATCCAGCGGCTCGCGTCGATCGCCTCGGCGGTCTTCTCCGGCTCGTCCCAGTAGCCGAGCATCACCGAGTAGCCGCGGGTGCACAGTTCGCCCGCCGCACCGCGCGGAACGGTCACGCCGGCGGTGTCGACGACCTTCACCTCGATGTGCGGCAGGACCCTGCCGACGGTGCCGGTACGGCGTTCCAGGTCGTCGTCGCGCCGGGTCTGGCAGGAGACCGGCGAGGTCTCGGTCATCCCGTAGCAGATGGAGACCTCGGCCATGTGCATCTCGGCGACGACCCGCTTCATGACCTCCACCGGACAGGGCGAGCCGGCCATGATGCCGGTGCGCAGCGAGGACAGGTCGTAGTTCGCGAAGCCGGGCAGGTTGAGCTCGGCGATGAACATCGTCGGCACCCCGTAGAGCGAGGTGCAGCGCTCCTGCTCCACCGCCCGCAGCGTGGCCGCGGGGTCGAAGGTGGGCGCCGGTATGACGATGCAGGCGCCGTGCGAGGTGACGCCGAGGTTTCCCATCACCATGCCGAAGCAGTGGTAGAACGGCACCGGCAAGCAGACCCGGTCCTGTTCGGTGTACGCGATCGACTCCCCCACGAAGAAGCCGTTGTTGAGGATGTTGTGGTGCGACAGCGTCGCGCCCTTGGGGAAGCCGGTCGTGCCGGAGGTGTACTGGATGTTGACCGGGTCGTCGCAGGACAACTCGGCCTCGCGCTCCGCCAGTTGCGCGTACGGCACATGGGCGCCGGCCGCGACGAGCGCGTCCCAGCTGGGGCCGCCGATGTACACGACCTCGCTCAGCGACCGGCACTGAGGGCGGACCCGGTCGACCATGGCCCGGTAGTCGCTGTCCTTGTACGCAGTCGAGGAGACCAGGACCTCGATGCCGGCCTGGTTGAGGACGTAGGCCAGTTCGTGCACCCGGTACGCCGGGTTGATGTTCACCATGATCGCGCCGATGCGGGCCGTGGCGTACTGGACGAGCACCCACTCCGGGCAGTTGACCGCCCAGATCCCGACCCGGTCGCCCTTGCCGACGCCCTTGGCGAGCAGGCCGCGCGCCACGTCGTCCACGGCGCCGGAGAACTGCGCGTACGTCCAGCGGCGGCCGCCGGCCACGTCGACCAGTGCCTCGCGGTCCGGCCAGGCGGCCACGGCGCGGTCGAGGTTGCGGCCGATGGTGTCGCCGAGCAGCGCGGTGGTGCCGGTGCCGGAGGCGTAGGAGGGTTCCGCGGGCTCCTGGCCTTGCGACGGTCTGCCGGGTGCGGTCACTTGTGGTCCTCCTCGCGGTACTCGGTGCCGGTGCTTCCCTCGGCGGTGCGCTGCCGCAGTTCGATGCGGCGGATCTTGCCGGAGACGGTCTTGGGCAGGTCGGCGAACTCCAGCACGCGCACCCGCTTGTACGGGGCGAGCACCTGCCGCGAGTGCGCGAAGAGCGCGGCCGCGGTCCCCGCGTCCGGCTCCCAGCCCTCCGCGAGCACGACGTACGCCTTCGGCACGGCCAGCCGCAGCGGATCGGGCGAGGGGACGACGGCCGCCTCGGCGACGGCCTCGTGCTCCAGCAGGGCGCTCTCCAGCTCGAACGGGCTGATCTTGTAGTCGGAGGCCTTGAAGACGTCGTCCGAGCGGCCCACGTAGGTGATGTAGCCGTCGGCGTCGCGCGAGCCGATGTCGCCGGTGCGGTAGTAGCCGCCGGCCATCGCCTCGGCGGTCCGCTCCGGGTCCCCGGCGTAGCCGGTCATCAGGCCGACCGGACGCGCGGACAGGTCCAGGCAGATCTCGCCCTCGTCGCCGGGCTTGCCGGTGACGGGGTCCACCAGCTCCACCACGTACCCGGGGCTCGGGCGGCCCATCGAGCCCGGCTTGAGCGGCTGGCCGGGCGGGTTGGCGACCTGCACGGCGGTCTCGGTCTGGCCGAAGCCGTCCCGGATGGTGAGCCCCCAGGCGCGCCGTACGTGCTCGATGACCTCGGGGTTCAGCGGCTCGCCCGCGGCGACGACCTCGCGCGGCGGGGTGCGCAGCGCGGTCAGGTCGGCCTGGATCAGCATGCGCCAGACGGTCGGCGGGGCGCAGAAGCTGGTGACGCCCGCCCGGTCCATCTCGGCCATGAGGCGGCCCGCGTCGAAGCGGGAATAGTTGTGGATGAAGACGGTCGCCTCGGCGCTCCACGGCGCGAACAGGTTGGACCAGGCGTGCTTGGCCCAGCCCGGCGAGGAGATGTTGAGGTGGACGTCGCCGGGGCGCAGGCCGATCCAGTACATGGTGGCGAGGTGGCCCACGGGGTAGGAGATGTGGGTGTGCTCGACGAGCTTGGGCCGGGCGGTGGTGCCCGAGGTGAAGTAGAGCATCAGCGGGTCGTCGGCGCGGGTCTCGCCGTCCGGCGTGAAGTCCGCGGGGGTGCCCGCGGTGTCCTCGTACGCCAGCCAGCCCTCGGGCGCGCCCCCGACGGCGATCCGGGTGTAGTCCCCCGGGACCGTGTCGAACTTGGCGGTGTCCGCGGAGCGGACGATCACATGGCGGGCCTGCCCGCGCTCCACGCGGTCGGTCAGGTCGGCCGGCCCGAGCAGGGGGGTGGCGGGGATGACGACGGCGCGCAGCTTCATGGCGGCCAGCGCGGTCTCCCACAACTCGGCCTCGTTGCCGAGCATGACCACGATCCGGTCGCCGGCCCGCACACCCCACTCGCGCAGCCGCACGGCCACGCGGTTCGACCGCTCGGACATGGCGGCGAACGAGACGACGGTCTCGGTGCCGTCCTCCTCGACGATGTGCAGGGCCGGGCGGTCGTTGCCCTCGGCGATCACGTCGAACCACTCGAGCGCCCAGTTGAAGTGCTCGGGCCGCGGCCAGCGGAAGCCCTCGTACGCCGTCTTCCAGTCCTCCCGGTGGCGCAGCAGGAAGTCCCGGGCCGACCGGAACTCGTCTGTCCGGCTGGTTGCCGCCATGTGTCCTCCTTATTGCCTGCCCCCTCAGTAGCATCCTGTGGTGAGCGACAGAGCTCTCACTACCCCCGATCGGGGGTGAAGGAGCGCGGGGAGATGCCGGGTAGCGGGACGGGAACGGGCGAGGCGGCCGAGCTGCGGGCGGCGCTGCTGCGGATGCGGCGCGCCAGCGGGCTTCCCGTCGCCTTCGGCGGACTCCTCCCCGACCCGCGTGAGCTGCGGATATCCGAGCTGTCCGGCACCGCCACCAGTTCCTTGCAGGGACTTGCCGTCACCCTCGGCAACGGCCTGGGCGGCAAGACCATCGCGCTCGGCCGGCCGCTGGCCGTCACCGACTACGGCGCCTCGCGGGTGATCAGCCACGAGTACGACGGCGCCGTGGCCGCCGAGGGGCTGCGTTCGGTGCTCGCGGTGCCGGTGGTCGTGCGCCGCCGGGTGCGCGGCGTCCTGTACGGCGCGCTGCGCCACCCGACCGCACTCGGCGACCGGCCGGTCAGCGCCGCCGTCGAGGCGGCCCGCGAACTGGAGCACCGGCTCGTGGTGCGGGACGAGGCGGACCGCCTGCTGTCCACGTGCCGCCAGCCGACGGCGGGCGACCCGGCGGCGTGGGAGGAGGTCCGCGAGGCGCACGGGGAACTGCGGGCCCTCGCCCAGCGCGTCACCGATCCCCTGCTGCGCCAGGAGCTGCTCGCCGCCTGCGGCCGGCTGGCCGCCGCGTCCCTGGCCCCCACCGCCCCGCCCGACCCCGGCGCCCGGACCGTGCCGCTGTCCGCCCGCGAGATCGACGTCCTCGCCTGCGTCGCCGGCGGCGACACCAACGCCGCGGCGGGCGAACGGCTGGGGGTGCGCCCGGAGACCGTCAAGAGCTATCTGCGGTCCGCCATGCGCAAGCTCGGCGCGCACACCCGCCTGGAGGCCGTGGTCGCGGCCCGCCGCGCGGGGCTGCTGCCCTAGGTGTATTGCCCTGTGAGCCCGGCCACGCCGGCCACGAGGCGGCTCTCCGCCGTGCGACGCACCGCACCTGGGGCGGGCACCCCCAGCGATGGTTCGGGGGGCTCATCCGCCGACGGGGGCGCGGCCCCGGGCGGTGGCGGGTCCGTGGCCGCCGCTGGAGGCGTGGCGGCGGCCACGGCATGGGCGGGGCTGACGCTCCGTCACCATTCCCTCTGCGACGATCGGCCACCGGACGCCGGGAGGACGCCACGACACGTCGCTGTGCGTCAAGCCCGCCCGTATGGCTCAGTGCGCGGAACCCGGGGCGGAGGACGAACGGGGATCGCTGCCGGACATCGGGGGATACTGAAAGGGTGTCAGGAAGGAGGCGCTCCCGGTTTTTTCCCGACTTGGCCTCTCATCACCGGATATAAATCCGGCGCACAGGGATATTCCGTATAGCGGACAATCACTAAACTCTGCCAGCCACAGACCTGTCGGGATTCAATGGCCCTTTGCTTAACATTGTCCCGAACACGACACTGAGGGGAGCGGCGACCGTGGAACAGGCCTTCGACGTGCCGGCCCGACCCCGACCTGACCAGGTGATTGGGCGAGGTGATGTGCTCGCGCGCGCCCGCGGGCATGTGACCGAGGGGGGCAGCCTCCTGCTGTACGGCCCGGCCGGAATCGGGAAGTCCACCGTCCTGCGGACCCTCGCGGCCGAATGCGCCGGCGGCGCCACGGCCGTGCTGCGGTGTTCCGCGACGGAATCGGAGTCCCATCTCCCCTTCCTCGCCCTGGTCGACCTGCTGGGGCTCGTCGCCGACGAGGTGTCCGAGCGCCTGCCGGGCCCGCAGCGCGCGGCGCTGGAGTCGGCGCTGACCGGCCGCGGTGAGTCCTCCCTGCAACGGGACGGCCTGGCCCTGCGGCTGGCGGTGCTGTCGGTGCTGCGTGCGCTGGCCGCGCGGGGGCCGGTGCTGATCGTCGTGGACGACCTGCAGTGGATGGATCCGGCCAGTGCCGAACTGCTGGCCTTCGCGGCCCGCCGCGTGGCGGGCCTGCCGATCCGGGTGCTCGGCGCCGTGCGCACCGACGCCGATCCGCAGGACCAGCAGGACCGCTATGCGTGGGCGTTCCCGCAGGACGCGCTGACGCTGCGCGTGACGCCGCTGTCCCGCCCCGAGGTGTCCGAACTCCTGGAGGCGCGCGGGCACACCGGTCTACCGCGCGCGGTCGTCCGGGACATCCACGTCACCAGCGGCGGCAATCCGCTGTTCGCGCTGGAGCTGGGCCGCGCCCTGGCGGAGAGCCGGACGCCGCCGCAGCCCGGCGAGCCGCTGCCGGTGCCGACCTCGCTGCGCGCGCTCGTGCTCAACCGGCTGGAGATGCTGTCCGCCGAGACCCGGCGCACGCTCCTGATCGCCAGCGCGGGGGCGCGCCCCACCCTCGCGACGCTGCGCAGCGCCGGGCGGGCCAACGCCGAGAGCGAGACCGCGGTCGCTGCCTCGCTCGGCCTGGTCGAGATGGACCACGACCACAGCGGGCTCATCCGCTTCGCCCACCCGCTGATATCCGCGGCGCTGTACGCGGAGGCCACCCCCGAGGACCGGCGCAGCGCGCACGCCGCGCTGGCCGCCGCGGCCGGCGACCCGATCGAACGCGCCCGGCACCTGGCCCTGGCGACGACCGGCAAGGACCGGCGGGTCGCGGCGAGCCTCGCCGAGGCCGCGGACGAGGCCCGGCTGCGCGGGGCACCGTCGATGGCCGCGCAACTGGGCCTGCTGGCGGCCCGGCACACCCCGGCCGGTGCGATGCCCAGCGCCGACCAGCGGCGGCTGCGGGCCGCCGAGGACGCGCTGACCGCCGCGGAGCCCGAACTCGCCCGCGCCACCGCCCGTGAGGTGCTCGCGGTGGCGACGGAACCGGCGGACCGCGTACGGGCGTGGATCGTGGTGATCGACTCCGTCGGCCAGGCCCTGTCCGAGGTCGACGACGTCTACCCGCAGGCCCTGGCGGACGCCGGCGACGACCCGCGCCTGCAGGGCCTGGTGCGCTACCAGCTGGCCTGGCGGGCGCTGGTGGACGGCCAGATGATCCGGGCCCGCGCCGAGGCCGCCCGGTCGGCGGCGCTCGCCGCGAAGGCGGGCGACCGGCGGACCGAACTGCTCGCGCTGTCCTTCAAGGCGCTCAACGAGACGACGATGGGCCACCCGGACGCCGCCGCCACCCTGGCACTGGCCTCCGCGGAACCGCAGGACCCCGAGGTCGCCATGAACCACAACGGCCCGGTCTACATCCGCTCGCGCTACCTGCTGATGAGCGACCAGCTGGACGAGGCCCGCACCGCGCTGACCTGGCTGGTCGGCGAGGCGCGCCAGCGCGGCGCGGTGGAGAGCGAGGTCTACTCGGTGCGCAGCCTCGCCGAGATCGAACTGCGCTCCGGCCGCTGCGGAACGGCCCTCGAACTGGCCAGGGAGAGTCTGCGGCTGGCCGAGGACATCGGCATCGGCGAGGGCTTCGCGCTCCAGATCGCCTCCTTGGCCGAGGCCGGCGGCGGCACGGTGGAGCGCGCCCTGTCGCTGGCCGGGGACGCGGTGCGGCGGGCCGAGGCCGACAGCGACATGCCGTACATGACGCGGGCGCTGTACGCGCTCGGGCACGCGCGGCTGGTCGGCGCGGACCCGCAGGGCGCGGTGGAGGCGCTGCGCCGGGTGCGGGAACTGGAACGCGAGATGGGCGTGACCGAACCCGCGCGCGGCCGCTGGCAGGGCGACCTGGCCGAGGCCCTCGTCCTCACCGGCGCACTCGGCGAGGCACGCGAGGTCATCGACGCGACCCGCACGCACGCCGTCCGGCTGCGGCGGCACAGCATCCTGGCCGTGCTGGAGCGCGCCGAGGGCATGCTGCTGGCCGCCCGCGGCAACGCCGAGAGCGCGGTGGCCGTCCTCACCGCGGCGCGGCAGCGGCTCGCCGGGCTGGGCTACGGCCTGGAGGAGGCGCGGGCGGTGCTCGCCGTCGCCCATGTCGAGGCCGAGCGCCGCAACCGTTCCGCCGCCCAGGCCGCGCTGGAGGAGGCGGCCCGCCTCTTCCGCCGGGCGAAGGCCCAGCCGTGGCTCGACCACGTCGGTCCCGCGGCGGAGTCGCCTGCGGCAGCTCCTCCGGAGTTGGAGGGGCTGGCCACGATGGAGCGCCAGGTCGCCTCCCTGGTCCTGGAGGGCGCCACCAACCGGGAGATCGCCGCGACCCTGTTCATCAGCGTCAAGACCGTGGAGGCGACCCTCACCCGCGTCTACCGCAAGCTGGGCATCCGCTCGCGGGTCGACATCGTCCGCCTCGCCGCGGGCCGCCGCGCGGGCTGACCCCTCCAGGGCACGGGCCGGGGTCCGCCGGGGGCGGGTTCCGGCCGGCTCCGGTGCCTGTGCGTGACCGAGGGTTTTCCCTGCGCAACCGGGCGAGGGGCATCCCTCGTTGAGGGGCCGCCGGGTCGCCCCTACCGTAAGTGCCGCACGCAGCACAGCAGTTCAGCACCGCGAGACGCCGTGTGCGCCTCGTCTCTTCGTTCCACGGTCGCCGACGGCGTCGGCTCCGGCCGTGCCGTTCGCGCGGACTCCCCTGCCGCCCCACCGGCAGCCGCACGTCCCCCCACCGGCACCCCAGGAGCTCCGCGCCCCGGCTCGCCGTGCAAGGAAGGCCCGCCGCCGCGGTCACGGCGACCGCGGCGCGCCGGCCGGTCCGCCGCCATGAACTCCTGACCAACCGTCAGGGAGCGCCGGGGGCGCCGCGGGTCGGCCACGAGCCACCTGCGGCGCCCCTCTCCACGTCCGGCGGCGTCAGCAGCCGCCTCCCGCCGCGTCGACGGCGGCGTGGATACGGTCGAAGGCGGACTTGAGGCGGACGGCCTCACCCGGCTCCAGGGTGTCGAAGATCAGAGCGCGGACCGCCTCGACGTGCGCGGGGGCGGACGCGACCAGTTTCCCGAAGCCCTCGCAGGTGAGGGTGGCATTGGTGTACCGGCCGTCGCACGGATCGGTCTCGCGACGGATGTAGCCCCGCCCCTCCAGGCGCTTGACCACATGGGACAGGCGCGAGAGGGAAGCGCTCGCGAGGCCGGCCAGCTCACTCATCCGCATCGTGCGGCCGTCCTGCTCGGAAAGCTTCGCCAGGACGTGGTACTCCATCCAGTTCAGGTCGGCGTCCTGCTCCAGCCGCCGTTCCAGCGCGGGCAGGAGCAGGGTCAGCACCCGGGCCATCGACATCCAGGTCGCCAGCTCGTCACCGCGCAGCCAGCGCGGCTCCGCCGCAGTCACCTCGCCCACCGATGTGTCCGGATTCTTCGTCATGAGGACCAGGTTAACAAAAGGCTTGAAGCTTCAAGTTCGTCTGTTACAGTTCGAGCGGCGCTTCAGTTGAAGCTTCAAGATCAATTCCCCATGCACAGAGCAGGAATTCCCGACATGACCAGGATCGGCATCATCCTCGGCAGCACCCGTCCCGGCCGCAACGGCGAGAAGGTGGCCCACTGGGTCGTCGAGCAGGCCCGCACCCACGGCGGCGACGCGACCTTCGAGCTGGTGGACCTCGCGGACTACCCCCTCCCCCACCTCGACGAGCCCATGCCGCCGGCCATGGGCCAGTACCAGAACGCCCACACCAAGGAGTGGGCCGAGAAGATCGCCGGCTTCGACGGCTTCATCTTCGTCACCCCGGAGTACAACCACTCCACCTCCGGTGTGCTGAAGAACGCGATCGACTACCTGTTCGCCGAGTGGAACAACAAGGCCCTCGGCATCGTCTCCTACGGCTCGGTCGGTGGCGCCCGCGCCGCCGAGCACCTGCGCCTGATCGCCGGTGAGCTGAAGATGGCCGACGTGCGCACCCAGGTCGCGCTGTCGCTCTTCACCGACTTCGTCAACTTCTCCGAGTTCGCCCCGGGTGAGCACCAGGCCGCCACCCTGTCGACGCTCATCGACGAGGTCGTCGCCTGGAGCAGCGCCCTGGCGCCTCTGCGCGGCTGACCGCGCATTGACGAGGCAGGGGCGCCCGGCGGGCGCCCCTGCCTTCGGCTGCCGTCCGCTCCCTCCAACGCACCGCTAGATGATGTCGAGGCGGTCCAGGAACGGTGTCGCGGCGGACACGTCCCCCGTGATGCGGCAGTGGTCGCGCCAGGGTGTGCGGGTGGTGGCCCAGGCGATGAAGTCCAGTGCCGTGCTCCGGACGCGGGTGGGCGCATCGGCGCCCGGCGCCACGGTGAGCCTGCCGTCCGGCCCGTCGGCGGGCAGGACGGTGACGGTGGTGGCCCCCGGCCCGGTCAGGTCGAGCACGAGGGGCCGCGTCACCGTCGCGGCCAGTTCCGGGCCCTGCATCTGGGGCAGGCCGGCGAGCATGAACTCCACGGCGGGCGCCACCTCGCCGTCGGTCGGCTCCGGGAGGGTGAAGGGAAGGGGACCGTCCGGGGCGAGCATGTCGTTGCGCAGATGGCAGAAGACGTTGAACGCCATGGTGTTCGCCAGGAGATGCCGCGGATACGTCCCGAGGCCGGGCACCTCGACGGGCTCCCCCGCCGCGGGCGGTTCCTGGGCCGCTTCCAGGAGGTCGAGCTGCCGCGGGGTGCTGAGCCGCCACTCGGCGAGGACGTCGGCATGGCTCAGGCCGCGGCGTTCGTCGACGCGCAGATCGTGGTAGCGCTCGCGGTTCCGCGGCAGTGACGGATCGGGCGGCGGCGGATCCACCGCCTCGGAGGCCAGCGCCGCGAGGTGCGCCATCACGTCGATGACGCGCCACCCCTCGCACGCCGACGGCAGTTCCCACTGCGCGTCGTCCACCTGGGGGACGATCTCCGCCAAGTGCGCCGTGCTCATACGCGCGGCGGCGATGCCGGCACGGGTCATCGTTCCTCACCCGCCTCCTTCGCAGGACGGTCCGGTCAGACCGCGGCGTGGCGGGACATCCGGTAGGTCGCGGCGACGTCCGCGCGGCCGAGCCCGTCGTCGCTCGCGAGGTGCAGCCGTTCGCTGACGACCTCGGCGATCCCCAGGTGCAGTCCCGCGGCGCGGGCGGTGTCGGTGATCAGCCCGGCGTCCTTGGCGGCCGCTTCGAGGGGGAACGACGGGGTGTCGAGGTCGTCGTCGAGCATCCGCGGGCCCTTGGTCTGGACGTACGGGCTGTTGAGGCCGCTGCCGTCGATGACGTCGATGACCATGTGCGGGTCCACGCCCAGGGTGCCGGCCAGGGTGAGGGACTCGGCGATGCCCTCCACGGTGGTCAGGACCCAGGCGTTGTAGGCGAGTTTGAGGCCGCTCGGCTGGCCCACCTCGTCGAGCCAGACGGTGCGCGAGCCCACCGCCTCCAGCACGGGCCGCACCAGCTCCCGCGCCTCCCGCTGCGGGGAGGCCGCCAGGACGGTCAGGGTGCCGGCCACGGCCGGCTCCTTGGTGCCGAGCAGCGGGGCCTCGACGTACGGGACGCCGAGCCGGTCCGCCTGCTGCGCGAGGCGCCTGCCCCCGTCCGGGGAGACCGTGCAGGTCTGCATCCACACGGGCCGGCCGGCCAGGCCGTCGCGGGCCTGGTCCATGACGTCGGCGACGACCTTCTCGTTCGCGAGCGCCGTCAGGACGACATCGGCGCCGCGGCAGGCCTCGGCCGGTGTGCCGCACACCGTCGCCCCGGCGCCCGCCAGCGGTTCCGCGACGGCGCGGTTGCGGTTCCAGACACGCAGTCCCAGACCCGCCGCCGCAATGTTGCGGGCCATGGCCTCCCCCATGGTGCCCGTGCCCAGCACCGCGACCACGGGTCCGCTCTGCCCGGACGAGGCCGTCCGGTTCGTTTCGCTCATCGCCGTGCCTCCCTGTGGTCGGCGGGCCGCGCGCCGCGCCGGCGGCGCGGGCCCTGTCGTGCCGACTCGCGTCCGGCGGCCGGGGGGTCAGGCGTGCTGCCCGATCCAGACGGTCTTGGCGTTCATGAACTCCCGCATGCCCAGGTCGGACAGCTCGCGGCCGTAGCCGCTGCGCTTGACGCCGCCGAAGGGGATCTCGGGGTAACTGGTCGTGTTGCCGTTGATGAAGGCCATGCCCGACTGCACGTCGCGGACGAACAGTTCGCGTTCGGCCTCGTCCTCGCTCCACAGGTTCGACCCGAGGCCGTAGGGGTGCCCGTTGGCCTCCCGCAGGGCCTCGTCCAGGGAGGGCACCGTCCACACCTGCGCCACGGGACCGAAGACCTCCTCGTGGTACATCCGCATGTCCGGCGTGGTGCCGGTCAGCACGGTCGGCGGGTAGAACCACCCGGGCCGGTCCGGGCGTTCGCCGCCGAGCAGGACCGTCGCGCCCTTGGCGACGGCGTCGTCGACGTACGACTCCACGTCCCCCCGGCCGGACTCCGTGGCCAGCGGCCCGACGTCGGTGGCCGCGTCCATCGGGTCGCCCACCACCAGCGCGCCCATCTTCGCCACGAACATCTCGAGGAACGCGCCGCCGATCTCCTCGTGCACGAAGAAGCGCTTGCCGTTGATGCAGGACTGCCCGTTGTTGAGGCACCGCGCCTTGACCGCGACATCGGTCGCCCGCTCCAGGTTCGTGGAGGGCATGACGATGAACGGGTCCGAGCCGCCGAGTTCCAGGACCACCTTCTTGATCTCGTCACCGGCGATGCCGGCCACCGACCGCCCGGCGGGCTCGCTGCCCGTCAGCGTCGCCGCCGCCACCCGCGGGTCGCGCAGCACCTGCTCCACCCTGCCGGCGGAGATCAGCAGCGTCTGGAACACGTCGTCGGGGAAGCCCGCGTCGTGGAAGAGCTCCTCCAGGTACAGGGCGCACTGCGGCACGTTCGAGGCGTGCTTGAGCAGACCCACGTTGCCCGCCATCAGCGCGGGCGCGGCGAACCGCATGGCCTGCCACAGCGGCAGGTTCCACGGCATCACGGCGAGCACCACGCCGATCGGCTGATACGTCACGAACGTCCGCGCGGCGCCCACGCGCCCGGCGTCGGACTCCAGGTCCCGCAGGAGCGCGGGCCCCTCGGTGGCGTAGAACCGCAGCCCGTGCACGCACTTGACCACCTCCTCCTCCGCGGCGCGGAAGGTCTTGCCCATCTCCGAGGTGATCATCGTGCTGACGCTCTCGACCTCCTTCTCCAGACGGTCGGCCGCGTGGTGCAGCCATTCCGCCCGCTCCTCGACGCCCGTCAGCCGGTACGAAGCGGCCGCTGCCGCCGCCCGGGCGAGCTTGTCCTCGAGCTCCTCAGGGGTCAGCTCATCGAACCTCCTGAGGACCTCACCTGTCACAGGGCTCGTGGTTGCGATAGCCATGAATCCACGGTATGACCGCCCGAAAACATCAGCAATTCACCTGTTTGCGCTGGTGTCGCACCGCGGCCCGGGCACGCCGCGGGGCACTCGTCCGGCGCACCCGCCGCGGCCGCCGACCGTACCCCCGCGTACCAGTCGCCTCATCGGTTCCGTGCGTGTAGACATAGCCCTATGGCGGGCCCCAACGACCAGCAGGCCTCGCGAAGACCGCCGGCCCGGGGCCTGCGTGTTCTGCTGGCCGGACGCAGCGTCGCCGGCCAGGTCTTCCTGCTGCAGGTCGTGGTGGTGCTCCTGCTGGTCGCCGCCGCGGTGGTCGAACTCCTGGTCCAGGCGAAGCACGACAGCCGGCAGGAGGTGGGCAACCGCTCGGTGGCCGTGGCCGCCGCCTTCGCCAGTGCCCCCGGGGTCGCCCAGGCCCTGGCCTCGCCCGACCCCTCGGCGGTCCTCCAGCCGAGGGCGGAGGAGGCCCGCAAGCGCTCCGGCGTGGACTTCATCGTCGTGACGGACACCGAGGGGACCCGCTACACCCACCCCGTGCCGGACCGCATCGGGGAGAAGTTCGTCGGCGACATCGGTCCCGCGCTGCACGGCGAGGTGGTGACGGAGACCGTCACCGGCACCCTCGGACCGCTCATCCAGGCGAACGTGCCGGTGTTCGACGCCCAGGGCAAGGTCGTCGGCATCGTGTCCGCGGGCATCACCATCGCCAAGGTCAGCGGCGTGGTCAACCAGATACTGCCCATCCTGCTGGGCAGCGCCGCCGTGGCGATGGCGCTCGCCATGGGCGGCACCTGGCTGATCGGCAGACGGCTGCTGCGCCAGACCGGCGGCCTCGGGCCGCTGGAGATGACCCGTATGTACGAGCACCACGACGCGGTGCTGCACGCCGTGCGCGAGGGCGTCCTCATCCTCGACGGGGACGGGCGGCTCCAGCTCGCCAACGACGAGGCGCGGCGGCTGCTGCGGCTGCCCGCGGACGCCGAGGGCCGGCCCGTCGGCGAGCTCGGCCTGGAGACGCGTGCCCGCGAACTGCTGTCCTCGGGCCGCACGGTGACGGACGAGGTGCTGCCCGCCGGCGACCGCCTCCTGGTGCTCAACAACCGGCCCACCGACCTCAACGGCGGCCCGCCCGGCTCGGTGGCCACCCTGCGGGACGCCACCGAGCTGCGCGCCCTGTCCGGCCGCGCCGAGACGGCCAGGACCCGGCTGCGGCTGCTGTACGACGCGAGCGTGGCGATCGGCACCACGCTGGACATCACGCGCACCGCCGAGGAACTCGCGGAGGTCGCCGTCCCGCGCTTCGCCGACTACGTCACCGTGGACCTGGCGGAACCGGTGCTGCACGGCGAGGAGCCGCTGCGGCCCGGCCCGGCCGTGACGATGCGCCGGGTGGCGGTGAGCGGGGTGCGCCCGGACCCGCCGCTGGGCCCCGAGGGGCACCCGGTGGTGGTCCCGCCGTCGAGTCCCCAGGCCACCGGGCTGACGACCGGCCGCGCGGTGCTGGAGCCGTGTCTCGCGGACTCCGCGGACTGGCGGCGGCAGGACCCGGAGCGCAACGCCAAGGTCCTCTCCTTCGGCATCCACTCGCTGATCTGCGCGCCGCTGAGCGCGCGCGGCGTCCTGCTCGGCCTGGTCAACTTCTGGCGATCGCAGGAGAGCCCGCCGTTCGAGGAGGACGACCTGTCACTGGCCGAGGAGCTGGCGGCACGCGCCGCGGTCTGCATCGACAACGCCCGCCGGTTCACCCGCGAGCACACCATGGCCGAGACCCTCCAGCGCAGCCTGCTGCCGCAGAAGCTGCCCCGGCTGAACGCGATCGACGCAGCCTACCGCTACCTGCCCGCGCAGGCGGGGGTGGGCGGCGACTGGTTCGACGTGCTCCCGCTGCCGGGGGCCCGTGTCGCCCTGGTCGTGGGGGACGTGGTCGGGCACGGCCTGCACGCGGCGGCCACGATGGGGCGGCTGCGCACGGCCGTGCACAACTTCTCCGCCCTGGACCTGCCGCCGGACGAGCTGCTGAGCCACCTGGACGAACTGGTCGGCCGCATGGACCGGCCCGACGCGCTCCCGGACACCGGCGAGAACGGCGGCGAAGATGAGGGCGACGACGCGAGTGCGGTCGCGGGACGTGTCCCCGGCGGCACCGCGGTCTCCGGCGCCACCTGCCTCTACGCGGTCTACGACCCCGTCTCGGCGGTGTGCACCCTGGCCCGGGCGGGCCATCTGCTGCCTGCCCTGGTGGGGCCCGACGGCGCGGTGGACTTCCTCGAACTGCCCCAGGGACCCCCGCTGGGCCTGGGCGGGATGCCCTTCTCCGCGGTGGAGGTCGTGCTGCCCGAGGACAGCACCCTCGTCCTGTACACCGACGGCCTCGTCGAGGACCGCGAACGGGACATCGACGAGGGCCTGGAACAACTGCTCGGCGTCCTGGCGGGGCGCCGGGGCCGGGACCCCGAGGCGATCTGCGGGGACGTGCTCGACGCGATGCTGCCGCCGGACCCCGCCGACGACATCGCGCTGCTCGTGGCCCGCACCCGCGTGCTGGACGGCAGCCGCGTCGCCGAGTGGGACGTGCCGGGCGACCCGGCGGCCGTCTCCGGCGTCCGGGCGGCGGTGTCCCGCCGGCTGGCCGAATGGGGGCTCGCGGAGCTGTCCTTCACCACCGAACTGCTGCTCAGCGAGCTGATCACCAATGCCATCCGCTACGGGGCCGAGCCCATCCACGTGCGGCTGATCCTGGACCGGACCCTCATCTGCGAGGTCTCCGACGCCGGCAGTACCGCCCCTCACCTGCGCTACGCGGCCACCACCGATGAGGGCGGCCGGGGCCTGTTCCTCGTCGCCCAGTTCGCCGAGCGCTGGGGCACCCGCTACACCGCCACGGGCAAGGTCATCTGGGCCGAGCAGGCGCTCGCGGGGGTCACGCCGCCGGAGTGGTGACGCCCGCGGCCGGTGCGGCGGGCGCGGGCTCGTCGCGATGGATCGGGGTGTGCCCGCCGGTGAGCGGGACGCCGGAGCCGCCGCGCCGGTGGGCGACGATCTCGGCGGCGATGGACAGCGCGGTCTCCTCCGGGGTGCGGGCGCCGAGGTCGAGCCCTATCGGGCTGTGCAGCCGGGCGAGTTCCCCCTCCGCCAGGCCCGTCGCGCGCAGCCGCTCCAGGCGCTGTTCGTGGGTGCGCCGGGACCCCATGGCGCCCACGTACCCGACCGGCATGCGCAGGGCGCGCTCCAGCAGCGGCACGTCGAACCTGTCGTCGTGGGTGAGCACGCACACCGCGGTACGGCCGTCGACCGGGGTCCGTTCGAGGTAGCGGTGCGGCCAGTCGACGACCACCTCGTCGGCGTCGGGGAAGCGGCGCGCGGTCGCGAAGACCGCGCGGGCGTCGCAGACCGTCACGGTGTACCCGAGGAACCGGCCGGCCCGTACGAGGGCGGCGGCGAAGTCCACCGCGCCGAACACCAGCATGCGCGGCGGCGGCACCCCGGCCTCGACGAGCAGCGTGACCGGCTCGCCGCAGCGGCTGCCGTCCGCGCCGATGTGCGCGGTCGCGGTGCGTCCCGCCGCCAGCAGCGCGCGGGCCTCGGCGGCCGCCGTACGGTCCAGGCGCGGGTCGCCGAGCGTGCCCTCGTACGCTCCGCCGGGCCGCACCAGCAGGCCCCGGCCCAGCAGTGCGGCCGGGCCGCGGACGACCCTGGCCACGGCGACGGCGTCCCCGGCGACCGCGCCGGCCAGCGCCGCGGCGTAGTGCGGCTCGGCGCGGGGGTCGATCCGCTGGACGAAGACGTCGATGGTGCCGCCGCAGGTCAGCCCGACGGCGAAGGCGTCGTCGTCCGCGTGGCCGAAGTGCTGGAGCACGGGCTCTCCGGACTCCAGCACCTCCCGGCACACCTCGTAGACGGCGCCTTCGACGCACCCGCCGGACACACTGCCGACGGCGGTCCCCCCGGCGTCGACGGCCAGGGCCGCCCCGGGCTGCCGGGGCGCGCTGCCGCCGACCGCGACGACGGTCGCGACCGCGAACGGCCTGCCCTGCCCGGCCCAGCGGTGCAGTTCACCGGCGATGTCCAGCATGAATGGCGCTCCTTGACGCTCCGTCAGGTGCCCGTGAGGTGCTCGGGTCGTACCGGTACGCGTTCCAGGGGCAGCCCGGTCGCCGCGCGGATGGCGGCGACGACCGCCGGTGTGGAGGACAGGGTGGGCGCCTCGCCCGCGCCGCGCAGCCCGTACGGGGCGTGGTGGTCGGCGAGTTCGAGCACGTCGACAGGGATCGGCGGTGTGTCGAGGATGGTGGGGATCAGGTAGTCGGTGAAGGACGGGTTCCTGACCTTCGCCCCGTCGGAGACGACGATCTCCTCCATGACGGCCAGCCCCAGCCCCTGGGTGGTGCCGCCCTGGATCTGGCCGACGACCGCCAGCGGGTTCATCGCCTTGCCGACGTCCTGGGCGCAGGCGAGTTCGACGACCTTCACCAGCCCGAGTTCGGTGTCGACCTCGACGACCGCGCGGTGCGCGGCGAAGGAGTACTGGACGTGGCCGAAGCCCTGGCCGGTCCGCAGGTCGAAGGGCTCGGTCGGGCGGTGCCGCCACTCCCGTTCGATGTCGATCACCTCGTCGCCGAGGACCTCGGCGAGCGGGGCCAGCACCTCCCCGCCGTCGGTGACCACCTTGCCGCCCTCCAGGAGCAGTTCGGCCGTCGCCCACGCCGGGTGCCCGCTGCCGAACCTGGCCCGGCCCATCTCCAGGGCGCGTTCGCGCACCGCCTCGCAGGCGTGCCGCACCGCGCCGCCGGTGACGTACGTCTGCCGGGACGCCGAGGTGGAACCGGCCGAACCGACCCGCGTGTCGGCGGGGTCGATGGTGACCTGGGTGACGCCGAGCTCGGTGCGGGCGATCTGCGCGTGCACGGTGATCCCGCCCTGGCCGACCTCGGCCATCGCGGTGTGCACGGTCGCGACGGGCTCGCCGGCGACCACCTCCAGGCGGACCCGGGCGGTGGAGTAGTCGTCGAAGCCCTCGGAGAAGCCGACGTTCTTGATGCCGACCGCGTAGCCGACGCCGCGTACGACGCCCTCGCCATGGGTGGTGTTGGACAGGCCGCCCGGCAGGGCGCGCACGTCGACCGCGCCTCCGGCGCTCTCCCACTGGGCCTCCGGCGGCATCGGCATCGCCTTGACCCGGCGCAGGAGTTCGGCGACCGGCGCCGGGGAGTCCACGACCTGGCCGGTGGGCATGACCGAGCCCTGCGACATGGCGTTGAGCTGCCGGAACTCCACCGGGTCCATGCCGAGCGCGGCGGCCAGCTTGTCCATCTGCGCCTCGTAGGCGAAGCACGCCTGGACCGCGCCGAAGCCGCGCATGGCCCCGCACGGCGGGTTGTTGGTGTAGAGCGCGATCGCCTCGACGTCCACGTCGCCGACGACGTACGGGCCCACCCCGAGCGACGCGGCGTTGCCGACGACGGCGGGCGAGGAGGAGGCGTAGGCGCCGCCGTCCAGCACGATCCGGCACTTCACATGGGTGAGCCGGCCGTCGCGGGTGGCGCCGTGCTCGTAGTGGAGCTTCGCCGGGTGGCGGTGGACATGGCCGAAGAAGGACTCGAAGCGGTTGTAGACCATCTTCACGGCCTTGCCGGTGCGCAGCGCCAGCAGGCAGGCGTGGATCTGCATCGACAGGTCCTCGCGCCCGCCGAAGGCGCCGCCCACGCCGGAGAGCGTCATACGGACCTTGTCCTCCGGCAGTCCGAGGACGGGGGCGATCTGACGCAGGTCCGCGTGCAGCCACTGGGTGGCGATGTAGAGGTCCACACCGCCGTCCTCGGCGGGGACGGCGAGTCCCGACTCCGGGCCGAGGAACGCCTGGTCCTGCATCCCGACCTCGTAGTCGCCCGTGACGACGACGTCGGCGCGCCGGGCCGCCGCCTCGGCGTCGCCGCGGACGACCGGCTGCCGGTGCACGATGTTGGGGTGCGGGACATGGCCGATGTAGTGGTCGGTGCGGCCCTCGTGCAGGAGCGGCGCGTCCGGCGCGGTCGCCGTGGCCTCGTCCACCACGACGGGCAGCGGACGGTACTCGACCCGGATCTTCGCGGCGGCGCGGCGTGCCGTCTCCGGGTGGTCGGCGGCCACGATGGCAACCGGCTCGCCGTGGTGACGGACGCGGCCGTGGGCCAGGACGGGGGTGTCCTGGAGCTCCAGGCCGTAGTGCCGCACCCCGGTCGGCAGGTCCTCGTGGGTGAGGACCGCGTACACGCCCGGCTGGGCGAGGGCCGCGGAGATGTCGATCGCGACGATCTCGGCGTGCGCGTGCGGACTGCGGAGCGTGTGCCCCCACAGCATGTCCTCGTGCCACAGGTCGGAGGCGTAGGCGAACTCGCCGGTGGTCTTGAGGAGTCCGTCGGGGCGCAGCGTGGACTCGCCGATGCCGCCCCTGGTCTCGCTGCCCTGGGTGGTCGGCGTCGGGGTACGGGTCACGCCCATCGCGGTCAGCCCTCCGCCCCGGTGCGGGCGGCCGCGAGGCGGACCGCGTCGAGGATCTTCTCGTAGCCGGTGCAGCGGCACAGGTTGCCCGACAGTGCCTCGCGGATGTCGGCGTCGGTGGGCCGGGGGTTGTGCTCCAGGAGTTCGTCGGCGGCGACCAGCAGTCCGGGGGTGCAGAAGCCGCACTGCACGGCGCCTGCGTCGAGGAACGCCTGCTGGACGGGCGACAGGGCGGTGGCCGGGTCGCCGGGGCGGGCCTGCCACTGCCGGGCGGCGTCCAGGCCGGTGCCGCCGGGGGCGTTGTGCGCCGCGGGGGCGTCGCGCTCCTCGGCGTACCGCGCCAGGCCCTCGACGGTCACCACGTCCCGGTCCTGCGCCTGTCCGGCGGCGACCAGGCAGGCGCACACGAGGACACCGTCCAGGCGCACCGTGCACGAGCCGCACTCGCCCTGCTCGCAGGCGTTCTTCGAGCCGGGCAGGCCCATCCGCTCGCGCAGGACGTAGAGCAGGCTCTCGCCCTCCCAGACGTCGTCGGCCTCCTGGCGGCGTCCGTTGACGGTGAAGGTCACGCGCATCGGGTGCCCCCCGTCCCACCGCGGGCGCCGCCGCGGTACTCCTGCCATGTCCAGCCGAGGGTGCGGCGGGCCATGACGGTCAGCGCGTGCCGGCGGTAGGCGGCGGTGCCGCGCACGTCGTCGATGGGGCTGGCGCAGGCGGCGACCAGCTCCGCGAACTGCCGGGCCACGGCCGGGGGGACGATCCGGCCGTTGTCCCAGAACCCGCCCTCCTCCAAGGCCGCGTTCAAGAACTCCTCCGCGACGACGGCGCGGACCGGGGTGGGCGCCGCCGACCCGATCCCGGTGCGGACCGTGCGAGTGTCCGGGTGCAGGGCCAGGCCGAAGGCGCAGACCGCGATGACCATCGCGTTGCGGGTGCCGACCTTGGAGAACTGCTGGGGGCCGTCGGCGTTCGCGATGTGGACGGCGCGGATCAGCTCGTCCGGGGCGAGCGCGTTCCGCTTGACGCCGGTGTAGAACTCCTCGACCGGGATCATGCGGGTGCCGCGCACCGAGACGGCCTCCACCTCGGCGCCGGCGGCCAGCAGCGCCGGGTGCGCGTCGCCCGCCGGGGAGGCCGCGCCGAGGTTGCCGCCGACGCTGCCGCGGTTGCGGATCTGTGGGGAGCCCACGGTGTGCGCGGCCAGGGCGAGGCCCGGCAGCTGCCGCCGCAGGTGCTCCATGATCCGGGTGTAGGGGACGCAGGCGCCCAGCCGCACGGTCCGCTCCCCCACCTCCCACTCGTGGAGTTCTGCGACGCGGTTCAGGTCGAGCAGGACATCGGGACGCCGGTGGTCGAAATTGATCTCGACCATCACGTCGGTACCACCCGCGATGGGCACGGCCGAGGGATGCTCCGCCTTCGCGGCGAGCACCTCCTCCCAGCTCGCGGGACGCAGGAAGTCCATGCGGCGCTCTCTTCTCGTCGGGAATCGGAATGGCTCGTTCATGTCCTGTTCACGCGATGTGACTCAGTACACTTCCATGCACCCGTCCGGGTGCAGTCACCGAACACCTGAAGCACTTGGCTGGTCGGTAGGCTTGCCTTGTAGATTCCTCCGAAAATCGCGGACCGGAAACCTGTCGGCATCGCGGTGGCAACACCGACGCAATGCATCAGGCGCCACCCTGGTACCGCCTCGACCGGAGGCGTACGAGACGAGGCGACGACGATGCGGCTGCGCGCACTCCTGGACACCGATGCCCTCGGGCTGCGGCTGCTCGGCGGCGAGGAGGAGCTCGACCGCACCGTCCGCGGGGTGATGACCACCGACCTGAAGGACCCCAGCCGCTACCTGACCGGTGGCGAGCTCGTCCTGACCGGTCTGGCGTGGCGGCGGGAGCCCGCCGACTCCGAGCGCTTCGTCCGCATCCTCACCGCGGCCGGGGTCGCCGGGCTGGCGGCCGGCGAGGCCGAACTCGGCTCCGTCCCCGACGACCTGGTGCTGGCCTGCGCCCGGCACCGCCTGCCGCTCTTCGCGGTGGACGAGGACGTCTCCTTCGCCTCCATCACCGAGCACGTCGTACGGCAGGTCTCCACCGAGCGCGCGGGCGACCTGGCGGCCGTCGTCGAGCGGCACCGCCGCCTGATGGCGTCGGGCCCGGCGGGCGGCGGCCCGGACGCCGTCCTGGACCTGCTCGGCAGCGACCTGGACCTGCGCGCGTGGGTGCTGTCCACGACCGGGCGCCGCATCGCCGGCTCCGACCACCCCCTGCCCGCGCAGGTCCGCGCCGAACTGGCCGGCGAGCACCTCGCCGCGTCCCGGACCGGGCGGCCCTCACCGCACCGCGCGTACGCGGCGGGCCGCCCCTACTCCCTCTTCCCGATCCGCAGCGGGGACCCGGCGGCGGACGTCCGGGCCACCTTGCTGTCCGACTGGTTCCTGGCCGTCGACGCCGACGCCGGCGAGTGGCCCGCCGAACGGCTCGACCTGCTCCACGGCGTCACCCAGCTCATCGCCGTCGAACGCGAGCGCCGCGACGCCTCCCGCACGGTGCGGCGGCGGCTGGCCGCGGAGGTCATGGACCTGGTCCAGGCCGGCGCGCCCCCGTCCGAGATCGCCGCGCGGCTGCGGGTCGCCGCGCCCGTCCTCGCCCCGGGGCTCGGCGCGGCCCCGCACTGGCAGGTCGTGGTCGCCCGCGTCGACTGGGCGGGCGGCGGCGTGCCCTCGGGTCCCGCGGCCCAGGCGCTGCTGGAGGAGGCCCTGGTCGATCCGGCCGCCGTCGGCTCGGACCCGGCCGACCGCATCGCCGTCGCCCACGCGGGCGACGAGGCGCTGGCCCTCGTCCCGCTCTCCTCGGTCGACACCGACGGCCCCGCACCCGAGCTCTCCGCCCAGCGGCTGCTCGGCATGCTCCGCGCCCCCCTGACCCACGGCCTCGACGGCGACGGCCGCCTCACCATAGGCGTCAGCGCCGCCGTCCACTCCGCCGACGGGCTGCGCGGCGCCCTGGAGGAGGCCCGCCACGCCCGCCGCGTCGCCGCCGCCCGCCCGGGCCGGGTGTGCGTCGCGGGCCACGAGGAACTCGCCTCCCACGTCCTCCTGCTGCCCTTCGTCCCCGACGACGTCCGCCGCGCCTTCACCGCCCGCCTGCTGGACCCGCTGCGGGACTACGACCAGCGGCACCGCGCGGACCTCATCCCCACGCTGGGGGCGTTCCTGGAGTGCGACGGCTCCTGGACGCGCTGCGCGAACCGGCTGCACCTGCACGTCAACACCCTGCGCTACCGCATCGGTCGCATCGAGCAGCTGACGGGCCGTGACCTGTCCCGGCTGGAGGACAAGGTCGACTTCTTCCTGGCCCTGCGGATGAGCTGACCGCTGCCGGCCGGGCGTCAGCCCGCGCCGAGGCCGGTCAGGAACGTCGCGGCGACGAGGTCGGCAGCCCGCGGGGGGTCCACATCGGGGAACCGGTGCGCGACGGAGTCGACGAGCCCGCTGAGGACCGCCCGCGCCCACGCGGGGTCGGTGTCCGGCCGCAGGAAGCCCTCGTCGACGATGCGCTGGACGAAGGCGTCGAGGCGGGCGCTCTGCTCGTCGCGACGGGCGCTGGCCTCGGGGTCCTTCTGCATCATCCGCCGGGTGTCGACGGGCCATTCCCGGCTGACCGGGATGATCCCTTCGAGGTAGCGGTGCAGGGCCACCTGGACCGGGGCCTCGGTCAGGCGCGCCTCGTCCAGAACGCGTCCCGAGGAGTCGAGCTTGGCCTGGAAGACGGCGCTGAGCAGAGCCTCCCGGTTCGCGAAGCGGCGGTGGACCGTCGTGCGGTCGACTCCAGCGGCGGCGGCGATGGCCGCCATGGAGGTGCCCGGGTCCTCGGCCAGGAGGCGGGCGCCGGCCTGGAGGACGGCGGTCAGATTGCGTGCGGCGTCGGCTCTCATGGTCCGCCGATTCTACCGTCCGGCATCACTTGCGCCATCAAACACTCGCCGTGAGATGCAACACGTCGATTAGATGCAACATTGATGTTGCGTTTCACGGAAAACCCTCTACGTTGGAGTTGCCGCCAGGAGAGGCGCGCATCGATGGACCGATAGACCGATGGACCGACGAAACGAGGCACGCGCATGTCACGCACATGGCTGATCACCGGAGGCTCGCAGGGGCTGGGCATGGCCCTGGCCCTCGCGGCGCTGGACGCGGGCGACCGGGTGGTGGTGACCTCACGCACCCCCGGGGCGCTGGATTCCCTGCGGGCCCGGTACCCGGAGCGGCTGGAGGCGGTGGCGCTGGACGTCACCTCCGCGTCGCAGTCCAGGGACGTGGTGGCGAGGGCGGTGGAACGGTTCGGTTCGGTCGACGTGCTGGTCAACAACGCCGGTTACGCCACCACCGGCTCGATCGAGGACTTCCCTGAGGACGAGTTCCGCGCCCAGGTCGAGGCCAACCTCTACGGCGTCGTCCATGTGACCCGGGCGGTGCTGCCGGTGATGCGCCGTCAGAGGTCCGGGCACGTGGTCCAGATCTCCTCCATCGGCGGGCGCGTCGGGGGCACGCCGGGCCTCAGCGCCTACCAGACGGCCAAGTTCGCCGTGGAGGGCTTCTCCGAGGTGCTCGCCAACGAGGTGGCGCCGTTCGGGGTGAAGGTCACCATCGTCGAGCCGGGCGGCATCCGCACCGGCTGGGCCGCGGGCGCGGCGGAGCCGTCCGGCCCGGTCACTCCCGACTACGCGCCCACGGTGGGCGCGTGGCTGGCCCGGTTCGCCGAGTACGCCGGCAACGAGCCCGGCGACCCGGACCGCATGGCCCGCGCGATCATCGGCGCGGTGGACGCCGAGGAGCCCCCGCGCCGGCTCCTGCTCGGCGGTGACGCCCTGGGCATCGCCATCCGCTCGGAGGAGGGCCGGCTCGCCGAGGCCCGCGCGTGGGCCGAGGTCAGCCAATCCACGGACTTCCCCACCGCCTGACCGGCCCGGCCGGTCCCCTCTCCCCCTCTGCCCGTCCCGTACGAAGGAACCCGCACGACATGACTGTCCACGACAAGCTCTACATCGGCGGCTCCTGGGTCGCCCCCAGCGACCCGGACCTGCTGCTCGACATCCTCTCCCCGCACGACCAGTCCCTGCTGGGCAGCGTGGCGCAGGCCGCGCCCGCCGACGTGGACGCGGCCGTCGCCGCGGCCCGCGAGGCCTTCGACCACGGGCCGTGGCCGCGCACCGCGCCCGAGGAGCGGCAGGAGATCGTCCGGCGCTACGACGCGCTGCGCGCGGCACGTGCCGACGAGGTCGCCGCGGCGATCTCCGTCGAGAACGGCTCCGCGGGCTGGTTCACCAAGGCCGGCCAGCCGTTCCTGACCCGCCAGGTCGGCGCGTACCTCAAGGCGGCCGAGGAGTTCGGCTGGGAGGAGGTCGTCGAGCCGTCCGATCCCTCGGTGGCCTTCGACACCATCGTGCGGCGCGAGGCGATCGGCGTGGTCGCTGCCGTCATCCCGTGGAACTCCCCGTTCTCCGCCGCCACCGCCAAGCTCGTGCCGGCCCTGCTGGCGGGCAACACCGTGGTGCTGAAGGTCTCCCCGGAGAACTCGCTGAGCATGATGCTGCTGGCACAGCTGTGGCACGAGGCGGGTCTTCCCGAGGGCGTGCTCAGCGTCCTGCCCGCGGACCGCGAGACCAGTGAGTACCTCGTCTCGCACCCCGGTGTGGACAAGATCTCCTTCACCGGTTCGACGCGCGCCGGGCGGCGTATCGCCTCGATCGCCGGTGAGCACCTCAAGCGCGTCGGCCTGGAGCTGGGCGGCAAGTCCGCCGCGCTCGTGCTGGAGGACGCGGACCTGCCGGCCGTGACGCAGGGCCTGCGGTTCGGTTCCATGGCCAACAACGGCGAGGCCTGCATCCTGCAGACCCGCATCCTCGCGCCGCGCAGCCGGTACGAGGAGGTCGTCGCGGCGGTGAAGGAGATGGTGGAGTCGCTGAAGGTCGGCGACCCGTCCGCCCCCGACACGTTCATCGGCCCGATGATCCGCCGCGACCAGCAGCAGCGTGTCATCGACTACATCACCCTCGGCATCGAGGAGGGCGCCCGCCTGGTCACCGGCGGCCCGCAGGTCCCCGAGGGCCTGGAGAAGGGCAACTACGTCACCCCGACCGTGTTCGCCGACGTCGACAACTCCATGCGCATCGCCCAGGAGGAGATCTTCGGCCCGGTCCTGGCCGTCATCGCCTACGAGGACGAGGACGACGCGGTCCGCATCGCCAACGACTCCGAGTACGGCCTGTCCGGCGGCGTCTGGTCGGCGGACCCGGAGCGGGCGCTGTCCGTCGCCCGCCGGCTGCGCACCGGCACGGTCACCGTCAACGGCTCGCCGATGAGCTTCGACGGCCCGTTCGGCGGCTACAAGGCGAGCGGGGTGGGGCGCGAGTACGGCAAGGTCGGCCTGACCGGCTACGTCGAGCACAAGTCGATCACCCGCAGCCGGTAGCCGTCGCGCTGCCCCGGCGGGCCCGGGAGCCGGCCCGCGAGGTGGTGAAGCCGGCTCCGCCGCCGGTCGGCCGAGGTACGCGGAACATTTCGGCCGCTGCCGGCGGGGGCTCGCGCCCCGGTCCTCGCGGGGCGCGGGAAGCGCGCGGGGCGGAGGGCGCCGTGATCGATGCGTGTCCGCCCTCTTGGCGCGGCACCCCGTGCCGTGCTGGACTTCGCCCAACGGGCTCGATGACGCGCTTCGGGAGGGCAAGTGGCGGACACCGCCATGTCGGACGCAGAGGTGGGACCGGCCGAGGGCGGTGGCGCGCCACCCGACGTGGCGCGGCTGCGCGGGCGGGGCTGCTGGACGGAGGCCGCGGCGCTGCTGGCGCCGTACGCCGCCGAGCGTCCGGAGGCCGCCACGCGGCGGGCGGCACTGCTGATCGAGCGGTGCCTGTTCACCCTGGACGGCTGGGCGGAGGCCGAGGACGCGCTGCGCACGGCGGAGGCCCTGGCCCGTACCGACAACGAGCGCGGCGAGGCCTCCTGCGAACGGGGGAACCTCGCCTACCTCGTGACGCTCTTCGGGCCGCGGGACCGCGCGGACGAGGCACGGGCGGCCCTGATGCGCAGTGCCGCGCTGCTGGAGCCCGGTGCGCCCGGACGGCCGCTGCTGGACTTCCGGCGGGGCCTGGTGGCGGAGCGGCTGGGCGACGACGCCACGGCGGCCAGGGCCTCCTACCTGCGGGCGCAGGCCGGGGCCGAGGCGCACGGCGATCCGCTGCTCACCTCCCACATTCTCGGCCGGCTGGCCGGACTCGCCGCCCGCGACGGCGATCGCGCCGCGGCCCGGCAGGGTTTCGCGGAGTCGCTGCGGCTGCGGGTGGAGACCGGGTACCTCGTCGGGACCGCCCCGGCCCTGGCCGCGCTGGCGACCGTGGAGCCCGAGCCGGAGGCGGCCCGGCTGCGCGCCGAGGCCGCACGGCTGTTCCGGCTGCTCGGCGGCGTACCCGTGTGGCTGGCGGAGAGCCTGGACGGCGAGGCGGTCGCGTAGGCGCGGGCGCCTCGCGAGAGGCGCCGACACGCTTACGGGCGACCGCGGTTCAGGGCCGCGCGCCGGGGCGGGGGCTCACTGCGCGGCGGGCGGCGCCTGGATGTAGTCCTCCAGGCGGGCCACGGTGAAACCCTGTTCACGGATGTGGCGGAGCATGTTGGCGAACATGTGCGTCATCGTGACGCCCTTGAGCTCCGCGGGTCCGCGGAAGTGCGCGAGGATGATGTCCCCCGGGCGCAGCCGCTTGTCCGCGGTCTGGTACTGGATCTGCTTGATCTGCATGGACTCGCGCCACAGCACGATCGCCCGCGGACCGCACTGGCGCACCGCCGCGCCGAGGGAGTCCGCGTAGGCTCCGGCGCCGTACGGCGGGCGGAAGAGGAGGGGGGCCGCGCCGTACCGCTGGGTGAGGACTTCCTGGTTCCCGCATATCTCGGCGCGCTGCCGGGCGGGCGACAACCGCGTCATGTCCGGGTGGTGCAGCGTGTGGTTCTGCACATGGTTTCCCAGCGCCTGGAGTCGCGCGAAATACCCGTAGTCGCTTTTGATGGCGTCATTCGTCAGGAACATGGTGACGGGGACCTTCAGGTCCTCGAGCATCCGGACGAAGTCGGGGCTCTTCTCCTGGCCGTCGTCGATCGTTATGAAGACGATCTTCTTCTTGGTCGGCACCTTCGATATCACGGGGACCGGGCCGTGGGCGGTGAGTTCGACCGGCTTGACGGCCGGCGGCTCCGGGGCCGGCGCCAGCGGTTTCAGCCCCCATTTCGCCCAGGCGTCCGCTGCGTTTGCCGTGTTCGCCGACGGGCTCGGGGACAGAGGTGCGCTGAGCGGCGATGCGATCGCGCCGGGCCCGGAGGAAGGCGTTCCCGTCCCGTGCGCCGCCGCGCTGCCGCCGCTCGCGCACCCGGTCACGGCAGTGCCGAGCACGAGCGCGCCAAATGCCGCACCGAGCAGTGCATTCCGTCGTCGCCGCACACGCCCGGGCAACGGCCGGACATTTCCATGAGTCATGCACGAACCGTATACGCCCGCAATGTGCAGCAAGACACGGGGTCGGTCCCGCATTCCCCGGTACCGAATCCGGGACCGGCCACGGGCGCGTGAATTCTATCGCGTCGTTTTCGGCGAGCGAACAATTCCCGCGCGGGACCACGGGAACAGGAACGGTTCCTGACAGGTTCCCCACATTCGCCGGGCACCCGTGACGGGTTTCCCTTTCATGCGCCACCCGCATCGTGCGGGACGGACCCTCAGTCGCCGTAGTGGCCGCGGGCCAGGGCCTCGACCACGGGGAGGTCACCGCTGACGAGGGCCTCCAGGAGCGCGGCGTGCTCACCGGCGTCGGCGACGAGTTCGGCCCGGATGCCGCGCGGTGTGCCGCCGGCGCGGGCGTGGTCCTCGGCGACCGGCCATTGGGCGCGGCGGTGCAACTCCTCGGCGACCGCGACGAGTTGCCGGTTGCCGGAGACCTCCAGGAGCGCGCGGTGGAAGGCGCGGTCGGCCTCGGCGTAGGCCGCGCGGTCCCCGAGGGCGGCGGCGGCCACGGTGGCCTCGACCAGCGGCCGCAACTGCTCCCAGCGGGAGGACGGCACGGTGCGCGCCAGCCGCAGGACGACGGGCACCTCCAGCAGCGCGCGCACTTCGGCGAGTTCCGCGCGGTCCCGGCGGCTGCGCTCGAAGACCCGGAAGCCCTTGTTCGGCAGGGCCTCGACGGCGCCCTCGCGGGCGAGCAACTGCATGGCCTCGCGGACGGGTGTGGCCGAGACCCCGAAGCGCTCGGCGAGCGCCGGGGCCGAGTACACGGCGCCGGGCCGCAGCTCGCCGGTCACCAGGGCGCCGCGCAGCGCGCGCAGGACCTGGTCGCGCACCGAGTGCCGTTCGGGCATCCGGCGCGGCCGGGGCAGCGCCTCGGCACGGCCCGGGGCGGCGTCCCGGAGGGGCTCGGCCTCCTGGTGCCGCTCGGCATGCGGATGGGCACCCCGGACGAGCTCGTCGTGGCCGGGCGGCAGCCCGGGGGCCGCGGCGGCGGCCGCCTGGGCCGGCCGTGCGGCTCGGGGGGCGTACTCCACGGGGGCTCCTTCGGACGGGACGGTGTGCGCCTGGCGCACTCCTACAGTCGGTGCGCGCCGCCCTCTATTGCAACACTCTCCACGACCTGCTTCGAGAACTTACCTCCCGCCCTGCCCCCGGAAGCGAAGCAAGGCGAGGCTCACCTCATTTGGATCTTTTGTCCGGTCCACCTCGCACATGACCCGGCAGCGCGCGTCACGGCGTCCGCCGGACAGCCCGAGCGGGGTCACGCCAGAGCCCTCCACTAGGTCAACTGGGCTAAGAACGCTCGCCAGTTCGAGTATTCTGTCGATCTCTCCCCACGCCACCACTCCGTTGGCGTTCTCTTGTCCCGAAACCGCTTCACGCGTCCGAGGCGTTCGCCAGGATGTCGCGCGAACGCCGTCTCGCGGCCCGAGCGCGACGGTACTGCGACGCAAGGAATCGCGCGTATGAGATTTTCGGACATAACGCTTGACTGGACGCTCTCGGGCGCCGCGTGCGTGGCGCTCCTCGCCGCCGCGGCGGTGTTCCTGCGCAACCGCAAGTCCCGCAAGGACGAGGCTGCCCAGGGCGACTCCTGGGAGCGCTCGGAGGAGCGGCGCCGCAAGAAGGAGGCCCTGTACGGCACGGCCTCGTACGTCCTGCTCTTCGGCTGCGCCTCGGTCGCCGCGGCCCTGTCCTTCCACGGCCTGGTGGGCTTCGGCCAGCAGAACCTGGGCCTGACCGGGGGCTGGGAGTACCTGGTGCCGTTCGGTCTCGACGGTGCCGCGATGTTCTGCTCCGTCCTCGCGGTCCGCGAGGCCAGCCACGGCGACGCGGCCCTCGGCTCGCGCATCCTGGTCTGGCTGTTCGCGGGCGCCGCGGCCTGGTTCAACTGGGTGCACGCCCCGCGCGGCGGCGACCACGCGGGCGCGCCGGAGTTCTTCGCCGGCATGTCGCTCTCCGCGGCCGTCCTGTTCGACCGGGCACTGAAGCAGACCCGCCGCGCGGCCCTGCGCGAGCAGGGGCTCATCTCCCGCCCGCTGCCGCAGATCCGCATGATCCGCTGGCTCCGCGCCCCGCGCGAGACCTACGGCGCCTGGTCCCTCATGCTGCTGGAGAACGTCCGCACCCTGGACGAGGCGGTCGAGGAGGTGCGCGACGAGCGGGTCCGCAAGGACCAGGAGGCGATGCGCCGCCGCGAGCACGAGCGGCTGGAGCGCGCGCGCATCAAGGCCATCAACCGGCAGCACCGCATCTGGAACCGCGGTGGCAGCAAGTACGAGCTGCCCAGCGCCAACCCGGCCGGCACGCAGGCCTCCGCGGAGCCTGCCATAGAGCCGGAGAAGGCAGAGCTGTCCTCGCGCTCCCGTCCGGCACTGTCGCCGGTCCGTGAAGAGGCCAGGCGCACCACGATCGACCTCACCGCCGAGGACGACACCATGGCCCTGCCCAAGCTGGACTCCCTGGAGCGCAAGCTGGCGGACCTGGAGCGTCAGTACGGCTGATCCCACCCGTGTTTCCTCGCGTCATGTCACTGCCCCGGCCCCGGACTTCCGGCCGGGGCGGTGCCGTTCCCGGCCCCCTGGGACATGACGCCCCGTCAGGAAGGCGCGGCGTCCAGCTCGAACCACACGACCTTCCCGGAGCCGTCCCCCTCGGCGCGGACGCCCCAGGCGTCGGCGAGTGACTGCACGAGTTGCAGGCCGCGCCCGCTGGTCCCGTGTGTGGAGGGGGCGCGCAGCCGGGGATGGCGGGTGGTGAAGTCCCGTACCTCCACGCGCAGTCGGGGCACAGGGGGCGTGGCCACCGTGGACACCGCGGACATTATGGACACTGTGGACACTGTGGCGGTGAGGACGGCGCCCCGGTCGGTGTGCCGCAGGGCGTTGGTGACGAGTTCGGTGGTGAGCAGGACGGCGGTGTCGGCGAGTGCGGGAACGCCCCAGTGCGTCAAGGACTCGCGCAGCAGCCTGCGGACGTCCGCCACCGCCGGCAGGTCGGCGTGCTGGAGCGGACGGCGCAAGAGGTGCGCCTCGACGGTGTCCCCGACCTCCCGGTCGCTCGTCTGCGCAGGCTGACGTTCCATCGGCTCCGCTCCGGCAGCTCGCGCCCTTCCGGGGTCGAACATCTACGCGCAATGCATGCCCCGGCGTGGCCACTTCCAGTCATGAGCCGCGGACGCTCCGCTCTTGTATCCATTGCATGCAATGGATACAGTGGCTCCCGTGCAGCAGACGGACACCGCCCATCGGCGGCTGCGGGAACTGATCCTGGACGGGGTGTACGCCCCCGGCCAGCGCCTGACCGAGCTGGAGACGGCGGCGGCGCTGGCCATGAGCCGTACGCCGGTGCGCGAGGCGTTCCGCGCGCTGGTGGCGGACGGACTGGTGCGCTCGGCGGGGCGGGGGGTGAGCGTGGTCGAGCTCGGGCCGGAGGCGCTGCGCCACGCCTACCAGGTGCGCGGCGCCCTGGAGGCCCTGACGGCCGAACTGGCCGCCGAACGGCAGCGGCGCGGGGAGCTGGCACCCGCCCGACTGACCGCGCTGGAGCAGGTCGCGGCGCAGGCGGAGGAGGCGACGGCGGCGGGGCGGCTGGAGGAGGCGGTCCGGCACAACCGTCGCTTCCACAGCGGCATCGCCGACCTGTCCGCGAACCCGGTGGCGGCCGGCACGCTGGACCGGCTGTGGGACCAGATCCAGGTCTCCACCCGTCTCTCCCTCGCCGCCCCGGACCGCCCCGAGCAGGTCGCCGCCCAGCACCGCCGTCTGCTCGCCGCCGTCGTCGCGGGCCGCGCGGCGGAGGCCCACGCGGCCGCCCGCGAGCACGTGGCGGACACCTGCGCCGCCTCCGAGCGGAACGACACGGACGAGAGGACGCGGTAGCCGTGCCCGACATCAGCAAGCACCACACCTACACCACCGAGGTCGTCTGGAGCGGCAACCGGGGCTCGGGGACGAGCGCGTACCGGGCCTACGGCCGGGACCACGAGGTGTCCGCGCCCGGGCTGCCGGTGCCGGTGATCCCGGGCAGCTCCGACCCCGCCTTCCGCGGAGACCCGGCCCGCTGGAATCCCGAACAGCTCCAACTGGCCGCCCTGTCGCAGTGCCACATGCTCTCCTACCTGCATGTGTGCACCGTCGCGGGAGTGGTCGTCACCGCCTACACCGACCGCGCCGAGGCCACCTTGCGGGAAACCGGCGACGGCGGCGGCCACTTCACCGAGGCCGTGCTGCGGCCCCGGGTGGAGGTGGCCTCGGCCGCCATGGTGGACGCCGCCGTCGCCCTGCACGAGGACGCCCACCGGCTCTGCTTCATCGCCGGTTCGGTCAACTTCCCCGTCCGACACGAGGCGGAGGTGGTCGTCACCGGCTGACCGGGACACCGACAGCGCGGTCAGCCCGGTCAGCGCGCTCAGCGCAGCCCGCGCAGCACGTTGCCCTCCGTGGTCAGGTAGTTGGAGGCGTAGTCGAAGCGCCGGGCCTTGGCGAACAGGAGGTAGTAGTACTTGGCGTTCTCGCTGAACCAGTACGCCGGGGTGAGGTCCGACTGCTTCATCGGCCGCGTCGTCACATCACTGATCGCCGTGTAGCCGTTGCGGACCTTGCAGTACTTCTTCTGCCGCAGGAACATGTCGCGCGCCCGGGCGCGATAGCGCTCCTTCTTCGTGATCAGCCAGAGGAACAGGCACGAGTCGACGTACTCGGGACGCAGGGGGTACGAGGCGTCGACGGCCCGCAGGGTGGTGTAGTCGATCATCTCCGGGGGCAGGCGGTGGTCGGCGAGCACCGCGGTCCAGCTGTCGTGGTAGGCCTCCCCGTCGGCGATCCGGCCGCTCTGGGCGAGCAGTCCGGCGTAGAAGGCGGTGAGCTCCGACTGGTAGCGGCTGATGGTCCGCCCGGTGGTCATGTCCGCCTGGCGGAACCAGAGCCGGCCGTCGCGCCGCTCGGCCAAGTGGCGGAAGACGCCCGTGGTGAGCGTGTTGTACCAGGTCCGCAGGTCCGGGTCGCGGTACAGCTGCCAGCCGTCCCACAGGTACTCGTAGAAGGAGTCGACGGGGGGGTCGAGGGTGGCGGTGGTGCCGGTCCACGCGCCGGTCTCGATGTTCAGCGCCGTGCCGACCAGGTCGATCCGCGAGCGGCGGTCGTAGACGGCGCGCAGCGCCTTCTTCGCTGCGTCGTAGTAGCGCCGGTCGCCGGTGAGCCGGGACAGCTCGCCGAACTCGGTGATGCACGTGCCGATCTCGGCGAGGTTGTTCTCCTTGCCGCTCACGGCGCCGGTGGAGAGATTGACGTAACGGTAGGGGGCCCCGGTCGGCGACCGGGTGAAGGCGGGCAGCAGGCGGTCGGCGAGGTCGCGTGCGCGGTCGAGCAGGACCGGGTCCCTGGTGGCCAGGTGCCCGGAGAGCAGGCCGCCCACCAGCCGGATGATCGTCTCGAACACCTGGACAGGGGCGTCCTGGTCGAGCACGAGGTCGTTCTTGACCCACTGGACGCCCGCGGCCAGTTCGTCGTCCAGTTCCATCAGGTAGAGCGTGTCGAGCGCCTCGATGATCGTCAGGCCGAGCGTGCTGCCCTGGATGAAGAAGTCGGAGCCCGTACCGCTGAGGGGGCGCAGCTCGTCCCGGCCCCAGGCCAGGCGCCGGTAGGCGTCCCAGGCGCTGCGGAAGGCGGTGACGGCCTCCTGGCCGAGCCCCGCGTAGGGGTCGGGGGCGGCGGCAGCGGCCGTACCGGACAGAGGCAGCGACGAGGTCATCGTGGCAGGGGCGAGAGCGGCGGCGGCTCCGAGCAGCCTGCGCCGAGAGAGTCCGCCGGGACGCGCGAGTTTTCTCATGCCCCGAAAACCCCGTCCGTCTTCCGGGCGTTACGGGACAGCGCCGCATTGACGGGGAATCCATCCGGTGAGCCGACCCCTGAGGAGCTGAGATGCACGACGACCGACTGCTGGTCGAGGGACGTCTGACCAGGGCGATGGGCCAGTTCATCAGGCCCGCGATCTACGCCGACCGGGTGCCGCTCGCCCTGACGGCGTGGCATGTGGACGGCGAACCGGTGCCCGTCGGGGAGGCGCTCAAGGCGCTCTCGGACGGTGCCTTCGAGCCCTTCGCCCCGGGCACGCCCTGGGGGCCGCCCTGGTCGACCAGCTGGTTCCGTCTGGAGGGCACCGTCCCCGCCGGGTGGGCGGGCCGCCGGGTGGAGGCGGTGATCGACCCCGGCTTCGGCAGCGACGGACCGGGCTTCGTCGCCGAGGGACTGGTGTACGACGCCGAGGGCGCGCCGGTGAAGGGCGTCCATCCGCTCAACCGCCATGTCCCGGTCGCCTCGCCGGCGCGGGGCGGCGAGCAGGTGCGGCTGCTGCTGGAGGCCGCCGCGAACCCGGCGGTGCTGCGCGACTGGCGGCCGACCCCGCTCGGCGACGTGCGCACGGCGGGCCGCGAGCCGCTGTACCGCTTCGACACCGCGGAGCTGGCCGTCCTGGACGAGGACGTCTGGCACCTGGTGCTGGACATCGAGGTCCTCGAAGGGCTCATGCACGAACTGGACTTCCACGACCCCCGCCGGCACGGGATCCTGCGCTCCCTGGAGGACGCGCTCGACGCCCTCGACCTGCACGACGTGGCGGGCACCGCGGCCGCCGCCCGCGGCGAACTCGCCGAGGCGCTGTCCCGGCCCGCGCATGCCAGCGCGCACCGGGTCTCCGCGACCGGCCACGCGCACATCGACTCGGCCTGGCTGTGGCCGCTGCGCGAGACCGTGCGCAAGGCGTCGCGCACGTTCGCCAATGTCACCGCGCTCGCCCGGGACTACCCCGAGCTGGTCTTCGCCTGCTCGCAGGCCCAGCAGTACGCCTGGGTCAAGGAGCACCAGCCGGTGGTGTGGCAGCGCATCCAGCAGGCGGTGCGGGCCGGCAACTGGGCGCCGGTCGGCTCGATGTGGGTGGAGTCCGACGCCAACATGCCCGGCGGCGAGGCGCTGGCGCGGCAGCTCGTCCACGGCAAGCGCTTCTTCCTCGACGAACTGGGCGTGGAGACCGAGGAGATCTGGCTGCCGGACTCCTTCGGCTACACCGCGGCGTTCCCGCAGCTGGCCAGGCTGGCGGGGGTGCGGTGGTTCCTCACCCAGAAGCTGTCCTGGAACCAGTCGAACAGGATGCCGCACCACACCTTCTGGTGGGAGGGCATCGACGGCACCCGCGTGTTCACCCACTTCCCGCCCGTCGACACCTACAACTCCCAGCTGGACGGCCGTGAACTCGCCCACGCGGTCCGCAATTTCGCCGAGAAGGGCCGGGCCACCCGCTCACTGGTGCCGTTCGGCTGGGGCGACGGCGGCGGCGGCCCCACCCGGGAGATGCTGGAGCGGGCGCGCCGGCTGCGCTCCCTGGAGGGCTCGCCGCGGGTGGAGATCGAGAAGCCCGCCGCCTTCTTCGCCGCCGCCGAGGCCGAGTACGGGGACCGGGCTCCGGTCTGGTCCGGCGAGATGTACCTGGAGCTGCACCGCGCCACGTACACCACGCAGGCGAAGACCAAGCAGGGCAACCGGCGCAGCGAGCACCTGCTGCGGGAGGCCGAGTTGTGGTGCACGGCGGCGGCCCTGCGCGACCCGGAGGGGTACGCGTATCCGTACGAGGACCTGGACCGGTTGTGGAAGACGGTGCTGCTGCACCAGTTCCACGACATCCTGCCGGGCAGCTCGATCGCCTGGGTGCACCGCGAGGCCCGCGACACCTACGCCGGGGTCCGCGAGGAACTGGAGGGGATCGTCGCGGGTGCCGTGACCGCCCTCACCGGCGCCGGCATCACGGACGCCGGCCGCGCACCGGGCGTCCTCAACGCCTCCCCGTACGCGCGAAGCGAGGTCGTGGAGCTCACGGCACAGGCCCGGGAGGCTTTGCCGCCGGGCACCGTCACGCAGCCGCTGCCGGACGGCGGCGCCGCCGCGGCCGTCGAGGTGCCCGCGCTCGGGGGCGCCGCGGTCGGCGTGTCCGCGCCCGTCACACCGGTCACCGGCGTGCCCGAGGGCGGCCTGATCGTCCTGGACAACGGGCTGCTGCGGATCGGTGTCGACGGCGACGGCCTGCTGTCCTCGGTGCGCGACCTGGCCGCGGACCGGGAGGTGCTGGCCCCGGGCGCGCGCGGCAACCTGCTCCAGCTCCACCCCGACCACCCCAACAAGTGGGACGCCTGGGACATCGACCGCCACTACCGCCGCAAGGTCACCGATCTGACGGACGCCGAGTCCGTCGAGCTCGTCGAGCAGGGCCCGCTGCGGGCCGTGGTCCGTGTCGTCCGGGCCTTCGGCGCCAGCCGGATCACGCAGGAGCTGCGGCTGACGGCCGGAAGCGGGCGGCTGGACGTCGTGACGGAGGCCGACTGGCACGAGTCGGAGAAGGTGCTCAAGGCCGCCTTCCCGCTGGACGTGCTCGCCGATCGCTCCACCGCCGAGATCCAGTTCGGCCATGTGCACCGCCCGACCCACGCCAACACGAGCTGGGACGCGGCCCGTTTCGAGATCTGCGCCCACCGCTGGCTGCACGTCGGGGAGCCCGGCTACGGGATCGCCCTGCTCAACGACTCCACGTACGGCCACGACGCGGCCCGTTCCGGCACGGACACGACGGTGCGGCTGACCCTGCTGCGTGCCCCGCACAGCCCCGACCCCGAGACCGACCAGGGCACCCACCGCTTCACCTACGCCCTGCTCCCCGGGGCCGCCGTCGGCGACGCGGTCGCCGGGGGACTCGCCCTCAACCTGCCGCTGCGTCCCGCCGCGCAGGCCGGGTCCGTCCGGCCGCCGCTACGTGTCGGCCACCCGGGGATCACGGTGGAGTCGGTCAAGCTCGCCGACGACCGCTCGGGGGACGTGGTGGTGCGCCTGTACGAGTCGCGGGGCGGCCGGGCCTCGGGCACGCTCGTGCCCGGCTTCGCCCTGGCCGGGGCACGCGTCACGGATCTGCTGGAGCGGCCGGAGCGCGACGCACCACGCGCCGGGGACGGCGTCGCGGTGAGCCTGCGCCCCTTCCAGATCCTGACGCTGCGCCTGACGCCGGCGACGCCTCAGGCGTCCCAGACGGCCACCACGGTGCGGTCGTCGGCGTAGCCCTTGACGCGGGTGCGGGCGTCGCCGAGGAAGGCCGGGAGCCCCGGCGGCTCGGCGGCGCCCCAGCGCTCCGAGAGGTGCGCGACGAGGGCCGGCTCGCCGCGCAGCGGATCGGCGAGGCCGGCGCTGCACAGCAGCAGGGTGTCCCCGGAGCGGGCGACGGAGGCGCGGAAGCGGAAGTCCACCGCCGGGCCGTCCTCGGGCTCCGGCGGCTCCCCCGACCCCAGGGGCTCCAGGTCCTGCCACTCACCGCCGCGGATGCGGAACAGCCCGCCGTCGCCGACGCCGAAGAACAGCCGGATGCGGCACTCCGGGTCGACGGGCAGCAGCAGGCAGCGCAGGCTCACGTCGTACTCGGCCGGATCCAGGCCCAGTTCCTCGCCCTTGCCGCGCAGCCGTCCGCAGCAGCGGTCGGTGAGGCGGTGCAGCCCCGACTTGAGGGAGCCGCGCCGCGAGGCGCGGATGTCCTCCGCGAGGCGGGCGTGGCTGCGGCCGACGGCGGAGGCCATCCACTGGCAGGCGTCGCGGGCGGCGCGGTGAGCGACGGCGGAGGCCCGCGGGCCCGTGGCGACGGCGAACAGCAGCAGGCCGTCGTCGCCCGCCCCGAAGCGCGCGGTCAGGACGGCGTCGCGGCGCGGTTCGCCCCGGTAGCGGGCGGAGTCGCCGCGCGTGGCGGCCGTACGCACCGTCAGCAGGCCGTACTGGGCGCCGTCCAGAACGGTGTCGGGGACGAGGTCGTCGAGCGCCCGGGGATCCGCGAGCGGCCAGGCGGTCGGCTCGGGCGCGTAGGTGGGCGGGCCGTCGCCGAGGTACGCGGTGTCGGGCACCGTGATCGCGGAAGTTGCCGAACTCGCAGGACTCGCCGAGGCGGAGGCGGCGGAGGCGGAGGCGGCTTCCGTGCCGGACGGGCCCGGTATGAGCGTGCCGGGTGCGGTACGGGCCTCCGGGACCCGGGCGGCAGGCGCGCCCTCCCCGGCCGCGGGTTCCGCGGGTGCCCAGCCCGGCGGCAGTCCCGGGGGGTCGGGCGCCGCCGGCGCCTGCGGGCCCTGCTGCTGCCAGGAGTGCGGGACGGACGCCGCGGGCGGCGGCGCCTGCCGGCGCAGCCGCAGGGTGTCCGGGGGGTCGGACTCGGTCCCCGCCGCGTCCGGGCCGGGCGGCCCCGGGTCGGGTTCCGTGTCGTCGCCCAGTGCGCCGACCGCGGACGTGTAGCGGTCGTCGAGGGTGTCGTCCTGCCCACCGGTCCCGCCGGGCCCGGGGTCGGGCCTTCCGTACAACTGCCGCCACCACTCGTCTTCCTGGTGGCGGCCGGTCTCCCCCTGCTGGCTCATGCCCCTATTGTCCACGCGGACCCGCGCCGGGAAACAGACTTCGGGCACGCCGGCGGTCCGACGGGCGGCCGGCCCCCTCCTCGGGCCGCACGCCGGACGATCCGGTGGGGACACCTTGCCAGGACAGGGGTTCGAACAGGGATGATGTCGGCGGGCGGGATTACGCCATGGCTCATTCCCGCCACTTCCGCGTGTTGTCCGTGACCGTTGCGGTGGAACTCCCGGCCGGGCTCCGGGAGCCCCGGGAGAAAGAAAGGGGTGCCCGTGCTCGGCGCCATAGGCCTGGACGATGCCCAGGAGGCGGCCTACCGCGCCCTGGTGGGGCTGGGGGCCGCCGAGGTCGTCGACCTGGCGCACCGGCTCGGGCGGTCGGACGAGGAGACCGTCGCGGTCCTGAGGCGGCTGGAGCGGCAGGGGCTGGTCGCGCAGTCCTCGGCCGGCTCCGGCCGCTGGGTGGCCGCGCCGCCCGGCGTCGCGCTCGGCGCCCTGCTGAACCAGCGGCGGCACGGTCTGGAGCAGGCGGAGATGGCCGCCGCCGTGCTCGCGCAGGAGTACCGCGCCGAGGCGGCCGAGCCGTCCGTGCACGACCTGGTGGAGGTCGTCACCGGTGCGAGCGCCGTGGCGCACCGCTTCGCGCAGCTCCAACTCGGCGCGGAGAAGGAGGTCTGCGCCCTGGTCACGGGCAGCCCGATGGTCGTCAGCGGCACGGAGAACACCGCAGAGGAACGTGCCGTCGAACGGGGCGTGCGCTTCCGCGTGGTCATCGAGCGGGAGGTGATCAGCGGGCCCCAGGGCATGGCCGGGATCACCGCCGCCCTCGGCCGTGAGGAGGAGGTGCGCGTCGTCGACCGGGTCCCGACCAAGCTCGTGGTCGCGGACCGTTCCCTGGCGATGGTTCCGCTGGGGCGCAACTCGGCGGGACCGGCGGCGCTGGTCGTGCACGGCAGCGGCCTGCTGGACTCGCTGATGGAGCTCTTCGAGAGCGTGTGGCGCGAGGCGCTGCCGATCCGCCTCGTCCCCGGCGGCACGGCGCAGGAGGAATCGCCCGACGGGCCGGACGCGATGGACCTGCGGATCCTCTCGCTCCTGCTGGCCGGGCTCACCGACGCCAGCGTCGCCAAGCAGCTCGACCTCGGCCTGCGCACGGTCCAGCGCCGCGTCAAGCGGCTGATGGAGATCGCCGATGTCACCACCCGCCTCCAACTGGGCTGGCACGCCTACGAACGCGGCTGGGTCGCCCGCACCTCCGGCTGACGGCCGCGCGGATCGTCGCCTTCTCCCCGCGGAATCGTCCGGGATCCGTAACAGGCGGATCCCGCACGGCCCGGACTCCGTCCTCCCCTGTGCACGAGCACGACGGCACGGACGACACAGGGAGTGGAGCGGACATGGTGTGGAGCGGGATACGGGGGACGAACGGGCGCCTGCTGGCGGCGGCGGTCGGCGTCGTCTCCGTGACGGCGGCGGTGTCGGCGTGGACCGCCGCCCAGGCGGGGCCCGCCGGTGACCGGGCTGCGGCCGCGACCCGCCCGACCGCGAAGCCCTCCGTGACCGCCGCGCCCCCGGCCAAGCCCCGCCCCATACCGGGGCAGACCTCCGTCCCGGATCCGCAACTCCCCGCCCCGCGCGTCAACATGGACATCGTGCACGCCTCGGACAAGGGCCCCCGCGGGGTGAACATCACCATCGACGACGGTCCCGACCCCACCTGGACCCCGCAGGTTCTCCAGGTACTGAAGGACAACGGCGTGAAGGCGACCTTCTGCATGGTCGGCACGCAGGCCCAGGCGCATCCCGATCTGGTGAAGGCCGTGGTCGCCGCCGGGCACCGGCTGTGCGACCACTCCGTCTCCCACGACACGACGATGAACACCAAGTCGCGGGCCTATCAGGCCAAGGAGATCCTCGACGCCGAGCGCATGATCACCGAGGCCTCGGGCGGCGTCGCACCGCTCTACTACCGCGCCCCGGGCGGCGCCTTCACCCCGTACAGCCGTCAGCTCGCCGCGTCCCGCGGAATGCGCCCGCTGGGCTGGAACGTGGACTCCGAGGACTTCAAGCAGCCCGGCACGGCGGCGCTCGTGGGCACCGTCAAGAACGAGATAGCCAACGGCCCGACCGTGCTCTTCCACGACGCGGGCGGTGACCGCGGCCAGACCGTGGAGGCGCTGCGCCAGGTCCTGCCGTGGCTGAAGCAGCAGGGGTACGCCTTCGGCTTCCCGGTGCGCTGACATACCGTCATATCGTTGGCGGGGCCTGCGAGCTGGGGCGGAGGACACTCGGCCCTCCCAGGGGGAGGGCTAGGCTGGTGCCGTCCCGAGAGGAGCCTTCGTTGCCCGACCAGATCTCCACGCCGCGCCCCACGCTGGAAGCCGTCGCCGAACGCGCCGGCGTCTCGCGGGCCACGGTCTCGCGCGTGGTGAACGGCGGGAACGGGGTGCGAGAGGTCCTGGTCGAGAGGGTCCGCCGCGCCGTCGAGGAACTGGGGTACGTGCCCAACCAGGCAGCCCGTTCCCTGGTCACCCGGCGGACGGGGGCGGTCGCCGTCATCGTGGCCGAACCGGAGACCCGGGTCTTCGCCGACCCCTTCTTCGCCGAGCAGTTGCTCGGCATCAGCCGGGAACTGGCCGTCCACGACTCGCAGCTCGTCCTGCTGCTGGTGGAGGGCACGGCCGACTACGAGCGGGTCGGCCGCTACCTGTCGGGCGGTCACGTCGACGGCGCGCTGGTCTTCTCCCTGCACGCCGAGGACCCGCTGCCGGGCATCATCCACCGGATCGGCCTGCCCACCGTCTTCGGCGGCCGCCCCGGCTGGCCGGGGGCGGACGGCGACAGCGGGATACTGTACGTCGACTCCGACAACCGAGGCGGCGCGCGGGAGGCCGTGCGCCATCTGGTCTCGCTGGGGCGCGCGCGCATCGCGACCATCACCGGACCGCTCGACCAGACCGCGTCCGTCGACCGCCTCGACGGCTACCGCGACGTGCTGCCGGCCGCCGACCCGCACCTGGTCGCGGTGGGCGACTTCTCGGCGGGCGGCGGCGGGCGGGCCATGGCCGAACTCCTGGAACGTGCCCCGGCCCTGGACGCCGTCTTCGTCGCCTCCGACCTCATGGCCACCGGCGCGCTGCGCGTGCTGCGCGACCACGGCCGCCGGGTGCCGGAGGACGTGGCGGTCGTCGGCTTCGACGACATGGCCTCGGTGGCCGCGCTCGCCGACCCCCCTTTGACCACGGTCCGCCAGGAGATCGAGGAGATGGGCCGGCTGATGGTGCGGCTGCTGCTGCACGGCCTGGTCCGGCACCCCGAAGCGGGCAACGGCGGCCGGCCGCCCTCCTCCGTCGTCACGCCGACCCGGCTGGTGCGGCGGGCCACCGCCTGACCCGCCGCACCCGCCGGACCGGGCTCAGAACTCCCCCTGCTCCTTCATCACACGGCGCGCCTGGGCGAAGAGCATGCCCACGTTGACCGAGCGACGGCAGACGACGACCGCGACGACGTCCTCGCTGGTCGTGTTGCGCAGGAACAGGTGCGTGAGGTTCTCGCTGTTGACGAGGATCTCCTGGAAGTAGTGCTGGTCGGTGGTGACCCCGCGGCGCTCCTTGAAGACGTCCTCGATCATCACCACCGTACGGCCCTGGAACAGGTCGAGGGTCGCGGCGGCCAGCAGGTCCAGTACCTCCGGGGGATGGCTGTCGACGGTGTCGACGGACAGCAGCATGCCGGTCGCCATGTCGACCACGCCGGCGGCGAGGCACTCGGGAACCTCCTGCCGCAGGCTCTTCACCAGCATCATGATCTGATCGGCCATGTTGGTGGCCGGGCGCTTTCCGGTGGTGCTCACAGCACTCCTTCTTCGGGGGTCATCCGAGGACTCCCTCGGGGTCGGGCGCGGGCTCGACGGCGGACTCGGGGGCTGGTTCGGTGTGCAGGAGGATCGCCGCGATCCGCTCGACGGCGGTCCGGGCCTCCAGGTGGAGCTGGGGGACGTTCATCCCCTCGTCGCCCACGACGATCAGCAGGGCGGTGTCGTCCACCGCGTAAACGGCCGTGTAGCCACCGCTGCTGCTGGTCACGGTCCTGCGCAGGGAGCCGCGCAGGGCCGCGGACGCGATCCGCTGGGACAGCCCGAGACTGGCGGCGGCCAGCGCGGCCAGGCCGTTGGGGTCGATGGCGTCCTCGGTGTCGGCGGCGATCAGCAGACCGTCGACGGCCGCCACGACGGTGTCGGTGATGCCGACCACCTGGTCCCGCAGAGCACGCATCTCGGCGACCAGGGCGTCATGATTCATGCACGTGCACCTCTTTGAATTCGTTGCGGAATGGATGATGTGCCGTCAGTGCCGGGTGAATTGACGTCAGGGGGAATCCGGCCGGCCCCGTCCGCGCGGCCGGAGAAATCCCTTCCAGCCCGACGGCGGGCGGGAGGCCTCCAGCGCCTCGTGGATGCCACTGGCACCGGGGAGGCGGCGCGGCAGTCCCTCCTCGGTGACGGCCGACGGCCCGGGGCCGGGACCGCACGCGGCCGGGGGCCCCGGCGGATACGGCGGCGGGGGCGGGGACGGATCGAAGTCGGGAGCGGGGTCCTGGGCGGGAACGGGGTCCGCGTCGGGGTCCGGTTCCCGGAGGCCGTCGGTTCCGGGGGCGGGCACGGGCGCGAAAGGCCGGGGAACGGGCACGGCAGGAGGCACCGGCGCGGACACGGTCTCCACCAGGCCCTCCGCGAGCATCCGGGAGACCTCGACCGTGACGGTCCAGACCCCCCGGCCCAGCTGGAAGGCGATGTCCCTGGGGCTGCGGCGGCCGTTGGCGTACTCCAGGATGTCCCGCCGGGCGGCGGGCAGCGTCTCGTCGTTCCCGGCGCCGACGAGGGCGATCACCCGGTCGCGGTCCGGCGAGACCTGGCGGGGCAGGGCTGCCAGCGCCGCGATCCGGCGGCCCGCCTCGACCAGCAGTTCCTCGGGTTCGACGCCGCGTCCGACGGCCGGCACGAGGGCGGGCACCGGGCCCTCGGGCCGCACCGGGTCGAGGACGCAGTTCTCCAGCCGGCCGGCCAGGACGGCGAAGACCGCGTCCTGGGCGGCCATCATGTGGATCACCTGGAACTCGGCGTTCCCCAGCCGTCCGGCGCCGGCGAACGCGACTCCGGGCCAGGCGCCGGTGGCCGCCGCGTCGTGCGCGGCGCCCCATTCGGCCTCGTCGATGCGCCCGGAACGCAGCAGCAGCGTGCCCACCCCTGGAGAGCCGGGGCTCTCCACGGCGACGACCGCGCCGCCGAGCAGATGGAAGGCGCCGCCGGGGCTCCCCTGCACTCTCAGCACGCCGCTGACCCCCTCGTCCCGGCATCTGGCCAGCGCACGGCCGAGCAGATCATGGGCGGCATTCCGGGTGGGCACGGAACCGGACGGTGCCGAGGTCATCGCTCCCCTTGCTGCGCGCATGCGGGCATTCCGACAGGGCGCCGAAATGCCGTACACGTGCACGATCAATCGCGCCTGGGGGTAATTCCTATCAGCGCCCGGCGGGACCCCTCGGGGATTCCCAGGAGATGGCCGCGGAAGAGTATTTGAGTATTTTCGCTGCCACTATCGTGCGCATCCGCGACCGTTCCTGTGGCATGTGCGCGGCGCGGCCCTCCCCCGGCCCGGGATGTCAAGGTGCCTGTGAGTTCTGTGAGTTGACCCGCATCGCGTGTGGGGAGGTCCGGTCACGGGAAGGTCACGGGCAGACAGCGAAGGCAAAGGCGCGGTAAACGCGTCCCGAACGGGCTGGAGGAGCCATGGTCTACTCGATCGTCCTCGGCGTCGTGATCGTCGCGCTCGGGCTCGGCAGCATCGTCTACACCTTCTGGCACGAGGGCAGTCCGCTGACCCTGCGCCGCCGGCACCGGCACAACGGCGCCGGATGACCGCCGGCCCGGCTCCCCCTGGGGAACCGGGCCGGGTACCGGCGCACCGGGCTCCGCGCACGACCGTCAGTACACCTTGCGGTGCCCGCCGCCGCGCTTGCGTTCGTACATCTCCCGTCCCGCCGCGGAGCGTTGCTTCCATTCGCGGCGCATCTCCGCCCGCAGCCGGGCGTCGGTGCGGGAGGCGATCCACGCGTTCTCGCGCAGCAGCTTGCGGTAGCTGTCCAGCCGCCGGTACGCCAGCAAGCCGTCCTCCAGCGCCGCGAGGACCGCGCAGCCCGGTTCCGCGGTGTGCGAGCAGTCCTGGAAGCGGCACTGCCCGGCCAGGTCCTCGATGTCGGAGAAGGCCTGGGTGAGTCCGGCGTCGGCGTCCCACAGACCGACCCCGCGCAGTCCCGGGGTGTCGATGACCACCCCGCCCCCGGGCAGCGGCAGCAGGTCGCGGGTGGTCGTGGTGTGCCGCCCCTTGCCGTCGCTGTCGCGGATGGCCTGCACCTCCTGGGCCTCGCGGCCCAGCAGCGCGTTGGTCAGCGTGGACTTGCCCGCGCCCGACTGCCCGAGCAGCACGGACGTGGCGCCGGACAGCGCCCGCGCCAGCTCCGCGACGCCGTCGCCGGTCGCGGCGCTCACGACGCGCACGTCCACTCCCGGCGCGGCGGACCTGGCGTCGGCCAGCAGATAGGTGGTGTCGGGGACGAGGTCGGCCTTGGTGAGGACGACCATCGGCTGCGCGCCGCTGGTCCACGCCAGCGACACGAAGCGCTCCAGCCGGCCGAGGTCCAGTTCCGCCGCGATCGACACCGCGATCACCGCGAAGTCGACGTTGGCGGCCAGGACCTGGCCCTCGGACCTCTTGGAGGAGGTGGAGCGGACGAAGGTGGTACGGCGCGGCAGCAGGGCCCGTACCGCCGGTCCGGTGACCGGAGCGGTGTCGACGGCGGCCCAGTCGCCGGTGCAGGCGACCCGCATCGGGTCGCGGGTGAAGACGTCCTCGGTGTCGGCGCGCACGGTCCGCGTGCCGTGCGTGCCGCCGGTGCCCGCGGGGACGACGACGTCGCACAGTCCGCGGTCGACGCGCACCACGCGACCGGGGACCAGGCCCCGTTCCGCGTACGCCGCGAAGGCGGAGTCGAGCAGGGAGTCCCAGCCGTAGGCGGCGAGCGCGGAGTACGGCTGCGGGACGGTTCCGTTCTTCAACGGGGAAAGCCCTTCGGGAGGGCGGTCGCACGCGGCGCCGCGCCGTCAGGGCGTACGGGACGCCGGGACGGGCAGGGTCAGCCGGGGACCGCCGAGGTGGTGGGGGTGACGCTCTTCTGGATGCGGGCAGTGCCCGGCACAGTGACAGTCATCGCTCCAACACCTCCTCGATCGCTCGCGGTCCGACGGCGAAACCATAGCCCGGCCCCCCGACAGGCACGCAACTCCTTTTCCGGGGGCCGCTCAGACCGTCTCGGCGTAGCGCTCCCCCGCGTACGCCCGCAGGACCGGGACGACCGCCTCCGCGCCGCCGGGCAGGCGGTCCAGCCGGACCAGCGCGAAGGCCTGGTGGCCGTCGACCAGGTACGTGGGGTTGGCGCCCGGCGTGGTGCCCGGCAGCGGCCACACCACGAGCCAGGGCCGCTTGTCGCTGGTCGCCTCCGATTTGCCGACGGTGACGGCCGCGATTTCCGGCCAGGGGAAGTGCTGTTCGTCCTCGGTGACCTCGCGCATGCTGATCCCGTTGGGGCCGATCCGCAGCCGCAGCGGCTTCCGCCAGCGGCGGTAGGAGCGGAAGGTGAGGTAGGAGCAGCCCATGGCGCCCAGCGGCCCGAACGCGCCGAAGGCCTCCGGGCCCATGAAGTCGCCGTTGATCAGTTGCCAGAACGAGTAGGCGCAGATCACGGCAGCCGCCGCCCAGATCAGCGCCCAGATGCCGGACCGCTGTGCGTCGACGAAGACGCGTTCCCCTCCCGGCACGCTCAGTTCGGGCCCCGACACGCTCACCGGGATCGGCGGGCGCACCGCGCGCGGCGCCGTCTCGAAACGGTCGCCGGCGTTCGCGGCGAGGGCGTTCGACATCTCGGCGACGGACTGGTCCAGGTCCTCGCAGTCCAGGAGGGTGTAGCGGCTCCGGCCGTCCCAGGTGCGGTCGGCCCTGCGCGGCAGCGTCACGCCGGACACCGTCCACAGCGTCAGCCGCGGCTTCGGCGGCGTCAGATTCTCGCTGTCCTCACCGGTGCTGGGGAGGTGCCACAGGGAGACGGCGTCGATCTGCTCCCACGCGACCTCCGCGTCGTGCAGCGTGATCCCGAACCCGTCGATCCGCAGCCGGAACGGCCGATCCGCCTTGCGCAGGTCCTGCCAGCCCCGGTACGTCGCCACCAGCGACAGGAACATGAGGATCAGCGGCACCTGGACACTGCCGGCGCCCCCCACGGCGACGACCAGCCAGACCAGGGCTCCCGCCGTCACGACGGCCCCTCCCGTGACCCACCGCCGGCCGCGTCGTCTCAGCGTCCGCTCAACCGTGAATTCCACTGCTCCGTACCCCCCTTTTGTCATCCCCGCCCAGCACTCATCATGCGGCTCGGCCGACCCGGCTCCCAGCCCCTCCGGCGCGGTGGTTGCCCAACCGTGACGCCAGTGGGACAACACCGCCCGGGGGCCGCCCGGCCGCCCCCGGCCGTTCACCCGCGCGCCCCCGACCGGTGGGTTTCCCCGGAACCGGGCACCCGGCCGTCCCGGCCGTCCGGGCGTCTGCCCCGACCGGCAGCAGGAGAAGGCCCGCACTGTGGTCGTCCACAACTCCGGTGGCCGGCGTCCGCATCTCGGTCACGCTCGAGAACGGCGACGAGGAGCGCAGCCGGTGCCCCCGTTCCGAGAGCGAACCGTTCGGCCGGCAGGTGCTCGCGCCCGGGGCGTCGGCGCAGGGCCGGCGCGGACATCAGGGGGCTCGTGCGCGTGGCGCCCGGGCCGGAGGGTCCACGAGGTCATGCCAAGACCGTGCGCACGGACATCGACGGCCGGGTCCGGAGGCGCGTCGGGGACCGGCAGCCCGAGCGGGTCACGGATGCGGCACGGCAGGTGCCGGGGGCCGTGGGGTACCGGGGGGGCGCAGACGTCCGATTCGTTCAAGACCGCGCGCGGGAGGGCTGCGTACGGTGGCGGCATGACAGTGCGTATCGGATTGATCGAGATCGTGGTGGCCGACATGGGGGCGTCGCTGGCGTTCTACCGGCGCCTGGGACTGGAGATCGCGGAGGGGGTGGAGGGGGAGCCGCACGTGGAGGCCGAGTTGCCGGGGGGCTTGCGGATGGCCTGGGACACCCGGGAGACGGTGCGGTCCTTCGACCCGGCGTGGACGCCGCCGGGGCCCGGCGGCCACGGCACGGCGCTGGCGTTCGCCTGCGACGACCCGGCAGAGGTGGACGCGGTGTTCGCGGAGCTGACGGCGGCCGGGTACGAGGGGCACCTGAAGCCCTTCGACGCGGTGTGGGGCATGCGGTACGCCACCGTGCGCGACCCGGACGGCAACGCGGTGGACCTGTACGCGCTGCTGTCCTAGGGGTGTTGCGAAGGCACCGCCCCCCCCACTGCCTTCCGGGTGCGGTGCGGTCGGCGTGGTCGGGCTCCTCGGGCGATGCGACGCCCCCGGGCCGAAGACCCGGGGGCGTGCCGTGCCTGGGGACACCTCCCAGCCGCGCCAGGAGCCGGTGAGGGCGCGCACGTCCCGGGCGAGGTGGGCCTGGTCCGCGTACCCGGCGCGCCCGGCGAGTTCGGCGAATGGCAGGCCGCCGGGAGCCAGCCGCAGGGCACGCTGAAGGCGCAGGACATCGGGGCCGTAGCCGAAGGCCCTCCCGGCGGAGCCGGGGACACGCCCTCGGGGTTACGGCCCCAGGAGCCGGCGCAGCGGCACGCCGGTGAGGGCGCGCACCTCCCGGGCGAGGTGAGCCTGGTCCGCGTACCCGGCACGCCCGGCGAGTTCGGCGAAGGACAGGCCGCCGCGGGCCGGCCGCAAGGCACGCTGGAGGCGCAGGACATTGGGGCCGTAGCCGAAGGCCCTCCCCGCGGAGCCGGGGACACGCCCCGGCGGTCACGGCGCCAGGAGCCGGCGGAGCGGCACGCCGGCGAGGGCGCGCACGTCGCGGGCGAGGTGGGCCTGGTCCGCGTACCCGGCGCGCCCGGCGAGTTCGGCGAACGGCAGGCCGCCGCGGGCCAGCCGCAGGGCACGCTGGAGGCGCAGGATCCGGGCGAGGGTCTTGGGGCCGTAGCCGAAGGCGTCGAGGCAGCGGCGGTGCAGTTGGCGCTCGCTGACGCCGAGGTCCGCGGCGACGTCGGCCACGCGCGCGCCGGCGGCCAGGCCCGCGGCGGTCTCCGCGGCGTAGCGGACGGGGGGCCGCGGCGGGCGGCCGAGGACGGCGGCCTCCAGGGCGGCGCCGGGGTCGGCGGCGGACGCCACGCGCTCGGTCAGGCGGCGTGCCTCGGCGCCGGGCCAGAGCGCGTCCAGCGGCACGCGGCGGTCCCGCAGTTCGTGCGCGGCGACCGCGAGCACGGCCGGGCCGGTCCCGGGCGCGAAGCGCAGCCCCGCGTAACGGGTGCCGGGCGGGCTCGCGGTGAGATGGGCGCGGGTGTCGGGCCCCGCGGCGAAGAGCCCGGTGCCCTCGCCCCAGATGAGGTCGACGCAGCCGTCGGGCAGCACCCGGGCCGCCTCGGCGCCCGCTGTCCTGGTCCACAGCACGGCGCCATGGACGACGGAGGCGCGTTCCCGGTACATGCCCCCAGGATGGCACCGTCCTGCGACAGCGGGCTCACTCCGCCGGCGGCGGCCCGCTCTTCCCGCGGAGGCGGCGGCCGCGCAGCCGGCCCCTGACGTCGTCGGGCGGCAGGAAGCCCGCCCAGCGCTCGGGGAATTCGGCGGGCGGGTCCTCGGGGCCCACCTCGTCGTCGGGGGCGTCGTCGAAGGCGGCCCGGCGCGCGGCGGCCTCGGCCAGCCGGTCGGCGGCCTGGAGCTGGCGCACCCGGGCGTTCTTCTCGCGGGCCGCGGCGGTCTCGATGGACGGCCAGACCCGGTCGATCGCGGCGTTGACGGCCGCGCCGACCAGTACCGCGAAGGCGGAGACGAAGATCCACAACAGGACGGCGACGGGCGCGGCCAGGGATCCGTAGATGGTCGGTCCCTCGACGGTGTGGGTGAGGTAGATGCGCAGCAGGAAGCTGCCCAGGACCCACATCAGCAGGGCGACGGCGGCTCCGGGCATGTCCTCGTACCAGGGCGACCGCACCGGCACGGACACGTGGTAGAGCGTGGTGAGGAAGGTGATCGACAGCAGCAGCACCACGGGCCAGTACAGGATGCGGATGACCCACTCGCTCCACGGCAGGAACGACACGACCGCGTCCGGCCCGACGACCAGCAGCGGCATCACGACGGCGCCGATGACCAGGGCGACCACGTAGAGGAGCAGGGCCAGCAGCCGGGTCTTGACGATGCCCCGTATGCCCTCCAGCCCGTACATGATCGTGATGGTGTCGACGAAGACGTTCAGGGCCCGCGAGCCCGACCACAGGGCGATGACGAAGCCGATGGAGATCACGTCGGGCCGGCCGCCGCCGAAGACGTCGTCGACCAGCGGCCGCATCAACTGGTCGACGCCCTTGTCCGACAGGACGGTGGCCGCCGCGGTGAGGATGTTGCGGCGGATGTTGTCGATGGTGTCGGTGCCGATGACCTCGTCCACGTAGCCGATGGCACCGACGAGGCCGAGCAGCAGGGGCGGCAGGGACAGCAGCACGAAGAAGGCGGCCTCGGCGGCGAGACCCGTGACGCGGTACTCCAGGCAGGAGTTGACCGTGTCCTTGAGCAGCAGCCATCCGACCTTGCGTTTGGAGACGTTCCGGTAGAGGGACCGCGCCTGGAGAAGCCGGCCTTTCCGGGGCCGCTCGGGTGTTTCGTCTGCTGCCTGCACGCGCCTACGGTAGCTGTCATGAGCGCCCCTACACACACCGTGACCAACCAGCCCCCGCCGCTGGTCGGGTATGACGTGTACGCCGCCGACGACGCCCTCGTGGAGGGGGTCGCCCGGCACGCCGCGCCCGAGCGCCGGCAGGAGATCGACGTGGAGCTGGGCGAGATCGGCCGGTCGGCCGGCTCGGTCCAGGCACAGGCGTGGGGGCAGGAGGCGAACACGCACTCCCCCGTGCTGCGCACCCATGACCGCTACGGCCACCGCCTCGACGAGGTGGAGTTCCATCCGTCCTACCACCGGCTGCTGGGCCGGGCGGTCTCGTCGGGACTGACCGACGCCTGGTCGCGCCCCGACGGCCACCTGCGGCGCGCGGCGGGCTTCCTGGTGTGGTCGCAGGTCGAGCAGGGGCACGGCTGCCCGGTCTCGATGACGCACGCCGCGGTGCCCGCCCTGCGGGCCGATCCGCAGCTGGCGGCGGAGTGGGAGCCGCGGCTGGGGTCGCGGGTCTACGACCCGCGGCTGGTGGCGCCGGGGCAGAAGCCGGGCGCGCTGTTCGGGATGGGCATGACCGAGAAGCAAGGCGGCTCGGATGTGCGCGCGAACACCACGCGGGCGGAGCCGCTCGCGGAGGAGGGCGCGTATCTGCTCACCGGGCACAAGTGGTTCTGCTCGGCGCCGATGTCGGACGGCTTCCTGGTGCTCGCGCAGGCGACGGGGCCGGCCGGCGGCGGCCTGACCTGCTTCCTGCTGCCGCGCGTCCTGCCGGACGGCACCCGCAACGTGTTCCGCATCCAGCGGCTGAAGGACAAGCTGGGCAACCGCTCCAACGCCTCGTCCGAGGTCGAGTTCGACGGCACCTGGGCGCGCCGGGTCGGCGAGGAGGGGCGGGGGGTGGCGACCATCATCGAGATGGTGGCGGCCACCCGGCTGGACTGCGCGACCGGTTCGGCGGCGGTCATGCGGCAGGCGGTGGCGCAGGCGGTCCACCACACCGCGCACCGCAGCGCTTTCGGCGGCCCGTTGATCGACAAGCCGCTGATGCGCAACGTCCTGGCCGACATGGCGCTGGAGTCGGAGGCGGCGACCACGACCGTGCTGCGGCTCGCGGCGGCGTACGACGCGGACACCGAGCAGGAGCGGCACTTCCGGCGGCTGGCGGTGGCGGTGTCCAAGTTCTGGATCACCAAGCGCACTCCCGCGGTGGCGGCCGAGGCGCTGGAGTGCCTGGGCGGCAACGGCTATGTGGAGGAGTCGGGCATGCCGCGGCTGTTCCGCGAGTCGCCGCTGAACTCGGTGTGGGAGGGCTCCGGCAACGTCCAGGCGCTGGACGTGCTGCGGGCGCTGCAGCGCGAGCCGCAGGCGCTGAACGCGTTCCTCGGGGAGATCGGCCTGGCGCGCGGCGCGGACCACCGGCTGGACGGGGCGATCAAGTCGCTGCTGACCGAACTCGCCGACCTGGAGGGCATCGAGGCGCGTGCGCGGCGGGTCGTGGAGCGGATGGCGCTGGTGCTGCAGGGGTCGCTGCTGGTGCGCTTCGCGCCGGCGGAGGTGTCGGACGCCTTCTGCGCCTCCCGGCTCGGCGGCGACTGGGGGGCCACCTTCGGCACGCTGCCGCGCGGGCTGGACCTGGAGGCCGTGGTGGAGCGGGCGCGCCCGGTGGCGTGAAGCGTCGGCGCGACGGCGGTCCCCCGTGCCCCCGAGGAAGGACCGGGATCACCGGAGAAACGATCCGCCGCCGCGCCGCGCGGAAGGTGGTGCCGCGCCGACTCGGCACCACCCCCGGTCTCCAACCCCACCGTCGCACGGATGGTGTTCCGTACGAGTAGCGTGATGCGCCGTCACTGTCCGTCGGGGGCGTGCATATTCGCAACCGTTGCAGACCGTTGCAAGCTATTGGCCGGATATGCCGCCGGAACCCGCTCCGCGGCGGCACCATATGCACAGGGTGTGGTCGCCAATGCGCCGTCGCGATCACTGCCGGGCGCACAGCGCAGACCAGCGCACACGCACGCGGGGAGAACCATGAGCCAGGTTCCGTTCGACTCCCGGTCGTTGTCGGCACAGTCGGCCCAGGAGACACGCCGCTCGGCACGCCTGCTGGGCGGGATGAGGGAGGCCGCACTCGGCGGTGGCGGCAAGGCCGCCGCGACGGTCCCCCGGCCGATCATCCAGGACTCCTGGCGGCGCGCCCTGGACCTCGGCGTCGACCCCGACAACGGCAGCCACAACGCGATGCTGACGGCGGACGAGATCGAGCAGCGCCGGCGCCGCACCCCGCTGGTCGAGGTGATGCCCGCCCTGCGCGACGGGCTGGTCTCGGTGGCCGACGAGGCCCGGCACATCATGGTCGTCACCGATCCCGAGGGACGGGTGCTGTGGCGCGACGGCAGTGTCGCCGTCCGCAAGAGCGCGGACCGGCTGGGCTTCGCCGAGGGCGCCTCGTGGGCCGAGGACACCGTCGGCACCAACGCGATCGGCACCGCCCTGGTCGCCGGGCGCCCCGTCCAGGTGCACCAGGCCGAGCACTTCGTGCGGGAGCTGCACCAGTGGACGTGCGCGGCGGCACCGCTGCACGACCCGCGCGACGGACGGCTGCTCGGCGCGGTCGACGTCAGCGGGCCGGCCGCCACCGTGCACCCGGCGATGCTGTCGCTGGTCACGGCGGTCACCAAGGTCGCCGAGGGCGAACTGCGCTCCCGCCACTGGGCGGCCGTCGGCCGGCTGCGCTCGGTCGCGGCCCCGCTGCTGGCCCGGATGTCCGGCCGGGCGGCGGTCGTCGACCCCAACGGCTGGACCGCCGCCGTCACCGGCATGCCGGCGGTCGAGCGCATCACCCTGCCCGCCGCGCCGGCCGCCGGGCCCACCTGGGTGCCCTCGCTCGGGCTGTGCACACTGGAACCGCTGCCCGGCGGCTGGCTGGTGCGGGTCCGCGACGAGCGGGAGGAGCGGACGCCCGCGGGCCGGGTCGTGCTCGACGTGAGCCGCCCGCGCACCTGGAACGTCACGGTCTCCGGCGGAGCGGGCGCCTGGTCGCAGGAGCTCAGCCCGCGCCATGCCGAGCTGCTGTTCGTCCTCGCCCTGCACCGGGCCGGGCGCAGTGCCGCCGAACTGGCGGACGACCTGTTCGGCGACCCCACCCGTACGGTCACCGTCCGCGCGGAGATGTCCCGGCTGCGCCGTACGCTCTCCGGCGTCCTCGACCACCGGCCGTACCGTTTCGCCGACGGCGTCGAGGTCGAACTCCTGCGTCCGGCGCGGCCCGCGGACCTGCTGCCGCACTCGACGGCCCCGGCGGTCCGCAGGGCGCGTTCCGCGTGACCGCGGGGCGACCGGCCCGGCCGGCCCGTCCGGGAAGGAACCGCCCCGTGGTTTCGGCCCCATGCGAACGAAAGGCTCCACTGCCCGCGGCCGGCGCGAGGGCCCGGCGCCGCGTACGCGCCCCGGCGCCCTGGCATCCCGGACCGCCGGCACCCGGGGCACGCTCCGCGTGAGCGCGGGGACGTACTCCTGCTCCCATGCCGCGCGTGACCGCGGGGCACCCCGCCGCAGGGTCCGCCGGCGTGGTTGGCTGGGCCCCATGAGCAACACCGTCACCGTGACCACCTGGTCGCTGGAGCAGACCTCGCCGGCCGATCTGCGGCCGTCGGCGCCCGCCATGGAGCCCGATCCCGCGGCCGGCGGGGTCAGGATCGTCCGGGCCGAGGTGCCCTCCCCGGAGTTCAGCCGCTTCCTGTACGCCTCGGTCGGCGCGGACTGCGCGTGGACCGACCGGCTGCCGTGGACGTACGAGCAGTGGCGCGCCTGCCTGGACCGCCCCGGCACGGAGACCTGGGTGGCCTGGGACCAGGGCACGCCCGCCGGCTACATCGAGCTCGACGCGCAGGACGAGGGCCAGGTCGAGATCGCGTACTTCGGGTTGCTGCCCGCCTTCCGGGGACGCCGGATCGGCGGCCACCTGCTGTCGTTCGGCATCGCGCGCGCCTGGGACCTTGCGGAGCGCTGGCCGGAGCGGACGCCGACGAAGCGGGTGTGGGTGCACACCTGCAGCCTGGACGGGCCGCACGCGCTGGCCAACTACGAGAGGCGCGGCTTCCGCATCTTCCGCACCGAGACGGGGGAAGAGGAGAAGAGGCCGATCGACGGCCCCTGGCCCGGGGCGCACTGAGCCCGCGGGCGGCGCGTGCGGCGTGGACGCGCCGTGAAAGGGGAGGTATGGACGTCGTCGGGGTCGGGGCGCTCAATCTGGACCTGATCACGGGTGCCTCCGCCGTGGGCGGCAGCCCGCTGCTGGCCCGGATCGACGCACACACGGGGCTGCGCCCCCCATTGGAGAGCGGTTCCGAGCGGCTGGTGGAGGAGCCGGCCGTGCGCGCCGCCCTGGAGTGCCTGCGCGCGGAGGGCGTGCCGCTCACACCCGAACTGGGCGGCTCGGCCTTCAACGCGCTGCACGCCCTCGCCCGGCTCGGCCGGGGTCTGCGGCTGGGGTACGTGAGCGTCGCGGGCAGCAGCCCGCTGGAGGCGGTCGATCCGCTGGCCGTGCTCGACGGGCTCGGCATCGACCGCTCCCTGGTGCTGCCGGACCCGGAGCGGCTGTGCGGGATCTGCCTGTCGGTGCACGACGGGGGCGAGCGCACCCTGCTCACCCACACCGGCGCCAACACCGGTATCGCCGGGCATGTGCGGCGGAACTTCGAGGAGATCGCCGGCACCCTGGCGGGGGCCCGGGTGGTGCACGTGACGTCCTTCCTGGACCCCGACGGGGGCGCGGCGCTGCGCCGGTTGCTCGACGCGGTCCGGGAGCGGTCGCCGCGCACGATCGTCACCTTCGACCCGGGTCACGCGTGGTCCACCGCGCCGAGCGACGACGTGCTGGCGATGGCGGCGGCGAGCGACTACCTGCTGCTCAACGAGCGGGAGTTCACCGACCTGGCGCCGCTGCTGCCCGGGCTGCGCGGCACGGCGGTGGTGAAGTACCCGGACCGGGTGGAGGTGCGCCGGCCGGGTTCGGTGGAGCGCTGGACCCACCGTCCGCTCCGGGACGGCGAGATCGAGGACGCGACGGGGGCGGGTGACGTCTTCGCTGCCGGGGTGCTCGCGGCCCTGGCCGCGAACCGCGCGCTGCTCGGCGCCGGGGTGCGGCTCGGCATGGCGCTGGCGGCCCACAAGCTGCGGCATGTCGGCGCCCGGGGGCACGACGGGTTCCGGGCGATCACGGGCGATTTCCTGAGGCATCCGAGCAGGGTGCGGTGATCCGTCCGCTGACGACATCGCATTCGTATCAGCATGCGGGATGATCGAGTCCAGATAGCGGATAATGGTGGACTGGCCCGAGATCCGCGTGACACGCTTTCGACATGTCGCGCTCCGGAATCGCCTTGGTAGGTCGGCTGCACGTCGACCTCGGACGCATGTCCAGCGCCATCTGTCGGGCCTACTGAGCCCGCACGCCGTCACGCCCCGGACTGACCCCGCCGTCCCCGACGTCGCGGACGCGCACCGACCCCCGCTTCCAGGACCGCCGCCGAGTGCGACGTGTTTCCGCAGGCCGCAGGGGTCCTTCGCCGTACGATCCCCACTTGCCGAACCTCCTCAGCCTGCCAGAAGGACTGCATCGCCATGGCTTCCACCCCCGATCAGCAGGGCGCCGCCGCACGCCGCAAGGTGAGCCGTCACCGCGGCGAGGGCCAGTGGGCGGTCGGCCACATGACGCCGCTCAACGCCAACGAGCAGTTCAAGCGCGACGACGACGGTCTCAATGTGCGGACGCGCATTGAGACGATCTACCAGTACCGCGGTTTCGACGCGATCGACGGGGCGGACCTGCGCGGCCGCATGCGCTGGTGGGGGCTGTACACCCAGCGCAAGCCCGGGATCGACGGCGGCAAGACCGCGATCCTGGAGCCGGAGGAGCTGGACGACAAGTACTTCATGCTGCGGGTCCGCGTCGACGGCGGCCGGCTCACCACCCAGCAGCTGCGGGTCATCGGCGAGGTCTCGCAGGAGTTCGCCCGCGGCACCGCCGACATCACCGACCGGCAGAACATCCAGCTGCACTGGATCCGCATCGAGGACGTGCCGGAGATCTGGCGCCGGCTGGAGGGCGTGGGGCTGTCCACCACCGAGGCGTGCGGCGACACCCCGCGCGTCATCCTCGGCTCGCCGGTGGCCGGCATCGCCGAGGACGAGATCATCGACGGCACGTGGGCCGTGGACGAGGCCCACCGCCGGATCATCGGCAACAAGGAGTTCTCCAACCTCCCCCGCAAGTTCAAGTCGGCGATCTCCGGCTCCCCGCTGCTGGACGTGGCCCACGAGATCAACGACGTCGCCTTCGTCGGGGTCCGCCACCCCGAGTACGGACCGGGCTTCGACGTGTGGGTCGGCGGCGGCCTGTCCACCAACCCCAGGATCGGCGTGCGGCTGGGCGCGTGGGTGCCGCTGGACGAGGTCCCGGACGTCTTCGAGGGCGTCATCTCGGTCTTCCGCGACTACGGCTACCGGCGGCTGCGCACCCGCGCCCGGCTGAAGTTCCTGGTCGCCGACTGGGGCGCGGAGAAGTTCCGGCAGGTGCTGGAGGACGAGTACCTGCTGCGCAAGCTGGCCGACGGCCCCGCGCCCGAGCAGCCCGTCGAGCAGTGGCGTGACCACGTCGGGGTGCACCGGCAGCGGGACGGCCGCTTCTACGTCGGCTTCGCGCCCCGGGTCGGCCGGGTCGACGGCACGACCCTCAGCAAGATCGCGGAGCTGGCCGAGGCGCACGGCTCCGGCCGGCTGCGCACCACCGTCGAGCAGAAGATGATCGTGCTCGACGTCGAGCAGGACCGTGTCGACTCCCTCGTCGCGGGCCTGGAGGCGCTGGACCTCCAGGTGCGGCCCTCGCCGTTCCGGCGCGGCACCATGGCGTGCACCGGCATCGAGTTCTGCAAGCTGGCCATCGTCGAGACCAAGGCGCGCGGCGCCTCCCTCATCGACGAACTGGAGCGCCGCCTGCCCGGGTTCGACGAACCGGTCACCATCAACGTCAACGGCTGCCCGAACGCCTGCGCCCGCATCCAGGTGGCGGACATCGGCCTCAAGGGCCAGCTGGTCCTGGACGACGAGGGCAACCAGGTCGAGGGCTTCCAGGTGCACCTGGGCGGCGCGCTGGGCCTGGAGGCCGGCTTCGGCCGCAAGGTCCGCGGCCTGAAGGTGACCTCGGAGGAACTGCCCGACTACGTGGAGCGCGTCCTGCGGCGCTTCCAGGCGGGGCGCACGGACGGCGAACGGTTCGCGCAGTGGGTCGCGCGCGCGTCGGAGGAGGACCTGTCGTGAGCGAGCGTGCCGCACCGTTCTACTGCCCGTACTGCGGGGACGAGGACCTGCACCCCGCGGAGCAGGGACACGGCGCCTGGGAGTGCCGCGCCTGCAACCGGGCCTTCCAGCTCAAGTTCCTCGGTCTGCTGGCCCGCGGCCTGCGGACCTCGGCCCCCGAGGGAGGCGGTTCGTGACCACCGCGCGGCAGCACTCCGCCGACGAGTTCCGACTGCTGGCCGAACGGGCGGGACGCGACCTGGAGGACGCCCCCGCCGAGGAGATCCTGCGCTGGGCGGCCGGCACCTTCGGGGCGCGCTTCTGCGTGACCTCGTCCATGGAGGACGCGGTCGTGGCGCACCTGGCCTCCCGCGTGGCGCCCGGTGTCGACGTGGTCTTCCTGGACACCGGCTACCACTTCCCCGAGACCATCGGCACCCGCGACGCCGTCGCCGCCGTGATGGACGTCAACGTCATCACGCTGACGCCCCGTCAGACCGTTGCCGAGCAGGACGCCGAGTACGGGCCGCGGCTGCACGACCGCGACCCCGACCTGTGCTGCGCGCTGCGGAAGGTGAAACCGCTGGAGCAGGGGCTGACGGCGTACGACGCGTGGGCGACGGGACTGCGCCGCGACGAGTCCCCGACCAGGGCGAACACCCCGGTCGTCGGGTGGGACGCCCGGCGCGGAAAGATCAAAGTTTCCCCCATCGCCCGCTGGACGCAAGACGACGTGGACTCCTATGTCGCCGATCACGGGGTACTCACGAATCCGTTGCTCATGGACGGCTACGCCTCGGTCGGCTGCGCCCCCTGCACCCGCCGGGTGCTGGAGGGCGAGGACGCCCGGGCCGGCCGGTGGGCGGGCCGGGCGAAGACCGAATGCGGTCTGCACGGCTGATGACGACGGAACGGACCTCCCGGGAGGGGCGGATGAGCGGGACGGACGCGGGCGCCACGGTGTGGCTCACCGGTCTGCCGAGTGCGGGCAAGACGACGATCGCCCGGTCGCTGGCGGCGCGGCTGCGCGGCGACGGGCACCGCGTGGAGGTACTGGACGGCGACGAGATCCGCGAGTTCCTCTCCGCGGGCCTCGGCTTCGGCCGCGAGGACCGGCACACCAATGTGCAGCGCATCGGCTTCGTCGCCGAACTGCTGGCCTCCCACGGGGTCACCGTGCTGGTCCCGGTCATCGCGCCGTACGCCGACAGCCGGGAGGCCGTCCGCAAGCGCCACGAGGCGCGCGGCACGACCTACCTGGAGGTGCACGTCGCCACCCCTGTGGAGGTCTGCTCCACGCGCGACGTGAAGGGCCTGTACGCCAAGCAGGCCGCGGGCGAGATATCCGGGCTGACCGGTGTCGACGACCCGTACGAGGCGCCCGGGAACCCCGACCTGCGGATCGAGACCCAGCACCACACCGTCGAGGACTCGGCGGCGCTCCTGGTGGCGCTGCTGGTGGAAAAGGGGCTGGCGTGAGCGGCGGCCCGTCTCGCGTCACTCGTCCGAAAGCTCACGAAGCTCGAGAAAGGGGCGCGGTGTGACCACGGTAGTCGCGATCGGCGAGAGCACGGAGAACCCCTTCGCGCTGTCGCACCTGGACGCGCTGGAGTCGGAGGCGGTGCACATCTTCCGCGAGGTGGCGGGGGAGTTCGAGCGCCCGGTGATCCTCTTCTCGGGCGGCAAGGACTCCATCGTCATGCTCCACCTGGCGCTGAAGGCGTTCGCCCCGGCGGGGGTGCCCTTCTCGCTGCTGCACGTCGACACCGGCCACAACTTCCCCGAGGTGCTGGATTACCGCGACCGCACGGTCGCCCGGCACGGGCTGCGGCTGCACGTCGCGTCCGTGCAGGACTACATCGACGACGGGCGGCTGCGCGAGCGCCCCGACGGCACCCGCAACCCGCTGCAGACCGTGCCGCTGACCGAGGCCATCCAGGAGCACCGCTTCGACGCGGTCTTCGGCGGCGGCCGCCGGGACGAGGAGAAGGCCCGCGCCAAGGAGCGCGTCTTCTCGCTGCGCGACGAGTTCTCGCAGTGGGACCCGCGCCGCCAGCGCCCGGAGCTGTGGCAGCTCTACAACGGCCGGCACGCCCCCGGCGAGCACGTGCGGGTCTTCCCGCTGTCCAACTGGACCGAGCTGGACGTGTGGCAGTACATCGCCCGCGAGGGCATCGAACTGCCGGAGATCTACTACGCCCACGAGCGCGAGGTGTTCCGCCGCGCCGGGATGTGGCTGACCGCCGGCGACTGGGGCGGCCCCAAGGACGGCGAGTCCGTGGAGACGCGGCTGATCCGCTACCGCACGGTCGGCGACATGTCCTGCACCGGCGCGGTGGACTCCGCCGCCGCCACCATCGACGCGGTGATCACCGAGATCGCCGCCTCCCGGCTCACCGAGCGCGGGGCCACCCGGGCCGACGACAAGCTCTCCGAGGCCGCGATGGAAGACCGCAAGCGCGAGGGGTACTTCTAGCCATGACCGCCGGCATCACCAGCGCCGAACATCTCGCGGCCACCTCGCTGCTGCGCTTCGCCACCGCGGGCTCCGTCGACGACGGCAAGTCCACCCTGGTCGGGCGGCTGCTGCACGACTCCAAGTCGGTACTCGCCGACCAACTGGAGGCCGTGGAGCTCGCCTCCGCCCGCCGCGGCCAGGACGCGCCCGACCTGGCACTGCTCACCGACGGCCTGCGGGCCGAGCGCGAGCAGGGCATCACCATCGACGTGGCCTACCGCTACTTCGCCACGCCCCGGCGCCGGTTCATCCTGGCCGACACCCCCGGGCACGTGCAGTACACGCGCAACATGGTCACCGGCGCCTCGACCGCCGAGCTGACCGTGATCCTGGTGGACGCGCGCAACGGCGTGGTCGAGCAGACCCGCCGGCACGCGGCCGTCGCGGCCCTGCTGCGCGTCCCGCACGTCGTGCTCGCCGTGAACAAGATGGACCTGGTGGACTGGTCGGAGCAGGTGTTCGCGGCCATCGCGGAGGAGTTCACCGCCTACGCCGCCTCGATCGGCGTCCCGGAGATCACCGCCATCCCGATCTCGGCGCTCACCGGGGACAACGTGGTGACCGCCTCGGCCGGCATGGACTGGTACGGCGGCCCGACGGTGCTGGAGCACCTGGAGACCGTCGCGGTCGGCACCGACCCGGCCGCGCACCCGGCGCGCTTCCCGGTCCAGTACGTCATCCGCCCGCAGACCGCCGAACACCCCGACTACCGCGGCTACGCCGGGCAGATCTCCTCCGGTGTACTGCGCGTCGGCGACCGGGTCACGGTGCTGCCGTCCGGTCTGACCAGCACGATCACCGGGATCGACGCCCTGGGCACCGCGGTCGGCGTGGCCTGGGCGCCGCAGTCGGTGACGCTGCTGCTCGGTGACGACCTGGACATCTCCCGCGGCGATCTGATCGCGCCGACCGCGGCCGCCCCCGCGACCACGCAGGACGTCGAGGCCACCGTGTGCCATCTGCACGAGCGCCCGCTGACGGTCGGGGCCCGCGTGCTGCTGAAGCACACCACGCGCACGGTCAAGGCGGTCGTCAAGCGGCTCCCGTACAAGATCGACCTGACCCACGGCCTGGAACACCGGGACGACCCGGGCGAGTTCGGCGTCAACGACATCGGCACGGTCGTGCTGCGCACCTCCGAGCCGCTGCCGCTGGACGCCTACGCGGACTCCCGGCTCACCGGCTCCTTCCTGCTGATCGACCCGGCGGACGGCACCACGCTGACCGCCGGCATGGCGGGCGAGGCCTTCGCGGCCCGTACCGCCCCGGCCGCGGGAGACGCGGCCACTGACGAGGGGTGGGACTTCTGATGGCAGGCCTCAGCGCCTTGGACGCGTTCTCCGGATTCGCCAAGGAGGGCGGCCGCGTCGGCAGCGGCTGTCTGGGCAGCGGCACGGGCGGTGTGACGCGATGTGCGCGCTGACACCCCCCGGGCACCGCACCACCCACCGCACCGCGGCCGCGCACGCGGCACGGCACCCCCGAGAACCAGACAGCCACTACTCCGGCGCGCCCTAGAGGGCGCGACCCGGAGCCTTCGAGAGGACCACCTCCCGTGACTGCCGATCGCACGACCGCCCCGAGAACGACGACCCGCCGCCGCATCGTCGCCGGCGCCGCCCTTCTGCCGCTGCTGGCCCTGGCCGCCTGCGGTTACGGCTCCGAGAAGAAGGACGACACCTCCAACGCGGCCGCGACCAGTGGCACCAGCGCCGGCGCCGACACCGGCAAGAAGCTGTCCGCCTCCACGGTGAAGATCGGCTACTTCGCGAACCTCACGCACGCCACCCCGCTGGTGGGCCTGAAGGAGGGCTTCTTCGCGCAGGAGCTCGGCTCCGGCACCACGATCAAGGAGTCGGTCTTCAACGCGGGCCCCGCCGAGATCGAGGCCCTCAACGCCGGTTCCATCGACATCGGCTGGATCGGCCCCTCCCCCGCCGTCAACGGCTGGACCAAGTCGGGCGGCAAGAGCCTGAAGATCATCTCCGGCTCGGCCTCCGGCGGCGTGAAGCTGGTCGTCAACCCCAAGAAGATCACGTCCCTGAAGGACGTCAAGGGCAAGCGGATCGCCACCCCGCAGCTCGGCAACACCCAGGACGTGGCCCTGCTCAACTGGATAGCCGGGCAGGGCTGGAAGGTCGACGCGACCAGCGGCAAGGGTGATGTCTCCGTCATCCGCACGGACAACAAGATCACCCCGGACGCCTACAAGTCCGGCTCCATCGACGGCGCCTGGGTCCCCGAGCCCACCGCGTCCAAGCTGGTCGCCGAGGGCGCCAAGGTGCTGCTGGACGAGAGCAGCCTGTGGAAGGACGGCAAGTTCGTCATCACGAACGTGATCGTCTCCCAGAAGTTCCTCAGCGAGCACCCGGACGTCGTCGAGGCCGTGCTGCGCGGCTCGGTGAAGACCAACGCGTGGATCACCGCGAACCCGGACAAGGCCAAGGCCGACGCCAACGCCCAGCTGGAGAAGCTGTCCGGCAAGCCGCTGCCGGCCGACGTCATCGACCCGGCGTGGAAGAGCATCCAGGTCACCGACGACCCGCTGGCGTCCACGCTGCAGAGCGAGGCCGACCACGCCGTCACCGCGGGCCTGCTGGAGAAGCCCGACCTGAAGGGCATCTACGACCTCACGATCCTCAACAAGATCCTCACCGCCGAGGGCAGGACCGAACTCGGCAACGCCGGTCTCGGCAGCTGACCCGCCCGCACGCCCAGCCCCCAGGAGGTGACGTTCCATGGCCACCGCACTCAGCACCCAGCCCGCCGTGACGGACGGGACGGCGTCCTACGCCGCCCGGCTCGCGCACGTCTCGAAGTCCTTCGGCCGCTCCGGCGCGCAGGCGCAGGTGCTGGACGACATCAGCATCGATGTCGCGCCCGGTGAGTTCGTCTGCCTCCTGGGGGCCTCCGGCTGCGGCAAGTCCACCCTGCTCAACCTGGTCGCCGGACTCGACCTGCCGTCCGCCGGGGAGATCGACACCCCCGGCGGGCGGCCGGCCCTGATGTTCCAGGAGCACGCCCTGTTCCCGTGGCTGACCGCGGGCAAGAACATCGAACTCGCCCTGCGCATGCGCGGGGTGCCGCGCGCCGAACGGCGGCCGGAGGCCGAACGGCTGCTGGAGCTGGTCCGCCTGGGCGGCTCGCACGGCAAGCGGGTGCACGAACTCTCCGGCGGCATGCGGCAGCGCGTCGCGCTCGCCCGCGCCCTGGCGCAGGACAGCCAACTACTGCTGATGGACGAGCCGTTCGCGGCCCTGGACGCCATCACCCGGGACGTCCTGCACGAGGAGCTCACCCGCATCTGGGCGGAGAACTCGCTGTCCGTGCTCTTCGTGACCCACAACGTGCGGGAGGCGGTACGGCTCGCGCAGCGCGTCGTGCTGATGTCGTCGCGGCCCGGCAGGATCGCCCGCGAGTGGCGGATCGACATCCCGCAGCCCCGCCGCATCGAGGACGCCGCCGTCGCCGAACTGTCCGTCGAGATCACCGAGCACCTCCGTGGGGAGATCCGCCGTCATGGCCAGCACTGAGACCAAGGCAGACAGCTCCGCCGGCGCGGCCGGGTCCGCGACGGACCTGGCGGGCCTCGGGGCCGGCCTGGACGCCCTGGAGACACCCTCCGAGCCCCGGGTCCCGCTCGGCCGCCTCCTGCGCGAGAAGGCCCTGCCGCCCGTGCTGGCCGTGGCGCTGGTGCTCGTGGTCTGGCAGCTCGCCTACCACTTCGAGGTCAAACCGCACTACCAGCTGCCCAGCCCGGCGGACGTCGGCCGCGCCCTGCGGGACAAGTGGCTCGACGGCACGCTGCTCGGCTACGTGTGGACGAGCCTGTCGCGCGGCGCGCTGGGCTTCCTCGCCTCCGTCGTCATCGGCACGCCGCTCGGCCTGCTCGTGGCGCGCGTCAAGCCCGTGCGCGCGGCAATCGGGCCGATCCTGTCCGGGCTCCAGTCGCTGCCCTCGGTGGCATGGGTGCCCGCGGCCATCATCTGGTTCGGGCTCACCGACGCCACGATCTACTGCGTGGTGCTGCTCGGCGCGGTGCCCTCGATCGCCAACGGCCTGGTCGCGGGCGTCGACCAGATCCCACCGCTGTTCCTGCGGGCGGGGCGGACACTGGGCGCGGGCGGCCTGCACTCCGTACGCCACGTCCTGCTGCCCGCGGCCCTGCCCGGCTACCTCGCCGGCCTCAAACAGGGCTGGGCCTTCTCCTGGCGCTCCCTGATGGCCGCCGAGCTCATCGCCACCTCGCCCGATCTCGGCATCGGCCTCGGCCAGTTGCTGGAACAGGGCCGGGAACTGTCCGACATGCCCACCGTGCTCGCCGCGATCCTGCTCATCCTCATCGTGGGCATCGGCATCGAACTGCTCGTGTTCGCCCCGCTGGAGCGGCAGGTGCTGCGCAGCCGCGGCCTGTTCGCGCGGGGGTGACGCGATGGCCTCCGCTTCCCCCGTCCTGCTCGTCATCGCCCACGGCAGCCGCGACCCGCGGCACGCCGCGACCGTGCACGCGCTCACCGGACGGGTCCGGGCGGCCCGCCCCGGTCTGCGGGTCGAGACCGCCTTCCTCGACCACTGCGCGCCCAGCGTGCCGCAGGTCGTGGACCGCCTCGCCGCGGACGGCGTACGCGAGACGGTGGCCCTGCCGCTGCTGCTGACCCGGGCCTTCCACGCCAAGGCCGACATCCCGGCCGTACTGCGCGAGGCGTCGGCCCGGCACCCGCGGCTGCGGATGCACCAGGCCGGGGTCCTCGGTCCCGCACCGCTGCTCGTCACCGCTCTGGAGCGCCGGCTGTCCGAGGCCGGGCTCGGCCGCGGCGAACGCGGCCGGACCGGGATCGTCCTGGCGTCTGCGGGGTCCTCGGACCCCGAGGCGATCGCGGTGATCGCGGACATCGCCCGGGAGTGGCGGCGCACCGGCTGGCAGGCCGTACGTCCCGCGTTCGCCGCGACGGTCCCCGGGGGACCGCCCGGCACCGCCGACGCGGTGCGCGCCCTGCGCGCCGAGGGCGTCCGCCGCATCGCGGTCGCCCCGTACGTGATCGCCCCCGGCCGCCTCCCCGACCGCATCGCGCGCGGTGCGCGCGAGGCCGGCGCGGACGTCCTCGGCGATGTGCTGGGCGACGCCCCGGAGATGGCGCGGCTCCTGCTGCGCCGCTTCGACGAGGCCCTGATCCCGCGCCTGGCCCTGGCCCTGGCCTGAGGCACCGCGCCCCCGGGGGCCGGGCGCACGGGGCCGGTGCGTAAAGTCCCGTGCCGTGACCAAGGAGTTCAGCGAGGCGTTCCTCGACGAGGCGGAGCGGCATGCCGCGTGGGGCGCGGAACAGCTCGGCGCCCTGACGGCCTTCCTGCCCGAGGGACCGTGGACGGCGGACCTGCCCTCCTGCGTCTACCGGCAGGGGGACGTGGAACTGCGCGTCGCCGTGCTGGGCACGTACGACGAACAGGAACGCTCCTGGATGTGGGGCTGGGCCGACCCGGGACTGCGCGGCACCCCGGTGGTCTCGCTCACCGAGGAGGCCGAGCGCTTCGGACGGGCCCACGGGATCGGCGAGTTCACGTCCGGCGTCCTGGACCTGTCCGGCTTCGCCGACCCGCGCCGCGGAGACCCTTGCCTTCGCGGGGATGGGCGTCGTCCGCGCCGCCGGCTACATCGGGGTGTCCGCGGGGCCGGGCACGCGGGTCTACTTCCTGCCCGACGACCCGCGGGTCCCCCGGACCGCACTCGACCCCGTCGCGCTGGCCAGGACACTGCTGTCGGCCACCGGGCTCATCGGCCGCTCCCCGCGCCGCCTGGTGACCGGCTACTTCGAGCACCACGGCGCACCGTGCCGGGAGAGCGAGCACCAGGTCGTCGCCGGGCTGCCCGGCGGCGACGCGGCGGAGGTCGACTTCGACAGCCTGGGCCGGATGGCGGCCGTCCGCGTCACCGCACGGCGCTGACGTATCGGGACGAGACCGTGCCCCGCCGGCCCCGCACCAGGCCTCGGCCGCCGAAAGCAGCTGCCTACGAGCCGGACACAGGGCGACGGCCCGGACGCCGGGGGTCCAGGCGTGCAGCGACGTGGCGGGGGTCCACTTCGACGGCGCGGGCGAAATGCGGCCCGTACGCTGCCGCCGCGCTCGGTGAGCGTGCTGACGGCGGGCCGGGGCCACGGCCCGGACCCCGGGTCCACACGCGTCATACCCGCCCGGCGCCGACGCGGCCGAGGTCGACGTGGACCGCGCGAGCCGGACAGCCGCCAGCGTCACCGCATGCCGCTGACGAGCACGGCCGCCCGGGCCCGCCACCCCAGGACCCGTTCGGCCTTCGCCGCCGCATGCAGCTGCCCGCGACCCACGTACGGACCCCCAGGTCAGGCCATCGGGCCACGCCGCCCCGGGACGACGCCGTGCGCCGCCAAGCTGCGGGCGCAATCCGTGAGCGTGCTGACGGCTGACCGGGTCCGCCAGCCCAGGACGCGTTCGGCCTTCGCCGCCGAGTGCAGATGCCTGCGACCCACGTACGGACCCCCAGGTCAGGCCATCGGGCCACGCCGCCCCGGGACGACGCCGTGCGCCGCCAGGCTGCGGGCGCAATCCGTGAGCGTGCTGACAGCGGGCCGGGCCCGCCAGCCCAGGACGCGTTCGGCCTTCGCCGCCGAGTGCAGATGCCTGCGGCCCAGGTACGGGGCCACGGCCCGGACCCCCGGGTCCACGCGTGCCATGAGGCGGACCGCGAGGTCGGGCAGCGCACGGGTGGGCACCTTGCGGGCGGCGTCGCCGAGTTCGTCGCGCAGCACCTGGGCGATCTGCGACATCCACAGGAACTCGCCCGTCGCGATGAACCGTTGACCGGCCGCCTCGGGTGCGGTCATGGCCCGGATGTGCAGGTCCGCGAGGTCGCGCACGTCGACGACCTCGAAGCCGATACGCGGTGTGCCGGGCATGCGCCCGGCGAGCAGGCGCTCGACCACCTGGACCGAACCCCGGTCGGCCGGACCGAGGACCGGGCCGAAGACGGCTCCCGGCAGGATCGTGGTCAGGGCGGCCGCCCCGGCACCGCCCGCCTCGGCGAAGCGCCAGGCGGCCCGTTCCGCCACGGCCTTGGACCTGCGGTAGCCGGTCAGCGTCGGGTCGTCGGTGTCGGTCCACCGGGACTCGTCGCTGTCGCTGTCGGCAGTGGCGAGCGGGGGCGACGCGGCCGCGCACGCGGAGGTCGTCACCACCCGCTTCACGCCCGCGCCGGCCGCCGCGCGCAGCACCCGCAGGGTGCCGTCACGGGCCGGGCCGATCAGGGCGTCCTGGTCGCGCCCGGTCTCCGTGCCCAGGGGGGAGGCCACGTGCAGGACGCGGTCGCAGCCCGCGACCGCCTCGTCCCAGCCGGCGTCGGAGGTGAGGTCCGCGACGGCGAACGTGAGGCGGCCGCCCGGTTCCACGGCCGTGGTGACGGCCTCCAGCACGGCGTCGCGGCGGGACGGGGAACGGACCGTGGTGCGCACCTCGTAGCCGCGCCGCAGCAGTTCGACGACGCACCAGCCGGCCACGAAGCCCGTTCCGCCGGTGACCAGGATCGACTCCGTCATGCCTTCTCCCCCTCCGCGGCAGCCGTGTTGATGTCCGCGCTCGTGAGCACCCGGGGGCCGCTGCCGCCCCGCCGGGTGACCGCGAGCGCGGCGCGGCCGATGGCGTCCGTCGTGGTGGTGTGGCGCGGGAACAGCCGCCGCAGGACGGGGTAGGTCCACGAGGTGGCCCCGTAGAGCAGCCGGCTGGTCCGCGACCTCGGGCGGGCGCCGTGGCGGGGCCGGATGTAGCCCGGGCGGAAGACGTAGGTGCGCAGGGGCAGCGCCAGGAGCTCGTCCTCCGCGCGGCCCTTGACCCGCGCCCACATGGTCCTGCTCGCGCTGTCGGCGCTCGCGCCCGAGACGTAGACGAAGGTCAGGTCCTCGGTGCGCGGCAGCAGCACGCGGGCGGCGGCCAGGGCGTAGTCGCGGGTCACGCGGGTGTACTCGGCCTCGGTCCGCCCGGCGGAGGGAACTCCGAGGCAGAAGAAGCAGGCACCGGCGCCCGCGAGTTCGTCCGCGACGTCGGTGAGATCGGCGAAGTCGGCGGGAGTGACCTCGCGGAGTTCGGGGTGCCGGGTGCCCAGCGGCCGCCGCACCACGGCGACGACGCTCTCCACCTCGTCGTCCAGAAGACAGGCCCGCAGGACGCCGGTGCCCACCATGCCCCCGGCGCCGAACACGACGACCTTCACGTTGCTCCCTCACGGAATGGGGTCGGATAAACGGAGGATTCCTCCGGATGAGAGTACGGAGGAATCCTCCGTTTAGCAACGGGGTAGGTTGACCCGGTCGAAGGAGGCCACAGGAGGCACGATGAGCGAAGCCCGACCGATGCGCGCGGACGCCCGCCGCAAGCGGGAGGCCGTCCTCGCCGCGGCCGGCGAGGTCTTCCTCGAACGCGGCATCGACGTCGCACTCGACGAGATCGCCCGGCGGGCGGGCGTGGGGATCGGCACGCTCTACCGGCACTTCCCGACCCGCGAGGCACTGGTGGTCGGCGCCTACGTGCGCCACATGGACCTGCTCTGCGACGAGGTCGACGGCCTGCTCTCCGAACTGCCGCCGGACGAGGCACTCGTGACCTGGATGCAGCGCTTCATCGGCCACGCGGCCGAACAGCCCGGCATGGCCGTCGCACTCAAGGCCGTCGTCCACGCGGCCGACTCCGAGGCCGTCCGCGCGGGCCACGAACGCGTCTTCGCCGCCCTGCGCACACTTCTCGACGCGGCCGAACGCGCCGGCACCGTCCGTCCCGGCGTCTCCGCCGACGACCTCGCCGGCGCCCTGAGCGGCTTCAGCCTCATCACCGGCCGCCCCGGTTCCCGCGAGCGCTCCGACCGCCTCGTCGCCCTCCTCGTCGACGGCCTCCGGCTCGGCGCCCCCGGCCCGGGCTGACGGGGGTCGCGTGGACACCACCGGCACACGTCTCTGACCGCTTCCTGACATCGCCTCACTACCGTCCCGCGCATGCGCACGCCTCATTACCGCTCACGCGGTCACCAAGACAGCTCCGCCGGGAGCCTCCGGCACGCGATCGGCATGTCCGTCGCGATATCGGCGGCCGTCGCCGCACTGGTCGCGCCCGCCGCGGCCGCGAACGCCGTACCGCACGACCCCGCGTTCACCAGCGGCGCCCGGGTGACGGCGGGACCCGACACCATCACCACCCATGCCGGTGCCACAACCCCGCGCGAGCGCCACCGGATCAGCGCCTACTGGACCCCCGAGCGGATGAAGCTGGCGGGCGCCATGGTCCCCGAGATCACCCCCGTGCCCGAGGACGACAACACGCCGGACAACCCGCGGCCGCTCCCCGCGAACACGCCGGACCCGGGGGCCGTGTGGACCCACGGCGGGGCGGTGGAGAGGAACATCGGCCGCCTGTTCTTCACCTTCTCCGACGGCTACGACGGCAGTTGCACCGCGACGGTCGTCGCCGGCGCCAACCGCAGTACGGTCATCACCGCGGCACACTGCCTGCGAAGCGTCGGATCGCCTTCCGCCGACGACACCTGGAACCACAACTTCTGGTTCGTGCCCGGCTACCGCAACGGCACGAAACCGCTCGGCGGCTTCAGCGTCAAGGCCATGGCCACCTCCTCCCGCTGGAACGTCGATCCGGACACCACGGACTCGTCGGACGTCGCGGCCGCCGGCTACGACACGGGGCTCCTCGTGGCGAACCCCGCTGCCGGCGGGCGCCCGATCGCGGACGTCACCGGAACCCAGCGCATCGGGTTCGACCGACCCGTCGAGGACGCGTTCATCCACGCTTTCGGGTACCCGAACAACGGACTCAACGTGCCCGGGGACACATACGTGGGATCCCGCATGATCCACTGCGCGGGTACGAGCCACCCCGGCCCCAAGGCCCCTCTGCTGTGGGGTGAGACCTGCGACATGTCGGCGGGTTCGAGCGGAGGCCCCCACCTGGCCGACTTCGACACCGGCACGGGCACGGGCACCGTGGTGGGCGTCACCACCACCGACGAGGAACTCGCGGGTGGTCAGGCACCCACGCTCTACGCCACGCGTCTCGGCGACAGCGCGCACCGTCTCTACACCTGGGCGCAGTCGCGATAGAACCCCCGACCGCTGCACGCCGGTGCCCCCGGCGTACAGCGGGGATCCGCTACTCGGCGCGCCACCGTGCGGCCAGCGCCGGCCCCACCTGATCGAGGTAGGCGGCTGTCAGGGCGCGGATCGCCTCGACGCTGCTGTCCTGACCGGTGGCCCACGTCCGACTCGTCACCCGCAGGACCCCGCCGAACATGGCCACGGCGACACGCGGTCTCGGGTCCGTCTCCATGTCGACCCCTTCCCGCTCGGCGATGACCCGGGCGAGTTCGTCCTCCAGGTCGGCGGACCGCCGTAGATGGGCGGCGAGCAGTGAAGGTGTCGACTCGATCATGTGGAAGGTGCGCATGTGCAGGTCGGCAGGGATGACCTCGACCGACTCCCCGAGGGCCTCCCAGCCGGCCAGCACGGCCTGCCGCAACGCGTCCATGGGGCCCTCATGAGGCGGGCGTTCGCGCACGGCCGCGAGGAAGCGGGCCTCCGCGAGGTCCTGGGTGAACAGGGCCACGTCCTCCTTGCCCGCGAAGTAGCGGAAGAAGGTGCGCTGGGAGACGTCGACGGAACGGACGATCTCGTCCACCGTCGTGGGCTCGTACCCCTGGGTGGCGAAGAGCTCGAGTGCGGCCCGTACCAGCGCGTCCCGGGTCTGCTGCTTCTTCCGCTCACGCAAGCCGGACACAGGTGCGGCCGATGCGGGCTCGGTGATCTCCATGGGCTCCCTCTGCTGAACCGGCAGGCCGGCTCGACCTGCCCCGGGAACAGTGTGGCAGACTCTGCCTCATGTCAGCGATTGCCAACTGGCAGTGGCTGACATAATCTTGCGGGCGGTCGGACACAACAGAAGGACACAGCGTGCTGATTGCCGGTTTTCCCGCTGCCTGGGGCACCAACTGCTACGTGGTGGCGCCCGCTTCGGGGGAGGAATGCATCGTCGTCGACCCGGGCCACGAAGCGACCGAAGGTGTCGAGCACCTCCTTGCCGAGCACCGTCTCAAGCCGGTGGCCGTCGTTCTGACCCACGGCCACATGGATCACGTCGCCTCGGTCGTCCCTGTCTGCGGAGCCCACGGCGTACCGGCGTGGCTGCACCCCCGTGATCGCTACATGCTGACCGACCCGGAGAAGGCCCTCGGCTTCTCCATCGGCGCCCGCTTGCTCGGTGAACTCACCATCGGCGAGCCGGACGACGTGAAAGAGCTCACCGACGGCACCACCCTTCACCTTGCCGGCCTCGATCTGTCGGTCAGCCACACGCCGGGTCACACCAAAGGTTCCGTGTTCTTCATGCTCCCGGAGGCGGAGCAGATCCCCCAGGTCGCCTTCACCGGCGACACGTTGTTCGCCGGAGCGGTCGGACGTACCGACATGCCCGGTGGCGACACGGAGGAGCTGGCCGAGTCACTGAACCGGGTGTGCCTGCCTCTGGACGACTCGACGGTGGTACTGCCGGGTCACGGGCCCCGGACCACCATCGGACGTGAGCGAGCGACCAATCCGTACTTCTCGAAGAACACAGCCAGGCTTCCACGGCGCACTATGTGACGGACGCACGTCCGGCACTTTCCGGACCGGATCGCCCGAAACCCACGGGCGGAAGGTGGCGTCACCATTCTGTGCGCCTGCGTGTCCACCGTGCTCGGATGAATGAACAGCGTTTCGAGGGTTCGGCAGAGCTTTTCGTAAGGGCCGTCAAAGTGACGGCGAAAGACGCCCCAGAACCTCGGAGCACCACGTGAGAAGAGCACTCCCCACCGCCGCGATACTCGTCACATTTGTCGCCGGCGCTGCTGGGTTCGTCCCGTCCGCCCTCACAGCACACACCGGGGAGCAGCACAGAACACCGGCGCCTGCTCAGCAATTCCGCGTAGGCGCCGTCTGCGCCTTCGACTTCGGCTTTTCCACCGAGGTGTCCTGCGGGCTGGTGGGTTTCGGGGACGTGCGCCACCACTGCCCGGGCGCCACCGACGCCGCCATGTGCCCGAGCACCCGTGGCCTCACGCTCAAGAACACGGGAAGCGTGCCGATCCAACTGATCGCCGTGAGCGGCTCCCGCCCCGGCGACCGGCAGGAAGCCGCACCCCGCACCGTGCGAGTCGGCGCCGACACGGTGGTGCGCCCCCGTGCAGGTGACGCGTTCCTGTACGACATCGTCCTGCGGTGCAACGGCGGCCACGCGAAAGCCGCGGTGGTGGCAATGGCTTGATCTGCCGGCACAAGGGCACGGCGATGAATGCGAAGGGAACGAGAGCGCCAGAATGCCATTTCAGCGCCACGTGGCGCCCGTCACCTCGAGTTGCCAACTCACCGCGAATACCCGCCGAGTGAAGGTCCGCACGCCGAACCATGGAGATTTCTTCACCGTCTCCGGAACGACGGAAATGGCACCGGAATCCTTTGAGGACGTCCGGCGACCTCTGCTGGCGTCCCCGATCGTCCTCAGGTCGATTGCGAGCGAACACCGTACGTTCTTCGGCTTCGCCGGACGACATCGACGGCTACGTACGCCGCGTCAACGAGGACCTGCAGCGCTGGCAGCAGATCAAGACCTTCCGCGTCCCGCCCCGCGACCTCGACGTGGAACACGGCGACCTCACACCCCGCCGGCCCGTCGTGGAACGCGAGTTCAAGGACCTCATCGACGACATGCACTCCGGCACGAGGGAGGAGTGAGCGGGCGGACCGGGAGGCGAGGGTCCGGGCCGCTCGCGGGGCGGCCTCACCAGGGCGCTACGTCGCGCGGCGATCGCCGGGTTCGGCCCCCGATGGATCCGTGGGGACCGCGGCCAGCTCACGCCAGAAGTCGATGATCATTCGCTCGAAACGCAGCCCCACCTCCAGCGTGGCCCGCTGGGGCGAGCCCTCCTCGGTCTTGCCGGAGGACACCAGCCTCCGGTACTCCGCGAGCCGGTCCTCATGGGCCTGGATCTGCTCTGCGGCGAGCCGGGCCACAGCGTCGCCCGCGTCGCCGGCGCCGGCCGCGCCGATGTCCCGAAGCCGGTCAGTGGGCTGGAAGTAGAGCCGCAGCAGCCCCTCGTCGTGGATCTCGGTTATCGCCTGCGTGGGCGTCGTGAGCCACCGGTGGAGTGCCCGTCGCCCTTCGCCGGTGAGGGACAGCGTTCGGCGACGACGCCCGCCCTCCTCCTGACGTTCGACCACCAGGCCGCGCCGCACCAGTCGGCCGGTCTGCTCGTAGAGCTGCGAGCGGGGGAAGGACCAGAAGTAGCCGATGCTCTCCCGGATGCGCTGGTCGAGCTGGTAGGGGGTGGCCCCGTCGTACCTGCTCAGCAGGCCGAGCACGACGTACGCGCTCATCGGGAGGTCACTGGGCATGGCTGTCTCCTGGTCCGGATGGTCTGAACCTCAATATTCCGATCTGGAACGTCCACACCGTACCGTGGGTTTGTACGGTCGGAAGGGAATCAGTGTGACCAGTGTGAATTTCACCAACCGGTACCTCGTCTCGGGCAACTACGCCCCTGTCGCCGAGGAGGTGAGCGCCTCCGACCTCCCGGTCACCGGCGAGTTGCCGCGTGAGCTGAACGGCCGCTACCTGCGAAACGGGCCGAACCCGCGGGGCGACGTGGACCCGGCGACCCACCATTGGTTCAACGGAGCCGGGATGGTGCACGGCATCCGGCTCCGGGACGGCAGGGCCGAGTGGTACCGCAGCCGCTTCGTCGAGAGCGAGCAGGGCGCGCCGAACACCAACGTCCTCAGCCACGGCGGCCGCATCCTCACGCTCATCGAGGCCGGGAGACCGCCGGTGGAGATCAGCCCCGACCTCGCCCGCATGGCGATCTGGGACTGTGACGGCGCGCTCAGCCGGGGCTTCACGGCGCATCCGAAGGTGGATCCGACCACCGGCGACATGCACGCCATCACCTACAACCTGCGGCACAGCTCTCTTCGGTACGTCGTGCTCGGGGCCGACGGCAAGGCCAGGCACAGCAGTGACATCGAGGTGGACGACGGCCCGATGATCCACGACATGGCGCTGACCGAGACCCGCGTCGTCGTGCTCGACCTCCCGGTCACCCTGGCCGCCGCCAAGCGGCTCGCACAGGCCGGCGGCCCCATGACCAGGTTGCCCCTCGTCTGGGACGACCGTCACGCGGCGAGGCTGGGGATCCTGCCGATCGGCGGGACCGCTGATCAAGTGCGGTGGATCGAGGCGCCGCGCAGCTTCGTCTTCCACGTCCTCAACGCCTTCGACAACGCCGACGGCTCGCTGACGATGGATGTCGTCCGGTACGACCGCATGTTCGTCCGCGACGTGTGGGGGCCCGGTGACGCCGAGCCGACGCTGGTGCGCTGGACGGTGAACCCGGCCCTGGGCACCGTGAAGGAGGAGGTGATCAGCGAGTACCGCGTCGAGTTCCCGCGGATCGACCCGGCACTGACCGGCCGGGCACACCGCTACGGATGGTTCGCCGGCTTCGGCGCGCACGGCCTGATGATCACTGACGACGTGAAGCGCGATCCCACCGACGGTTTCGGCGCCGGCCCCCTGGTCAAGGTCGACACCCGTACCGGCAGCACCACCGTGCACGACCACGGCCCCGGACGCGTCACGATGGAGCCCGCGTTCGTACCGCGGCCCGACGCCGTGAGTGAGGACGACGGGTGGATCCTCTCGGTCGTCCACGACGCGAACATCAACCGTGCCGAACTGGTCGTCCTGGACGCCGCCGACCTTGCGGCCGCTCCGATCGCGCGGGTGCACCTGCCCAGCCGTGTGCCGTTCGGCTTCCACGGCAACTGGATCGACGACAACGAGATCACGAACCGTTCCTGACAGGTTCCTGATATCGCTCGACCACAGTCGACCGGCATGGCCCGGTCAGAAGTGGCGCGAGCAGTCCCCGGGGGCGACCGTGGGCCGGCGAAGTCCGGAACGGTCCGGGCGGGCGTCGCCCGCCGGCCGCACGGCCCCTCATGGCATCCGTTGCCGGGGCACATTTTCGGAGAAGGCCGCGAGCCGCGTTCGCCCGGTCCGGTGGCGCGCTGTGTGGAGCGCCTGGCGGCGCCCGCAATGAGGCCGATTTTCCCGGCATCTTCACCCGAGATATCGGGTTTCACCGCAAAGGGATCGTCCCGCACGAAGAGAGCGAGTGGACAAGTGCAGTCTTCGGTTCTCAGGGACGACCCCTTGGTTTTTGCAGGAGGGTACTCATGAATGTCAGCCGAGTCGACCGGCGTGCAGGTTCGGCACAAGGCCACCGCACTGCTATTGAGTACGAGAACTCCCTGAGCTTGACCGCCATGCAGACTCACCATGCCGAGCAGTTTTTCACGGCATGGTCGCGCGGCCCGTTTTCGCACCTCTCGAAACTTGCCATACCTTCCGCTCCCGCACCTCGCGGGTTCAACCTCAAGGCACGCGGTCACCTTGTCGACGGCATGCTGTCGGCACGCGTGTACAGCGATGCCCTGACAGGGACCTCCGGAAGCCATCTGGACGAAGACCCGATCGTCACCAACGTCGTCACCTCAGGGTGGGCCGAATTCGAGTCGGGCCGGCAGAAGCACCTCGTCGGACCTGGGCAGATCTGCATTCGCGACACGAAGGCATCATGGAGTTTCTCGTGCGCGCCGGCGACGATCGGGCATGTCGTCTCGCTTCCGCGGCGTCTTGTGATTCCGCACATCAGTTCGCCCAGGGTGCTCAACCAAGGGCACATGGCCGAAGCGGACACGCCGGAGGTCCGGCTCCTCACATGCTTCCTCCAGGGCATCGCGAACAACACCGACGATTTCGCGGAGTCGGCTGCCACGCGCACCATGGCGCGGGACGCCTGCGCCATGCTGCTGGCAGGCATTGTTTCTCAACGCCCCGGACAGGCGAGCGAGCACCGAAGCGTTCTCCTGCGGGCCGCGAAGGAAGTGGTGGAGAACAACCTGGAGAATCCCGACCTTTCTCCCCGATTCATAGCCCGAAAGGTCGGGGTTTCCCTCCGGACCCTTCACCGCTATTTCGCGGAGGCGAACGAATCCGCCATGGAGTTCGTTCGGCTCCGGCGTGTGCAAAAGGCTCACGACGAGCTGCTGGGTCACGGCGACGTGATCAGGCTGTCCGACATCTCTGCGCGCATGTGCTATTCCGACGTGAGTCACTTCATCAGGCACTTCAAATCGGTGTACGGTGCCACACCCGCCGCATATGTGAAAGAATTCCGGAAAGCCGGTTCCGCGTGATGCCGCACCGCCGCACCCAGTGCGCTTCGCAGGAGGCTCGGGCCTGGACCCGCGACGGCAGGCCCGGGTGACCTTGGGCCGGTTAGAATGCCATGGGATGGGCTGACATGGGTGATTCTGCGAACGTTCCTTCCGTCGCGGAAGGCAGCCTCTGGGGTCCGGCGACGGCCGTGATCGTGATCGACGGCGCCGGGGTGGTCCGGGCATGGGACGAAGGGGCCACGGCCCTTCTCGGGTACCCGGCTGGGGAGGCGATCGGCAGACTCCTGGCAGACGTCCTCCCACCTGCGGGAATGGGGAGCCCTGAACCGAGTGGGCCCGGCCTCGCCGGGCACCTCGGACCGGGAGGGGAGGGCCGGCAGCTCCTCAGGCGCAGGGACGGCTCCCGCCTCGACCTGGACGTCAAGGTTCTGCCCGTCCACAACCCGAGCGGGCCGGCAATGAGCCTGATCCTGCTGGCCGACACGACACGCGTGTGGCCGACCCTTGCCGGCCGTTCGCTGCTGGAAGGGCTCGACCGCACAGCGCCGGTGGGCATGGCCGTGCTCGACACCGAACTGCGCTTCACGTGGGTGAACGACGCCATGCAGGAGATGTGCGGTGTTCCCCGGCAAGGGTTCCTCGGCCGGCGTCCGGCAGACGTCCTGCCGGGACTGGACGTGGCGCGCACCCAGGCCGAGATATCCGAGGTCATCACGACCGGAACGCCCTCCCTGGGCCGTGCCTACGCCGGACGGGTCCGGGCGGACGCCGCGCACGTGACCTACTCCACCTCGTGCTTTCGCCTGGAGACCGAGGACGGGCGGGCGATCGGCGCCTGCTACATCGTCCTGTCCACCACCGACCACTACCGCGCCCAGCAGAAGCTCACGCTGCTGAACGAGGCCCGCAAGCGCATGGGCAACACGCTCGATGTCGTCGGCGCCGCGCAGGAGTTGGCCGATGCCGCTGTCCCCGGGCTCGCCGACCGCGCCACCGTCGACCTCCTCGCCGCGGTGCTCCGCGGCGAGGAGCCGCAGCCTGGCCCGGCCGACGCGGCCACCCTGGCCGACCTGCGGTCGGCCGGATACCGTTCGACCCGCGGAGACGTCCCGCCGCCCATCCCGCGAGGCGAGCCCAGCGTGTATCCCGGGCGCTCGCCGACCGCCCGCGCGATCGCCGGCGGTGCTCCGTTGCTCATCCCCCACGTCGACCCCACCGACCCGGACCGCGACACGCATGGATGCCGCCTCGGCATCCACTCCCTGATGGCCGTTCCCATCCGCTCGCGGGACACGACCCTGGGAGCGGCCACTTTCGGGCGCTCACGGGACTCCGGACCGTTCACGCCGGACGACCTCGACCTCGCCGAGGAGATGGCCGCGCACGCCGCGGTGTGCATCGACAACGCCCGCCGCTACACCCACGAGCACGCCGCGGCACTGACCCTCCAACGCAGCCTGCTCCCGGTGGATCTGCCGGCGCAGAACGCCGTCGAGGCCACCTACCGCTACCTGCCCGCGGACGCGGAAGCCGGTGTGGGCGGCGACTGGTTCGACGTCATACCGCTCTCCGGAGCCCGGGTCGCCCTCGTCGTCGGGGACGTCGTCGGCCACGGCATCCACGCCGCCGCCACCATGGGACGCCTCCGTGCCGCCGTGCAGACCCTCGCGGACATCGACCTCGCCCCGGACGAGGTGCTCGCCCACTTGGACGACATGGTCAGCCGCATCGCCCTGGAAGCGCGGGATCCCAGCGGAGTCATCGGAGCGACCTGCCTCTACGCCACCTACGACCCGGTCACCCGGCACTGCACGCTCGCGCGCGCCGGGCATCCGCCACCTGTGCTCGTCGCCCCGGACGGCAGCGCCCGGCTCGTCGACCTCCCCAGCGGCCCGCCGCTCGGACTCGGGGGGCTGCCCTTCGAATCCGTCTGCTTCCCCGTACCCGAAGGCAGCGTCCTCGCCCTCTACACCGACGGCCTGATCCACACCCCCTCGCTCGACACCGACCGCGGCCTGCAGAACCTGACCGACGCCCTCGCGGCACCCTGGACCCCCCTGGAGGAACAGTGCCAGGCCGCCGTCACCGGCCTCGCCGACGACCGGCCGACCGACGACGTGGCGCTGCTCCTCGCACGGACAGGCGTCCTGGGGAAGGACCACGTCGCGTGCTGGGACATCCCCAAGGAGCCCGCGGCCGTTGCGGCGGCCCGGGCGAATGCGGCCCGTCAACTGGGCGCATGGGGGCTGGAGGACCTCGCCTTCACCACTGAACTGGTCGTCAGCGAGCTCGTCACCAACGCCGTCCGCTACGGCTCGGACCCCGTCACGCTCCGGCTCATCCGCGACCGCACGCTCATCTGCGAGGTCTTCGACGGCAGCAGCACCTCACCCCACATGCGGCACGCCCGGACGACCGACGAGGGCGGCCGCGGCCTTTTCATGATCGCCCAGATCACCGAACGGTGGGGTGCCCGCTATGCGAAGGACGGGAAGACGGTCTGGTCCGAACAAGCTCTCCGGCGGCAGATGCGGTGAATGGTCGACCGGCCACCACGCGCGGCATTCTCCGGGCTTCAGGGCATTGTTCGGCACACGTGAGTGACGTTGCTCTCAGTAGTTCCGGCCGGCCAGGCGCGCGGATTCCGGAACCGGCGCTCAGGTTCCATTCGTTCAGGGCGATATGGAGTGCTGTGGGCGCCTTGTTCGCCGCCCATGTCCAATGCCGCCGCCGAACGGCGTTGGACGAAAATGTGTACATCGACTTTGATGGCCACAACGCGGGTGCCCGGGGTGGAAATTGCCCGTACACAATTGACGTTCCACCGTCATCAAGGAGAGATCCGAAGTGGCCGAGCTGTTCTACGACGACGATGCCGACCTGTCCATCATCCAGGGCCGCAAGGTCGCGGTCATCGGCTACGGAAGCCAGGGCCAC